>JAGBIC010000031.1 GCA_017935185.1 Alistipes sp. | reverse complement strand
CGGTTTATATCAGCCAGAGTAGCGTATCTGTTCAGGGCGAGGTGGCCTTTGAGGGTAATTATCCGCTTTCGCATCGCAATATGCGTCTTTCGGAGGTGGTTGCTGCTGCGGGAGGAGTAACTCCTGGGGCATTTGTCGAAGGTGCTTATCTCTTGCGCAGAATGACAGATGAGGAGCGTACTCAAAATAGTGCCTTGAAGAGCTTGATTAGCAAGCAGGCGCAAGATCCTACCGATAGTCTTGCATTGCGTGCGGAGGATTTGGCTTCAATCTATACAGTCGGCATCAATCTCGAGGAGGCTTTGGCTAATCCGGGATCGGATTCGGATGTGGTGCTGCGTGATGGTGACGCTCTCTCGATTCCGCTTTACAACGGAACAGTTCGCGTGATGGGTGCGGTACTATATCCCAACTCTGTGACATATAAAGATGGAATGAAGCTTAAAGATTGCATCAAGGCTGCGGGTGGATTTGATAACCGCGCTCGCAAAAATCGTGCATTTGTAATATATGTGAACGGAATGGTTGATGCGGGTAAGTCGGCAAAGGTTCGTCCCGGATGTATTGTGATCGTTCCATCAAAATCGCCTTCAGAGCCTGTCAAGTGGAGCGATGTTGTAGGAATGTTGTCTTCAACGGCTTCTACCGCCGCAGTTATACTTTCGGCTATAAATCTCGCAAGATAGTAAACGCTTAAAATTGTGAACAATGGATCAAATGCTTAATCAAAATAACGTGCCCGTAGAGGAGGAGATTGATCTCGTGGAACTTATCCGCCGAATGTGGGTGAATCGTTGGCTTATTATCAAGTGTACTGTGGTATTTGTGGTAATAGGTGTATTGGTAGCGCTATTCAGCCCCAAGGTCTACAATGCAAGTTGCGATATGGTGCCCCAGACCTCTAATTCGCAGAGCTCATCGCGCATGAGTTCGTTGGCTGCTTTGGCGGGTATCAATCTCAATCAGCAGCAGAGCGGTGCGACCCTGTCGCCGTTGGTGTATGAGAATATCATGGCAAGCACCACCTTCCGTAAGGAGCTGATGCAGACTCCTATCGATTTCGAGAAAGCGGGTAAGCCGGTGAGTTTTTTTGAGTACTACACAAGTGAGGAGTATAATAAGCCGGGAATAGGGGACTATGTGGTAAAATACACCATTGGCCTTCCTTTCGTTATTTTGAATGCCATTCGTGGTGAGCAACCTGAGCCTGTTTATAATATATCGGACGAGGGTGATGGTGCAAAAATCGAGACAACGTCTAAAGATGAATACAATGCTTTGAAAATCCTTTCAGAATGCGTTTCATTGTCTTTGGACGATAAGAAGGGTTATGTAACCATCTCTACCAGTATGCCAGAGCCTCTTGCGGCAGCGCAGTTGGCACAAGCCACTGTGTCGTTGTTGCAGAAGTATATCACCGAATTTAAGGTGGAGAAGGTTCAGTCGAATCTTGATTTCGTTCAGGAGCGTTACGATGAGGCCAAGCGTAATTTGGAGGATATTCAGGCCCGCCGAGCAAAATATCGCGACGCCAATCAGGATGCATCTCGCCATACAGCGCGAATTCAGCTCGAGAAGTTGGATGCGGAGTATTCGTTGGCTATGACTGTTACAAGTGAGCTGGCAACGCAGCTTGAGCAGGCGAAAATCAACGTTAAGGAGACAACTCCGATTCTTACTATAATCAAACCTGTGACCGTGCCTTACAAAAAGAGTAAGCCGCAGCGTATGATGATTCTGTTTGCGTTTACATTCTTGGGTATCGCTGCCGGTATGGGCGGTGTATTGGTAATTCCCACCGTAGCCGATATTTTAGGTAATGAGCGCATAAGACAGTGGGTAAAGCCATTACCCGAGGAGCAGGAGAAGGCAGAGAATTAGTATTATAGGTTAGTTAGGGAAAAAAGAGAAACGTTATGCCACAAATATCGGAACGTGCGGTGCAGATGCCTGCCTCGCCTATTCGTAAGTTGGTGCCACTTGCAGACGCGGCAAAACGTCGTGGTACAAAAGTATATCACCTGAATATCGGTCAGCCCGATTTGCCCACCCCGCAGGAGGGTTTGGATGCGCTGAAGAAAATCGATCGCAAGGTGCTGGAGTATAGCCCAAGCGATGGATATCTGTCGTTGCGCGAGAAACTTGTGGGCTATTATGACCAATATCAGATTAAATTATCTCCCGAGGATATCATCATCACCACCGGTGGCTCTGAGGCGGTGCTTTTTGCATTTATGTCATGTCTGAATCCCGGGGATGAGATTATTGTTCCCGAGCCGGCCTATGCCAACTATATGGCGTTTGCCATATCGGCAGGAGCTGTTATACGAACTGTTTCAACCTCTATCGAGGAGGGTTTCTCATTGCCTAAAGTAGAACAATTTGAGGCTTTGATCAATGAGCGTACTCGTGGCATTCTAATCTGTAATCCCAATAATCCCACAGGATATCTCTACACCCGTAAGGAGATGAATCTGATTCGTGATTTGGTCAAGAAATACGATCTGTTCCTATTCTCGGATGAGGTATATCGCGAATTTATCTATACAGGCTCGCCATATATCTCGGCTTGCCATTTGGAAGGTATCGAGCAGAATGTGGTTTTGATTGACTCTGTGTCAAAACGTTACTCCGAGTGTGGTATCCGTATTGGTGCTTTAATCACCAAAAATCGTAAGTTGCGTGATGCGGTGATGAAATTCTGTCAGGCACGATTGAGCCCGCCGCTTATCGGCCAGATTGTTGCGGAGGCGTCGTTGGATGTATCGCGCAAATATATGATCAATACCTACGAGGAGTATATCGAGCGCCGAAATTGTCTTATTGATGGGTTGAACAAGATTCCCGGGGTGTATTCACCTATTCCTATGGGAGCATTTTATACGGTGGCCCGTCTGCCTATTGATGATAGCGATAAGTTCTGTGCGTGGTGTCTTTCGGAGTTTGAGTATGAGGGCGAGACTGTCATGATGGCACCGGCATCAGGATTCTATACCGATGTCGAGAAGGGTCGCAATGAGGTGCGTATAGCCTATGTTCTCAACAAG
Organism: Alistipes sp.; assembly: GCA_017935185.1. GTDB lineage: Bacteria > Bacteroidota > Bacteroidia > Bacteroidales > Rikenellaceae > Alistipes. Next base: position 39,928 of record JAGBIC010000031.1, on the reverse strand, counting down.
GAGGATCTGCGACGGGCGTTATTCATTCTAGGCAAGGCTTTGGAACAATATCCGGGCAGAGTTTTAGAGTAGATAAAGCAGTATGATTTAAGCAGGCTATAGGCCTGCTTTTTTTGTTAATATGGTATTCTGTTTGATTATGAAATAAAAATTTAATAAATTTGTATGGCTGTCAATAATATTGTATGGTTGGCAACGTTTGCTATTGTAACCTAAAACCAAAAACTTCAATTTTATGGAACAATATATTCTTTCGCTCGATCAGGGTACCAGCAGCTCTAGAGCAATAGTTTTTGACCACAAGGGCCAAATTAAAGCTATGGCGCAGCGTGAGTTTACGCAGTATTTTCCCAAACCCGGCTGGGTTGAGCATAATCCTCATGAGATATGGTCGTCACAGGCCTCTGTGATTGCCGAGGCAATCGCATCAATTGATATTACGGGTCTGGATATTGCCGGTATCGGAATAACAAATCAGCGCGAGACCACAATTGTGTGGGATAGCGAAACCGAGGAGCCCATCTATAATGCAATTGTTTGGCAGGATCGCCGCACATCGGAGTACTGTGATAAATTGAAAGCAGAAGGTTATACCGAGTTTATCCGTTCTCGTACGGGCCTTATTATTGATGCCTATTTCAGTGCCACCAAAGTTAAGTGGATTTTGGATAATGTTCCCGGGGCTCGTGAGCGTGCAGAGAAGGGTAAGCTGATGTTTGGTACTGTGGATACATGGCTCATTTGGCGTCTGACTCGTGGCGAGGTGCATGTAACCGATGTTAGTAACGCATCACGCACCATGCTCTTTAATATTCACACTTTGCAGTGGGATGAGGAACTTTTGCGTTTGTTTGATATCCCTCTTTCGATGATGCCCGAGGTGCGTTCATCGAGCGAAGTGTATGGAGCTACAAAAACCACCATCTTTGCCCATCGTGTTCCTATTGCAGGTATTGCCGGTGACCAACAGGCGGCTCTGTTTGGCCAGATGTGTGTCGAGCCCGGTGCGGTGAAGAATACCTATGGAACGGGATGTTTCTTGTTGATGAATAGTGGCGAAAAACCTATCGACTCGAAGAATAATCTGCTAACTACCGTGGCGTGGAAAATTGGCGATAAGGTCAATTATGCTCTCGAAGGCAGTATTTTTGTTGGCGGCTCTGTTGTGCAGTGGTTGCGTGATGGCCTTGGTATAATCAAGTCGTCGGCTGAGATTGAGGAGTTGGCTGCTTCTGTTCCCGATACTGCCGGAGTCTATTTCGTACCGGCTCTGACGGGTCTGGCTGCTCCATATTGGGATCAGTATGCACGAGGCAGCATAAGTGGCATAAGCCGCGGTACGACGGCAGCTCATATTGCCCGAGCTGCATTGGAGGGTATCGCCTACCAGACTTTGGATATTGTAGATGCTATGCAACGAGATGCAGGCATAGAACTTTGTGAGTTGAAGGTGGATGGTGGTGCGGCGCGTAACAATCTGCTTATGCAGTACCAGTCGGATTTGCTCAATACAAAGGTTATTCGTCCTTGTGTAACCGAGACCACAGCCCTGGGTGCAGCGTATCTGGCCGGCCTTGCCGTTGGATATTGGAAGAGTATTGATGATATCAAGCAGCAGTGGCAGGCCGAAATGGTCTTTGAGCCCACTGTTGAGCGTGCGCAAATCAACGCCGCCATCGATGGCTGGCACGATGCAGTGCGTAGGGTGTTGCATGATGAAAAGTAGTTACTAAACCTAAACAAAACTTATATGGAGACTCCTTTTTTTACAAAATGTCTGTTTGAATTTATCGGCACATTGGTGTTGATATTGATGGGCGATGGCGTTGTGGCCAATAATACGCTGAAAGGTACTAAAGGTAATAATGGCGGTTGGATAGTCATTACCATCGCATGGGGTTTGGCTGTAATGTGCGGAGTGCTCATTGCTGGACCCTATTCGGGTGCGCATTTGAGTCCTGCTGTTACTTTGGGCTTCGCTGTGGCGGGCACATTCCCATGGTCGCAAGTGCTGGGTTATATCGTAGCTCAGATGTTGGGCGCATTTTGTGGTGGTGTGATTGTGTACCTCTATTACAAAGACCACTTTGATATTACCGATGATAAAGATACAAAATTGGGTATTTTCTGTACTATTCCCGCAATCAAGAATCACCCTCGCAACTTCTTCTGCGAGGTTGTGGCTACCATGCTGCTGATTTTTGTTATCTTGGCTATCGGTAATAATGAGAATACTCCAGAGGTGGGTCTTGGTGGTATCGGCAGCTTCCCGACAGCTATGCTTATCATGGCAGTGGGTATGACTTTGGGTGGTACAACAGGTTATGCACTGAACCCTGCTCGTGATATCGGTCCGCGTATTGCCCACGCATTGCTTCCCATAAAAGGTAAAGGCTCAAGTCAGTGGTCATATTCATGGGTGCCGGCCTTTGGCCCGTTGGTAGGTGCTGTATTGGCTTCTTTGGCTTATGTAGCGGTATATAATTTTTAGAGTGTTTTGATGAAGAGATTATTTGTCGTCGGTGTGGCGATGCTCCTCTTTGCATCGTGTTCACCACTTCGCAGCGGTAGGGTGAGCTATGCCTCTTTGGATGTTGAGACATTCGCCTCATGTCTGGAGCGCGAAGATGTAGTGCTGGTGGATGTTCGTACCCCCGAAGAGTATGCCGAGGGGCGGCTTGTGGGTGTCGATTATAATATTGACGTTCGTAGTGCCGATTTCTTTAAGGCTTATCAGGTTCTCCCGAAAGACAAGGTTATTGCGGTCTATTGCCGTGGCGGGGGTCGCAGCAAGCAGGTGGCGGGAGTTCTTGCGGGTAACGGCTATCGTGTGATAGAACTCGACAAAGGCTATAATGGTTGGGTGGAGGCCGGTGGAGCTACAGAGAAATAGTCAGATATACATATAAAATAGGCGCAGATTAACCTGCGCCTATTTTATTTTATTGTCTTGGCAACCGATTTATACAAAGGGGTATTTCACCACCTCGGCTTTGAGTAGGCGGTCACGGATAACGACGGCCACGGTTGTGCCGATGGGGGCATATTCAGTCTTTACATATCCCAACGCAATACCAACCTTAAGCATAGGCGACATTGTTCCTGATGTAACCACGCCAATCTCCTCGCCCTCAAGGTTGGCAAGCTTGTATCCGTGTCGAGGAATGCCTCTGTCTATCATCTTTAAGCCTACGAGCTTGCGCTGTACGCCCTCGGCCTTCTGCTTTGCCAAAAACTCGCGGTCGATGAACTCTTTACCTTCAACAAATTTTGTAACCCAACCGAGGCCGGCCTCCAATGGAGAGGTTGTGTCGTCAATATCGTTGCCGTAGAGAGCAAAGCCCTTCTCCAAACGCAACGTGTCGCGTGCACCCAAACCGATGTTCTTCAAGCCGAACTCCTCGCCGGCCTTCCACATGGCCTCCCAAATTGTGTCGGCATCGGCGTTATACATGTAAATCTCGCAGCCGCCAGAACCTGTATAGCCTGTGGCAGAGAGAATCACGTCGCAGCCTGCAACTTTGGTCTGCTTAAAGGTGTAGTATACCATATCCTCCACAGGCTCCTCGCACATCTTCTGTACGAGCTTCATGGCCAAAGGACCCTGGATGGCGAGCTGTGCGATGTTGTCGGATGCATTCTCCAGCTCCTTGCCGGGCTCCATGCCGAACTTTGCACCCTCGGCGCAGATGTGTGCCCAATCCTTATCGGTGTTGGCAGCGTTTACGCATAGCATATATTTGGTGTCGCTGAATTTGTAGATGAGGATATCATCTACGATTCCGCCCTTGCCGTTGGGCATGGTGGCATATTGCACCTTGCCATCGAAAAGCTTTGACACGTCGTTAGAGGCGATATGCTGCAATAGGTCGAGGGCCTTCTCGCCCTTAATCCATATCTCGCCCATGTGGCTCACGTCAAACACGCCGCACTTTTCGCGTACGGTCATGTGCTCATCATTGATGCCCGAGAACTCGATGGGCATATTGTATCCCGCAAACTCGGCCATCTTTGCGCCGGCAGCGATGTGATACTTTGTAAAAGCTGTTGTTTTCATTAGGTTATTATTTTATTTGGTTATTCTCTATTTCTCGCTACGCTTAATACCCAATCGCGGACAGCGTGTGAATGGTTTGTTGCGGTCGAACAGGTAACGGTAAGTTGTGTGCATCTTGTGTCGAGTGGCGCATACATAGGTCTGAATCATGCGATTCATTACAGGGTTGAAGTCGCCAATCCATGCAAACTCAACGGTCTTGTAGTTGTTGCGGTCGGTACGGATGTATGTCTCGTAGATGTACTGAATCATTCCCGACTCAACGCCCTTACCCTGGAATTCGGGTGTTACGGCGAAGATCATACCGAAGATACGGTCGCAATTCTTCTTTACATTCAAATCCCATATCAAGCGCAGTTTGTTCAGCAGATTCAACTTGCCATTGAACTTGCCGATGATGCGGTTGATATCGGGCACCATGATAAAGAATCCGATAGGCTCGTTGTTGAAGTATGTGAAGAAGATAATGTTGCGATCGACAATGGGACGCAATGTCTTGACAATCTCTTGTGCCTCCTCTTTCGGCATGGGTTTCACGCCTGTAAAGAGCGACCACGCTTTGTTGTAGATGATACGGAAATCCTCGGCGACCTCCTCCAAGTCGCGACCCTGAATGTTGGCAAAGCTGTAACCGGGGGTGTTGTGCAGGCGTTTTGCTCGCTCGTGGATGCTGCTGTTGATGTCATCGTCATACACTCGCCATAGATAGGTATTCTGGTTGAAGTAGTTCTGGAAACCGTAGTTTTCGAACAACTCCTTGTAGTATGGCGGGTTGTAGGGGTTGGCGTAGAGCGGCTGGAATTCGTAGCCCTCCACCAAAAGTCCCCACCATGAATCGCGAGGGCCGAAGTTTACGGGACCGTCCATTGCCTCCATGCCGCGACTTACCAACCACATACGGGCGGTGTCGAATAGGAGGTTGGCCAACTCTTGGTCGTTGATAGCCTCAAAGAATCCGCAACCGCCGGTGGGCTGCTCGTAAGAGTATGCATGCTCGTTGTCGTAGAATGCAGCGATGCGGCCAACAACCTCGCCTTTCTGGTCGTAGGCAATCCAACGTATAGCCTCGCCATCGGCGTAGAGTTTGTTCTTTGCGGGGTCGAAAACGCCCTTGATGTCATCATCCAAAGGACAAACCCAATTGCGATTGCCTTTATATAAGCGTTTGGGCAAATCTATAAACTCTTTCTCCAACGCTTTGTCGGTCACCTCTTTTAAGGTGTACTTATTATTGCTCATAATATATATTGTTTGTTGTTTGCTTTTTTTGGGTGGGTGTAAAAATATTTATGACGCCATTTAATTTTCAAAGTTACGAAAAAAAAGTGAAAGAGCGCCCAAAGGGATTTGTTTTTTGATCCATAAAAATAAATTACATCGTTTTTGTAGACCGACATTGTGTATATCAGTACAAATATTTATATTTGTAAAAAGAAATCATTTCTCAATTATGGCTACTTCTAAATGTGAAAATTGTCCGTTAAGAGCAAAGTATGATGTTAATCCCAAATCGCTTATAGGCAGATTTTGGCGTTGGCATATCAATTTTTGTCCGGGTTGGAAGGCATATTTCACTTCGTTGCCCGAGGAGGTGAAGCAATATTTGCGAGAAAAATATTCGTTTTACAAATATTAACATGAAAGAGCGATTGACCTTGTTGTGGGGGCGTGCCAAGCGGTTTTTGCAGGGTTTGTCATTTCGTACGGGTGCGATTGTGTTGTTTTCGTGCGTGATATTTTATCTGCTCTCTTTTGCATCTTTGGCTTTGCCGATTGGGGCAGGATGGCGAGGTGCATTGTGGGCTACATTCTTTGGCCTTGCCAAAAGCGCACAATATGGCGGTCTGCTGATTCTCGGTGCAGAGGGCGTCAAAAGAGTCAAGAGGTGGTTCCGTAAGGAGGAATAAGTGTAATTGCGATAATCTATTTTATCTCCCTTTCAGGATTTTTTTTGATAAAGGCTTCCCACGATGAGGAGCCTTTTGCTGCCTTTTTTCCACCGCCGAGACCTTTTACTCTGGCAGGGCCCATTGCAAGTGATATGGGGGTGCGGGCAGTGAAATAGTGGCACAAAGCTACAGCCATGCCGTCGGTAGCATCCAATCGGCGTGGCATATATTCCAGTTTGAGCATGCGTTTTACTACGGCTGCCACCTGCTCTTTAGATGCGGCACCCGAACCTGTTATGGCCTGCTTTACGCGGGTGGGGGCGTATTCGAAAACATCTCGCTCATGATTCAATGCTGCTGCCATGGCAACACCTTGTGCGCGTCCCAGCTTGAGCATGCTCTGCACGTTTGTGCCAAAAAATGGGGATTCGAGTGCGACCTCCTGGGGGTCATAGTCTTCGATGAGCTTGCTCACACGCTCAAAGATATAGTGTAATTTGCGATAAGGGTCGCTCATTGTGTGCAAATCAATGTCGCCCATCACAACCGAGCGAAGCTGCTTGCCTTCAATCTCGATTATGCCGTAGCCCATGTAGTTGGTGCCCGGGTCGATGCCCATGATGCGATATGTATTCTGCCGACTCTCCATCTCAGTTAATATAGTGCAAATTTAATCTTTTTTTGTCAATAAGAAAGTGCCGGCATATCTATAAATGGCGTTCCGTCTTTGTTCTGCGTAAAAATTTATGTATATTTGCTAAAACTAAACTAATCTTCGATGAGCAACAGATTTATACATGAGCAGCTGCCTATTTCTGCCGACATGCCGATTATCGCAAGACATTATGACTACGATATGTTTACGTATAATTGGCATCTGCACAATGAATTTGAGATTATACATGTCAAAGAGAGCGTTGGCGACATGTTTGTTGCCGATAGTATGGGGCCGTTTGGCCCGGGAGATGTGATAGTTGTCGGGCATGGTGTGCCTCACTATTTGCGTAGTGCCGACGATTATCGTAATGGTGTTGCAAAGGGGCGTGTGAAGGGCACTATCATACAATTCGAGGAGAACTTTATGGCGCATGCCATTAACAATTACGCCGATTTGTCGCATGTGAAAGTTCTGCTTGAGGAGTCTGCTCGCGGAATTTATTTCCCTCCTGCTGTGAATCGAGAGGTTGTAAAGCTTATCGAGAAGATGCCGAGTTATAGCGGCAAGATGCGTATCATTGGTCTGTTACAACTGTTGGATGTTATGGCCGAAATCGAGGATCGCAAGCTGCTGGGTACACAGCTTTTCCATAAATCGTCGTCGACAGCCATGAATCAGCGCATGGAGAAGATTCTTACTTATGCAACAGCGCATTTCAGAGAGAATATCGATTTGACCACCATGGCTTCGCTTGTGGCGATGAATACCTCGTCGTTCAGCCGCTATTTTAAGATGAGTTTCGGTAAGACTTTTCAGGAATATATAATGAACCTGCGTATTGGACATGCGTGTAAATTATTGGTAGAGAGTACCATGGATGTTGTGCAGGTGTGTCTCGAAAGCGGGTTTAACTCTACGGCACATTTCAACAGAATTTTCAAACGCTATACGGGCCTTACGCCCACCGAGTATCGTAAGCAGTTTACACGATAGGGGAGACTTTTGCATTTGGTGTAATATTTACCTTATTATATAATAAAAAGTTTTAAAAAAAAAGTTAGAGGTTTTGGGCCTTTGTCATAGCTTAATTTGCTCAATAAAGTATAAACATTTGCAAAAATAGTATGCGTTAGAGATTTTTTATATCTTTATCTTTGCATTAAAAGCAGTATAAACCTAAAAACTTACTACTATGACAATGACAAGAAAGGATTTTTTGAAGAGATCTTTGGCAACAGGCGTAGGTTTGTTCGTAGCTCCTACAATTGTTCCCGCTTCAGTTTTTGGTGCCAATGCACCTTCTAACCGAATCAATATCGGTGCTATCGGTACAGGTCGTATCTCACGTACTCACGATATGCCTGGCGTTTGGAAATATGACAATGTTCGCATTATTGCAGCTTGTGATTTGGATGCAAAGCGTGTTGTTGCTGCCAAGGGTGCAATCGAGGGTTATTATGCCAAGAAGTATGGTAAGTCGGATGTTGATGTTAAGACTTACGAGCACTACGAGGAGTTGTTGGCAAACAAGGATGTTGACGCCGTATTGATCAGTACTCCCGACCACTGGCATGCAAAAATCGGTATCGATGCTGCCAATGCAGGTAAGGATATCTATATGCAGAAGCCCACTTCACTCACAGTTGAGGAGGGTCGTAAGTTGAGTAACGCTGTTCATGCATCAGGTCGTATCTTCCAGATTGGTAGCCAGCAGCGTTCTATGGAGCAGTTCCGCTACGCATGTGAGTTGGTTCGCAATGGTCGTATCGGTCAGCTTCAGGAGATCGAGGTTCGTCTGCCGGGTGATCCCGCAGGTGGTAATGCCGAGGAGATGCCTATCCCCGAGGGTTTCAACTACGAGAAGTGGTTGGGTCAGACTCCTTATGTTCCCTACACTCGTGACCGTGTTCACCCCGAGGATATTAACGCTCGTCCGGGTTGGTTGCGTTGCGAGCAGTTTGGTGCCGGTATGATTACAGGTTGGGGCCACCACCATTTCGATATCGCTCATTGGGCAATGGATACCGAGTACTCTGGTCCTGTCGAGGTTTCAGGTCGCGCTACATTTGCTACAGGCGGTTTGTGGGATGTTCACATGTCAGATTTCCAGACCGAAATGCGTTATGCTAACGGTGTAATCGTTCGCGGTATGACTGATAGCAAAGAGAAGCCTAATGGTGTATTGTTCAAGGGTACCGAGGGTTGGATTTTCGTTTGCCGTGGTAACTACGTGGCATCTGCCAGCGATCCTGTTAAGGCTGCTAATCAGCGTTCTTTGCAGGCTTCAGACCCCAAGATCCTTACTTCAGGTATTGGCGAGAATGAAATCCACCTCTACAATAGCAAGGATCACCATGGTAACTGGCTGGAGGCTATCCGCACCCGTCAGGCTCCTATCACTCCCGTTGAGGTTGCTCACCGTTCATGCTCTGTATGTTTGTTGCAGCACATTGCAATGAAACTCAGCGACCGTAAGCTTTACTGGGATCCCGTTACCGAGCGTTTCAAGAATGACGACCAGGCAAATGCAATGCTTTCTCGTCATATGAGACCTCCCTATAACTTCTAAAATTAAATTAACTATGAAAAAAGCAGTTTTGCTATTATGCTTCTGCTTTTCACTCACGTCGTTGTTGGCCTCGACCATAAAGATCGAGGTCAACGCCGGCGACTTTGCTCGTAAGGATTGCATTGTTGCTGCCGACGTTGCTAAAATGAACCTTACAAAGAACAATGGTGTTGTTCTTTTCGAGAAGGTTGATGGTGAAAAGCGTCCCGTTGAGTGCCAACTCGTATGGGCCGACGGCAAGAATCCTGTGTTGTACTGGGTTTTGGATGGTGATACTCCTGCCGGAGCGTCACGTTATTTTGTAGCAAGCAGTACCGATACCGTAGACCAAAGTGGTTCTATGACTGTAAAGGACACTAACGAGGCATTGGTGTTGAGCAAGGATGGAAAGGCTGTGTTGCAGTATAACTACACTACCACATTCCCTCCCGAAGGTGTGCATCCTGCTTATCGTCGTAGCGGTTATATTCACCCCGCATACTCTCCGTCGGGTAATGTCTTGACAAGAATCCAGCCTCGTGACCATTACCACCACTATGGTATTTGGAACCCATGGACCCGCGTTGAGTATGATGGAAAGATGTACGACTTGTGGAATCTTCGTGATATGAAAGGTACTGTACGTGCTCGTGGTTACGACCGTACCTATCAGGGTGATATTTGCGCCGGTTATAAGGCACATCTCTATCACTACATCTTTACCCCCGAGGGAGAGAAGGCCATCATGGACGAGACCTGGAATGTGAAGGCATACAATCTCGAGGGTGGTTTCCTGTGGGATTTTGAGTCAGAGCTCCATCCCTCTACCGACCTGCCGGTAATCCTCCGAGCCTATCGTTATGCTGGTTTCGGTTGGCGTGGCCCGCAGGAGTGGACTCGTCACAATAGTGAGATGTTCACTTCAGAGGGTAATACTCGTCAGCAGATTGATGGCACAAATGTTCGCTGGATCTATGTTACAGGTCAGTGCGATAATGGTCGTTCAGGTTTGCTCTTCATGAGCCATCCGCAGAATCGTAAGGCTCCCGAGCCGGTTCGTATCTGGGACGAAAATGCAAATGGTGGTCGTGGCGATACTTTTATCGGCCTATGTCCCACCAAGAATGAGGATTGGACTTTGGAGGCTGGTGGTCGCTATAAGCTCTGCTATCGTGTGCTTTCTTACGATGGTGAGATGACCAAGGAGCGTGCCGACCGTTTGTGGAACGATTTTGCAAATCCCCCTATTGTTAAGGTTAAATAGTAAGGTGCTATATTAAAATAAATTTAAAATGAAAAAGATTATATTGAGTGCATTGGCCCTCTTTGTGGCTGTAGGTGTTATGGCACAGCCGCAGCAGGTATCTGCAACAAAAATAGGTAATCGTATTGATATAAATGTTGGTAACCAGTTCTTTACCAGCTACCGTTTTCAGCCTGATGAGAAGTATCCTTTCTTCTATCCTGTAAACGGCCCCATATCTGGTGGTTCAACAACATCAATGCGTAATGGTACATACCCCCACCATAGTTCGCTTTTCTTCGGTTGTGACCGAGTAAATGGCGGCAACTATTGGCAGGAGGGTTTGAACCGTGGTCAAATCGTATCAGTGGGAGCCCGCATCATCGAAGCCAAAGGTGAAAGAGTTGTTATTGAGGATGAGTGTATTTGGAAGCGCCCTGATGCTCCGGCTCCCATTATTGACCGCCGTAAGATTACCATTTCATCGCCATCGAAGAATCTTTATTTCATCGACTTCGATGTTGAGATGGAGATGCTTATCGATGTTACAATCTTGAAGACCAACCACTCACTTTTCAGTGCTCGTGTAGATCCCGATTTGACAGTGACACAAGGCGGAACTATGATCAACTCTGAGGGTAAGACCGGCGAGAAGGGTACTTTTGGTGTAGGTTCAGCATGGATTGACTGCTATGGTCAGCGTAAGACAGGTGTTGAGGGTATAGCCATTATGCAGCACCCCTCTAACCGCTGGTATCCTTCACCTTGGTTCACTCGTGACTATGGCTTTATGTCACCCACCCCGATGTATTGGCCCGAGGATGATAAGGCAACCAATTTGAAGAAGGGCGAGACTATCAAGCTTCGCTATCGTGTTGTTGTTCACGGTGGTAACACTACCGAGGCAGGTATCGCAAATTTGTTTGAGCAATATAAAAACGAATAACCATTATGGATATTAACTTGAAAGGTAAAGTAGCTGTCGTTACCGGTGGTGGCGGCGTGCTCGGAGGCAGCATCTCTCGCAGCCTCGTAGAGAATGGTGTTAAGGTAGCTATTCTTGATATTCGTCAGGAGCAGCTCGATAATAGAGTAAAGGAGTTGAGCCCATTGGGCGAGGTAATCGGTTTGCAGTGCAACGTGCTTGATATCGCAAGCCTTGAGGCCGCTCGCGAGAAACTTCTAGAGACATGGGGCTCGGTAGACATCCTTGTAAACGCTGCCGGTGGTAACCTTCCCGGTGCTACATTGCGTGAGGATCAGACCGTATTCGATATGAAGGTTGAGGATTTCAACCGTGTTACCGACCTTAACATGAACGGTACTGTATATCCTTGCCTCGTATTTGGTAAGGCTATGGCCGAGGGTGGCTCTGGTAGTATCATCAACGTGTCATCGATGGCTACATATTCAGCTATCACCCGCGTTCCCGGCTATTCAGTGGCAAAGAGTGGTGTTAGCATCTTTACACAGTGGTTGGCAATGGAGATGGCGTTGAAGTTCAGCGAGAAGATTCGTGTTAATGCCTTGGCCCCCGGTTTCTTCATCGGCGACCAGAACCGTGCAGTGTTGCTTAACCCTGACGGCTCTTTGACCGAGCGTAGCCGTAAGGTGTTGGCCCGTACTCCCATGAAGCGTTTTGGCGACATCAAGGAGCTTAACGGCCTGGTGCACTTCCTTTGCTCGGAGCATGCAAGCTTTATCACCGGAGCTATTATCCCCGTTGATGGTGGATTCAGCTCATTTGGCGGCGTATAATTATGGCACTTGAAAAAACATGGCGGTGGTTTGGCCGCAATGACACAGTAACTTTAGCCGACTTGAAGCAGATGGGTGTGGAGGGAGTAGTAACATCTCTCCACCACATCCCTTCTGGTGAGGTGTGGTCAATTGATGAGATTCGTTCCGTGCAGCGCGAGATCGAGAGTTACGGTATGCGCTGGAGCGTTGTCGAGAGCCTTCCCGTATCGGAGGGTATCAAGATATGTTCTGCCGACCGTCAGCGTTTGATTGATAACTATTGCGAGTCGTTGCGTAATCTGGGTGCGTGTGGTATCGATACCGTGTGCTATAACTTCATGCCTGTGTTGGATTGGGCACGTACCGATTTGCATTACAAGAATCAGGCAGGCTCGGAGTCTATGCTCTTTGATTATCCCACCTTTGCGGCTTTCGATATCTATATCCTTAAGCGTGAGAACGCCAGCGAGGATTATCCTGCCGAGGTGCTGGAGCAGGCCGAGCGTATAGTTGCAGGGCTTACCGAGGAGCAGAAGGAGGAACTTGCTCACAATATTATCGTCGTAACACAAGCCTTTATCCATGGCGTGGTAGGCGAGGGCGGCGACTATAAGCAGCAGTTCCTTGCTTATCTTAAGACCTATGCCGATGTCGGTAAGGAGCGTCTGCGTGAGCATTTGTCGATGTTCTTGCGCGATGTGTTGCCTACTGCCGAGCAGGCAGGTGTGAACCTCTGTATCCATCCCGATGATCCTCCGTTCCCCTTGTTGGGCTTACCTCGCATTGCAGGTACTGTGGACGATTTGCGTTGGCTCATGAATGAGCATAAGTCTATTGCAAATGGTATCACTTTCTGTACAGGCTCGCTCTCAACACGTCCCGACAACGATCTGGTCGCTATGGTTAAGGAGTTCGCTCCACGTATCCATTTCGTGCATTTGCGTAACACAGCCTTTATGGCCGAGCGTAGCTTCTATGAGTCAGGCCACTTGAAGGGCAGTGTCGATATGTATGCTGTTGTGAAGGCTTTGCTTGAGGAGCAGCAGCGTCGTATTCAGGAGGGTCGTAAGGATATTAGACTTCCTTTCCGTCCCGACCATGGACTGAAGATGCTGGATGACTACACACGTAAAGCCAATCCGGGATATCCTTTGGTGGGTCGCTTGAAGGGCCTGGCCGAGATTGATGGCCTGCAGATGGGTATCGAGCGCAGTATGGCTGAAAAATGTTAAATAGACTATAAGCCACAAAACAATAGTAGACGGGTGGTACCCACAGGTGCCGCCCGTTGGTAATATTAGATGTAAAAATTGTTTAGTAATGAAGAGATTTTTTTTATTTGTAACAGTATCGCTTATGGCGCTTACCTCATGTTCATCGGATAAGGAGTCAAAGGTGACCATCGTAACACTCGACCCCGGTCATTTCCATGCAGCGTTGGTACAGAAGAACTCTTACGAGCAGGTTTCCAACGAGGTTTATGTGTATGCTCCCGAAGGTGATGACGTGGCAGAGCACTTAAAGCGTATCGAGGGTTATAATACCCGCAGCGAGTCGCCCACACAGTGGAACGAGAATGTGTATCTCGGGGATGATTTCATGGAGAAGATGATTGCCGAGAAGCGTGGTAACGTGATGGTTACTGCCGGTAACAACGGTAAGAAGACCGAGTATATCAAGAAGACTCTTGAGGCAGGTATCAACGTCTTGGCCGATAAGCCGATGGCTATTACCAGCGAGAATTTCAAGCTGTTGAAGGAGTGTTTCGATATCGCGCAGAAGAATGGTGTGATGTTGTATGATATTATGACAGAGCGCCATGAGATTACAACCATCTTGCAGCGTGAGCTCTCGCTCATTCCTGCAATTTATGGCGAGCAGTTACCAGGCTCGGCCGAGGATCCTGCAATCATCAAGGAGAGCGTACACCACTTCTTTAAGGAGGTGTCGGGTAATCCTTTGAAGCGTCCTGCATGGTTCTTCGATGTAAATCAAGAGGGTGAGGGTATTGTTGACGTTACAACCCACCTCGTTGATTTGGTACAGTGGGAGGCATTCCCTGGCGAAATTATCAACTACGAGAAGGAGGTTGAGTTGTTGGATGCCAACCGTTGGACTACCCCTATGACCCGTGCGGAGTTCAAGCAGGTGACAGGTTTTGATGAGTATCCCGACTATCTTCAGAAGGATGTCAAGGATGATATTTTGAATGTGTATTGCAATGGCGATATCCTTTACAAATTGCGTGGCATCACAGCTAAGGTATCTGTAATCTGGAATTACACTTTCCCCGAGGGTGGTGGCGACACCCACTATTCGAAGATGAAGGGCTCAAAGGCCGATCTTATTATCTTGCAGGGTAAGGAGCAGAACTATAAGCCCGAGCTCTTTATCGAGCTTGTAGAGGGTGTTGATGCTGCTGCTTATGAGAAGGAGTTGGCGACAGCCTTTGCAAAGGTTGAGGAGAAGTATGCCGGCGTGAAACTGCAGAAGAAGAGCGATAAGATGTGGCAGGTTGTGATTCCCGACAGCTATCGTGTTGGCCATGAGGCTCACTTCGGTCAGGTTACCGAGAATTTCTTGCAGTATCTTGAGGATGGCAAGCTGCCCGATTGGGAGGTGCCTAACATGTTGGCAAAATATTATGTAACAACATCGGCACTCGATATGGCTAAGGCCAAGAGCGCTGCCCAGAAATAATCTTATTATGACAAAAAAAGCGTGTTTGAAACTTCAAACACGCTTTTTTTGCCTATATATCTGTTATTTCAACAGCTCGGCAATCTTCTTCTGAAGCTCCTCGCCGCGAAGACCCTTGGCGATGATCTTGCCTGTTGAACAGTCGATAAGGAAGTTGGCGGGGATTGAGTTTACAGCATATGCGTGACGTGAGGGGGTGTCCCAATATTTCACGTTGCTTACATGCAACCAATTGAGCTCCTTATCTTTGATAGCCTTAAGCCATGCATCGCGGTTACGGTCGAATGATACACCAAAAATCTCGAAACCTTTCTTGTTGTAGTTCTTGTAAGTCTCAACCAAGTAGGGAACCTCAGCCATGCAAGGGCCACACCATGAAGCCCAGAAGTCGAGTAGAACATACTTGTTCTTTTTGTTCTCAACCACGCTCTTAAGTGAAAGTTCCTTGCCATCGGGTGTGGGCTCTACGATGTCGATATAGGCATTTCCGGGCTCAACCTTCAATGCCTGCTCGGCGGCATTCTTCATGTCGGCAAACTCCTCCTGCTTCTCGGCGGGGATAGCAGCAACAGCATCCAGTACCTGCTGGGGTGCAAGCATGTAGTAGTTTTGCTTCAGCATGTTCTGACCTGCGAGATTTGCTGCATTTGCCATGATAAAATCGGCATACAACTTCATAATGTCCTCGTTGCTGGCGTTCTCATCCTTCATGAGTTCTGCCATCTTCGCATTCATCTCTGAGGTGAGGTCGTTGAGCGGTGTGCCTACTGCGCTATAAGCTTGGTACTCGGGATCGAGCTTCTTAACTTCAATAGTTCCGGGCTCAACATAGATTTCTGCATACAACTCGGGACGATCAGCCTCGGCATCCTTAATGATAACATAAGCAGAATAGGGATTCTCAACTTCGCCGACAAATTTGAATGAGTTGCCTGTGATAGCCATTGAGTCGATATTCTTCAACTCACGGCCCTCCTCGATTGTGAGGAATGCCCACTTGCCATCAGCGAACTCCTCTGAGGTGCCGGTGATGGTGTACTTCGAGGCGCTGCCGCAGCTAATCATGGCTGCAGCTGTCATTGCAATGATAAAAATCTTTTTCATAAGTGTTGGTTTTATAAATTATTTCTCTTCAGTAATATCTTTTATGCTCTTCTCAAGTGCGCGCACGCGATTCTGCAAGTCGGGCAGATTCTTGAACACTGCAAAACAGCGGTGGTAGTTCATGCCCGGCAGCGCAGGGTAGCCGAAACGGATTTCGCCATCGGGAACATCTTTGTCAAGACCCGATTTGGAACCAATCTTAACATAGTTGCCAATAGTAACGTGGTCGGCAATACCCACCTGACCTGCCAGAAAACAGTTGCGACCGATTTTTGATGTGCCTGCTATACCCATCTGGGCCGAAGATACGGTATTCTCGCCAATCTCAACATTGTGGCCGATTTGAATCAGGTTATCGAGTTTCACGCCCTTGCGAATGATTGTTGAGTCGGTCTTTGCGCGATCAATACATGTGTTTGCGCCGATCTCAACATTGTCCTCAATAATCACGTTGCCCAATTGTGGAATTTTATCAAATGTTCCGTCGGGTTTTGGTAGGAAGCCGAAGCCGTCGGCACCGATAACAGCACCGGCATGAATAATACAGTTAGCGCCAATCTTGCAGCCCTCATATACCTTAACACCGGCATATAGAGTTGTGCCTGTGCCAACCTTCACACCATCGCCAATGTAGACCTGAGGATATATCTTTGCTCCTGATTCAATAACAGCTCCTGCCTCGATAACAGCAAAATCTCCGATATAGCAATCCTCGGCAACGGTGGCCTTCTCTGAGATAGAGACCATCTTGCTGATACCCTTCTTTTGGGGTTTCATGGCATTATACATCTCAAGAAGTTTAAGCACGGCCGCGCCAACATCCTGAAGCTTGATAAGCGTGGCGGCCACGGGAGCAGTTGGTTCGAAAGAGTCATTTACCAAAACGATAGAGGCTTCGGTGGTATAAATATACTGCTCGTATTTTGGATTGGTCAGATAAGTTAAAGAGCCCTTCTTGCCACCTTCTATCGAAGAGACTGTGTGAACGGCTGCATTTTTATCTCCGACAATGGTGCCGTTCAAAAGTCCGGCAATCATTTCTGCTGTAAATTCCATATTCTGTGTGGTTTAAATTTAACTGCAAAGATAGGAACAATTATCAAACCTTGCAACGCCACCTATATGAATTGATAAATAAATACCACAGAATGTGTATTCTGTGGTATTTATTGCACTTTAGAGCTTATTTGTAATAGTCCCTTAAATCAATCCCTTGTGGCATTAGCTCACCTACATCGTGCCCGAATTTGAGTAGCTCGCGGACGGTTGACGAAGATATATCGGCGAATTCAGGGGGCGTCAGTAGCAAGATGGTTGTGATGTCGTTTGCCAGCCTGCTGTTGGTTTGAGCCATATTGCGCTCATACTCGAAATCAATAGTGTTACGCACACCTCTGATTATAGCCGAGGCTTTTACTTGACGAGCCAAGTCAACAGTCAAGGTTTTATATGTGACACATTCAACTCTATGGTCGTTGTCGTAAAGTTCTTCGATTAGTTTTACTCGCTGTTCAATGGCAAGCAAGGAGTTTTTTTGCACATTTTCCCCGATGGCGACAATAACCTTATCGAAAAGAGTAAGAGCCTTCTCGACAATTGCCTGATGGCCACGAGTGAAAGGGTCGAAAGAGCCGGGGAATATTGCAATCTTGTCCATGCTATTTTGCAGATGTGCGTCGTTTCAAATATACGATCAATACACCATTTGCACCCTTGACGCCATATGCATTGGGAGCCTGCAGAGCCTCAACACGGTCAACCTGCTGGATGTCAATGTCATCAATCGAGCGCATCTCCTGACCCTCGCAGATAATCAGAGCCGAAGTATTCAGGTTCAGCGATGTTTTACCGCGCATAGTGATGGCACCAGATTGGGGATCATATGAGACACCAGCGATTTTTCCTTGTATAGCAGCTCCGAGAGTGGTGTAGCCATAATGGCGCATAACATCACCCAGCAATACGTTGGGGTCGTTGCTTATATCACGATGTTTTACAAAGTCACGTCCGTAGGCGATAAGCTGATCATCCTCTGCTGCATCGAAATCAGAGCTTGGGGTTTCGGTGTTGATAACGACCTTAATACTTTTACGGCCGGCAACAGGAACAACATACTCCTCTTTCTTGATTTTGATGATAAGGGTATCGGATGCTTCGATGTTGTAGAAACCGAATTTGCCCTGTGCGTTAGTGTTTGTGTGAATAGAGCGGTGTTTAACCTCTACACGTGCTTTGATTCCTTTTAAATCGCCGTTAATCAATAGACCGTTGAATAGGTTTTCATCTTGAGCCATGGCGTTGAATGCAATACTTGTGGCGGCAATCAATAGTAGAAATCGTTTCATATTTGCGGATGTTTTAAATGTTTGTTTCTTCAAAGATATAACAAAAATTTTAGATATTTGATAGTTGATATAAAAAATATAAAAATATTTAATACGTTATTCCGTTGATTGCATTTTTTCTGCAAGTCGTTCGGCTATTATAGTCCAATAATATTCTATCTGATTGTTGATATTGCTGATTGATGTTATTCCCTGCCATGATGCAATCAGAACCTCGTCAGCCGAGTTTATCAACTCTTTTGAGATGGTTCTTTGACAGATTTTGAGCCCGCAACTTCGTGCTGCCTTTTCGACTAATTTCAACTCTGCCGATTCTGCGGCATCCTGCGGTAGAACGATAACTTCGTTTATAACGCAAAACAGCGGGAATGAAGGTTCGAAAATCAGATTGTTATCGGCATCGAGCATAATTGCAATATGTGCATGCCGACTTTTTGCTATGGCATCAGCCATTTTGCGGGCAGCTAGCGATACGGAACTCGAAGGTCCGCTTATATCTGGTTTGAGATTCAGATAACAAGCCTCGGGGCGCAGGCCTCTTAAGGCATATCCTCGGTAGATTGATGGCTCTTCATATTCGAGCGAGTAATCTCCTGTGGCATATAGCTTCAGCACTACACATATTGTAACATTCAGCGATAGACGTTGCATTGACAGCAGCGTGTATATCTGCTCTTTGATATTCCTTTCGGAAGTGTTTAGCTGTTGCCGGAATAGTTTGTTCGCGGTATTGTTTAGAACGGTAATGTGCTCGGCCAGATTTTTGGGTTGATACCCCAATGTGTGGATGTTTTGGTATACAAAGGGAGTGTCGATGTGTTGCCATGATTGCATCACGCCGTTCATAATCATTTGTTTGTGATTGTCTACTCCCATAACCTTTTCGGATTATTGCATGAAAATTTTAAGCAACAGTTCTCGCAGTAATTCACCATCGCTCATGCCGCCATTGTCGATACCTTTGCTTTTTCCGTCGTACTCTCGCAAAAGTCCAAGAATGTTGAAGACCTTGCGGTTGTTCCACATCGAGGATTGTTGCTTTAACTCGTTGATGGCATATATGTTACTCTTCTTTAGTATGCGCATTAGCTCCATATCGTTAGGCATTGGCATGTTCTTGTATTTTGCCAGCCAACGTAGGTAGTTTATAGTAAAAATATCTCGAAACAGACCGAAGAGAGTCATTATGGTCACCAATAGCGGATTAGCCTTCGGGTTACGGGCAAAGTGGTCGGCAATCTTCATCGCCTGTGCCATATTCTGTGTGGCTACGGCCTTACATAATTCGTAATTGTTGAAATCTTTCGATATGCCCACATTCTGCTCGATGTGCATGTCGTTGATTGCTTTGGTATCGGCGGGTAGCGATACCAAAAGTTTGTCAATCTCATTCGATATTTTAGCAATGTCGCATCCCAGGTGGTCGGTCAGCATCTGTATGGCCTTGTCGTCAATATGTAATCCCTTGCTGCCGATAAACGACGCCAGCCACTGCTTAATCTCGTAATCACGTGGTCTTACCGATTCAAAAACTACGCCCGATGCGACACATTGTTTGTAGAGTGCAGAGCGTTTGTCGAGATTCTTTTCGTGATGGCATAATATGAGTATGGTTGAAGGCTGAGGCTTCGAGGTGTAGTGGGTAAGCACCTCCAGCTTATCCAACTGCTGGGCCTGCTTCAATATAACCACCTGATATGCGCCGAGCATAGGCATCTGACGGCAAAGATTCACAATCTGTGCGGCATTGCTGTCTTTGCCGTAGAGCGTAACCTGGCTGAACGATTGCTCGGCGGGGGTCAGAATAGTAGTGCTGAGCGCTTCGCATAGCGAATCAATAAAATAGCTCTCCTCGCCCATAAATAGGTAGACGGGGGAGAACTCCCTGCGAGCTATTTTCTGTTTCAGTCGCTCAAATTCGGCAACTGTGTCGTTAAACTTTATTGTAGATTTTGCCATGCTTTAGATAATCTCTTTTGTTATACGCAGAACCCTCTCTGTCTTATCTGTTATTCGGAATGAGTCGTTTATTCGTTGGCCGACAAGCCATGCTATCTCATCGCCGACAAGAAGAACAAACTGACGACGTTTCTCTGCCATGGATATTTTACGGTCAATCAGGTAGTCGCTAATCTTTTTGCGGCCTGTCATACCAAACGGAGTAAAACTGTCACCATCCTGCCAGCGGCGCAATGTTAGCGGGAATGATATTTTGTCGGCATCAAGCAGTGCTACATTATCGGGGGTGTTGAATGTTGAGAGCAGGTCTACATCACAAATATCGAAATACAATACCGCATTGCCGCAATAGGCTCGTTGTTGTCCCTCTGTTATTAGCGTTTCACATAAATCATTATCTTCAATAGGTGCGATGACAATTGTGCCTCGATTGATATATGCCACATGACTGCGCGAGTAAAAACGCTTTCCCGAATTTTCGGCATTGAGTGCACGACACAGACCATCAACAGTGTCGCCTTTAAATCCGAATCGAGAATTCAGTATCTCGTAAATGATGAAATCGCGTGAGGGGGCATTTGATAGCCCGTTGGCGTGTAGAGTGCAGATATCACCGTTGTAATCAATGACTTGTTGTGAAAAATAGTCTATTGCGTAATCGATGAAGTTCTGTGCTGCTTCCAGTCGTTCGATATTGCGCTGCATAATGAACGGAAAGCGGGGATTTATCTCCTTAATACGGGGTGTTATGCCCAAGCGAATCTTGTTGCGCAGGTATTTTGTTGATTTGTTTGACGAGTCTTCACGATATGGTATATGCTTTTGCATGGCATAGTCGAGAATCTCTTTGCGCGTGGCAAACATCAGCGGGCGTACGATTCGTCCTATTTGCTTGCTGATGCCTGTAAGGCCTCGTAATCCCGTGCCTCGTAACAGATTGATAAAGAAGGTCTCTATAGAATCGTCTATATGATGAGCGACAGCTATTACCGTGTAGCCGTGTGTGGTACACAATTCGTTAAACCATGTATATCGCAGGCGACGTGCGGCCATCTCCATAGATTCACCCGTGAGTTCCATCTCGTGGAGTGTGTCGAAACGGCGATTGTGGCACTCAATACCATATTTTCTGGCATGTTCCTGAACCAGAATTTCATCCTCGTCACTCTCGTTGCCCCGCAAACCGAAATTGCAGTGTGCAACACCCACCCTAAATCCGCTGTTTACACAAAGCGACATCAATACCATAGAGTCGACTCCGCCTGAAACGGTCAGCAGAATCTTGTCTTGATGTGTAAAAAGCTCGTGACGAGTCACGTAATTTTGGAATTTATCTAACAACATAGCAGTATGTTACAATATATTAACTTCTGGCTCTATTCTTATGCCAAATTTGTCGAATACTCTTTGCATGACATGCTCGGCCAATGCAATCACCTCGTTGCCTGTGGCATGGCCAAAATTAACCAATACAAGGGCCTGACGCTCGTGTACTCCAACGCTGCCCTGTCTATATCCCTTCATTCCCGCTTGGTCAATAAGCCATCCTGCGGCAATTTTGCATCGCTGCTCCGATAGCGGATATGTAGGCATATTCGGGTATTGGGCCTTTAGCCCGTCGGCTGTGGCTATATCCACAATGGGATTTTTAAAGAAACTGCCCGCATTTCCCAGCAGGGCGGTGTCGGGAAGCTTGCTGCGGCGTATTGAACATACCGCGTCACGAATGTTCTGCAACGATGCCTCTCCGCGACTCTCAACCTCGTGTATTAAATCGCCGTATCCGAGGTTTGGCGTGGGAATCTTGCTTAAGCGGAACTCAACCGAAGTGATAATGGCATGCCGGCGCAATTTGTTTTTAAATATACTTTCGCGGTAGGCAAAATGGCACTCTCGATTTGTTAGGGTGCGACTCTCCATTTCTGTGGTGTCGAAGTAGTGCACCCTTTCGATAATATCCTTGGCCTCGGCGCCGTAAGCGCCAATGTTCTGCACCGGCGATGCGCCCACCGAACCCGGAATGAGCGAGAGGTTCTCGGCACCCCATAGATTACGTTCAACACACCATGCAACCATGTCGTCCCACTCAACGCCGGCATCGGCCTCAAGCAAAAGAGAACTGTTGTCCTCCTCTAATATTGTGATGTTTTTGCCGACAGGTTTAATAAGTGTGCCGCAGTAACGTCCTGTGAAAAGGATGTTGTTTCCTCCGCCCAGCACATACCACTTCTGGCCTATGTCGCCATTGGTAAAAATTTCGGCCAAATCGTTTGCGCAGTCGAACTCTATGATACAATCCGCCCGCTCCTCAACATGAAAACTGTTGAGGTCGTGCAGCGGATAGTCTGTATATCTTGTTATCATCTCTATTTTTTCTTGGCGTCAATCTCTTCAAGCAGGGCCTTCACGGCTGCCTCCAACTGCTCGTCACGACCTATTACAATCTCTTCGGGAGAGTTGGCAACCTTAATATCTGGCTCTAATTGATCATTCTCGAGGTAAGTGCCATCCGCCTTGCGGTAGCCCACAACAGGAATACCGAAGACCAATGACGAGTCTTGCAGACGCTCCCAAGAAACACTTGTCATTGTACCCGGAACAGGCATACCTACAATCTTGCCGATGCCACGCTGGCGATATACCCACGGTGTGCCGTGAGCGTTAGAGTAATTGGCCTCGCAGGTGACCATGATAGAGGGTTTGTTCCAACGGCGACTGGGCATGTCGCATGACTCCTTGCCACGAATCACCTGTGTGAGATACTTCTCGCCGCTGAAGAATATCTCGATATCCTCGTGCATACGGCCTCCTCCATTAAATCGGGTGTCGATTACAATACCGTCGCAGTGGTTGTATTTACCCAAAACATCGGCGTACATTGTACGGAAACTGCCATCGGCCATCGACTCGATATGGACATATCCCAGACGACCTCCCGACAGACGCTCCACATCGGCTGCACGTTGTTTTACCCAGCGTTTGTAGAGAAGCGAGTTTATAGTACCTGCGGTTACAGGTTTGACTACCTCGTCCCAACGGCTGCCGTCAGAGGGTCGATATATCGAAATCAATGTGCGCTTGCCTGCCATGCGGTTCAGTAGCGGGAAGTAGTCGCTGCCTGCCGTAATAGCGGTTCCGTTAATCTTCTCTACAACATCGCCTTTGGCTACCTTTGATGAGGCGCGGTCGAAAGGTCCACCGACCAATACTTCATCAATGAGCAGGCCATCACCTGAGTGGTTGAAGTCGTAGATAAGACCCAAATCGGCTGTCTGGTCGTCGCTGGTTGTGGTGGGGTGAGTGTAACGACCACCTGTGTGCGATACGTTCAACTCGCCGAGCCACTCGCTCAACATCTCTGCGAAATCGTAGTTGTTGTTGATATGTGGAACGAAACGAGCATAGTTGTCACGCATGGCGTCCCAATCCACGCCATGCATCTTTTCGGTGTAGAAACGCTGCTTTTCCTGTCGATATACGCGGTCGAACATATATTCTCGCTCGGTGTCACGGTCTAAACGCATATCTCCGCGTGCTGTGATTGTCGTGGGAGCGCCTGAACCACCCTTGAGCTTCTTCATGTTTCCGCCCAAAAGGAACAGATTCTCCATCTTCTTGTCCCATTGCATCGATCCGCTACCGATAGATTTGTGCAGAACCTTGTTATCGCCGGTGCGCAAATCTTTCTGCCACATATCGTAGTGACCCTCATAAGAGATTATGTAGAATAGCTTGTCGCCCTCCTTGTTTATTGTAAAAGAACTTAATGAGCCAGAGTTCGGTGTCAGACGAACAATACGGTCTTCAATATTTTCCAGCTCGACAACGATGGGCTCTATTTCTTCTTTTTTCTCTTTATCCTTTTTGTCGGCAGAATCTTTGTCATCTGATTTTTTCTCGTTCTCCTTGGCTTTTTTCTCATCTTCCTTATACATCTCATACTCCTCTTTGCTCATTTTGCTCAGTTCGAAACTCTTGCGATTGAGATATATAATCATAACATCATTAAGCGAGCCCCATGATGCATGACTGCGCATGCCGTAACGGTCAGATGAGAAGAGAATGGCATTTCCGTCCATCACCCAATGAGGCTCATAGTCGAAATAACCTGTGTTGGTGAGGTTGTGAATCTCGCCACCCTGTGCACTAACAATGCCCACGTCAGAGTAGGGCTCGTGGCGGTTGCCGGTGTAGCTGATGGCAAACCATTTGCTGTCGGGTGACCATGCGAACTCCATTGAGCCGTCGGTGGTGTAGTGCTTGCTGCCGTCAGTAATCTGACGAACTTTTCCCGATTCAAGGTTTAGCACCATCAGTCGGCAACGGTCTTCAACGAAGGCAAGCTCCTTGCCGTCGGGTGAGTAGGCGGGATATGAACGATCAATTTTGTTCTCTTTGAATAGGGGCTTTTCGTCAATCAACGTAGCGTTGGGGAAGTTGGGCTCCTCATTACGCTGGATTGTGGCGGTATAGATATTCCATTTGCCGTTGCGCTCCGAAGCATAAGCCAGCGTGCGGTTGTCGGCTGCAAAGCTGGGCGATATTTCCGATTGCGGAGTGTTGGTAATCTGTTTGGTTGTGGGATACTCTACCGAGGTTACAAACACCTCGCCACGCGATACGAAAGCAATCTGCTTGCCGTCGGGTGATACGGTACCATAGCTTCCGCCTGAAACATTAAGAAGCGTGCTTTTTGATGTGGGTTCCTTCTCAATAATCTCTACGGCAAGTTTTTTTGGTGAGCCGCCTTTCTGCATAGTATAAATCTCACCATTATAGCCGAAACAGAGTGTACCGTTGTCGGCGAGCGACAAGAAACGAACAGGATGGGTCTTGAAATTTGTCACCTGCTTTGCTTGTGCGGGGTTTACTGTCGGGAACGACCATACGTTAAATGTGCCGCCGCGCTCGCTGAGAAAATAAACGGTCTTGTCATTGTCGGCAAATATAGGGTTGCGGTCCTCGCCGGCCCAGTCGGTCAGTTGGGTGTGCTTGCCTGAAGTGGTGTCGTAGAGCCATACGTCGCGGGTAATAGATGATGTGTGGTGTTTGCGCCACTCGTCCTCAACGCCCTTGCGGTCATGGTAGAGGAACTGCTTGCCGTCATTGCTGAAATTTACAGCCTGCGCCGGAGTGCCCAATACGCGTGTCGGACGACCACCGTTTGTGCTGACGGCATACAATTCGCCAAGTGATGACTTGGGGAATAGTGCACTCTGTGCTGCATCGGCGATTGTGGCTTCGTAGTAAATCTGCGAGCCATCGGTTGAGAAGGCATGGGGAAACTCTTTTGCCGAGTTGGTCGTCACGCGCTTTGATGCGCCGCCGTTTGCATTGACGATAAAAATATCATAGTTGCCGTATCGGTCGCTGGCATATGCCAGATGCTTTGAGTCGGGTGACCACACGGGGGCCACATCATAGCACTCGGCGGGTGTTACACATTCAGCCTCGCCGCCATTGGCGGCAACGACATAAATATCGCCTTTGTATGTGAAGGCTATCTTTTGTCCGTCTGGAGATATTGCTGGATAGCGCATCCACAATGGGGCGGCCGAAGTGCTTAAAGCTATTGATAGCAAAGCAAAAATTAAAGTAAACTTTTTCATGTTATTGTGGGTTATGGTTTATTTTGCAGTAAATTGAATAATAAAATCGTTTCATTTCCGACAAAGTTAGGAAATATTTCGTAAATTTGAATAATTTTTGGAGCATTGCGGCATATTAGGTGTTGCAATATTGGATAGAATATATAATAACTAAATATAAAATGTAGAGTAAAATGTTCAGTAAAGAGGATTTGCAGCAGATCAACCAACATGGTTTGTCGTTGCAACAGGTTGAGCAGCAGATAGAGAATTTCCGCAAAGGATTCCCCTTTCTTAAAGTTGTGCGTGCCGCAGCAGCGGGCGATGGTGTGTTGGTGCTTGATGATAAGGCTGTTGAGGCTGCCGTAGCTCGTTATGAGTCACAGGTGGATAAATTGAGAGTTGTGAAATTTGTGCCGGCATCGGGTGCGGCAACACGAATGTTCAAAGAGCTGTTTGAGTTTGTGAATGAGGGTAAGCGAGGTAAGGGTATCGATACCCTGCTTGATAATATCGAGAAATTTGCATTCTGGCCCGAATTGTCGCAGTATCTTGTGCCCGACTCATCGGATGAAGAGATTGTTGAGGCTATCGTAAAGCAAGGCTTGAACTATGGTAGCAAACCGAAGGGCCTTGTTACGTTCCATAGCTATGCCGAGGGCAATCGCAAGGCTGTGGAGGAGCATTTGGTCGAGGGCGCCGAGTATGCACGTTCGGGGGATGAGGTATTTATCCATTTTACTGTTTCGGCCGAGCATATGGGTGGTTTTTGGGACGTGTTGGGCGCCACGCAACCCTATTATGAGGAGCACTTTGGTGTGAAGTACAATATCTCGTTCTCGGTGCAGAAGTCTTCAACGGATACCATTGCGGTTAATCCCGACAATACTCCATTCAGAACCGAGGATGGTGCGTTGTTGTTCCGTCCTGCGGGTCATGGCGCACTTATTGAGAATCTGAATGATATCGATGCCGATATTATTTTTGTGAAGAATATTGATAATGTCACAACAGAGGCTCGTCGCGGCGATACGATTAAATATAAAAAGGCTTTGGCTGGTCTGCTGCTTGACTTGCAGAAGCAGGCCTCTGCATATCTGAAAGCTCTTGAGCAGGGTGAGGCTGATAAGGTGGCTGTGGCAGAGTTTGTTGAGCAGAAATTATGTGTGAAGTTGCCCGCAACTTACGATACAGAGTTGCTGAAGAACCTGCTCAATCGCCCTATTCGCGTATGCGGTGTGGTGCGCAACCAAGGTGAGCCGGGTGGCGGTCCTTTCTGGGTAGCCGCCGAGGATGGTACGGAATCTTTGCAAATTGCCGAGTCGAGTCAGATTGCTCCCGAGGATATGCACCTGATGAAGTCGGCAACCCATTTCAACCCCGTTGATTTGGTGTGTGGCGTGAAGAGTGCTGATGGTGGCAAATATGATCTTACGAAATATACCGACCCCGAAACAGGTTTTATCTCACAGAAATCAAGCGGTGGTCGCGACTTGCGTGCGCAGGAGTTGCCGGGCCTGTGGAATGGCGCTATGGCCAAGTGGAATACGGTGCTGGTGGAGGTGCCTATCACCACCTTCTCGCCCGTTAAGGTCGTACAAGATTTGCTACGCCCCGAACATCAGTCATAAAACAGAAAATCCCGAAGATTGCTTCGGGATTTTCTGTTTATCGCTTTTTGTAAAATCTCACATAGTCGATTTCCATTTTTACAGGTAAATCGGCCGGGTCAATCTCGCCTACCCAGTCGCCACCCAATTGCGCCGAGAGAATCACATAAAATGGGTGGTCGGAGAATGGATATTGCCCCTCGGGTGTGGGATTCATCTTCGGGTATGAGAATTGCTTTTCGTTATTGACATAAAACACTATCTCATTTTCATTTACTTCTACTGAATAGATGTTGAAATCATCTCTGTTTATGGGTGTTGTTTGGCTTGTTTTTGATATGGGTTCGCGCTGCTGACGGGTGTGGGTTGAGTGTACAGTTTGATAGATGATGTCATCGTAATTCAAATGCTCCATAATGTCAATCTCGCCCCCTTGTGGCCATGGAATGTTGATGTCGGGCATAAGCCATATCGCTGGCCAAAAACCTTTGCCACACTCGAATCTTGCGCGTACGTCTACTCTGCCGTTGCGTATCGAGTGACGAGAGCGGCTTTGCAGCCCTCCGGTCAGATAAGGGATCTTCTCGTCTATACCCTGCGGGGTACAAATGCCGTGTAGCTCTAAAACGCCATCTTTCACCTGGCAAAGCGAATCGAGATTTGACATGTGTCGGCCCCATGGGGCATTGATGCGGGGGCATCGCTCCCATGATGATGTGTCGACTTTGTTGCCATTAAATTCGTCGGCCCAAACAAGTTTCCAACCTTTGTGGGCAGTGCGTGGTTTGTAGGGTTTGGTGGTATTGATTTTGTGTTTGATGTCACTTTTTTGTGCCGATGTGGCTACTGGTAAAAGTAAGGCGGTGAGGATGAGTGGCAGTAGAATTTTGTGCGTCATAACAAATGATTTTAGATTGTGTATTTACATGTGCAAATATACTAAAAATCTTTGGTAATCTGAAAGTTGGTGCGGAGAGGTCAAAATGTTTTATATTTAGGTCATTAGTGTCGTGTAAATTGGTGTGTGATGGTTGTTTTTGGGTGGAATATGTTCTGTAAGGCCTTGTTAGTTAAGAAAAAGATGATACAAATTTTGATAGAGCCGAATAATTGTCGTATCTTTGTCCAATATTTTGCAAAAAAAGGAAACAATACTTTAGTATTGTTGTGTTGCGCAAGAAAATAGTGCTTGATAAATAAACATAAATTAAAGATAGATAAAATGGGAAATTCAAAACTGCAGGAATTAACAGACCGTCTGTTCCAGGAGGGTTTGGAAAAAGGACGTGCCGAGGCCGATAACCTTGTAGCCGAGGCCAAGAGCAAAGCACAGAAAATTGTAGCTGACGCCGAGGCGAAGGCTGCACAGATTATTGCCGAGGCCGAGGCAAAGGCCGCCGATGTAGAGAAAAATGCCATGACAGAGATTTCATTGGCCGGCAAGCAGGCAGTAGCAAAGATTAAGGCCGAGATAGAGAATCTTATTGTTGCCAAGAGTGTGGGTGAGGGTGTTGAGAGTGCCAATCTTGATGCATCATTCATTAAAGAGATGCTCTTGTCTGTTGCCAAGAATTGGAACAACGGTGCAAAAGTGGAGCTTGTTGCATTGCTCCCCGAGGTCAAGAAGGCCGAGTTGGGTGCTGCATTTGAGGCTGCCGTAAAATCACTTCTTTCAGAGGGTATCGAGGTTGGTTATTCTGCCGATGTTAAGAGTGGCTTTAAGGTAGGTGAGAAGAACGGTAGCTACTATATCTCATTCTCTAACGAGAGCTTTGAGGCTTTGATGAGCGGATATCTGCGTGATAAGGTGGCTCAACTCATTTTTTAAGCAGAAGATTTATGTTTGATAAAAACTATTATTCGTTAGTTGCCGGACTGCGTGAGTATACACTCGATTCTGATACCAAGGGTTTTGATGCCACCGAGATTGTGGCCGAGATTCTTGAGCAGATTTCGGAGGGTGATGCTGCCGTGGTGCGACTACTATACGGTTATTACGATTGCGAGAACCTTATAGCAAAGCATGCAGGTCGTGCCGCGTATAATCCTCTGGGTAATATTCCCCAGGAGGCGTTGGCCGATGAGTTGGTATCTCCACAGAGCATGCCCGAGGCTATGGCAACGGTTGTAAGAGCCTATGCCGAGCCCGAGGGAGAGGATGCCGAGAAGGTTGATATGACTATTGGTTTCGAGAAGGCTCTGCTGGCTGCCTATTATGAGGAGTGCGCTCGCTCGAAGAGCCGCTATATGCGAAACTGGTCGGATTTTGACCGCACCCTGCGCAATGTGGCTGCAGCCGCTGTGGCGCGAGCTACCGATCGTGTGGTGGCCGACTCATTGGTAGGCGGTGGCGATATCGTAGATCAGTTGCAGCGTTCGTCGGCTGCCGATTTCGGTCTGCGAGGCGAACTCTCATATATCGATGCGGTAATTTCGGCTGTGAATGACGAGACCAACATGGTTGAGAAGGAGCATAAAATCGACCTTATACGTTGGGAGCAGGCGGGCGAATTGGCTGCGTTTGACTATTTTAACCTCGATGCAATTCTGTCGTATCTTGCCAAGATAAATATCGTGGCACGATGGAGTTTGTTGGATCCCAAGCGAGGTCGTGAGATGCTGGAGCGTATTATGGCAGAGCTGGATGGTAAGGATATGATAAATAAACAATAAAATATAAGTAAATGAAAACTTTAGGACGTGTAAACGGTATCATCTCGAACATCGTTATCGTGAAGGCCGACGGCGCAGTGGGTCAGAACGAGATATGTTTCGTATATTGTGGTGATACGCGTATGATGGCCGAGGTGATTAAGGTTATTGGCGATGATGCCTATGTTCAGGTGTATGATAGCACCCGTGGCCTTAAGATCGGCGACAAGGTAGAGTTTATGGGCCACATGTTGGAGGCTACACTTGCCCCGGGTCTGTTGTCACGCAACTATGATGGTTTGCAGAACGACTTGGAGAAGATGGATGGTTTGTTCATCAATCGTGGTTCTATTACCGACCCCATTGATTTTGATAAGACCTGGGAGTTCACTCCGTTGGCCAATGTTGGTGACAAGGTGACAGCTGCCGATTGGCTCGGTCAGGTAAAGGAGCAGTGGGTTGATCACAAGATTATGGTTCCCTTTATCATGCAGGGTAACTACACAGTAAAGAGCGTAGCTGCTGCAGGTGAGTACAAGGTAACCGACACCGTTGCTGTGCTTGCCGATAAGGATGGCAACGAGTATAATGTAACCATGGTGCAGAAGTGGCCTGTTAAGCAGGCTGTTCGCAGCTATATCGAGAAACCCCGTCCTTCACGTGTGATGGAGACAGGTGTGCGAGCTATCGATACCTTCAATCCTTTGGCTGAGGGTGGTACAGGATTTATCCCCGGTCCTTTCGGTGCAGGTAAGACAGTGCTTCAGCATGCAATCTCAAAGCAGGCTGATGCCGACGTTATTATCATCGTAGCTTGTGGTGAGCGTGCAAACGAGGTGGTGGAGATCTTCGCCGAGTTCCCCGAACTTATCGATTCTCGTACCGGCCACAAGCTCATGGAGCGAACTATCATCATCTGCAACACTTCAAACATGCCCGTTGCGGCTCGTGAGGCATCGGTATATACCGGTATGACCATCGGAGAGTATTATCGAGCTATGGGTCTGAAGGTGTTGGTTATGGCCGACTCTACTTCACGTTGGGCACAGGCTTTGCGTGAGATGTCAAACCGTTTGGAGGAGCTCCCGGGTCAGGATGCCTTCCCTATGGACCTTTCGGCAATTATCTCTAACTTCTACTCTCGTGCAGGTTTGGTTAAACTTAATAACGGCCAGACAGGTTCTGTGACTTTCCTCGGAACAGTATCACCCGCGGGTGGTAACCTGAAGGAGCCCGTTACCGAGTCTACAAAGAAGGCTGCACGTTGTTTCTATGCACTTTCACAGGGCCGTGCCGATTCAAAGCGTTATCCCGCTATCGACCCGCTGGACTCTTATTCAAAGTATTTGGAGTATCCCGAGGTTGCCTCGTATCTTGACGAGCATATCGGCAAGAGTTGGGTTAACGAGGTGTATGAGGGTAAGACCATCGTGCAGCGCGGTAAAGAGGCTAACGACCAGATTAACATTTTGGGTGATGACGGTGTTCCCGTATCATACCACGAGCGTTTCTGGAAGTCGGAGCTTCTTGACTTCGTTATTTTGCAGCAGGATGCCTTCGATGATATTGATGCCAACTGCCCCATTGAGCGTCAGAAGATGATGTATGAGATGGTGTTGGATGTATGTCGCAAGGATTTCGATTTCTCGGATTTCGAGTCATGTTCTAAATTCTTTAAGGGTCTTATCAACCTCTTCCGTCAGATGAACTATGCCGAGTGGCAGAGCGAGAAGTTCTTTGACTATAAGAATCAGATTGAGCAGACCGTTAATAATCAACTCACAAAATAGGTGCAGCCATGACAACACGAGCATTTCAAAAAGTATATACAAAGATTGATAATATCACCAAGGCCACCATCACATTGCGTGCAACAGGTGTTGGTAACGACGAGCTTGCTACCGTTGGCGGCAAGTTGGCGCAGGTGGTAAAAATTATGGGTGAGAATGTTACCTTGCAGGTATTTGCCGGTACCGAGGGCTTGGCAACCAACTCAGAGGTTGTTTTCCACGGTGAGGCTCCAAAGTTGCGTGTGTCGGATAATCTGGCAGGCCGTTTCTTCAATGCTTATGGTGAGCCGCTTGAGGGTGGCGAGCCTATCGAAGGCGAGGCACGCGAGATTGGTGGCCCCACAGTGAATCCTTTCCGCCGTTTGCAGCCCTCAGAGCTTATTGCAACAGGTATTGCAGGTATCGACCTTAACAATACCATCGTGTCGGGTCAGAAGATTCCCTTCTTTGCCGATCCCGACCAGCCTTATAACGCTGTGATGGCGAATGTGGCTTTGCGTGCCAAGGCCGACAAGATTATCTTGGGAGGTATGGGTCTAACCAACGACGATTTCCTCTATTTCAAGCAGGTATTCGAGAATGCAGGTGCTTTGGATCGTATCGTTTCATTCGTAAATACAACCGAGAATCCTCCCGTTGAGCGTCTGTTGGTTCCCGATATGGCATTGACCGCTGCGGAGTATTTCGCAGTTGATAAGGGCGAGAAGGTTTTGGTGCTTTTGACCGATATGACCTTGTATGCCGATGCTCTCGCTATCGTGTCGAACCGTATGGACCAGATTCCGTCAAAGGACTCTATGCCCGGCTCTCTCTATTCGGATTTGGCAAAGATCTACGAGAAGGCCGTGCAGTTGCCTAATGGCGGTTCTATCACCATTATCGCCGTTACAACCCTTTCTGGTGGTGATATTACTCACGCTATCCCCGATAACACAGGTTATATCACCGAGGGTCAGCTCTTCTTGCGTAACGATTCTGATACAGGTAAGGTTATTGTTGACCCCTTCCGTTCGCTCTCTCGTCTGAAGCAGCTGGTAATTGGTAAGAAGACCCGCGAGGATCATCCTCAGGTGATGAATGCCTGTGTGCGTCTGTATGCCGATGCAGCCAATGCAAAGACAAAGTTGGAGAATGGTTTCGATTTGTCGGATTACGACGAGCGTGCTTTGAAGTTTGCTCACGACTATTCAGAGAAACTGCTTGCCATCGATGTTAATATCGAGATTGAGCAGATGCTCGATACCGCATGGACTCTCTTTGCAGAGTACTTCTCACAGGAGGAGGTTGCCATTAAGGCCGAGCTTATTGCAAAGTACTGGAAGGCGTAACAGCTAACAGAAAATAACTTATTATGGCAATTAAATTTCAATATAACAAAACTTCGCTCGGAGAGCTCGGCAAGCAGCTGAAGATGCGTAAAGCAGCACTCCCTACCATCAAGAGTAAGGAGTCGGCGTTGCGTTCCGAGGTTAAAAAGGCGAAGGATACGGCTCGCGACTACCAAAATCGTCTGGAGGCTCTTGCCGCCGAGTACGAGTATATGGTGGCTCTGTGGGGTGAGTTCGACTCTACACTGTTGGGTGTTGAGGATGTCGTTCTTGCCGAGCAGAAGATTGCGGGAGTACGCACACCTGTGCTTGAGGAGGTTCGCTTCGCAGAGAAGCCCTACAACCTCTTTTCGTCGCCGGTGTGGTATGCCGATGGAGTCGATTTGTTGAAGCGCATGGCACGATTGGGTATCGAGTGTGAGGTCTACAATCGTAAAATGGAGTTGCTCGATTATGCACGCCGTAAGACCACCCAGAAGGTAAACCTTTATGAGAAGGTGCAGATTCCGGGTTACGAGGATGCCATTCGCAAGATCAAACGATTTATGGAGGATGAGGAGAATCTTTCAAAATCGGCACAGAAGATTGTTAAAACACGTCAGCAGCAGGCCGCGGAGGGGTCTATGTTATGATAGTAAAGATGTCACGTTACGACTTTGTGTTGCAGGCAACGCAGAGTGATGAGTTTGTTGCTCGTTTGCGAGATCTCGGGCTGGTGGATATCACCACAACAGGCTGGGAACCGCAGGAGCAGGATCGTCAGCTTGTGAGCGACATAGACTATTATCGCAAGGCTATCGATTTCTTGAAGGATTTTGCTGCTTCAGAGGATATGAATGTGTCGGCCGAGGCTTATGCGTCGGGCGAGGAGGCTTATGAGGCTTATGTTGAGGCGCAGCAGCGTCGTGCCGCATTGGTGGCCGAGGTTGCCCGCATGGAGAAACTCTCGGAAGAGCTTGAGCCGTGGGGCGAGTTTACTGTTGCATCGCGTGAGGCTTTGCAGTCGGGAGGTATTGCGTTGCGTTATTTCGTGGCTTCTCCATCAGATTTCGATGAGAATGTCGAGGCATGGGGTGCAGAACACACCGTGGTTGAGATTAGCCGTACTGCAACTCAAGCCTATTTCGTGGTTATAGCCAGCCCCGAGGCCGATATTATGATTGATGCACAGGAGATTAAAGCGCCTGCGATGGACTATCGTGCAGCAAAGGCCGAGGCTGAGGATGCCGAGCAGCAGTTGCAGCAGCTCAATGGCGATTTCGCTCGTTGTGCAGCCAGCATTGATAAAATCGAGAAGGAGTATTCGTCGTTGTTGTATCGCTTGCAGAAGGTGAAGATTAACGGTGCTGCCACCATGGCTGCCGACGGTGCATTGGCTGTTATGGAGGGATGGGCCGAGAGCGATAAGTCTGCAGAGGTGGATGCGTTGCTGGAGGAGTTCCCCGGTGTTGTCTACCTTAAGAGCGATCCCACTCCCGAGGATGATACCCCTGTTAAGCTGAAGAATAATCGTTTCGCACGACTCTTCGAGCTTATTGGCGGCATGTATGCCCTGCCCAAGTATGGAACATTGGATTTGACTCCTTTCTTTGCACCTTTCTACATGTTGTTCTTCGCAATATGTTTGAACGATGCAGGATATGGCTCAATCCTCTTCTTGTTGGGTCTGGCACTATTCCTCAAGGGTGGTAAGGCTATGCGTCAGGCTTCAATCCTTACGATGGTGTGTGGTGGAGCTACTACTCTCTTTGGTTTCTATACCGGCTCGTTGTTCGGTTTGAGTATCCCCGATATGATGGGCTATGAGAGCATTGCCGAGTCACCATTCCTCGATTTCCAGAACGACTTCTTCTCATTGGCTTTGGCTTTGGGTGTTGTTCAGATTCTGTTCGGAATGTTGCTTAATATCTGCTTCAAGGCTCGTTATTTCGGTATTACCACTGTCTTTGCACAGTTAGGCTGGTTTATAGTGCTATTGTCGGCATGTCTGGCGGGCGGTCTTCAGATGCTCAATCCCGCATGGGTTATTCCGGGCTTCACTACCTCATCACCTGCTTTCTATGCAGCGTTGGGTGTCGGTGCGGTGTTGATGTTGTTCTTGAGCGATATCAAGCGCAACCCCATTATAAACTTTGCAAGCGGCTTGTGGGATACATATAATAATGTCACAAGTTTGTTGAGCGATGTGCTTTCATATATCCGTCTATTCGCCATTGGTTTGTCGGGCGGTGTGCTGGCGCAGGTGTTTAACTCGTTGGCGTTGGGTCTTACCGGTCTTGATAGCGGTATCGAGCAGTTTGGTGTAGGTACAATATTCCAGATTTTGGGAGCTACCGCCATCTTGCTTGTGGGCCATGGTATCAACCTCTTCATGTCGTCGATATCGTCGTTTGTTCACCCCATGCGACTCACCTTTGTGGAGTTTTATAAAAATGCTGGTTTCGAGATGACCACCCGTTCATTCGAGCCGTTAACTAATCAGGAAAATAAATAAACAAAAGTAAAATTTAATAATACAAACTAATTATGGAAAATTCAACAGCTTTGATTTTGGCCTATGTGGGCGTTGCTATCATGGTAGGTCTGGCAGGTATCGCTTCAGCGGTAGGTACTTCAATTTGCGGTCAGGCCGCAGTGGGCGCTATGAAGAAGAATGGTAACGCTTTCGGTAGCTACATGATTCTTTCGGCTCTTCCCGGTTCACAGGGCCTTTACGGTTTCGTATGTTTCTTTATGGTTCAGGGTCTTTTGACCGCTGAGATTACCATGTTGCAGGCTGCTGCCGTATTCGGTGCCGGTGTTTTGGTTGGTATCGTTAACTTGGCCGCTGCTATTTATCAGGGCAAGGTTTGTGCCAACGGTATTGCTGCCATCGGTAATGGTCACGACGTTATGGGTAAAACCCTTATCTTGGGTGCGTTCCCCGAGTTGTACGCTATCTTGACCGTTGCTGCAACATTCCTTATCTCTAACGCTGTGGCATAATCTGTTTGCTGCAACTACGACGCCTCTCGGTTTCCGAGGGGCGTTTTTTTGTGCAGTATATCAAAAAAAATTACTTTTTCTTGAAAAATGCATTTTTTTATCATAACTTTGTATTAAGCGCTACCGCATAGTGGTCAGCGTGTTACATATTAGGTGTTATTGAAATTATCTTCTAAAATCAAATCTCGCAAATTTGAAAGGCACGAAGATGATGGCAGTAGCACCACATCGTATTTGATACCAATGTTAGCACCGTTTTTGTGGCGATGCATTGTAATAGTATCATTAACGGTGTGGGCTATTGTTTTATCTGTGCCAAGGCAATGCGAGAGCCTGATTTTAGGATAAAGCAATAAGTTCCCACACTTATTTTTTTGTGTTTATCCGCCGACTCTTGGGGACTGTGAGGCATTAAGAACTTAAATGCTATGAAACAAATCAACGAGAAAATGGTTTACGAGACCCCGACAGTTGAGGTGCTCGAAGTTGAGGTGGAACAGGGTTTTGCCCAGTCGGGTGATGGTTTTGACGACATGGGTTATGGTAACCACAATTGGCAGTAACAAATTAAAACAACAAGAGAACAATGAAAAAGATTATGTTTTTGTTTGCTGCTGCAGTAGCGTTGGCAGCAGTAGGTTGCAGCAAAAATGATGCTGCATCAGAGGGAGTACAGTATGTGTCGGAGTTGAAGGTTAATTTCGAGGGCGATACCCGTGTGAGCGCAACTCCTAACGCCTCAGGACTTGAATATTCATGGAGTGATGGCGATGTGATTTATGTTTGGGAGGATAAAAATACTACAGCTCCGGCAAAAAATCTTGTGTATGATGCTTCATCCGGTTCGTTCAAGCCTCAAAATGACCGTGATGACAATAAATTAGAAGTAGGAAAAAACTATTTTGTAACCTCAAGTGCTGAAACACTCAATATCTCTGTTAATAATGATAGCGAGGGCAGTTCAAATGTTGCTCTACAATTAAAGAACGGAACAGGCATTGAGGAGTATTTGCCGATAATCTCAGATGTTTTTACTGCTACTGCCGAGAGTTCTGTTGCAGTTGTGCATCATATTGTGGGTGTTGTTGAAATTCCCGTAAAGGCGAAAACTAGCGGCCTTAAATTAAAAGATATTAAATTGGATTCACAAGTGTCTAATACAGCTCTTTGTGGCTATTTCCATGTCTCGCCTATAGCCCCATATTCAATATATGACACTTATGGTTATTTTGAGTCAGGTGCAGATATCGACACTCCTATTGAATTGAGTACCACTGAGGCAACTTCAATATTTATTCCTGCTTGGGTGGGCACTTACTCAACCATCAACATTGTGTATACCCTCGAGAATGGTGCAGCAACAACTATAGAGACCAATCATCAATTGGTTGTTGAGCGTGGTAAGATTACCAAGATTTCTGAGTTTGAATTAGAGTAATAGTTTCGTAGAAGAAACACAAAATCCCGAAGCTTTGGAGGCTTCGGGATTTTTGTTTGGGTAGAGCTGTATTTTATATAGCCCGAATGAACTACCTGACATAATGTCGTATTGCGGCATAAAGTTCTGCCATATTCTGCCAAAATGAGTACCGGATGTCTGATTTGGGCTATTGGCAAAAGATTTGCGTTGATGGTTGGTAAAAAGCGATTGAAAACAATAAAAATCTTATAGATATGAACATCAATACTTTAACCATCAAGGCGCAGGAGGCATTGCAGGGCGCAGTGGCTCTTGCCGCCGAGCGCGGCCAGCAGGCCGTTGAACCCATACATCTTGTAAGCGTTATGGTCAAAGAGGAGGACTCTCTGGCCTGTTTCCTGTTGGGTCGTGTGGGGGTAAATGTTTCAATGCTCAAGAGCGAACTCGCCCAAGCGCTCAATGCCATGCCCCGCGTTTCGGGTGGGAATGGCGAGCAATATTTTTCGGGAGATACCACCAAAGTTATTCAGCGTGCTGTTGATTTCACTCGCACCTTTAATGATAAATATGCCTCGGTGGAGCATCTGCTGTTGGCACTTGTTGCCGAGCGAGGTGCTGTGGCCGATATGCTCAAGCGCAATGGTGCAACCGAGAAGGAGTTGATAACGGCCATACGCGAGTTCCGCAAGGGCGCAACGGTCGATAGCCAGACCTCGTCGCAGGAGTTCAATGCGCTGGGTAAGTATGCCATCAACCTCAACGAGATGGCGCGAAACGGCAAACTCGACCCCGTTATTGGCCGTGATGAAGAGATTCGTCGTGTGTTGCAGATTCTCTCACGCCGTACAAAGAACAATCCCATCCTTGTGGGTGAGGCCGGAGTGGGAAAAACAGCCATTGCCGAGGGTATTGCCCACCGTATTGTTGATGGAGATGTACCCGAGAACCTTAAGTCGAAGTTGATATTCTCGCTTGATATGGGTGCGCTGGTTGCCGGTGCCAAGTATCAGGGCGAGTTCGAGGAGCGATTGAAGGGCGTTGTGCAGGAGGTTATTGCCAGCGATGGCTCAATTCTCTTGTTCATCGACGAGATTCACACTTTGGTTGGTGCGGGCAAGAGCAGTGGAGCTATGGATGCGGCCAATATCCTGAAACCGGCTTTGGCGCGAGGCGAGTTGCGCACAATAGGTGCTACCACACTCGATGAGTTCCAAAAATATTTCGAGCAGGATAAGGCTTTGGAGCGCCGTTTTCAGAAGGTGATGGTTGACGAGCCTACAACCGAGGATGCAATATCTATTTTGCGAGGATTGAAGGAGCGTTACGAGAACCACCATCAAGTGCGCATCAAGGATGAGGCTATAATTGCGGCGGTGGAGTTGTCGCATCGTTATATCACATCGCGTTTCTTGCCTGATAAGGCTATTGACCTTATTGACGAGGCAGCTGCGCACTTGCGTTTGGAGATGAACTCAGTTCCGGAGGATATCGATAACCTTGACCGCAGAATCCGCCAGCTTGAGATTGAGCGTGAGGCCATCCGTCGTGAGAATGACCAGGAGCGTGTCGAGAGCCTTACCCGCGAGATTGAGGAGTTGAAATCGAAAGAGGCGGCTTTGCGTGCAAAGTGGCAAGGCGAGCGAGATTTGTTGCAGAAGATTCAGCAGAACAAAGACTCTATCGAGCATTTGAAGGTCGAGGCCCTGCAGGCCGAGCGTGCAGGCGACTATGGCCGCGTTGCCGAAATCAGATATGGTAAGATTGTCGAGGCCGAGCGACAGATAGAGGCTCTTCAGGAGCAGCTTCGCATGACTACATCTGCGGGCGATGCCATGATAAAGGAGGAGGTCGACTCGCAGGATATTGCCGAGGTGGTATCTCGCTGGACGGGAATTCCGGTGCAGCGTATGCTCTCGTCGGAGAGAGAGAAGCTACTACATATGGAGGATGAACTTCACAAACGTGTGGTGGGTCAGCAGCAAGCAATAGATGTTATCTCGGATGCCGTGCGCCGCTCTCGTGCAGGACTTAACGATGCCCGCAAGCCTATCGGCTCGTTTATATTCCTCGGCACAACGGGAGTGGGAAAGACCGAGTTGGCACGTGCGTTGGCCGAGTTTCTTTTTAACGATGACTCTATGATGACCCGTATCGATATGAGCGAGTATCAAGAGCGTCACAGTGTTTCGCGACTGGTGGGAGCGCCTCCGGGGTATGTGGGTTACGATGAGGGCGGTCAGCTAACCGAGGCGGTGCGTCGTAAGCCATATTCGGTGGTGTTGCTTGACGAGATAGAGAAGGCTCATCCCGAT
>JAGBIC010000030.1 GCA_017935185.1 Alistipes sp. | reverse complement strand
TTTTCCGACGAGTTGAGCGACAGACCGTGTTCCACCTTCAAGAAAGCCTCGAAATCGAGTACGAATGTGCGGTCCACCTGTCGGATAGGAATATCCTTGCGGTTACGCTTCTTGCACAGGAACTCCTCCAAACGGCGATAGGTGAGGTCAAATTTGTTGAAAGTCGATTGGGTAATGTCGATGCCTATCAACTGCTCCTGCCGATCATTAAATTCGTTAAAGATCGTCAGTAACGAGGTGTTCTTTACTCCAACACCGAGAAACTCGTCACGCAGTATCTGCGGAGTTACAATCTCGCCCGCCTCGGTGAGATTCTGATAAATGGAGATTAGACGAGCGTTAATGCTCTCCAAGTAACGGTTTATGCGAGTTGCTTCGGGCGAGCGACCTTTGGCTCTGCTCGACTTGCCGTCCCAGATTGCAACGGGAACGCTCATTTTGATGTTGAATGCGACGGTCTCGCCATTGATAGTTACGCGGGCTGTAAGGGGCATTGTGCCATCCTTGCGTTGTTCATTTGTTCGCCCGTAGAACAAGATTCTGAAAGTGCTTTTCATCTGATTGTGGTTTTAATGAGTATTACTTGCTTTTTGACGCATTTTGCGTACAGGAAAAGTATAGGTAAACCACAGACAGAAAGTTTGTTAACTCCAATAACCGTTACGACTTTTCATTACAACCGTTACGACTTTTTGTTTTCGGGTTAATTCGTAACACTTCGTAACGAAATGTACAGCGGAAATAGGTGTTTTCAGGGGATTCGGCTTACGGACCAAAAACAAGAAAACCTCTCTGAAACAGCGTTTCAAAGAGGTTTTACATTACTTTGTCCTTTTTATTTTGGACTCTTGGAGCGGAAAACGAGACTCGAACTCGCGACCCCAACCTTGGCAAGGTTGTGCTCTACCAACTGAGCTATTTCCGCAATATGTTCTGAACTTGCTATCGGTTTTTATCCGATTGCGAGTGCAAAGATAGATAAAAAATTTTACAATCCAAATTTTTTGTTAACTTTGAGCAATATTTTTTACAAAATTGATAAATTTGTGTATGGATAGAGCGATATTGACAAGCGTTTTTGTTGAACTTGGGCGGCGTCTGCGCACTTTTGGCGAGGATGAAAAATCTGCGTCGGTGATTGAGCTGGCCGTTGCGGCCAATGAGTGGTTTGCACCATCGGAGGTTGTAATGGCGGTAAGGGCGATATGCGAGGAGATGCTCGATGAAGATAAGTTGCAAAAATGGTTGGCAAATTATAATTTCCCCGCAAAGAGTATGCGTGTGGGGATAATAATGGCTGGCAATATACCGTTGGTTGGATTTTTTGATTTGATGTGTGTGCTGTTGTGTGGTTATACGGCTGTTATAAAACCATCAAGTAAAGATTCTGTTATGATGCAGTATATTATTGATATATTGCGTGATATATGCCCTACTATTCCGATTGAGAAATATTCTGGTGATGAACAGATAGATAAAGTTATTGCAACGGGAGGTGATGCGGCTGCTGCGCATTTTAGGGCGCGATATAACAATATCCCGTCCCTAATCAGAGGTAGCCGACATTCGGTTGCGGTGCTCTCGGGCGAGGAGTCGAATGAGCAGATGAATTTGTTGCAACGTGATATATATACATATAGCGGTTTGGGTTGTAGAAATGTCTCTTTGATATTCGCCCCGAGGGGTTGGAATGGCGAGATTCCTCAACCTGAATCAATGGTTGAGATGAAACGTGGAAACTATTTGTGTGACAAAGCTATGATGTTGATGTCTAAAATGGAATTTTTGGATTTGAATGGTGCGTTAGCTGTTGAGTCGCGTAGTTTTCCAGAGACTTTGAGCCGAGTGCATTATGCCTATTATGATTCACTTGCCGAGGTGAGGGCTTGGCTGGAGGAGAATGATGGTGCGTTGCAGTGCGTAGTATCGGAGGTGATTGACCATCCTCGCAGGGCTGATTTTGGTCGCGCGCAATACCCTACTCTTTGCGATTACGCCGACGGTATTGATGTGATGAAATTTTTAATAGATTGATATATGAGTAAGAAATATGATTTCGACAAGATTGTCGATCGTAGTGGCAGCCATTGCCTTAAGTATGATGCTTTGCTTGATTTCTATGGTCGTAACGATTTGATACCTATGTGGGTAGCGGATATGGATTTTGAGACACCAGACTTTATCATTGATGCCCTGAAACGTCGTTTGGAACATCCTATTTTGGGTTATACGTTGGCCTATGACGGCTATTGGCAGAGTATAATAGGCTGGCTTAAAAAACGTCATAATTGGCAGGTGGAGCGTGAGTGGCTGTGCTACATTCCGGGTATAGTGAAGGGCATTGGTATGGCGATTAATGCTTTTACCTCACCAGGGGATAAGATTGTGATCCAGCCGCCTGTATATCACCCGTTTAGGTTGGTGCCAGAGCATAATAACCGCGAGGTTGTGTGTAATCCGTTGAAGGTTACGGATGGAGGTTATGAGATGGATTTTGATAATCTGGAGCAACTATTGGATGAGAAGTGCAAAATCCTCATTATTGCTAATCCCCATAACCCTATCGGTTTGGTGTGGGATAAGGCTACATTGGGTCGCTTGGCCGAGATAGCCGTTCGCCACAATTTGATAGTGATATCGGATGAGATTCATTGTGATATGCCGCTGTATGGTAACGTCCATACCCCATTTGCATCGGTGTCAGAGGCTGCGGCAAGTTGTAGCATAACTTTTGGCGCTCCGTCGAAGACGTTTAACATGGCCGGAGTGGTTAGCTCGTATGCTATTGTACCTGACGCAACACTTCGTGAGAAGTTCTTTAGTTGGTTGAGTGCTAATGAGTTGGATATGACAACTATCTTTGCTATGGTGGCAACCGAGGCAGCCTTTAACGAGGGGGATGACTGGCGTCGGCAGATGATCTCGTATATCGAGCAGAATATCGATTTTGTAGCAGATTTTGTGGCGGCAGAGATGCCTGGCGTTAAGGTTGTTAAACCTCAAGCGTCGTATCTTGTCTGGTTGGATTTTACCGACCTTGGACTCTCTCACGAGCAGGTGGTTGACTTGGTGCTTAATCGCGCTCGATTGGCAATGAATGATGGCGCGATGTTTGGCAAGGAGGGCGAACAGCATATGCGAATGAATGTGGGAATGCCGCGTTCGGTAATTGCGCGTGCCATGAATCAGCTTAAGGAGGCTGTGGAGTCGGTTCGATAAGGGTGCGATGAGGATTGTTGTAGCCATATTGTTTATGCTGGCGTTGTCGTTTGCTCCGTTTGCGATAAAACCCAACGTGGAGGTTGTGCAGAACGGGGTGGATAGTACTACGCTCAGGCATCGTGTGAGGATAGTTGCTGCGGGTGATTTGATGATGCACACGCCTCAACTCAGTGCTGCACGACAGCAAAATGGCGAATATGATTTCTCGAATACTTTTGAATTTGTTACACCATATTTTCAAGATGCAGATATTGCCATCGTAAATCTTGAAACGACACTTGCCG
Source organism: Alistipes sp. (assembly GCA_017935185.1). Taxonomy (GTDB): domain Bacteria; phylum Bacteroidota; class Bacteroidia; order Bacteroidales; family Rikenellaceae; genus Alistipes. The sequence goes on along the minus strand of JAGBIC010000030.1, from coordinate 1,319 downwards.
AGCGGCCGCCCTATGCTGGATATCCTTGTTTTCGTTCGCCCAAAGCGGTTGCAGGGGCTATGCGAGATGCAGGAATTGATGTTGTCGCTTTGGCAAATAATCATTGCTGTGATGGTGGCTCTTCGGGTATTAGAACAACCATTAAGACGCTCGATTCATTAGGATTTAAGCGTTTAGGTGTTTATGCTGATAGTGTTGATTATAATTGTAATAATATACTCTACTTAAAGCAAAACAACATATCGTTTGCGATAGTAAACTATACTTATGGAACAAACGGACTGCCTGTGCCGCGAGGTATGATAGTTAATAGAATTGATACTGTTGCGATGGCGAGTGATTTTGCTGCTGCGAAACGTCGCGGTGTTGATTGCTTGGTGGCTGTTGTGCATTGGGGGAATGAGTATGAGCGCAAGCCGAATCGTGAGCAACAGCGATTGGCCGATTTTATGCGACGTCATGGAGTTGATATAATACTTGGCAGCCATCCGCACGTTGTACAGCGGGTAGAAGCCGATAGCGTTGATGGCGTGACGTTATGGTCGATGGGAAATTTTGTGTCGAACCAATCTAAGCGTTACTGCAATGGTGGATTGATGGGTGTGATAGATGTTGAGCGCGTAGGAGATGGGCCGTTGCGATATAAACTTAATGTTGTACCTGTATGGGTTAAGCGTCCTGAATATAAGATTATTCCACAGCCGATAGGCGATACTATGCAGATGGGTGCTTATTATCGTCAGATCTACGATCTCTTTATGGCTGATACAAAATCTCTGTTGTCGATATAAAACAAATTTTAGGCTGTCCAACAACTCGCTGGACAGCCTCAATGAATCCTGTGTGGAAATTATCGATTAATAATTCTCCTTCTTTGGCTCGAAGAATGCCTGTGGATGAGCGCAGGCGGGACACTTAAGAGGAGCTTCCTTTGCCAAGATGGGATAGCCACAGTTGCGGCACTGCCACCAAATCTCACCATCGCGAACGAACACGGTGCCGTTTGTAACGCGCTCGAGCAGCTTAAGGTAACGACGCTCATGCTCGGCCTCAACCTTTGCAACCTGACGGAATGTCTCGGCGATCTCGGGGTAACCCTCCTCGTCAGCAACCTTAGCGAACTCGGCATAGAGTACATCCCACTCCTCGTGCTCGCCCATAGCGGCAGCCAAAAGGTTTTCGCTTGTAGTACCAATCTTGCCTGCGGGATATGTAGCGGTAATCTCTACATCGCCGCCCTCCAAATACTTGAAGAATCTCTTTGCGTGCTCCTTCTCCTGCTCGGCAGTCTCCATAAATACACCTGAAATCTGCTCAAA
>JAGBIC010000029.1 GCA_017935185.1 Alistipes sp. | reverse complement strand
GATGGTAAATTCATCGAGAAGTTGGGTACCTACAACCCCAACACGAATCCTGCTACGATCGACCTGAACTTCGAGAAGGCTCTGGGTTGGTTACTCAAAGGCGCACAACCTACCGATACTTGTCGAGCAATTCTCTCGTACAAGGGCGTATTATACAAGAAGCACCTCTTGGGCGGTGTTGCCAAGGGCGCATTCTCAGAGAGCGATGCCGAGGCTAAGTTCAACAAGTGGCTCGGTGAGAAGGAGGGCAAGATTGCCGCTAAGGTAAACAAGCTCGCTACTGACGCTCGCAACGCAGAGAAGGCTGCACTTGCTGCCGAGACTAAGGTTAAGGAGGAGCGTGCTGCAGCAATCGCCGAGAAGAAGGCTGCTGCTGAGGCCGCTGCTGCTGAGGCTGCTGCCGAGCAGACCGAGGAGGTTGCAGAGGAGAATGCAGCTGAATAAGTTGCAGGCTCTTTCGCAAAGAGATAGAGTTGCTTGATATTCAGGCAACTCTGTTTTTTATAAGGCTTTTACAAATATTTCATCATGGATAATAACCTTATCGCCGTAGCCCGTGTGGGCAAACTCTTCGGGCAAACCGACAAGGGTGGGCTCTCTGTTACGTTGTACACAACATTCCCCGACGACTTCGATGCCGATAGCGAGAACCTCTTTGTCGTGATTGACTCACTGATCGTACCCCTCTTTTGTGACAGCTTCGAGCGACGTGGCAAGACAGGTGCCAACATCTGCTTCGCCGACTTTGACACACAGCGTCGTGCCGAGGAGCTGATCGGCAAAGAGCTATTATTCGACTTTGGAGAAAATGACAACGAGGATGATGACGAGTTCTACATGGAAGACCTTATCGGCTTTGAGGTTACAGCAGGCAAATTGCATGGCAAGATTGTCGACTACTACGACAGCGAGATGAATCCCCTGCTGGGCATCGACTTTGGTCAGGGAGAGCGCCTCGTGCCCGCCGCCGAGGAGTTTATCCTGCACATCGACTTCGATAATGAAAAGATAAAGATGCTGCTTCCCGAAGGTTTGATGGAGTTATAGAAAAAGGTTGCCACACTCAAATGGCAACCTTCTTTATATAACATTTAAAGTATCTCGCGCTACTCGCACTTCTGATATACTCTCACCCAATCAACCTGCATATCGCAAGGCAAAACCGAGTAATCAACACCTTCGGCACCTCCCCAGCCGCCACCAAAGGCGACATTCAGTATGATATAGAAGGGGTGATTAAACGGCCATGTTCCAACATCGCCTGCTCCATCATTCTCGAACGAAAAGTAGAAGTTATCATCAACGCCCACCCTGATTTGGTCTGCGCTCCACTCTACAGAGTATACATGAAACTCATCACTGCATGAGGGCAATTCGGTTTTAGAGCCTTTCTGGGTATTTATCATGTGGTTATATGAGCCTGTATGCACCGTCCCATGCACCACACCGGGCATATAACCGACAAACTCCATAATGTCAATCTCGCCACTCTTGGGCCAACCACCATAACTGCTTTTTGCAGGCATCATCCAGAATGCAGGCCACACGCCCTTACCCTTGGGCAGCTTCAGACGTGCCTCAATGCGGCCATACAGCCACTCCTGCTTACCGCGTGTTATAAGACGCGCCGAAGTGATACGCTCACCATCCTTGATGGCCTTCACATGAAGGATTCCATCCTCGACCCATGCATTGTCGAGGCTCTCGATATACTCCTGCTCCTCGTTATTCACCTGACCCTTACGCATCAACTGATAACTCCAATTTTCGGGATTGGGAGCACCATCCACATCAAATTCATCTGCCCACACCAATTCATATCCCTCATAAGGGCTTTTTGACGATGAACATGCCGCCATACACACCACAACGGCAATTAAAAATAAAACTCTCTTCATAATTTAGATTGGATTTTATTAAAACATTCACTAATATATTGCTACCCTATCAATCGCAAGCGGCCCGCGTGAATCAAGGAAGTTCACACGTATTGCCGTTGCCTCAACCTCCTTCAGCGGCATGATACGCTTATATCCGATGGTTGTGCCCGAAGCTACCTCCTGCCAGCTATCGCCGCACAGAGCCTCGATATTAAAATCTCGCACGCGCTGGCCCAAAGCAATATATTCCTGCAACATCACATATTTTACCGTTTGCGGTTTATCCCAAGCAAGCTCGATGCAGCCCGTTGTAATATCGTCGGCAGTAGCCCAATACTGCTCATTCTCGCCAATCAAACCCTTTGCGCCGTATCCAGTGCCTCGCTTTGACGACACCTTCACACTCGCCTGCCCAGCCACATCGTTGGCAAAGGTCTCTTCCACCATCTTGCGCCACGCCATAAGCGACTCGACATCTTGCTCGGGTACACGGCCACGGCGGTCGGGAGCAAGATTCAAGAGTAAAGTGCCACCTCGACCCACAGAGGTCAGATAGATATCAAAGAGTTTCTCAGGAGTTTTGGGCTTTTCGTTTTCATGGTAGAACCATCCCGGACGAATCGACACATCAGCCTCGGCAGGTGCCCAACGAATGCCATCCTCCATACCATAGGTTAAAACTTTGGCATCCTCCACCCCGTTGGGATACACCTTCTCGGGTGTTATCATAGCCCAACATGACTCGGCTATCACCCCACGCTCGTTGCCACACCAGCGAGCATCGGGCAGAGAGCTGCTCCAGACGATTGTTTCGGGCGAGAGTTCGCGGATTATCTCAACAATCTTCGGCCAATCATAATAGAGGTATCCCGATTTCATACGACGCATCTCTCGCGCTCCGCCATAATAGCCATCGCCACCATTTGCGCCATCGAACCACATCTCGAAAACAGGACCATAATTCGTCAGCAACTCTCGCAACTGATTGCGATAATACTCCAAATAGGCCTCGCTACCATAGTCAGCATGGTTTCTATCCCACGGCGAGAGGTATATTCCAAACTTCACGCCCGCCTTACGGCATGCCTCGGCAACCTCACCAACAATATCACCCTTGCCATCTTTATATGGAGATTTTTTTATCGAGTGTTCGGTATATGCGCTCGGCCACAAGCAGAATCCGTCATGGTGCTTGGCAGTCAGAATAAGACCTTTCAAATTGGCATCCTTGACAACCTTCACCAACGCATCGGCATCAAAATCGGTGGGGTTGAACAACTCGGGCGACTCATCGCCATATCCCCACTCCTTATCGGTAAAGGTATTTATGGTGAAATGCACAAAAGCATACTGCTCCATCTTATGCCATTGTAATTGTCGCTCCACAGGGATTACACTCATGGGCGCAGGAGCTTCTACACTACACGACATGGCTACGAGTTGCATAGCCACAACAACAAATAAAACAAGACTCTTCATGGTATTAGTGTTTTACGGTTCTCTTCTTTCGCTTTATATCTCTTTTTTCAAAACTCACTCTATCGCCACGACCTGCACCCCTGCCACGCATAGGGGTCTTCTCGAAGAAATAACTTTTTTGACGGCGTTTATCATCCTGCGAACGAGCCACATATACCTTTTCGCCCGAGTATGGATTCTCGCCGGTATAGAACATCACCGACGAGAGAGTCATCGGCGTGGGGGTTAAATCCTGCACCTGCTCCAACTCAAAGTGCATGCGACCCAACACCTTTTCCGAGAGGGCCTTCATATCCGCCTCACGGCAACCCGGGTGCGATGATATAAAATATGGAATGAGTTGATAGCGCAACTCATGGCGAGAGCAGATTGCCTTAAAATCAACCGTCAATTGCTCAAACATCCTAAACGGCGACTTACGCATCAAACGTAAAACATGCTCTTCGGTGTGTTCTGGGGCAACCTTCAAACGACCCGATGTATGGTATCGCAGAACCGTCTCGAGATATGGAGAATCATCAAATAGGTCATAACGTATTCCACTGCCGATAAAAGCCTTTTTCACACCTTTCACCGCCCTTATCTTTTCGTATAGAGCCAGCAACGGGCGATGGTCATTATCGAGATTGGGGCAAATCTTCGGATGCAGACATGATGGACGACGACAATTGCTGCATAGTTCACCATCACGGCCTCCCATACGATACATATTTGCCGAGGGAGCACCTATATCCGATATATAGCCCTTGAAATCGGGCATATTTACCACCTTCTCAACCTCGGCCAAGATAGATTTTTCGCTACGCGAATTGATAAACTTACCCTGATGAGCCGAGATAGTGCAGAACGAACAGCCGCCAAAGCAACCTCGATGAATATTTATTGAGTGTTTTATCATCTCCCACGCAGGGATATCCCCCTTGCCCCGATAACGTGGATGGGGCGCACGCTCATAGGGCAGATCAAACGAATGGTCGAGCTGCTCGGTGGTAAGTGTGGTCATGGGAGGTGTTACAACCACATAGCTATCACCCACCTTCTCGACAAGGGTTGTTTCGGGTTCTTTGACATTACTCAGCTGCTCCTCAACCACAAAATTGCGAGAAAATGCACGTTTATCAGCCACACACTCTTCGTATGAAGCGAGGTGGGTTGTCGTTGCCGCATCCAATCGTTCGACATAACTTTTATCGGCCACAAATGCCACCTGACGTATTTTGCGAAGGAGTTTGGCATTAAAACCGTTACGCATAGCTTTCGCCACCTGCTGCACCACACCTTCACCCATGCCGTATATCAACAAATCGGCACCACTATCAACCAAAACAGAGGGTTTGAGACTATCGCTCCAATAGTCGTAATGGGTAAGGCGACGCAACGAGGCCTCGATACCGCCTACAACCACCGGCACATGGGGATATAATTTTTTGAGAATCTTTGTATAGACTGTAACGGCATAATCGGGACGAAAACCCGCCTTGCCCCCTGCTGTATAGGCATCATTACTACGCAGACGGATGTTTGCCGTATAATGATTGACCATCGAGTCCATCGCTCCTGCCGACACGCCAAAGAAAAGACGTGGCGCGCCCAGCTTGGTGAAGTCTCGCAGATCATCCCGCCAATTGGGCTGCGGCACGATAGCCACACGATAACCTTCGGCCTGTAACAGCCGCCCGACCACAGCAGCGCCAAATGCCGGATGATCAATATAGGCATCACCTGTAAAGAGGATTACGTCGATATAATCCCAGCCCAAAGCTCGCACCTCTTTTATGGTTGTTGGCAAAAACATTCTATATAACGATATAATCCGAATAGATCTTTACTCCTCGTCCAATTTGCGGGCGGCCACATAACCATCCCACTTGGCTATTACAGCCTGCAAATCATCGGGTAGTTCGCTCTCGAATATCATATCCTTACCCGTTGTGGGATGCACAAACCCCAGCGAGCGTGCATGCAGTGCCTGACGGGGCAGGAGCGAGAAGCAGTTTTCGATAAACTGCTTATACTTCGAGAAGGTTGTACCCTTCAAAATCCTATCGCCACCATAGCGAGGGTCGTTGAACAAAGGGTGGCCCTGCCATGACATATGGACACGGATCTGATGCGTGCGACCCGTCTCCAAACGGCACTCGACAAGAGTCACATAGCCATAACGCTTCAGCACGGTATAGTGAGTTACGGCATGCTTACCATCCGAGCCATCGGCAAAGACATACATCTGCAACCTGTCTTTAGGGCTGCGGCCAATATTTCCCACGATAGTTCCCTCATCCTGCTCAAGATTGCCCCACACCAACGCCACATAACGGCGATGAATGGTGTGATCGAAGAACTGCTTGGCAAGGCGGGCATGCGCTCTCTCGTTCTTGGCCACAACAAGCAATCCCGAGGTATCTTTATCAATGCGGTGAACCAATCCTGCGCGCATATCACCCTCCTGAAACATTGGCAAATCCTTCAGGTGATAGGTCAATGCATTTACCAGCGTACCGCTATAATTGCCACATCCGGGGTGGACAACCATACCTGCCGCCTTGTTCACAATTATGAGGTCGTCATCCTCGTAAACGACATTCAAAGGAATATTTTCGGGAATTATCTCGATCTCTCGCTTGGGATACGGCATAACAAGGGTTATACGATCCAGCGGTTTGACCTTATAGCTCGACTTGGCCGCCACGCCATTGACCAAAATATTACCGTTGTCGGCAGCTGTCTGGATACGGTTGCGGGAACAATGCTCCATGCGATCGACCAAAAACTTATCCAACCGCAACAACTTCTGACCCTTATCGACTGTTATGGCAAAATGCTCGTAAAGTTCATCAGCACCCTCGCCTTCGGCCAAATCGACATCGTCAGCAACAATATTATCTATCTCCTCCTGCTTCATCGGTAATCAATTAGAAAAATTCGTCTTCGTCAGTCTGAGTGATATTCTCATTGAGTTTGGCACTCTCCTGTAAAGCCTTCATAACCTCGTTGCGATTTACAGTCTCGGCCTGCTCCAACGAATCCTTCTTGGCCTGCTCAGCCTCCAAGCGCTGCTCCTCCAGATCAGAGGCCACCTTATCGGAAGCGGCACTATTCTTCTCGACAACCGCATCATCCAATGTGAGCCACAAATCGACAGCATCACCCAGCTGCGCCATGGCATTGTGGCCTATCGACTGGCGATATACTCTTGCATCTTTCTGGTTCAAAAGGTTGATACCCTCATCGAAGTTTATCTTCCCCACATTCAGGCCCTGCTCCCACAGACGGCTTTTTGCCGTTTGCAAACTCTGACCGATGGTCTTCGGCACAATCACAGCGCCCTTCTCGGGCTCGACGCCCACCTTGAGAATTACACCCGAACCCATCTCAATCTCAACTGCCGACTCGGATTTAATCTCCTGCGAGCCTACATATTCGGCCAACACATAGTTGGTGGCGATATCCTCCTCATAGATTAGTTTCTCGATACCCAGACCGGCAACCTCAAGCATATTTTTTGCCTGACGTAACGAACGCCCTGCGACATATGGCACCTTGACCATCTTCTCGCGGAATGAGTTGATGGTAACATAAACCTTACGCCCAGCCTTTACCTGCACACCGCCTTTGGGCAGCTGGTCAAGGACAACTCCGCCCTCATAAGCCGGCACAAAGAGGGAGTCGTTGATAATAATCTCCAAACCGCTATCATCGGCAAGACGCTCGGCCTGCGCAATCTTGACGCCCATAAAATCGGGCACGGTACGATGCGTGCCGTGGCGCGTGATTATCATCATGGCAATGCTCGACACAACTATAATACCCACCACCGTACAGGCTATAAGCACTGCATGATAAGCTATGGGTGACTGCTTCAGTTTTGCTATAAGGGTTTGTATTGTACCACCCTTTTTGGGGGCACGTCTTCTTCTTTTCTCCATATCTCGTTATAAAGTTTCTTCTATTTCGTTATAATGGGTATCTCGCTCAACGGCTCTGAATCCCGCACGGGCGACCATCTCTTTCATTTCGGCCACACTCATCTTGGGACGCTTATCATCGGCTCCGGCCATAGAGTAGATTTTTGTCGAGTCATCAATAGTTCCATCAATATCGTCGGCACCAAAAGCGAGAGCCATCTCGGTAGTCTGCTTGCCATACATCACCCAATAGGCTTTGATATGGGGCACATTATCGAGTAGGAGTCGGCTCATTGCCAAAGTACGCAAATCATCCACTATGGGCACTTCGCCAATCTCCGACATCGAGTTGCCAAAATTGCGATACTTCAGAGGAATAAAAGCATTGAATCCCCCTGTCTTATCCTGCTGCTCACGCAGACGCAACAGATGGTCAATACGGTGTTCCACCCCCTCGATATGACCATATAGCATTGTAGCATTGGTCTTAATCCCCAGCCTATGTGCCGTATCATGCACCTCAAACCACTCGGCAGTAGAACCTTTGTCGGGACATATCTTTAAACGAATCTTCTCGTCGAATATCTCGGCACCGCCACCCGGAATAGCCTCCATGCCGGCATCAATAAGCATGCGCAGACCCTGCTCGGTAGTGAGTCCCGCCTTGCGAATCATATACGAAAGTTCAATGGCGGTGAAGGCCTTTACTGCTGCCTCGGGCAAGATGGCCTTCACACGACGAATCATATCACAATAGTACTCAATACCATGTTCGGGATGAACGCCGCCAACAATATGCATCTCGGTAGAGCCACTTCCCACATATCGGCGTACAAGCTCCTCAACCTGCTCCATAGACATATCCCACGCCTCGGGGCTACCCTTCGGACGGCGGAACGAGCAGAATTTACAGTTGAACACACACAAATTGGTGGGCTCGATGTGAAAATTCTTGTTATAAAAAACCTTGTCACCACTCACCGCTCGCTTCCTTGCCACAGCCAGCTCACCGAGCCGCCACAGCGGAGCCTGCTCCCACAATATCAGAGCATCCGAAGCCGAGAGCCTTTCGCCGGAAGCCACGCCGGCTGCTATTTCCTGCCAACTTTTCCTTATTTGGGAGCTTTTTGATATAGATAAACAGATATTATTGCAAATATTATGTTCGGCATCCACACCGCCAACATCACCGGCAATGCACCGCTTTTGGCAAACTCCTCGAATACGCGATTAAGCATGATATACGAGAAACACAGTGTAATACCGATACCGATATGCAGACCCGTTCCGCCTCGCACCTTGCGTGACGAGAGCGACACGCCGATAAGGGTGAGGATAAATGTAGCCATAGGATAGGCATAGCGACAGTGACGCTCCACCTCGATAATATTTATCGAATCGGCACCTTTTGCACGCTGCTGAACTATAAAACGGTTGAGTTCGCCAATCTTCATCGTAGTGACAATCTGCTCAACCTTACCCAGTTCCCTGACATCGAGGTTTATGAGAGTATCCAAATCACGCAACTGAGAGAAGTTCTCTTTGCCATCTTCAGTTATATTGCGGGTGATATAACGCTGGGCCGACCAACGACCTGTGGCCGGATCTACCGACACATCGGAAGCCTCGAGCGCCGCCACGATTCGATTATCCTGATAACGCTCCAAAACCACATACGAGGCTCGGTTGCTGTTGTTGTAGTCACGCACATAGACAAAGACACCCGGCTCGATTTGGCGATATATATGGCGGTCGTATTGCTGATTGCGGTACTTCTTGAAATATTTTTGCTGAAACTCTACACACGCCACCTGCGACTGCGGGATAATCCACAGATTCAACGCAAGCGAGAAGAGAGCAATGAACAAAGCACCCAAGAAATAGGGCCACATTAGTCGGCGGAAACTCACACCGCCCGACAGCATGGCGATAATCTCGGTCTGGTATGCCATCTTCGAGGTGAAGAAAATTACCGAGATAAAAGTAAACAATCCACTGAACTGATTGATAAAATCGGGGATAAAATTGATGTAGTAATCAAAAATTATGGCCGACCACGGAGCATGCGACTCGGTAAAATCATCCACACGCTCGGCATAATCAAACACCACCAGAATGACAATAATCATTGCAATGGCAAAGAGGTAAGTACCCAAAAACTTACCCAATATATAACGGTCGAGAATCTTCAACCCCGGCCATGATATTTTCATACTTTGCTTCATCTCTCCAAAAAAAACAGATGTTGAATTAGCTTGCAAAACTCTTTACAGACGACGTCCCAGTTTTTCTACCATCATCATCTTCCACTCCGACCAATCACCTGCCAGGATATGCTTGCGAGCCTCGCCAACCAGCCACAAATAGAAGGCTATATTATGCAACGAAGCGATTTGGGCTGCCAGCATCTCCTTGCAGACAACCAAATGATGCACATAGGCCTTGGTATAGAGTTTATCGACAAAACTTGCGCCATTGGGATCAAGCGGCGAGAAATCATCCTCCCACTTCTTGTTGCGCAGATTGATCGTACCCTCGCTGGTGAAGATCTGACCGTTGCGGCCGTTGCGAGTGGGCATAACACAATCAAACATATCCACGCCACGGTCTATTCCCTCCAAAATATTTATCGGAGTCCCCACACCCATCAGATAGCGGGGTTTATCCTGAGGCAACACGGCATTCACAACCTCAATCATGGCATACATCACCTCGGTAGGCTCACCCACGGCCAAACCGCCTATGGCATAGCCGTCGGCATCATACTGCTGCACATTCTCGGCAGCTTTTGCTCGCAGATCGGGATATGCACAACCTTGAACAATCGGAAATAGCGATTGATAATGACCATATTTGGGAGATGTCTGATGATAACGATTGAAACATCGCTCCAACCATCGCTCTGTTAGCGCCAGCGACTTGGCCGCGTAATCACGCGGAGCATCTCCCGGCGGACACTCGTCGAAAGCCATCATTATATCGGCTCCGATTGTACGCTCGGTATCAATTACACTCTCGGGAGTAAACAGGTGCTTCGAGCCATCGATATGAGAACGGAAATGACATCCCTCCTCCTTGAGTTTGCGGCAATCGGCAAGTGAAAAGACCTGAAAACCTCCACTATCGGTGAGCATAGGGCCATCCCATGTTGAGAAACGGTGTACTCCACCCGCCTTCTCGATGATATCCATACCGGGACGCATATAGAGGTGATAGGTGTTGGCCAAAATTATCTGGGCACGGGCATCCTCTTTCACATCACGATGAAATATTCCCTTCATGGCTGCGGCAGTTCCCACCGGCATAAAAATAGGGGTCTGAATCGGGCCATGATCTGTCTCGATTAAGCCGGCACGAGCCTTCGATGCCGAATCTGTATGTTGGAGTGTAAACTTCATATTCTATGGTTTGTTATTCGCCCGCCCGCACCCGCGAGCGTATAATTCGGACAAAGTTACTCATTTTTATGGAATATCGCCTTACAAAACGGTTAAAAAAAGTGTTTCAACAACAACTATTGACCACAAGAGAGTGCAAAGACCAAAAAGAGAGTAAAGTTTTCTTCGTTTTGCTATGCCATTTACAACGAAACGAGTATATTTGCATATTATTTGGCAAGGAAAATTTTATGCAATATATCGATCTCTTTTTACAACACTACGGATGGCAAGGCACAGCACTGGCAGCCATTATTATTGTACTGTTTTTGGTACAAATATTTTACCATGTTGTCATCTATGGTCGCGTGGCCCGCTTCCGTAATGCACGTCGCCGCAAAAAGCTCGACACCGAGCCCCCTATTTCTGTCATAGTTCCCATATTCTCAGAGGATTACACCTATATCGACGAGCGTCTGCCATTGCTGCTCGGGCAAAACTATGCGGCCACTTTCGAGGTGGTTTTGGTATATGTGGGAAGCGACAGCGATTTTTACGAGGAGCTAACCCGCAAGCGACTGTTATACCCCAATCTGGCAATAACAAAAATCGAATATAATCCCCGTTTCCCCATCTCTACAAAGATGGCCATAAACGTGGGTATAAAATCTGCGCGTAACGAACATGTGATTATCACCACCACAAGCGCCGTTCCCGCATCGGAGCAGTGGCTGGCAATGATGGGCAAGGCATTCATGCGCGGCGATATTGTATTGGGATATTCGGGATTAGAGCAGACCGGAGGAGTTACGAATTACCTTATGCGCATGTCGCGCCTGCTGCTTTCTACATATTGGCTTGCACAAGCTGCCGGAGGCCACACCTACCGTGGTTCTCGACACAATCTGGGGTTCACAAAATCGCTCTATTTCGGAGCAAAAGGTTTTACCCATCTGAACATGAATATTGGCGAGGAGGATCTTTTCATCCAGAAGATTGCCACCAAAAACAACGTCAGCATAGCCCTCATCGGCAAAGGCTCGATGATAGAACACCCATGGGGAGGACTTAAATGGTGGATAAGCGAGCTGCGCCACTATGGCGAGGCCTACCGATTCTACCCTCACAGTGCCCGCAATGCAGTTGAGTGGGAGCTGGGCAGTCAAATACTATTCTTCCTCACATCGCTGATAGCATTGATATTCATGCCGTTGGAGTTCAAGGCTGGCGTATTGATTCTTATTCTCATACGCTACATCGCCGTTGTCAGCCGCATGCATTCGATAGCGAAACGTGTGGGCGAAAAGGGCGTAGCACTTCGCTATTTCATGTTTGACCTATTCAACCCATGGTTAATGCTTATCCTCCGTATGGTAAGCCTGCGCAAAGATCTCACCGCATGGAAATAGCAGATTATATAATCTCCGACGACAAACACCTTGTAGAGCTGGCCCTCGATGGTGATGACATAGCGTTTGAATACCTTTTCAACCGTTATGGAGATGCCATCCGAAGGCTCTTCATTCAACGCTCCAGCTCGGTGGAGGATACCGATGATTTGTTGCAGGAGACATTCATCAAAGTCTATGTAAATCTGCACCGTTACTCCCCCGACTACACCTTTGGTCAATGGGTATATACCATTGCCCGCAACACCCATATCGACTTTGAACGCCGCCGTCAGGAGGACATCCATATCGACGAGAAATTTTCGGCACCTGCTGCCAGCACGCCCTCACCCGAGGAGAGTATGATACGCATGCAGCAACGACGACAAATCGAGATGTATATCAAATGCCTGCCTACACAATATCGACAGCTCTTCACCATGCGCTTTTTGGAGGATTATTCCTATGAGGAGATAGCCGAAAAACTACAACTCCCCATGGGTACGGTAAAGACCCGTATCCATCGTGCTCGCGAGCGCATGTGCAATCTCATCATCAATGGCGAGGAGGAGGGTAAAATCCCAAAATAAGCCCTCGGTCTGCTCATATTCCCCAAAAAAAACACATCAAAACACTTTTCTTTTTGCCGACAATCGTTATTATCAGCAGTTAAATATTTCATTTTTCGTTTTTTTTGTGTAGTTTTGTCACTAATATGCTAAAATTTAATTTTTTCACAATAAAACTATGAGCAAAGTTGTTACATTCGGTGAAATTATGTTGCGTCTTGCAACTCCCGATTATCTGAGATTTTCTCAAGCTAATTCATTTACTGCCACATATGGTGGCGGTGAGGCTAACGTAGCCGTATCACTTGCCAACTATGGTGTAGATGTTGATTTTGTGACCCGTCTTCCCAAGAACGACATCGGCACAGCATGTATGTCAGAGTTGCGCAAGCACGGCGTTGGCGTTGGCAACATCGTTTATGGTGGTGAGCGCCTCGGAATCTATTTCCTCGAGACCGGTGCCGTAGCACGCCCCAGCAAGGTTGTTTACGACCGCGCCCACTCTTCAATCTCTACCATCGAGAAAGGCATGATTGATTGGGAGAAGGTTTTCGAGGGTGCCGATTGGTTCCACTGGACAGGTATCACCCCCGCCATCAGCGCATCTGCTGCTGAGGTATGCCTTGAGGCTTGTCAGGCTGCCAACCGTCTTGGCGTGACTGTATCTTGCGATTTGAACTACCGTAAGAACCTGTGGAAGTATGGCAAGACCGCTTCAGAGATTATGCCCGCACTCGTTGAGTGTTGCGACGTAATCCTTGGCAACGAGGAGGACGCCGAGAAGGTATTCGGCATCAAGCCCGAGGGCTTTGACGTTACAGCCACTGGCGGTAAGGTAGACGCAACAGCATTCAAGAGCGTTTGCACACAGCTTATGCAGCGTTTCCCCCGTGCAAAGAAGGTTATCATCACTTTGCGTGGTTCTATCAATGCCAACCATAACACTTGGGGCGGCGTATTGTTCGATGGTGAGACACTCTATGAGTCACCTCGCTACGACATCACCCACATCGTTGACCGCGTAGGTGGCGGCGACTCATTCATGGGTGGTCTTATCTTCGGTTTGCGCGAGTATAAGGGCGATGACCAGCGCGCACTCAACTTCGCCGTTGCAGCTTCATGCCTCAAGCACACCATTTACGGCGACTTCAACTTGGTTACCGTGGCGGAGGTTGAGAACCTTATGAAGGGTGATGGTTCAGGTCGTGTATCAAGATAAAAAATAAAAATTATGGCAAGATTTTCTAAAATAGAAGTTCTCGACAGCATGAAGCGTACCGGCATGGTGCCCGTATTCTACAATGCCAACATCGAGATTGCAAAGCAGGTTGTAAAGGCTTGCTACGAGGGCGGTGTTCGCGCCTTCGAGTTCACCAACCGTGGCGACTTCGCTCACGAGATTTTTGGCGAGCTCAACAAATGGGCAGCCAAGGAGTGCCCCGAGATGATTTTGGGTGTCGGCAGTATCGTTGATGCACCCACTGCATCACTCTACCTACAGCTCGGCGCCAACTTTATCGTAGGCCCTCTGTTCAATCCCGATGTAGCAAAAGTATGCAATCGTCGCCTTGTCCCCTACACCCCCGGATGCGGCTCTGTATCGGAGATTGGTTTTGCACAGGAGGCCGGTTGTGACCTCACAAAAGTATTCCCCGCAGGTAATGTGGGCGGCCCCTCGTTCGTAAAGAACATGAAGGCTCCCATGCCATGGTCGATGATTATGGCCACAGGCGCCGTAGAGCCTACCGAGGAGAATCTCACTGCATGGTTCAAGGCCGGCGTTACCGTTGTGGGCATGGGCTCAAAGCTCTTCCCCAAGGAGGATATCGCCGCAGGTAATTGGGCTGCCATCAGCGAGAAGTGTCGCTATGCACTCGATATTATCGCCAAAGCACGTTAATAATTAACCAAAATAACTAACCATTATTTCTTATTATGACAAATCAAACTCAAAGCAAGATGACATCCTACCGTTGGGTGATCTGTTCGTTGCTCTTCTTTGCGACAACAGTTAACTACCTCGACCGTCAGGTATTGTCACTCACCTGGGAGGATTTCATCCGTCCCGAATTCCATTGGACCAACACCCACTACGGATTGGTAACAGGTATCTTCTCACTCGTTTACGCTTTGGCAAACCTCTTTGCCGGTCGTATCGTTGATATCCTCGACACCAAGAAGGGTTACATGTGGAGTATTGGTGTATGGTCAGTAGCAGCTTGTGCCCACGCACTTTGCGGTGTTATCACCGAGTGGGTTGTAGGTCTTCCCAATGCCGAGGCACTGCGTGCTGTGGTAGATGATGTTGACCTCATTGCCAAGATTGCAAATGTATCACTGACACTATTTATTATCGCACGATGCTTGCTGGCATTTGGTGAGGCTGGTAACTTCCCCGCCGCTATCAAGGCTACCGCCGAGTACTTCCCCAAGAAGGACCGTGCTTATGCAACAAGTATCTTTAACGCCGGTTCTACCATCGGTGCATTGTTGGCTCCCTTTACCATTCCCGTATTGGCTGCACAGTTCGGCTGGGAGGCTGCCTTCATCATCATTGGTGCGTTAGGTTTCGTTTGGATGGGCTTCTGGCAGTTCATGTATAAGAAGCCGGACAAGCACCCCAAGGTAAATGCTGCCGAGTTGGCATACATCAACTCTGATAACGACGAGCCCGCAGCCGAGACTACCGAGAATGCAGCTCCCGCGCCTTCAGTATCAATCTGGAAGTGCTTCAGCTATCGTCAGACATGGGCATTCCTCTCTGGTAAGATTCTCGTTGACGGTGTTTGGTGGTTCTACCTCTTCTGGATGCCTTCTTACCTGAAGAACGCTTGCGGCATGTCATCTACAAGCTTCGAGTTCCAGTTGGCATTGGGTATCCTCTACCTAATCGTGATGATTTCGTTGGTTGGTGGTTATCTTCCCACTATCTTCATCGACAAGTATAAGATGGATCCCTATGCAGGTCGTATGCGTGCTATGCTTATCTTTGCGTTCTTCCCGCTGTTGGCGCTCATGGCACAGCCCTTGGCTCACATCTCATACTGGTTCCCCGTTATCATCGTAGGTATCGCAGGTGCTGCTCACCAGTCATGGTCGGCTAACATCTTCTCTACTGTTGGTGATATGTTCCCCAAATCAATGATTGCTACCGTAGTAGGTATCGGCGGTATGGCCGGTGGTGCAGGTTCATTCCTCATCCAGACAGGTGCCGGTAAGCTCTTCGACTACACCGAGCAGACCAACATGACATTCTTGGGTTACACAGGAATCGAGGCCGGTTACATGATTGCCTTCTCATTCTGTGCTGTAGCTTACTTGATTAGCTGGATTGCCATCAAGTCGTTTGTACCCAAGTACAAGCCTATCGAGTTGTAATATCACTCTATAAAAAAGAAAGCCGTCGATTTCCCGACGGCTTTCTTTTTTTATCAATATTTTATCTCATCGCCTTCAACAAGAAATCCTCACCTATCGTCATATATAGATCGTGCCCCGCATCATTCAGGTGCGCGGTATCATTTGCTCCCTGAAAATATTGCTTACGAAAATTGTCATCTCTGACTTTAATTACAGAACTCTTGCGATAGTTATTCAGCACGGGGACATCGTGTCTTTTGCACACTTTGCGAATAATCTGAACAACCTCCTTAAACCCCGCCCTATCAACATACCAAGGTGTAACATAAGCAATTTTTGCCTTGGGGCAATGCTCCTTGATTTGAGAGAGCAACGAATCCAGACTTTCGGTAAAAATATCAAGGTTCTCCTTACCCTCCTTAACAAAATTAGCATCGTTGTGCCCCGCGACAATGACAACCAAATCGGCATTGCGATCCATCTGCTTGTATCGTACCAACAACGAAGGCCCGAAACCATCTTTTGTCCTATCAAAGGCGACACAGCCTCCGTTACGGCCATAGTTGTTGTAGGTCATTCCATACTTTTGGGCAAACTTGCAATGCCACGCCTCCGATTTTGGACATCGGTGGTTGGCGACATAGCTATCGCCCAAGATATTCATAACTTTCCCCTGCAAGGGATTTTCGGCATAAGCACTGAACAAGGTTAGCACCAAAGCTATCAATAACAAAATTCTTTTCATGGTAAGATTATCGTTTATGCTAATGTATAGAGACAAGAAAGCCCCTAAAAAGTAAAGCCTATTTACCTCTCAGGGACTTTCAGACCTATTTCCTACTTATTTCGGCGCAGACGATTAACCTGCAAAGGATTTGACAAACGCGCGGCATACTGCTCCACCACGCTCTTCCACGCCTCGGCGCTCTCGATACCTGCATGACTCCACCCCGAGCCACTCAGCATCACAACCTTCTCGCCCGCCTTCACCTTACGCAATACAACAGCGTGAGAATCTATCTGTGTGCAACGCTCGCCACCCTGCAAAATCACAGCCAACGAAATATCTCCATCGCGCTCGGGATCTTTCGAATCGGATGCAGGCTCGGTGATTGCCACCCAATTATTGCCTTGGTCGAGTGCCTTTACATCGTGCAACACAATACCTGCCGCAACCTCAATCTCACCCTCAAAACCATCAAACAGATACTCCTGAACAGTGAAACGGCTATCGGCATCGAGTGCAATACGACGCTGCATCTTGATCTTACGGCCACCGACCTCGGCCTCGGCATAATCAAACATCGCCTCGGTGCGTAACGGGCCGTTTGCAAGACACTGCTGGCTGGTGTAATTTCCACTCAACACCAACTTGCCATCATTTACCACAGCCAAAGCTCCGCCACCCAGAGTGTTACCCACCTTGTAGCAATCCATACCCTCACCATAGTTATGATGGTAATTGTTACGTGCAAACCACTCGTTGATAATCAATTTCGAGGTACTCTTCACCCACACATCAACACCCTGTGTTTGAGGATCTTTCAGCGCAGGGCCGTAGATACGGTATGTTGTGAGATTATTCTCCCACGCATAGTCATCCATACGCTCGGGAACATAACGGCCAAACACTTTTGACTCATACTCCTCGGGGTACTCTCTTGACACACTGTACTTTACCTTGCCATTTGCAGGCACATTCACCTGAAAAAGCAGAGATTTTGCCTTACCGGTCTCATCGAAAATCACCTGCGAGGGAACTTGCGAGCCATCTTCGCCACGCACAACCACCTGCTCGGGGGTGACTGCCGCATTACGCAGAGTAGACCACTCCACCTCTACAACCTCGCCATTACGCTCCTGAGCCAGAGGATTTGCGACCTCCAAAACCACATCGCCACCCACAACTGCGCACGAGCACAACATAATGGCTGCCAGAATAATAAACAATCTCTTCATTCTTAATAAGTTTTAGGGTGTTCTTATGGCTGCTTACCTATATAGGCCAAGATTCCGCCATCGACATAAAGAATATGGCCATTCACAAAGTCGGATGCCGAAGATGCCAAAAATACCACAGGGCCCATCAAATCCTCGGGCGTACCCCAACGTGCTGCGGGGGTCTTGGCAACGATGAACGAATCGAACGGATGACGATTACCCTCGGCATCACGCTCACGCAACGGCGCTGTTTGGGGTGTTGCAATATAGCCCGGGCCGATACCGTTACATTGTATATTATACGCACCATACTCCGAAGCGATATTGCGTGTGAGCATCTTCAATCCGCCCTTTGCCGATGCGTAGGCCGACACGGTCTCACGACCCAGCTCCGACATCATCGAGCAGATGTTGATAATCTTTCCTCCGCCACGCTCTATCATCGAAGGTACAACAGCCTTCGCCATGATAAATGCGGCTGTGAGGTCGATATCGATCACCTCGCGAAACTCCTCAACCGACATCTCATGCATAGGGATACGCTTTATGATTCCGGCATTGTTTACCAAAATATCTATCGCACCCAGCTCCTCTGTAATCGAAGCTACCATCTTCTTAACACCCTCTTCATCGGTAACATCGCATATATAACCACGAGCCTCGATACCTTTGGCCTTATATGCCGCCAGCGCATCCTGCATATGCTTCTCGCCACGGCAATTGAAGGCTATCTTTGCTCCTGCCGCCGCCAAAGCCTCGGCCATGGCAAATCCGATTCCGTAGGCAGCTCCCGTTACGAGAGCGACCTTTCCTTCCAACGAAAAATTCACCATAGCGCTATTTCAAATCGGTTATTGCTGAAAAATCCTGATCACCATAGTCGAGGTTCTCGCCACACATACCCCAGATGAAGGTGTAGTTATGGGTTGCCGCCGCGCTATGGATTGACCACTCGGGCGAAAGCACAGCCTGATCGCCACGCATCCAAATATGACGTGTTTCATCTACCTCGCCCATAAAATGGCATACGGCATGCTCCTCGGGTACTTCAAAATAGAAATATGCCTCCATACGGCGTGAGTGGACATGGGCCGGCATGGTATTCCACACGCTGCCGGGCATAAGCTCGGTCATACCCATCTGTAACTGGCATGTGGGCAGCACCTCGCGCACCAACATCTTGTTGATGTTACGATCATTCGAGCCCTCCAGCGAACCCAAGTGGGCAACAATGGCATCCTGTTTTGTAACCTTACGGTCGGGATAGGTGTGGTGGGCAGTGGCCGAGTTGAAATAGAACTTCGCAGGTGCAGCAGCGTCGCAACTCTCAAATACAACCTCACGGTCACCGGCACCCAAATAGAGCGCCTCCTTATAATCGAGTTCAAAGGCCTGCTCGCCAACACGAACAACACCTTTACCGCCCACATTGAAGATGCCCAACTCACGGCGATGCAGGAAGCAGGGTGCTTTCAGCGGATCAATAGCCTCCAGCTTAAGACTCTCTGCAACAGGCATTGCTCCACCCACAACCATACGGTCATACATCGAATATACCATATTCACTTCGTCGGCAGCAAAGACTCGCTCGATAAGAAAATCCTTGCGCATACGGGATGTGTCGTAGCTCTTGGCATCAACAGGATGCGCGGCATATCGAATTTCGTAATTTGTCTTCATAATATTTGATTTAGTTTTTTATTTACAACATCGCCGATGAGCCCGACCATAATGGCGAGCCCTCGGCGAATTATTTTAAGGTAGTGACCCCTTATTTAGAAATTGAAGTAATTCTTTGCGTTGTAGTAGCTGATATTCTCAACCATCTTGCCGATGAAGTCAAGCTCGCTGGCGGGCAACAGGCCCTGCTCAACATCCTGACCGATAAGATTACACAACGTACGGCGGAAATACTCGTGACGAGGATAGCTCAAGAAACTGCGTGAGTCGGTGAGCATACCTACAAAACGGCTCAACAGACCGAGCAAAGAGAGAGCATTCATCTGCTTCTCCATACCATCCTTCTGATCGAGGAACCACCAGCCGGAACCAAACTGAATCTTGCCTGCAATCTCACCATCCTGGAAATTACCGATCATGGTAGCTACCATCTCGTTGTCGCGAGGATTGAGGTTGTAAAGAATGGTCTTGGTGAGTTTGCCCTGCTGATCCAGACGGTCGAGATACTTGGCCATATTCTTTGCCAAAGTAAAGTCACCGATTGAGTCGAAGCCTGTATCCACACCGATAGTCTGGAACTTGCGGGTATTGTTGTTACGGATAACACCGAAGTGGAACTGCTGAGTCCAACCGGTCTCCCAATCCATGATGGCAAACTCAACAAGCATAGCGCTCTTATACTTGTGAATCTCCTCCAAAGTAAGCTCTGCTCCGCCATAAACCTTGGCAAAGATTGCCTCAATCTCGGCTGTAGTGTAGTCCTCGGCATAGAACTCCTCGATACCGTGGTCGCTCAAACGGCAACCTACGCTCTCGAAGAAACGGTGACGCTCGCGCAATGCATCGAGCAGAGTTGCAAATGACTTAATCTCAACGCCTGACACCTCAGCCAAACGGTCAATATAAGCCTTGAACGCCGCAGGGCTCTCAACAGCCATCGCCTTATCGGGACGCCATGTGGGAAGAACCTTGCACTCGAAACCATCCTCCTTGCACTTGATGTGGTGCTCCAAAGAGTCGACGGGATCATCGGTTGTGCAAACTGCCTCAACATTATAGTGACGCATCAAGCCACGAGCAGTGTAGTCGGGCTGCTGCAACATAGCGGTACAATGGTCGTAAATCTCGCGCGCAGTTGAAGGATTGAGCAACTTCTCAACACCGAAAGCGGTTTTAAGCTCAAGGTGAGTCCAATGGTAAAGCGGGTTACGCATTGTATAAGGAACTGTCTCGGCCCACTTCTCAAACTTCTCCCAATCAGAAGCATCGCCTGTGCAGAAACGCTCGGCAACACCGTTGGTACGCATAGCACGCCACTTGTAGTGGTCACCATCGAGCCAAATCTCCCACAGGTTGCGGAACTTGTGATCCGACGCTACATACTCGGGATTCAGGTGGCAATGGTAATCGATGATGGGCATTTTGGCCGCATGCTCATGATAAAGACGCTGTGCAGTCTCGCTCTGCAACAGGAAATTGGCATCATTAAAAGCTTTCATAGTTAATTCAGGTATTTAATTTTAATCAATATTTCAGGTAATATCTGCAAATATAGTGATTTATCATTGCAATATCAATTTTTACGACCATTTTATTTAACTCACAGAAAGCTATTTTTATTTTATGGTTTTAATGTTTATATTTGTGTAACCTTACAAAGTTGTTACAATCATGCAGAAACACTCAAACCTCACCACTCTTTTCATCTTGGCGCTATCGACCCTTATGCTATCGTGTGGCACAATCTCAAATCCCGACTTTTCGCCCACATCGCTCGACCGACTTGCCGATAAAATGCGCGTAGAGATATTAAACTCGCCATCGGACATCGATCTAAGCAAGATGCACAACATCTACTATGTCGCATCAGACGGCAACGATGCCAATGACGGCCTTTCGGCCGAAAAACCCATTAAGAGTATCAACAAAATCAACTCGCTAGATTTACAAAGTGGCGACTGTATTCTGTTCCGCCGTGGCGACACATGGCGCGGTAATATCAAGGCCCGAGAGGGTGTTACCTACTCGGCCTATGGCAAGGGTGCCAAGCCCAACATCTTTGGTTCACCTTGCGATGCCGCAAAAGAGGGTACGTGGACAAAGACCGAGGTGGAGAATGTATATGTTTACGACCGAGAGCTACCCCATGACATTGGCACTATGGTATTCAACCACGGCCAGGAGTGCGCCTTCAAGGTGATGATAATACGACAGGAGAATGGCCCGTCGTTACACATCGAAACCAAAGAGCCTTTCGCAAGCTACAAAGACTTAAAGCGCGATTTGGATTTCTACCACGACTACAAAGATGCCAAGCGAATATATCTCTACTCTGCAAAAGGCAACCCTGCCGAGCGATTCGAGTCAATCGAGTTACTGACCAAAGGGCACATAATAAGTGCGTGCAGTAATGTACACATCGACAACCTTTGCATAAAATACTGCGGCTCGCACGGCATTGGAAGCGGCACGGCCTCAAACCTCTCGGTAACCAACTGCGAGATGGGTTGGATTGGCGGCTCCATTCAAGCCGAGGATATATTTGGGCGCAACCACCCCACCCGCTACGGCAATGCCATCGAGATTTATGGTGGTTGCGACAACTTTATCGTTACGGGCTGCTACATCTATCAGGTTTACGATGCCGCCATCACCCACCAGCATCAGGGAGATGTTGAACAGCAGTTGGTGATGAAAAACATTCTATACTCAAACAACCTTATCGAGGATTGCGTATACTCGATTGAATATTTCCTTGGTCGCAAGGATACCCCTCAAACACATTACATGGAGAATATCCTCATCAGCAACAACATAATGCGTCGCGCAGGCTATGGCTGGGGCAAGCAACGCCCCGACAAGCAGACTCCTGCACACATCAAGTCGTGGAGTCACCATATCAATCACGCGACTAACTTCCTTATCGCAAACAACATCATCGATCGCAGCACACATGACCTGCTCAATATTACAGCCGCACAGAAGCAGTGGCTTCCCACGTTGAACAACAACATCTATATCCAGCATCGCAACGCCAAAGCAGGTTCGATGGGTTACGAGGTTGCAACTTACAATTTCGACGATTCGACCGCTGGCATCTTGAAACACCTATTTAATGAAGAAAATCCCACAATAATATTTGCCGAGGAGTAGAAATTAAATTTTGATTCGTTATCTTTACATCCAAAATAAACAATAAAAAAATACTATCATGGAATTTGAAGGAAAAGTAATTCAAATACTCCCCGCCACCAGCGGCACATCGGCCCGCGGCGAGTGGCACAAGCAGGAGGTTATTTTTGAGATTCCGAGCGAGTTCTCTCGTAAGGTGTGTGTCGTATTTTTCAACAAGCAGTCGGAGGTGGCTCGCATGCAGGTGGGTGCGCAATACGTCGTATCGTTCAACATCGAATCGCGCGAATACAACGGCCGCTGGTATACCGACGTAAGAGCATGGCGCGTGCAGCCCAAGCAGGAGGCTCCCGCTGCAAATCCTATGCCCGACATGCCTCCATTTATGGAGGAGCCTGCTGCACCTGCATCGGCAGCCGAAGTTGACGACCTGCCATTCTAAAGAGCAACTTAATTAAACTACTATAACATGAGAAAACTTTTTATTGCAGTGGCTCTGCTATGTGCTTCATGCGCCGGAGAGCCCAAACAGGAGATTCCTCTACTCGACAAAAGTGCATTCGAGCAGAAGGTGGGCGATGCCACCACCTCGTTATACACCCTGCGCGGTGGCGACCTCGTAATGCAGGTGACAGATTTTGGTGGCCGCATTGTTAGTTTGTGGACTCCCGACAAAGATGGCAAGATGGGTGATGTGGCTGTTGGACACGCCACCATTGGCGACTATATCAACGCCCCCGTATCGCGCGTTGTGGGAGCTGCCGTAGGCCCCGTAGCCAACCGTATTGGTCGTGGCGAGTTTGAGATTGACGGCAAGAAATACACCCTCGAACTCAACAACAACGGCAACACCATCCATAGCGGACCAAAGGGTTTCGACCAAGTGGTATGGAAGGTTGCCGAGCAGTCGGCTAACAGCATTAAGTTCGTTTATGAGTCACCCGACGGCGAGTTTGGTTTCCCCGGCAACCGCAAGGTGGAGATGATCTACACCCTCACCCCCGAGAACGAGTTGGCAATAAGCTACAAGCTCACTACCGACGCTGCTACACCCGTAAATATGACCAACCACTCATTCTTCAACCTCGGCGAGGAGGGCAGCAGTGTGTGTGGCTACATCATGTCGGCAAATGCATCACACTACACCCCTGTTGACGAGAACACCCTGCCCACAGGCGAAATTGCACCGGTGGAGGGCACGCCCTATGATTTCCGCACAGCCCACGCCATTGGTGACAACATCGAGGCAGCAGGAGGCTACGACAACAACTTTGTTATCGACAACTATGACGGCTCGGTAAAGTCGGCTGTTACTGTTTATGATCCCGTAACAGGTCGTACAATGGAGGTTCTTACCGACCAGCCCGGCATTCAGATCTACTCGGCAGGCTCATGGACCGGCAAGAGCATCGGCAAGTATGGCAACGCTTTGGGCAAGTATGCAAGTCTTGCACTCGAGACACAGAAATTCCCCGATGCTATGCACCATGAGAATTTCCCCTCGATTATCGTACGTCCCGACAAACCCTATACTCACACCTGCATCTATCGCTTTGGCGTGAAGTAATCGGATTCGAACAACAAAAAAATACGGCCGGAAGTTTTCCGACCGTATTTTTTTATTCACCTGATTCTTACTCGGCAGGAGTCTCTGAAGCTGCGGGAGCTGCTGCCTCGGCAGAGCTCTTAATCTCATGCAACTCAACCTTAAACTCAAGAGCCTCATTGGGGCCGATAAGACCACCGGCACCCATAGGGCCATAAGCCAGGTTGGCAGGAATCCACAAGGTAATCTGACCGCCCTTGCCTATAAGCTGCACACCCTCAGTCCATCCGGGGATAACTGCATTCAAGGGGAACTCGGTGGGCTCGCCACGCTCATATGAAGAGTCGAACACCTGACCGCTACGCAACTTACCCTCATAATCAACCTTAACGATATCCTCGGCACGAGGCTTAAGGCTCTCGTCGCCCGCGCGGTCGATACGGTAGAGCAAGCCGCTATCGGTCTTCTTCACGCCACTCTTCTTCTCAATCTGAGCCAACCACTTCTCTGAAGCCTCGGCATTCTGCTTGGGAAGAACTACTGAATAGTACTGCTCGATGATTACGCTAACCTGCTCGACGGGTATCTGCGGAGTCTCGGCAATAACATCCTTGATAGCCTTCGAGAACCAATATGTCTGCAAAGGAAGACGAGATGCACGCAAGTTGCTACCAACATCGCAACCGAACGCCTCTGATATAGTCGCACGCTCCTCGTCATCAACAAAGATATCGAAATCCTTAATATCGGGAACAGTCTGGCCCAATGAATCGGCCTCAATCTGCTTCTGCTGGAACTCCATCATACGCTCACGGCCTGTGTTGGTGAAGAAAGTCTGCAATACAGCCAAAGCCTCCTCGTGAGCCTTATCCTCGGTCGCTTCAACATCCTTCATCATTGCCTCCTCCATAGACTTAACCATGGCGTCCCAATCGAACTTAACGCCTACCATCTGCTGCTGCATATCGTTGGCGATGTTCACACCAAAAGCATAAGACAACGAGTCCATCTTTGAACTATTGCCCTTTGTAATAGTAGACTTAACGCCGTTGCCGGAGCAAGCTACCATAAGCGCCGCAAAAACCGCTACGGCTACTACATAAACAATCTTTTTCATTCTTTAAATTTATTTTGTTTAACACATATTGTTCTACCTACGACGGTACTTTACAACATCAACAATCTCAATCTCGTAGCGCAACATGGCATTGGGGGCAATACCCTTCTCGCTATCACCGGCCGAGCCATACGCCAAATCTGACGGCACCCACAAGGTGAGCTTTCCTCCCGGGCCTACAATCTTCAAGCCTTCGCTCAGGCCCTCCATGTCGTGCGCTAACACACCCAACGAACCTCGCAACACATCTTCACGCTCCGATGCGGGATCCACCTCTTTGCCCGAGAGATCGGTTACACGATAGCGGAATGCCACGGTATCGCGATCCATCGATGCGGTATTGTTCATATCGCCCAACGACTCGACCTTATAAGCCACACGACTCTCGGCTCGAACGACATCCTTATCTGAAGCAACCAAATCTTTAAGGTACTGCTCCTCATATTTACGCACTCGGTCATACACATCGTAATTCATGTAGGCGAGGAAATAGTTGCGGGCATCTTCAAATGAAAGTTTGCTACGGTTATGAAGTGCATCGGAGATACCCTCCACAACAACATCAGGAACCAAAGTGGAGTCCATCTGCATGATGTTATAAGCAATATTCATTCCTACAACATACGACAACGAGTCGGCTGCACTCTTCATCTTGCCGGCCGAAGAGCTGCCGCCGCCACAGGCTACACTCATGAAGGCTATGGACACAACTGCCACAATTGTCAAAATTCTCTCTCTTGTCATCATCTTACAATGGTTGGGCGGCATGCAAAAAGCGGGACATCACACATTTTCCAATCAAAAAAATATCCTACCGACCGATTTATTTGGGCAAAGATACGAAAATTTCAATTTTTACATATATTTGCGACGTAAAATAAACGTTTTACCCTCATGAAGTTTATAATTGACAGCGCAATACCCTACATCAAGGGCATATTGGAGCCTTACGCCGAGGTGATTTATCGCTCGGGCGAGAGTTTCTCGAAAGAGGATGTCGCCGATGCCGATATGCTGATCATACGCACCCGCACAAAATGCAATTCCGATTTATTGGAAGGCTCAAGCGTCAAGCTCATTGCCACCGCCACGATAGGCTTTGACCATATTGATTTAGGCTATTGCACCCAACGAGGTATTGAGGTGGTTACCGCACAAGGATGTAATGCCGCAGGGGTACTCCAATGGGTAGCGGCAGCACTTGCAACGCTCTGCAAAGAGGAGAATTGGCAGCCACACGAGCGCACATTGGGAGTTGTTGGTGTGGGAAATGTGGGCTCACTCGTTGAACAGTACGCACGCTCATGGGGATTCAACATTCTATGCTGCGACCCACCCCGACAAGCAAAAGAAGGGGGCGATTTTATCTCATTTGAAGAACTGCTCTCGCGTTCCGATATAGTGACCATGCACACCCCTTTAGATGCTGCAACACGCCACATGATACGCCCCGAGACACTCGCCCTTATGCGACCCGATGCCACCCTTATAAACGCTTCACGCGGCGAAGTAGCCGACACTCAAGCCCTACTCGCTGCCCCACAGAAGCTGATTCTTGACGTATGGGAAAACGAGCCATCGATAGACAGGGCGCTGCTTGCAAAGGCACTCTTATCGACACCCCACATCGCAGGTTACTCGAAACAAGGAAAAGCAAACGCCACCGCAGCCGTGGTAAGAGCTGCAGCCAAACGATTCTCTCTGCCGTTATTAGATTGGTATCCCGAAGATGTTCAACCGGCAGTTCGTCAAAATATTGGCTGGCAGCAGATGTGTGAGTCGATTGACGGTGTATGCGACATCGCCGCCCAAAGTCGGGAGCTAAAGGAGAATCCCGACACGTTTGAATCTTTGCGAAACAGCTACAACTATCGCGAGGAGTATTTTTAATTGGCAGTACGCTTTTGTCTTTTCCGCATTTTTTATAACTTTGTGTTATGATTAACAGGATTTTAAAACCAATAAAATATCTCGGCAGCGGGGATTTCAGACTACGCCGCAAAAAATGGTGGCTACGCATGCTGTCACGCATGCCATTGGGTTTGAGCTACCTGCGCTACCGCTATACCCCCGAAGCCAACTACCTCGAACAAGAGACTTTCGGAATGCGCTTTTCGTCGCCGATAGGTTTGGCGGCAGGTTTCGACTGCAACGGTGAGATGATTGACACGTTCGATGCGTTGGGCTTTGGCTTTATTGAAGTGGGCTCAATCACACCCAAGCCCCAACACAGCAAACATTCTACATCGTTCTACGAATTTAAGGGCAACCATGCCCTGCTCAACAGCTCACCTATCGAGAGTGCAGGAGTAGAGAAGGTTATCGAAAATATCAAGGCCCGCCACAGCCGCATTGTAGTGGGTTGCAATATTGCAAAAAATGCAAACACCCCAGCCGAGGATGCACCCAAGGAGTATTTGCGGCTATTCCGTCCGCTATATCAATATGCCGACTTTTTCACAGTGAATCTTTGCTGCAACTCGACAGATGACATTTATGTTCCTGCCGAGCGCGACGAGATAATGGCCATTCTCACACCTTTGTTTGAGTTTCGCCGTGGCCAGAATCAATATCGTCCGATACTACTCAAAATCTCGCCCGACCTGAGCGATGAGCAGGTAGATTTGATGACCGACATTATGCTCGACACTCCCCTCGATGGCGTTGTAGCCGCAGGAGGAACAATCGGCCGTCACGGGCTCGAAAATTCAAAGAAAGAGATGCATTCGCTGGGACGTATCCCGGGTGCGCTATCGGGCACTCCGCTCAAAGAGCGCACACTACAAATCATACGACAGATTCACGCCCGCTCAAAAGGCACCTACCCAATTATTGCCTGCGGAGGAATCACCACGGCCGACGATGTTATGGAGATGCTTGATGCCGGAGCTACGCTCGTGGAGCTTTACTCTGAATATTACTATGGCGGCAACAAGTCAATGCGCAACATCCGTCTGGGTGTAAACGAGCGTCTGCGCAAAGCCCAGCAAACAACCGCCAAACAGCAACCCGAGCCACAACATGAGGAGGCCCACGCCGAACCATCATCGGAGGAAAAGGCTACTCAAAACTAAACAAGATGATTAAAGCAACAATTATAACCATCGGTGACGAGATACTCATCGGTCAGATTGTAGACACCAATTCGGTGAGTATTGCCAAACACCTGAACCGTGCAGGAATCACCGTAGAGGAGAAAATTTCGATTGGCGACACCGCCGACCAAATAGAGCGCACCCTGCGCCATGCCCTCCAACAATCTCAGATAGTGATTATTACAGGCGGCCTCGGCCCTACCAAAGATGACATCACAAAACACACATTGGCCCACTTCTTCTCATCGGCCATGCATGAAGACAAAACCGTAGCAGAACATGTGCGGAGCATGCTTGAGAAACGAGGAATCGTCTTCAACGAGCTAAATCGTTCACAGGCCATGGTACCCGACTGCTGCAAAGTACTTTTCAATGCCCACGGCACAGCCCCGGGAATGTGGTTCGAGGATACGCAAGGCAATGTGGTGGTATCGCTACCGGGCGTTCCTTTCGAGATGGAGCACTTAATGGAAGATGAGGTTATGCCCCGCCTGAAGAGCCATTTCGAATTGCACGCAAATATCCATCGCACAATGATAACTTCGGGCCTGCCGGAGTCGATGCTTGCCGAGGCCATTGCCGAGTGGGAAGACTCTCTGCCATCCGACATAAAACTCGCATATTTGCCTGCGCCCAACATTGTACGCCTCCGCCTATCAACATACGATGCCGCGAGTGGCGAGGTGGCGCGCGAGAAGATCGACACCCTTTTTGAGCAGCTCTACAAAATCATCCCCGAATATATTGTGGGCTTCGAAGATGCCTCGGTGCAGGCGCTCATACACGAGATTCTCGTACAAAGTGGCAAAACCCTTGCCGTTGCCGAGAGTTGCACGGGTGGCACTATCGCCTCACGATTCACAGCCATGGCAGGCTCCTCGGCCTACTTTTTGGCCGGCATAGTGGCCTACGCCAACGAAGCGAAGAGAGATATCTTGGGAGTAAATTTCGATGATATCAAACAATATGGGGCTGTGAGCGAGCAGGTGGCACGCCAAATGGCCGAGGGCGCGCGCCGCATATCGGGAGCCGACTACGCCATAGCTACCACAGGCATTGCCGGCCCATCGGGAGGCTCTGCCGAGAAGCCAGTAGGAACGGTGTGGATGGCTATTGCCACCCCCAACAAAACTATTACTCGGCTACGCCAATGCGGCACCGACCGAGGACAGATAGTTAATCGGGCATCGGCTTATGCCATCGAAATGTTATATAAGGAGCTGAAAAAAGAGGCTGTCTAACGAGTTGTTAGCAGCCTCTCTTTTTCCCATAAGTTGCATAGCAAAAACTATCTAATAAAAAATTTGTTAGACAAGTTCTTCTGTAAATTTGCTACACTTCCGCTAATTTGTTGCAGCACCCTGAAATGGATCGTTTGTTTGAATATACTGATAAGAATATTCTCCGTTTCCACATTCGATTGCCGATAAGAAATATTGAGTTTCGTCTGACAATTTAATATACCATCTGTCACTATTTTTCTGGAACTTATAAGCCAAAACACTCTTTGTAGGATTATCAACAAAGTAGTTTGTCATATAAGCAGAAGCAAGATTTGATAGCTCTTCTTCTGACAGACTAACCATATTAGCAGGATCACCAAATGCTTGATTGAAGATGTTTTCAACTGTAACACTCTCGTTTTTAACCAAATCTTGAGAATTCATCAAGGCCTTTGTATCAACATTATGGAATGCGTCAACCAAACTCTTAATTTGTTTGTTTTTATGATCAGTGTAAGGTTTAGCTTTTTTCTCTAATTTCCTTGCCTTAGCACTCATGGCTTCAAAATTCTCTACATCGTGACCTATATTGATTATATAGCTATAGCTGCCAGTCCTTTTATAAGAGGATAATCTTGATGTAATTTCTTGATTCAATTTATTAGCTTTGGCAGCCAATTCCTTCGCCTCCTTCGCTTCTGGATTAGCTACATCTGCCATATTTTCTAATTCATTTACAACTCGATTTATCTCATTTTGGACTTCTTCATCCAAAGCATTCTCTCTAACGACTCTCGCAAAATCATTTTCGATATATTTTTCGACAGGAGAAGAACAAGCCACCAATGTAAACAAAAGTAGAATAATAGGAATACGTTTCATAGATTAAATAACGTTTAATGTTCTAATATGTTTAGCATTTTCCCTGTAAGTTCCATAGTTTCATCGAGCAGTTCTAACGCCTCTTTTGCATCCTCTAGAGCTTCTTCAGTTTCTATGTCACTACTCAGTTTTGAAGCTTCTTTTGCAATATCAATCAATGTTTCAGCCTCTTTCTCAATAGTTGTTTTGATTTTTTCATTTGGCTGAATCAATGATGTAATTCTAAAACTTGAAGCTTCTGACAAATCGTCGAAATGAAATGCGATAGTCGTCGTTTCATCTGGAAGAAGTTGTAGCGCTGCTGTCATTTCATCCCAAGAATATGGGGTTGAATTGGCACTTTTTTTATCAATAACATCTCCATCGATGTTTAGTATTTCAATACCAAAACCTGCGCAATTCTCGGCTAATGATTCTTCAGCTTCAGGGAAAATAACAACATTTTTCCTATCGTATGGTAAATCCTTAGATATGCGCTTTAGTTCTATCGTAACGACATCATTTTCATAGCTTTTCTGACCGAACTTAACTTTGTAATTTTTATCAACTATTTCATAACAGCCTTTTAAATCTCCTTTAATTTCGGTTTGAGCCGCCTTTAAAATCAACTCCTCTCTTGGTTCTTGTGGCGTTGAATCACTGTTTCCGCCAATATTCGACAGCAAGGATATTAAAATTATAACGCCTACTCCAATCAAGATGAGTTTTTTCTTGTTACTCATAGCTGTAGTGATTAAAAATTATCCATTAGATCCAACATATTATCAACAGAGTCTGCTGCACTCTCTAGATAATAATCAGAGAGAAGGAAAGGGATGCAAAGAGCTAAAACACAAAGAACTAATCCAATAATTGATTTTGTTAGATTTTGAGATTTTACGATAGCTACAACTCCACATATGATACCAATTGGAGCTAATAAATAATTGATGGTTGTTAAGAACATAAACCATGCGCTAAGCAAAGGCAGAAGAGAAAGAATAGTTGCAATAACACCCAAAGTCATTGAAGCTTTGCACCAACCCATTTGTACGTTTTGTTTTTCCATAAAATTACTTTTTTTAATACGTGCCTACTCTTAACGGATTTTCGGCTTCCTCCATTTATTTCATATTATGACAATAAATAACACGGAAGTTGTGCCTCTTAAGCTCCTTAAGATGGTTGTTAATAACGTATAAAAAAAGAAAGTGTGGAGCTGACTCTCGTTTATCAAGTAGGAGGTTGTGGAAAGACCTATAACAACAATAAACGACGCGATACCCCACACTTGAATAGTATGAGATATTCGCAGAATGCGTTGTCACATAACTATACAAGGAAGAGTGTTGTTCGCAGTCCTGTTGTTATCGAAAACTTCCACATTTCCTACTTTGGACAATACGAAAACACTTTCGTAAAAATGTTCTACTATGCGCCTATGCGGTACAATAGCGTCACAAATTTACAAAAAAAAATTCATATGAACAACACAATTAGGGTATCGCGTCAGAAATATGATAAATTTATTTTAACGATTGTTGAAATGGGTATTATACACAAAAACCTATCCTTGCGAATAGGTTTTTGTGTATTGTAGTATATTTTTTCTATTTCACCTTTGCCACGATGGTAGTGATACTCATCGGCTCGGCACGATAACTCAACTGCTTGTCGCTGATTGACACCGCAGCCAGCTCCTGACAATTCTCCTTCTCTGAAGTGCGATAAACCTTCGCCTTTGATGCAACCTTGCCGAAAGTAGACAGATTTATATTGGCATCATAAGCCTCCTGCTCGACATTCAACAAAACAATGACAAACTCCCTGCCGTCGGGCGAAATGGCCGCCAAAGTATTCTCATTCTCGGTAACGAGCAGTGTGTAGCCCTGCTTGATAAAGCGGGTAACATTCATTCTGACATAATAGTTTTTAAGAATAGTATACTTGCCCGTTGCGAAGTTACCCTTAATCTGACTCCATGTCTCACTCATCTCCTCAACCAGCTGCCAATCGAGCCACGCCTGCGGACGCATGATGCGCATATCGCGGAAGAGTTTTTTGGCCAAATAGAGGTTATTCTCGAATACGCTCGGCCCTTTGGGGCGCAACTCGTTATCCCACTGCGGGCCAGACTCCGACTGCCAAAACTCCATATCGGTGCTTGACACCAATTTATTGAGTTCCATACGCTCGCTGTTTGTTCCCGAATAGGTGTGGGTGTTAAACTGCTTAACCATATCCATAATATCGGGATACTGCGAATAGACTTTCCAGACCTTGATTGCCGAACGCAGATTGGTTTCGTCAGAGGCGGCAATAACGGTCTTCAGCCCCGAGGCCTGCAACTTGGGGTATAGCACACGCAGAAGCTTCACCTGACTCTCTGCATCGAAATGGCAACCCTCCTGCGAGCCCTGATTATACCAATAATTGCTCGTTGATTCGTTGAAAGGCTCAAGGGTCTTGAACTCGATGCCGTACTCCTCTTTATAGTGTTTGCAGACATCTATAAGATAGTCACAGAACATCTCGTAATACTCGGGCTTCAGGTTATCCTTCATGGGGTCTTGATGGCCTGCCGAGCAACCGCTGTATGTCATCCAGTAGGGAGCCGAATTTGAAAATGCCTCAAAAACAGCATCGGGGCGCAACTTCTTGATTTTAAGCATAATTTTACGTTGCCCCTCGTCGGCGCTCCAATCGTAGGGAGCATCGGCCGAAGCCTTGAAACCCTCCATCTCGGCACGCTTGCCCTTGCCTTTTACCATATGGCCATCGGCATGCGAGGGGTCATCGCCACCGCCTATATTGTAACGGAAGACGTTCATATTCAGACCATCTTTCGATGTAATCAGGTCAAGCAGCTCGTCGATGGTCTTCTCGTCCCAGCGACCACACATGTGTGCCCACCAGCATAGCGAGCTACCCCACCCCTCGATGGTCTGCCAACGCTGCTGCTTATCGATTTTTACAGCAACCTGCTCCTGCGCCATCACAGAACCTGCCAACAGCAAGGTTGAAACCATCAACGCGATTATCTTCTTCATAGCATTATATATTTTTGATTTGTTACAAATATAGCGATTTATCTCGTTGAAGACAAAAAAAGTTGCTTATCTCCCATATCAAACCGCCCACACCATCCACTCTCGCAACTTTTTTTGCCAAAAACCAACAATTTTGAATTGTGAATTTTGAATTTTGAATTTATTTTACGTATCTTTGCGCACCCTTATTGTGAGGGATTAAGAACTAAAAATTAAAAACAGATGAGAGTTTGCGAAATTACGGGTAAAACCGCAGTAGTGGGTAACAATGTTTCTCACTCAAACCGCAAGACCAAGCGTAAGTTCAACACTAACTTGAAGACAAAGCGCTTCTGGTCAGAGGAGGAGGGCCGCTGGTTTACTTTGAGAGTAACCGCTGCCGGTATGAAAACTATTAACAAGAAGGGCTTGGCTGCCGCTCTTAAGGAGGCCGCTGCTCCCAAGAAGGTTTACTAAAATTTATTAAGGAGAAATGGCAAAGAAAGGTAACAGAGTTCAGGTGATCCTTGAGTGCACCGAGCAGAAGGAGTCTGGCGTTGCAGGTATGTCACGCTACATCACCACCAAGAACAAGAAGAACACACCCGATCGTTTGGAGCGTAAGAAGTACAATCCTTACTTGAAGAAGGTTACAGTACATCGTGAAATTAAGTAATTTTTTGTAAGTTATGGCAAAGAAAGTAGTTGCAACCCTTAAGACGGGTACCAACAAGAAGTACACCAAGTGCATCAAGATGGTGAAATCAGAGAAGACCGGTGCTTACATCTTCAAGACTCAGAACATTCTTGAGGAGGCTGACATCAAGGCTTACTTCGCTGAGAAATAATTTTTGCATTAGACCTTAAGGTTTAATACAAAAAAGGCGCATCCAATAGGGTGCGCCTTTTTTTGTGTGGGCGTTGAAGCAATTTTTATCCAAGAAGGTCGTTCAACTTGGCATTCGCTTGTTGCTCAATTTGGGGCGTTATATGTGCTTGACACATTTTCACGGTTGCAGCCAAAGCTGATGCATCATCTGCATATCCTGCCACAGGTATAATATCGGGAACTAAATCCAATGGCAAAATCAAATACCCCAATGCTCCTGCTATTGCAGTCTTAATAGCAAGTGGTGTACTTGGTGACTTCATTACATAAAAAAGCAACAAGGCGGGCTTCAACACCTTCTTACCAAGCGACTTGGCCTTCTTCCAAAATCCTGATTCTGAATAATACTTCTCATAAGAAGTAACATCCTTTGGTACTTTTTTCTCCATACAAGTTAAATGTTTAGGTTAATATAATTCTATTTCTTACCTCGTCCCAACCCCTAAAATGATGATTATATAAAAACAGAAAGTGTGGAGTTGATTTCGTTTATCTGTTAGAAGGTTGTGGAAAGACCCCAGTTGGAATAAACGATGCAATACCCCACACCTGAATAGATATGGAGATTACGAACGCAATAATTGCGCCCACACCATATGCTAAACAAGAAATGAGTGTTGTTCGTTCGACCTCCAACTAATGAAAACTTCCACATTTTCTAACAAGGAGTGCGCGAAAACACTTTCTATAAAATATGTCTACCGAGAACACGACCTCGGTTTTACAAAGGTATAAATTTTTCCGCAAAACAAACAACACTCTCGGTGGGGAATTGCACCACAATTTAATATTTGGTATTATCCTGAAAAATCCGTAACTTTGTATAATTATTTGCTTGTCGAATACCGTCAGGCGTAAAAACAAAATAGATTATGGGATTTTTTGACCTTTTTAAGAAAAAAACAGATAGCAATACTCCTGAATCCGCCCCTCAGCAGCAGTCAGAGGCGCAGGAGAGCATTCAAACCGAGCAGCAGCAAAAAGAGGAGCTTTCAGAGGGTTTACAGAAGACCAAAGCGGGCTTCTTCTCGAAGTTGGCGCGTGCCGTGGCCGGTCGCTCGACAGTAGATGCCGACGTGCTGGATGATTTGGAAGAGGTGCTTATCACTTCGGATGTGGGAGTTGAGACCACCGTAAAGATTATCAACCATATCGAGGAGCGCATCGCCCGCGACAAATATATGAACACCTCGGAGCTGAACGCCATCCTGCGTGACGAGATTGCCCAACTGATGGAGGAGTCACACTCATCGCAGCAGGATTTCGGTCTTGAAGTAAAAGAGGGCATGCCCTATGTGATGATGGTTGTGGGTGTAAACGGAGCAGGCAAGACCACCACCATCGGCAAGCTCGCAGCACAGCTCACTAAAGCAGGTCGTAAAGTTTATATCGGCGCCGCCGACACACTCCGCGCCGCCGCTATCGACCAGCTGGCCGTGTGGGCCGAGCGCGCCGGAGCAACGATGATTCGTCAGGAGATGGGTTCTGACCCCGCCTCGGTAGCATTCGACACCTTGAAATCGGCTGTGGCTAACAATGCCGACGTGGTACTTATCGACACAGCAGGGCGTTTGCACAACAAGGTTGGCCTGATGAACGAGCTTACAAAGATTCGCAACGTAATGTCGAAAGTAATTCCCGACGCACCTCACGAAGTGATGCTTGTGCTTGACGGCTCGACAGGCCAGAACGCCTTTGAGCAGGCTCGTCAATTCACACAGGCAACACAGGTCACCTCGCTCACAATCACCAAGCTCGATGGCACAGCCAAGGGCGGCGTGGTAATCGGCATCAGCGACCAATTCCATATCCCCGTGCGTTATATCGGTATCGGCGAGGGCATCGACCAATTGAAGATCTTCAACCGCCATCAATTTGTAGACGCTCTGTTTGGCGAACATAAATAACCCTTAAGGATGAAGAAAATCAACGTCATAACCCTCGGCTGCTCAAAAAATATCGTCGACAGCGAACACCTGATGGCGCAACTTGCCGCTGCGGGTTACACACTCTCATTTAACAGCGATAGCACCGATGCGAAGGTGGTGGTAATAAACACCTGCGGATTTATCGGCGACGCCAAGCAGGAGAGCATCAACACTATTCTGGAGGCCGTTGCCGCCAAACAAGAGGGGCTGATTGAGCAACTCTTCGTTATTGGCTGTTTGAGCGAGCGCTACGCCGATGAACTTCGCGAGGAGATACCTGAGGTAGACCAATATTTTGGCGTAAAAGATTGGGCTGACATCGTTGCCACACTCGGCGGCAAATACAGTACCGCACTCGAAACCGAGCGAGTGCTTACCACCCCATTACACTACGCCTATCTGAAAATTTCGGAGGGGTGCAACTGGCTCTGCGGCTACTGCGCCATCCCACTCATTCGCGGTAAGCACATATCGGTTCCTATGGAGCAGATTCTCGACGAGGCACAGAAACTTGCCGAGCAGGGAGTGAAGGAGTTGATGGTCATTGCACAAGACACCACCTACTATGGCATAGACCTTTATGGTCGCCGTTGTTTAGCCGAGCTATTGCAAAAACTATGTAGAATAGAGGGTATCGAGTGGATACGTCTGCACTACGCCTACCCTGCCGCATTCCCCGAAGATGTGATTGAGGTTATGGCCAGGGAGCCCAAAATTTGCAAATATCTCGACATCCCATTCCAACACATCTCCGACAATATGCTCTCGGCAATGAAACGCCGCCACACCAAAGCCGAGGCAATAGAGCTTATCTCACGCCTGCGCAAGCAGATTCCCGACATTGCCCTGCGAACAACGCTTTTGGTGGGTTACCCCAACGAGAGTGCCGAGGATATGGCTGAATTGGAGGCTTTTGTGAAGGAGGTTCGCTTCGAACGTTTGGGCGTATTCCCCTATTCGGAGGAGGAGGGCACCCACTCGGCAACAATGCTTACGGATGATGTCCCCGAGGAGGAGAAACAACGTCGCGCCGAGCGCATCATGCTCATTCAAGAACAGATTGCTTTGGAGAATAACCTCTCTCGCGTGGGTCGCACCATGCAGGCTATTGTTGACCGCCGCGAAGGTGATTTCTACGTTGCTCGCTCGCAGTACGACTCTCCCGAGGTGGATCAAGAGATTCTCATTCCTGTCGAGAAGCGACAATTGCGCCGTGGCTGCTTCTACGAGGTTCTTATCACCGATGCCGAAGGGTATGATTTGTACGGAGAGGTCATCGGAGCCTGGAGCAAGAAAGGCCGAAAATAGTAGCGTGCAACTAATATATTTTGGTGTACGGATTCTTTTAGACACTGTAATATACAAGACTGCTAATATGAGAAAAAACATATCACTTCTGCTAACTATCTGCATGGCAGTTCTGCTCATTGCATGCAAACAAAATAAAGAGCAAAATTCAGACTACCTGATATGGTACAAAACCCCTGCAAAGGTGTGGGAGGAGGCTCTTCCGATAGGAAACGGGCGATTGGGAGCCATGATTTTTGGCAATCCGTTCCACGAGACCATCCAAGTAAACGAAGAGAGCCTATGGGCGGGTTCTCAAATAAACGGCAACAACCCCAAGGCTGCCGAGAATTTAGGGAAAATACGCGAGCTTATTCTGAACCACAAATATGCCGAGGCAAAAAGCCTTGCCGCAGAAGTTATGGTCGGCACTCCGCCCAGGATACGTTCATACCAGACCTTTGGTGACATTTTGTTGGACTACGACATCAAAGACACCACAAACTATCGCCGCTCGCTGGATTTGAGTCGAGGTATATATTCAACAACCTTCACATCGCAGGGTATTGACTACGAGCAGACCTCATTCGCTTCGGCCGTTGACGATGTAATTACAACCCTCATTCACTCATCGCAGCAAGGCGCTCTGAATCTCCATGTACGCCTGCAAAGAGAGAAAGACGTAACGACAAGAGTCGAGGGCAACGAAATTATAATGGAGGGGCAAATAATCGATGAAGACGACCCCCGCACAGGTGAAGGAGGAGCGCACATGAAGTTTGCCGCCAAACTGCGCGTGCTACACAAAGGGGGTAAAATTGAGGAAAAAGATGGTGGTATATATATCAGCAATGCCCGCTGGGTAACCCTTTTGTGGAGCGCAGCTACCGACTACAACCTTGCAATACTCAATTTCGACAGGAGCATCAACCCTCTGGAAAAGTGCGGACAAAAGATTGCACAGGCCGCAGAATATAGCTACAAGAAACTGCAAGAGAGGCATATTGCCGACCACTCGGCGATTTTCAACCGAGTGTCATTGGATTTGGGCAAGACTGCACAAGACGCTCTGCCTACCGACATTCGCCTGCAAGCCTTCAAGGAGGGAGCCAACGACCCAAGCCTTATCAGTCTCTACTTCCAATACGGACGATACCTGCTGATGAACAGCTCCCGCACACCCGGCGTGCTGCCCGCCAATCTGCAAGGTATTTGGAATAAAGAGTACAAAGCTCCATGGAACTCTGATTTCCACACCAATATCAATCTTCAGATGAACTATTGGCCGGCGGAGGTCTGCAATCTATCGGAAACAGCTCTGCCACTTATCGACTTGATGGACAAGCTCCAAAAGCCCGGAAGTGTAACAGCCAAAGAGATGTATAACGCACGTGGTTGGACTCTGCACCACCTCACCGACCCATTTGGACGTACAGCCGTAATGGATGGAATATGGGGATGTTTCCCGATGGGTGGTCCATGGATGACCTTCCCCATATTCGAGCATTATGCTTTCACACAGGATAAAGATTTTCTGGAGAATACGGCATACCCTATTATGAAATCTTCGGCGCAATTTGTTCTCGACTTTTTGGTTCGCGACAAGAGAGGCCAATGGGTTACCGCGCCATCCAACTCTCCCGAAAATAGCTACATCGACCCCATAAGCAACAAAGCGATGGATATCACCTATGGGGCTACGATGGATATTCAGATTATTACCGAGCTATTCAACAACTGCATCGCAACATCTGAGATTTTGGATAGGGACAAGGAGTTTGCAGACTCACTGCAACAAGTTCTTAAAGAGCTGCCACCCGTAAAGGTATCACCATCGTTGGGAGGTATCCAGGAGTGGATTGAGGATTACAAGGAGGCCGAGCCGGGTCACCGCCACATCTCTCACCTATTAGGTCTACACCCGGGTCGCCAAATATCACAATCCACACCCGAACTTTTCGCTGCAGCACAAAGAACCATCTCGCTCCGCCTTTCATCGGGCGGCGGACACACCGGCTGGAGCAGAGCGTGGATAATCAATTTCTACGCCCGTCTACTCGATGGCGACAATGCCCTGCACCACATTGACCTGTTGCTGAAAAAATCTACCCTCGGCAACCTGTTCGACAACCACCCGCCATTCCAAATCGACGGAAACTTCGGCGGCACAGCCGGCATTGCCGAGATGCTGATTCAAAGCCACACAGAATATATCAAACTGCTTCCGGCTCTTCCAAAGGCTTGGCAAACAGGATCTTTTAAGGGATTGAAGGCACGAGGCAACTTTGAGTTCTCATGCTCGTGGGCAGCAAACAAACTACATACGGGAACTATAACTTCACTTTCGGGCAACGATTGCAAAATCCTCACCTCGCTCCCCATAATCATCACATACAAAGGCGAGGAGATTGCCAAATCGCAAGCTATTACCCAAAATGGCGAAACCCTCTATGAGACCATTTTCCCCACAGAGAAAAATACAACATACACCATAAATGCCAACTAAAAATATTTTGATTTTATTAAAATAAATATAAATCCACCCATGTAAGGGTGAAAAATTTGTGAAAACCATATTTTTTTCATACCTTTGAATTGGAATATAGCTATACCACAACCCATGGCTTGCAAAAGTATTATAACGCATATTGAAGCTCAAATCGACAGAGTCATCTCGCAGCATGAACGACTCGAGGCCGATTATGACGCTGTATGCCAAGAGCGTGACGAGTTACGCGTGCAGGTTCGTGAGCAACAGGAGG
Organism: Alistipes sp.; assembly: GCA_017935185.1. GTDB lineage: Bacteria > Bacteroidota > Bacteroidia > Bacteroidales > Rikenellaceae > Alistipes. The sequence goes on along the minus strand of JAGBIC010000029.1, from coordinate 58,253 downwards.
CCATTCAGGCTCTTAATGCCGAACTTCAAAGATTGCGCCTTGCCGAAGGGTTGGCAGGTAACGCCACCGATAAAAATAAATCGCGCGCACGCATCAACCTGTTATTGCGGGAGGTTGACAAGTGCATAGCGCTGCTGACCAAAGCACAGCAAAACTGATTCCTTTGAGTTATGGAGAAACCAAAACAGAGAATAAGCCTCAAGTTGGCAGGCAAGCCCTACCAGATGAACATAGAGAGCGACAAGGAGGAGGTATACCGCTTGGCCGAGCGAGAGGTAAACACCAGTGTAAATCGCTGGAAGAAAGCATTTGGTGATAATTTTTCAACGCAGGATTGTCTGGCTACAACGGCATTGTTGTTCAGCATAAACAACATAACAACAGCCCGTCAAAACCAGATGGAAGATGAGGATATGAAGGCTCTGGATGCGCTTTCACAGCGTCTTGACAAGCACCTAAACCGCATTCCTCGTCGCACCAAAACAAAGAAATAAATCCGACACGGCGCAGGCCTGTCACAGTATTGAGCACAATTATTGCTCAAGCTAAAACGAGTTCTTTACATAAAAAATCTACCCGCATAGATTTCCTTATAGCTTTGCGAAACTGAACACTTATTACATTGGGTCAACTCTCGGTTTCTCAAAATCAGGCCTTAACCCCGCAAGGGGTGTGCCGCGCGCACCGTTGGACGATTGCGAACTCCGGAGCCCCACACCTTGACTTATCGGCAGATTCGTCAAACAAGAAAAGGAACTTCTATGCGGTTTTTACATAAATAAAGTTACACTAACAACATAATATTAACCACTTTAATACAAAAAATACAAATGATGACAATAGTATTAACAGCCCTTTTGTCGGCGGTGGTAAGTGTTGTTGCCTACAATCTTGTGACAACGCACATCACCAAAAACACGATAAAAAAGCAACGAGAAAATGCTCTCAAGGAGGCAGAGGCCGAGGGCGAGATGATAAAGAAAGAGAAGATTCTTCAAGCCAAGGAGAAGTTCATCCAGCTTAAGAGCGAGCATGACCGCGAGACAAACCGTCGCAATCAGGAGATTGCAAAGATGGAACAGCGTGCAAAGCAGATTGAGAACAATCTTCAAAACCAGCAGCGCGACCTTGACAACAAAATCAAGGAGAATGACCGCCTGAAGGAGCAGATGAACAATCAGTTGCAGAGCCTCAACACCAAGAAGGAGGAGCTTGCGCAGGTAATCAAGGAACAGAATACCCGCCTTGAGCAGATTTCAGGCATGAGCGCCGAGGATGCCAAGAACATCCTTATTGAGAATATGAAAGCTGAGGCAAAGGCCGAAGCCGACTCATATATCAACGAAACTATTGAAGAGGCAAAACTCACAGCTACAAAAGAGGCAAAGCGTATTATCGTAACCTCGATTCAGCGTGTTGCTACCGAGACTGCCATTGAAAATGCTGTAACAGTATTCAACATCGACAGTGACGAGGTCAAGGGTCGCATCATCGGCCGCGAGGGTCGTAACATCCGCGCTTTGGAGGCCGCCACAGGTATTGAGATTATAGTTGATGACACTCCCGAGGCTATTATCCTGAGTGGTTTCGACCCTGTTCGTCGTGAGATTGCGCGTTTGGCACTGCACCAGCTTGTTACCGACGGCCGCATCCACCCCGCCCGCATCGAGGAGGTTGTTGCCAAGGTCAAGAAGCAGATCGAGGAGGAGATTGTCGAGGTTGGTAAGCGTACCGCAATCGATTTGGGAATACATGGCTTACACCCCGAGCTCATCCGCCTTATAGGTAAGATGAAATATCGTTCATCATACGGTCAGAACCTCTTGCAGCACGCTCGCGAGACAGCCAATCTGGCTGGTATCATGGCTTCGGAGCTGGGTCTTCCCGTAAAGGCTGCCCGCCGCGCCGGTCTTCTGCACGATATAGGCAAGGTACCCGATGACGAGCCCGAATTGCCACACGCAATTATAGGTATGAAGTTGGCCGAAAAATTCAAGGAGAAGGCCGACATTTGCAATGCCGTAGGAGCTCACCACGACGAGGTTGAGATGACATCTATGATTGCGCCTATTATTCAGGTATGTGACGCCATCTCTGGTGCACGCCCGGGCGCACGCCGCGAGGTAGTGGAGTCATACATCAAGCGACTCAAGGAGATGGAGGACATCGCGTTGTCATATCCCGGAGTGGTCAAGACCTACGCTATTCAGGCTGGTCGCGAGTTGCGCGTAATTGTAGGTGCCGACAAACTTTCAGACCAAGAGTCGGAGTCATTGTCACACGACATAGCAAAAAAGATTCAGGACGAGATGACCTATCCGGGTCAGGTGAAGATTACCGTTATTCGCGAGACTCGTTCTGTAAGCTACGCAAAATAAATATTTTAAAAAGAAACTATCACAAAGGTTGTCGGCAATTGTCGGCAACCTTTTTTGTTTGACAGTTATAATTTTGATTTAAATTCTTATGATTTTAACATAAAACACCAAATGTGTCTGCCCGTAATTGCAAAATAGGGTCAAAATATATAAATTTGTGAAAACACTATTGTTATGAAGCGATTTATTTCACTACTAGCATGCATCACTGCCATCGTTGCATTAGCAGCATGCACATCATCAGAACTTGAGAAAAACTTCAAGAACCCACCAAAGGAGGTGCAAACCGCAGTTTATTGGTATTGGATATCGGGCAACATCTCAAAAGAGGGTGTCATTGATGACCTCCATGCAATGAAGCGTGCAGGAATCAACAGAGCATTTATAGGCGACATTGGTCAGGATGGGCTCTACACCGAGCGCAATGTTAAGATGTTCAGCGACGAGTGGTGGGAGGTGCTTCACACAGCATTGAAGACCGCCGCCGAGCTTGATATCGAAATAGGTATCTTCAACTCTCCGGGATGGAGTCAATCGGGCGGCCCATGGGTTAAGCCCGAGGAGGCTATGCGCTATCTGGCATCCTCACAGACCCAATTAGTGGGTCCCATGCAGGCAAATGTCAAACTCGACATCCCCGCCGAATATTTCCAGCATGTTCGCACAATCGCATACCCCGTCCCTGAAATAGATGAGGTCAAAACAAAAATTGTTCCCAACAATATCAAAGACTTAACACAGCTGGAGGCTAATCGCGCAAACGTAATAGAGTTGCAGTTGGAGCAGAAGGCCACCATGCGCTCTATAACAATATACCCCGCACACCGCCCCATGCTCACTACAGCCCACATCGAGGCCGAGCAGGACGGCAAATGGATTAAAGTAGCCGATGCAAAAATCGACCGCTCGAATAGTGGCTTGAACGTAGGATTTACCCCTTACGCTCCCGCTACGATTGCAATTCCCGCAACAAGCGCCTCACGCTTCCGCATCATCCTCGACCCCACATCACAAGCCGGCGGTATCGAGAAAATCGAACTTTCGCCTATGCCACGTGTGGCATCATACGCCGAGAAGAGCCTGGCAAAGATGTGCCAAACACCTCTGCCCTATTGGGATCACTACATGTGGCAGCCAATGCCTGAGCTTGATGACAAATCGCTGGCCGTTAACCCCGAAAAAGTCATAGACATAACAAGCCACGTGGCGGCCGACGGCACCCTCACATGGAGCGTTCCCGAAGGCAAATGGATGATTCGCCACATGGGTATGACCCCAACAGGGGTAACCAACTCACCTGCCACTCCCGAGGCGACAGGCCTTGAGATTGACAAAATGAGTGCGCAACACGTTGAGAGCCATTTCAACGCATACATAGGCGAAATTTTGCGCCGCATACCCGAGAAAGACCGCTCTACATTCAAGGTTGTTGTTCAGGACAGCTACGAGACAGGTGGTCAGAACTTCACCGATGATATGATCGAGCAGTTTGAGCAGACCTACGGCTACTCGATGATTCCCTATCTGCCCACACTCTATGGCGAGGTGGTAAACTCTCCCGACCACAGTGACCGTTTCCTGTGGGACTTGCGCCGCATGATCGCCAACCGCATTGCATATGATTATGTGGGAGGTTTGAAAAAGGTCAGCAATGCCCATGGTCTGACCACATGGCTTGAGTGCTACGGCCACTGGGGCTTCCCGGGCGAATTCCTGCAATATGGAGGTCAGTCTGATGAGATTGGCGGCGAGTTCTGGAGTGTCGGTGATTTGGGCGACATCGAGAACCGCGCAGCCTCATCGTGCGGCCACATATATGGCAAGCGTAAGATTTGGGCCGAATCAAACACCTCCGGCGGACCGGCCTACTCTCGCTCACCTATCGACATGAAACAGCGCACCGACCGATTCTTCACCGAAGGCATCAACGCAACGCTGCTACACCTATATATAGAACAAGCCGATAAAGATCGTTACCCGGGCATAAATGCATGGTTCGGCAACGAGTTTGACGCACACAACACATGGTACAGCCATATCGATCTATTTACGGCATATCTCAAACGATGCAACTATATGTTGCAGCAGGGCCTCAACATCGCCGACGTGGCATATCTCATAGGAGAGGACGCGCCCAAGATGACAGGCTTGCAGCACCCCACGCTGCCAAAGGGATATCAGTTCGATTATATAAATGCCGAGGTGCTTATGCTGGATACAAATGTGGTGCGCGGAAATATTATGCTGCAACATGGTACATCATACCGAGTGCTGGTATTACCACCGATAGACAATATGCGCCCCGAATTACTTGAGAAGATCAAACGTATGGTAAACGACGGCGCCACAATTCTCGGAACACCTCCCACACACTCTCCTAGCCTCGCGAACTTCCCTGCAGCCGACAAGGCTGTTGACCAGATGGCCCGTGAATTATGGGGCGAGTGCTACGACAAGAAGGGTATGGTGAAATATGGCAAGGGGCGCGTATTCAACGGCTATTCTCTCGAGGAGCTCTTCGCCGAGATAAACCTTGTGCCCGATTGCAATATTCCCGCCGAAGCACCGCTGCTCTACAACCACCGTTCAACTATGGGAGCTGAGATATATTTTGTATCGAATCAGTCGAATGCTCCCGTATCGGCAACACTCACATTCCGCATTGACGAGAATATGCGTCCCGAGTTGTGGAACGCCGTTGACGGATCTGTTAAGGCTCTGCCCGAATATGAGATCACAGCACATGGCACACAACTCCCGCTCGAGTTCGATGCTTTGGGCAGCTATTTCATCGTCTTCCGCAACGATGCAGCTCACACCGACGAGGAGAAGAATTTTGCAGCAGCAAAGAGCATAACTCCAATAACAGCTCCGTGGTCGCTCACATTTGATGGCAAGCTATCGTCACCAAAGGGCATAACCCTTGATAGACTGACCGATTTATCACAAAGCGAGAACGAGGATGTAAAATATTTCTCAGGCACAATCAACTACACCTCAAAGTTTGATATTACCGACACCAAAGCCCGCACAGTAGTGGATTTCAATAAAGTGGAGTGCATGGCAAAGGTATATGTAAACGGTGAGTATGCCGGAGGTACATGGTGCGAGCCGTTCAAGGTGGATATTACCGACCATATCACCAAAGGCGAGAACCAGATTCGTGTCGAGGTTGTGAACAAATGGGTGAACCGTATTGTTGGTGACATGCGCCTGCCGGCTAACGAGCGCAAGATTTCGCTCACGGCCAACCCCTACACCGCAACATCTGCAATCCCCGCATCGGGAATTATCGGTGATGTGAACATCGAGCAATACTAAAATAACACATAAAAGAAGAAGCCACAGGAGAAAATCTTGTGGCTTCTTCTTTTACTTTAATATCTCGACTATGGTACAGGGTCATAACCACTGCCACCCCACGGATGACATCTGGCAAGCCTTTTCAATGTGAGCCATCCACCTTTTAGCGGGCCATATTTCTTAAGCGCCTCAACAGCATATTGCGAACAGGTGGGAACAAAACGGCATGATGGCGGCGTGAATGGCGATATACAGTATTGGTAGAACTTCACCAATACAATGAAGGGCAATGCGCAGGCACGTTTACAGACGTGCAACAATTTGCGCCAAAATCCGTCGTATGGCATGTTCGATGGTTTTATAATCATGACACTCTTTTGCCGAGTAGATAAAAGCTATTCCTATTTTGCGGCCACCACCCGCAAGACATCCACACAATTCGGCCCGTTGCAGACGATAGACCTCTCGCATACGACGTTTGAGAAGATTACGTTTATTGGCTCGTTTATGAAACTTCTTCGGCACAGAGAACATCACTTTGATATCTCTCTCATTCGTTTCCGCCTCCACAGGATGTTCTTGAGTCGCCTCAACACCATTATCGGCCAGCCACACATATCGTATAGGATATACAAACCCTCCCTGCCCCTCGCCGAAGATACGACGTATGGCCTTGAGCGAACGCAGTCGCTCGGTACGAGGAAGGGTATAGTCGGTCATTATGTTGGATTTGAAAACTATTTCTTTTCGGCTACGCTACGGCTACGGCTACGCTTGGCAAGCTTGGTCTGCTGGGTGCGGATAAACTCCTCTTTGGCATCATCGACCTTAATCTCCACCTCAGCAACATCCTCACCACGGCGCACTTTTGCGATATACAAATCGAGAGCCTTGGCCATTGACGGAGCCTCGGGCGATGGAGCCGAAGCCTTAACCTTCATGCCCGCCTCGATGGCAGCACGCAAGGTAGACTCGCCAAAAGTGGCAACAACGGGAAGTTGCTCGACAGCAAAAGTACCAATGATACTTTTAACATCCGAGGGCGAATAAAGAGCTACCATATCATAATCCGACATCTTCACGTCGCTCATGTCGGCGGCCACACTTCGAGCCAAAATAACAGGGTCGAAAGATATCTTCAACTTGGTAAGAGTATCGGGCAACTCGGGCTTATGAGGCTCGCTGAGTGCCAACAAGAAATTCTCGCTCTTATGTTTGATAATAAGTTCAAGAAGATTGGTGAAAGTACCGTCGGCAAATGATATCTTACGCTTACGATAGACTATATATTTCTGCAAATAGAGCGCCACAGCCTCGGTGTTGCAGATATATTTCATGCTCTCGGGGACAGTGATGCGCGCCTCCTCACAGATCTTAAAAAAGCTATCGACTGTGGTACGCGATGTAAATATCACGGCAGTATGATCCAGAATCTCGATCCTCTGCGCACGGAACTCTTTTAATGTTACGCCGACTACTTTTATTAAGGGCTTATAGTCGACCTCTACTTTATGCTTGGTTGATAATTCGTAAAATGGAGATTTCTCAATCACCGCAGGACGCGGCTGTGATACCAAAACTTTTTTCAACATTACTTCTTTATTTAACTTCCCAATCGTACAGCCGCCTGCCACAACAGACTGAACGGTACTATTTCGACGGTGCAAAGGTACAAAATCCAATGCAAAATAGAAACTTTTTTAGATAGAAAGAACTCAATACTTTCACGAATGAACAAAATAAGCGTCACAACAACTGTCACAAACCCAATACGCAACCACACTTGTGACGCATCGCCCGACGTAATTTGAGATATGAGCAATGATGGAGCAACCAACACGGCACTCAACACAAAATATATCAGACGTATACGCTGCAACATGGCCACATCGGCCGAAGAACGGGTAATAACGCCCACAAGCGCCAAAAATATAGTCTGCACAAGAATAATCAGCACAAAGAGTCCTATGGCAATAAACGGCATCAGCAGCGACATCTTGACCGAATAGATATTCTCGCGCAATACCACAAAGGCTGTCAACAGACCGACAAAGCCGGCTCCCAACATGAATAGTTTACCCAACGAGCCATAAAAAATATCGGTATGACGGCGCTCCTCGGCTCTGTCTGATGATACCACATGGCGATTGAAAGCTGAACGGAACAGCGCCACGACATCGTCAAAATAGCGATAAAAGCAGAAGAGATAGAGGAACGAGATAAGCAGTACCAGCACATTATAATAGACATCGCCTACCAAACCCTCGCCCGACAGCATGACCTCCTGCAAGATATCGGTTGCAACGCTATCGTGGTCGGGCAACAGAGTGACTCCATCGGCAAGCGACGCATTATCACCAAGCACTTGACTCAAATCGGCATTGGTGAAAGGGTTGCGGGCATCTCGCCATGCAGCGACAATCGACTCGGCCACCTGCGGAGTAACAGCTTCGCCACTGCCCACAGGCAGAGAATCGGCAGGCAACAAGTTGCCCGTCCAACGCTCTGTCGCACGCAACAGCGCTCTTTCAGAGAGAGTATCCAGCCCCGAAGGCAATATTTCTGCAACAGCGCTATTCACTACTCTTCAAGACGTTTAAGGGTTATGCGGAATGTTGTGCCACGCCCAATTTCCGATTTGGCTACAACAATTTTTCCATGGTGGTAATCCTCGACAATACGGCGCGAAAGCGACAAGCCCAGACCCCAACCACGGGTCTTGGTGGTAAATCCGGGATCGAAGATGCGATTCCAATTACCTTTGGCGATACCCTTTCCGGTATCACGCACCTCGATAATTACCGATTTGTCGTTAGACGAGAGATTGACATCTATCTCGCCGTGACCCTGCATGGCATCCAGCGCATTCTTCAACAGGTTCTCGACAACCCACTCAAAGAGTGCAACATTGAGATTTGCCTTTACAGGTGCCATTGCCAGACCGTTATATGATAGCGTGACATTACGGGGCACACGATTACGGAAATACATTACCGTCTCGCCCACAACCTCGTTTACGCTCATAGGAGTGAGCACGGTCTCGGAGCCGATTTTCGAGAAACGATCCACAATCTTCATCAGATGCAGCAAATCTTTGTTCATCTCGTCAACAACCGAAGGATCTACCTCCTGAGTACGCAGATACTCAATCCACCCCAACAACGACGAGGTTGGAGTACCCAACTGATGGGCAGTCTCTTTGGCGAGGCCTATCCACACACGATTCTGCTCATCCTGCTTGGTGGATTGCAGGGCGATATAAGTAAAGAGTATAAATATAAAGATGATGAGCCACTGCACATAAGGAAAATAGTAGAGCGCAGTAAGCAGCTCCGACTTGCCGTAAAATATTATATGGCTGTGGCCACTCCACGTAAGACGCACCGTTCGCGGGGTGTTCTCCTCGACAAGTTCATCAATCTTGCGCTTGAATCTTTCGGGATCTTTCAGCACCTGCTCATCAATACGGTTGCTCATAATCAGATTCAGATTCTCGTCGGTGATGATGAAGGGGATATTGTTCTGATTGCTCAAAATGTGCGAGATTAGCGGATCGACAAGATAATTGCCAAACGCCTCGCGACTGACACGCTCCATAGCCGCCACCCACAGCTCGACATCATGCTGCTCCTTCTGGCGCAACACATCAGCGAGTTTATTGGTATACAAAAGCGACATTACGGCCAACAACATTCCTCCCAGAAGTATAAACATACGACTGCGAAAAGACATCTTTATGTTGCCCGGGAATTTCATCTTAAACTCTATATTTTAAAGCAAATTAGTTACGCTCGGTATCCTGCTCCTTCAGTATTTTGCTATAACGCTCGCCATCGAGCAACAACTCAACTGCTTTGATTACGGTACTGTCGGCTGCAAGGTTATGCTCAACGACCCCTTCGTGATAGTTGTGACGCAAGACCACATCGTTATTTATCAATTCGGTTATCTCGGCACGATAGTTTTCGAGGTTATCCATCTTCTGATCCTTGAGTTTCGACTCGATCTGTTGCAAATCTTCAGCGAAGTCGCTGTCGTAACGCTCCTCCTTCGATGTACGCTTCAAAACCTCAAGAGCCATACGGGTTTGCGACTCATAGGGTACATCTTTGTCGGTCATAAATGCGACAAAATCCTTATAGTCGGCATCGCTGATGGTAAACTCACCATTTTTAACCTTCAACGAAGGGTTACGACGCACATAGCCGTCAAGGAAGTCCTCAATATATCCTAAATTATAGAGCATAACTGCAAAACTGCTGATGTACTCGGGCTCAACCTTCACATCGGGCATCAGACCCTTGCCGTCGTAGACCTTACGGCCATTAACGGTCTTAAACTCGTTAATCAGCGAATCGGGGACATCGACGTCCTTCGAACTGCTGCTGTGAGTATAGTTAATGCGCTGCACACATCTTCCCGATGGGATGTAATATTTGGCTGTTGTCAGTTTCAGGTAGGCGTTATACCCCACCGGCACTACCGACTGCACAAGGCCCTTACCATAGGTACGCTGACCCATCAGCACTCCACGATCCAAATCCTGCAAAGCACCACAAACAATCTCTGCAGCCGATGCCGAATTGTTATTCACAAGTGCTACAACAGGCACATCGGCCAATACAGGGTTTGACTCGGTGATATAGGTACGCTTCGAGCGCTCGGTGCGGCCCTTCATGGTAAGCACCTCCGAGCCTTTGGGCAGAAACATCGACAAAATCTTCACCGCCTCCTGAACACTGCCACCACCATTGTCACGATAGTCGAGGATGAGGGCCTTCAACTCGCCCTGACTGCGCAGGCGCTCAACAGCCGAACGCATCTCGTCGTAACAACCATCGGTAAAATCCTTATGACATATATATCCTACACCATCGGCCACATAACCCGCATAGGGGACTCCCGGGATGGCAATTCGGGCACGTTCAATCTCCAGAGCCTCCACCTGACCTGTCATCAGGCGCTTAACCTCAAGTTTCACTTTTGTGCCTGGTGTGCCCTTGAGTTTGGCAGATATCTGCTCGCTATTGCACTTGGTGACATCCTCGCCATCAATACTGACAAACATATCGCCAATCTTCAACCCTGCCAAATCTGAAGGAGAGCCCTTATAAGGCTGCGCGATATATACTCCGCTACTATCCCGCTTCATACGTATTGCAGCTCCGATGCCGCCATATTTTCCTGTGGCAAGGAACTCGAACTCGGTCATCTCGTCCTCCGACATATAAGCCGTATAGGGATCGAGATTGCGTACCATACCGGCAGCACCATCGCTCATAAGTTTATCGGGATTGACCTCATCTACATACTGCAAATTCAGCTCACGCATCATGTTTACCATAATCTCCATGTTGCGTCCCAAGCCGAAATCATCTTTCGTTGCCCACAAGCCCGTGGCCACCACAACCACCAGCAGCAGCAGCAATACTCCCAGACGAGAGATATTTGATTTGCCTCTATTCATAACTATCCAAAAAAAGCCTGACGGCCACCCTTTATTCATTCGCTCTACGCTTGTTCTGCATATAGCTCTCAAGACGATAATATACTCGCGCCACGCCGCGACGAATACCCTTCACCTCGACCCATTGACCATATTGCTCGATGGTAATCTCATCCTCAAAGAGCATGATTACTTTATCGATTATACTTGTGGCACGAAATACCATACGACCATCCTCCTCGGAGCATAGTTTATATCCCGAAAGAGTGAAAGCATTGAACACCTGCTCACGATCCTCATCCAAAAAGCACTCTACACGGCGTGAGATAAAGCCCCAGCGGGGATATACAGCCGAGAGTAGCACAACGGCCAACCCCAGCAGTTGCCCGCGGGTGGTCTGAAATGTGGCGGCAATCTGCTCCCACACGCTCACACCCATATCGCCACCGGTGGCCATGCTCAACCATACTATACCCACATACAAAACGCAGAAGGCTGCAAAATATTTTACTGCTCTGACAAAATATCTCATAATCAATAATTTAATTCATTCTACAACTTTACATACTGGTTGGCGATAGCCTCGGCCACACGGCTCATGAGCCACGCTGGAGTAGAGGTCGCTCCGCATATTCCCACACTAGCGCACCCCTCGAACCACTCGGCCGAGAGCTCGCTCTCCTCCTCGATATTATACGAACGAGGATTTGCCCGATGGCACACATCAAAGAGCACCTTGCCGTTGCTCGACTTCTTGCCGCAGACAAATATTATCACATCGAAACGCTCGGCAAACTCCTTCAGAGCCTTCTCACGATTGGAGACACGACGGCAAATGGTATCATCCACAGTTAGCATACTCTCTTCGGCCACACGCTTTCGCATCTGCTCGGCAAGCTGCCAAAAGAGATCCACACTTTGGGTTGTTTGCGAGAGAAAGAATATATGTCGTGAATAATCTATCAACTCCAAATCGACCTCACCCTCGATAACAATCGCATGGTCGGCCACCTGACCCGTAAGCCCCACAACCTCGGCATGACCTCGTTTGCCCAGAATCACAACCTGACCATTGACCAAACGCATCTGCTCATGTGCCGCCACAACTTTACGCTGCAACTGCGCCACCACAGGGCACGTGGCATCAATCACCCTAATACCCAGCTCCTCGGCAAGGCGATAGGTTGCAGGAGGCTCACCATGGGCACGGATAAAGAGATTACACCCTTGCAACTCCGCCATATCGGCATGAGTGACGGTACGCAAGCCCTTCGACTCCAAACGCTGCACCTCCATGCGGTTATGCACGATATCGCCCAGCGAATATACCACGCCATTCGCCTCATCCAATGCGACCTCGGCCTTTGATATAGCTCGCACCACACCGAAACAGAATCCGGAATTTTTATCTATCTCGATATACATCGCCAACGCTATTTAATACACTGCTCGTAACGCTCCATAAACCACGCCATCTGCTCCTCGACACTCATGTGGCTATTATCGAGCAACTCGGCATCGTCGGCACGGCGCAAAGGTGAGATGGCACGATTCTCGTCGGCACGGTCACGCGATATGACATTCTCCAGAATCTCCTGCATGGTGACCTTATCACCTTTGGCTGTAAGTTCGGCATAACGACGCTCGGCACGCACCTTGGCATCGGCAGTCATGAAAATTTTCATCTCGGCATCGGGGAAAACCACCGTTCCGATATCTCTACCATCCATAACAACACCCCTCTCGCGACCCATAGCCTGCTGCATGGCCACGAGCTTACTGCGCACCTGCGCTATGGAGCTGACTTTACTCACACAATTGCTCACCTCGATACTGCGAATCTTGCTCTCGACACATTCGCCATTGACATATATATCGCTTGCACCTCGCTCGCTGTTAAACTTAAAACCGATATCGATTTTTGGCAGTAGTGCCACCACAGCCGCCTCATCAACCACGCCATCGACAATTGCGCCCTGCTCGATAGCATAGAGTGTAACGGCGCGATACATAGCTCCCGTATCGATAAAGATATAGCCCAGACGTGCCGCAATAGCCTTTGCAAAGGTACTTTTACCGCACGACGAGTAGCCATCGACAGCCACTATTATTTTTTTGGAATTATTGCTCATTATTGGGGAAGAATATTAAAAAACGTTGAAAGGATGGTATATATACCAAGCACCGCAATCACCACTCCTGCCACATGGTTGATGGTTAACATATGGCGGGGACGGAAACGGCGACGGAAATAGTCTATAGTAAATGTGAGCGCAATCCACCATGTTGCTGCGCCGACAAAGAAGCCGAGGATGGTGATGGCACTGCGCAACAAGGAAGCCATATCGTCATGCTCCTGCAAGCCTACATTAAACATAGCGAAGAAGGCCAGCAGATAGGGGATGACAAGCACAAAGTTAGCCAATGTAAAGACAAACATCGATGAGTAGTCCTGCCACAGATTGCTCTTGCCGGCTCGATTTTTGCGAATTTGGGGTACGGGATTCTGGAAGAAGATATATACTCCGACGATAATCACAAACAAACCTCCGATAACCTGAAGAATCGCACTATACTCTTCGATACGCGACTGCAACATGGCATAGAAAAAGAAGGCAATGATAGCCATAAGCATATCGGCACTTGCCACTCCCATGCCCGAAGCCAATCCCGAGCGACGGTCTTTGCTCAAGGTGCGTTGTATGCAGAGTACTGCCACAGGGCCTACGGTAATTGACGAGGCCAGGCCCACGCACAGACCACGCAAAAATATATCGATAATATCTACTAACATCTACAACCAATAATTTGGATGCAAAGTTAGGAATTTAATATGAAATATTAAAGCCCCGAAGCAGGATATGGCGATTATTGGTGTGATTATTGTCTGCAGCGCCACAAATTTCAATCAATTTATTACTATTTTGGTACAAAGTGACAGCAACATGGCCACACGCCGCACAACATATCCAAAATGTTAATAAGTTATCGAAAACTTTAACCAACTGCGCCGACATCAACAAACATCATTTTTTATTTTTGCAGAGTCTAAAAAGTATTACACCATGGCAGAATTTCAAAAGCAGGGAATAGACATTGAACTCACCGAAGATGTAGCCCAAGGCAACTACTCGAATTTGGCTATTATTTCACACTCTACATCAGAGTTTATAATCGACTTCGCAACCATCCTTCCGGGCCTAAAGAAGGCAAAGGTTAAGAGCCGAGTAATTCTCACTCCGGAGCATGCCAAGCGAGTGCTTTTGTCGCTTCAGGAAAATATCACCCGCTACGAGAGCGATATTGCCAAAATCGAGATTCCCAAGTCGCACGTCGCCACCGATGATCCCATAATAAACATGGGGCCGATGGGAAATGCATAATACACTGAAAATCAAATAAGAACAATAGTTGTTGATGTTGTGATTATGAAGAAGGGCTCGAGACCATGCGGTTTCGGGCCCGAATATTTTTCTTAAAATATAACAACTCAACAACAACCTATTACAACACCTCGGCCACAACGAAATTACTGCCCCCGACAAAAATCATATCGTTCGCAGTTGCCATCTCACGGGCCCTCTGCAACGCCGCCTTGACGCTCTCAGCACACTCTCCCGAGAGTCCCGCCGCAGCAGCCATATCGCAGAGCTGCGCAGCCGGCAAAGAGCGAGGGGAATCGGCCGCAGTAAATAGATAATATGCACTCCGCGGCAACAGCTCCAGCACCTCATCGAGGGATTTATCGCGGGCAAAACCAATCACGCAATAGGCCCTGCCGCCACCTTCGATAAAACGGCTTATCTGCTCGGCAACATATCTGATTCCATGCGCATTATGACCTGTATCGTAGACCGTCAAAGGATTTTGCCCCACAACCTGCCATCTGCCTTGCAACGACGAGTTGGCGACAACAGACGACATGCCCTCACGGAATGCCTGACAAGATATTGTCAGTGGGCTATTTTGATTCAAATAATCGACAACCGTTGCAGCGGTTATCACATTATGATACTGGCACTCGCCCAACAAATCAATCTCTATCGACAACGGCTTACCATTCATACGGTTCTGAAGTTCGATGGTCTGCATACCGCCACATAGCCTATGACCGACATGGCTATAACACTGCTCGGCATAAATCAATTGCGAGCCACATGCGGCCGAACGGGCCTCAAAGACGTTGTTGTAACTTTCGCTACCCTCACCAAGTATAATGCCCACACCCGATTTTATGATACCCGCCTTCTCAGCTGCCACAGCCTGCAAGGTATCGCCCAAGAGCGCTGTATGGTCGAGCCCGATATTGGTTACCACACTCACTAGCGGACGAATAATATTGGTTGCATCGAGTCGGCCACCCAAACCCGTTTCAATCACAGCCACCTCAACGCCGCTCAAAGCGAAATGGCTGAAGGCCATAGCTGTGGTTATCTCAAAAAACGAGAGTTGCAACTCCTTGATACTGCCGTAATTACACCCCACAAAATCCACCACATCCTGCTGCGGAATCATCCGGCCATCAACACGTATACGCTCACGAAAATCAACCAGATGCGGCGAGGTGTAGAGCCCCACCTTATAACCCGCCTGACGCAGTACCGACGCAAGCATGCTCGACACCGAGCCTTTGCCATTGGTTCCTGCAACATGGATTGTGCAGAAGCTATTTTGCGGATTGCCAATCCTGCGACAGAACTCCTCAACACGTTCCAGCCCGGGCTTATAGGCGTCGGCGCCAACCTGCTGGAATGAGGTGACAGAGTTAAACAGAAAATCTATTGTTTGGGCGTAATTCATCACTGCAAATTACTCTACAAGATGGTTCTTGCGACGCACACGATAAGCCGAATAATAAAGCAAACCCAGCACTGCAACCAAGAGCGACAAACGACCTACCCAATCGCCATAGCGCACATACATTGTAGTATCGTGACGTTTCTCCAGCTCGGATGTAAGCACACCCCGCTTATCCCATCCAAGGCTCTGAACAACATCACCACGAGGGGTGATAAAGCCAGAAATACCCGTATTGGCACTACGACCTATGGCTCGACGGCTCTCGATGGCACGCAGACGACAGAAGTCGAACAATCGCTTATGGCCCGGGGTATTGCCCCACCAGCCATCGTTTGACAAAACAGTCATTACCTGTGCTCCTTCTCTTACAAAGCGGGCAAACCACTCACCATACAGACCCTCATAGCAAATTGCAGCTCCAGCAGTCAAATCTCCGCTTGTGAAGACCGTGGCTTTATCGTTACGGCCCAGCTGTCCGGCAATGCCTCCCAAATTGAAAAACTTTTTAATCAAGCCCGGGAAAGGCATAGCCTCAACACCAATAACCAGACGCATCTTGTGGTGGATGACACTCTCATCACGAGTGCGAAGAGCTATCGCCGAATTAAAGTTATCGTAATAGAACTCCACCGAGCGACGCGCTGTAACAGAGGGCTTCTCACCCTCTCGATAGATTTTGTAGGTAGAAGCACCCGTAACGAGAATCGACTGCGACTTAATTTCATCAAGATGCCTATGCAACATCACAATAACTGGTGATGCATTGGGATTATCGGCATCGAGTTGCACCGGAATAGCCGTTTCAGGCAAAGCGACTATCTCGCTATCGGTAGGTGCCTCGGAGATAAGAGAGAGCAGGTTATCCATCTGCTTCTGCGCACTATCGACAAATTTCTCTTCGTAACAATCGACATTAGGCTGCACCACCGACACCTTGACACTCTCGCCCGAAGGTTTGTAGGTCATATACAGAGCCAACGACAGCACTATCGGCACAGCAACAACCGCCATAGCACACACGACAGAACCTTTGCGTTTCGATTGCAGAGCTTCGTAGATGGCAATATTAGAGAGCAGCACCCACAATGAGCCGCCCATAACGCCTGTATACTCATACCACTGCACAGCCCACACATCGCCCGAGAAGGCATTGCCGAGCGTAAGCCACGGGAACGAAAGAACCTCGGCATAGGTATAGAGATACTCGGTAGCTATCCATACAGCCACCATGAGTATATATGCGATAACCTTTGGAGCTCGCTTTGAAACATAGTGGAAGGTCATAAATGCCACTAAATTCCAGAATGTCGAAAACGCCGTTGCCGCAATCGGGCCGATAGGCGTAGCAATCCAAACCCACCACACAGTGGCAATATTCCACAAAGCGAATGTTAAGGCCGCCCATCCCGCCATACGCCACCAATCGCGCGCCGATGAGCCATACGAGGCACTGATATACAATAACGGAATCAGTCCTACAAGCGTTGTAAAACCACTAATACCAAGCCACCCCAACGAAAGCAGCACAACTGATATGGCGACACAAATAAGTTTCTGTTTCATAACATATTTATTGTTTTATTTCTCTTCTCTATCAATATATAATATTCCATCAAGATGGTCTATTTCATGCTGGCATATTACAGCAGTAAAGCCTTCGATATACTCTTCGCGCAGAACAAAATCAGCATCTCTATAACGCAACTTTATCCTCTGCGAGCGTACAACATCGCCCCTGCGGTCAGGCACCGACAAGCATCCTTCACCGCCCGATTTTTTCGGCTCGCCATATTCAACAATTTCGGGATTGACAAAAAACTCGAAAGGCTCTCCATCCTTATCAAACCGCTGCACAGCCACCAAACGGCGCAACATACCAACCTGCGGGGCTGCAATACCCACCCCTTCGTTTTCGGGGTTCTGCACGGTGGCCAGCATACGTTGGCACAAAAGTTTAAAATCACCTTTGCGCACCATGTGTTCGTCAAGCGGCAGGCTCTTCCGACGCAAGAGCAACGAATCCTGCTCGTTGGTAATCTCCAACACGCGCATAATATCGCCACCACCCTTACGAATAAGCTTATGCTCCAACGCAGAGAAGCCCCGACCACATCCCGAAAAAAATGAGATAAACATCAATGCTGACAATAATTGTTTCATAATCATTCCGCAAAGCACCAAAACATTTTATATACGGCACTCTCTCCCGCACACATTAAAGTCGAACGACAAACCGTTCTTTACTCAATGCTTTTTTTGACATCACAAAGATAAAAAAAGTGTTTGTGCTATGCAAAATAAATTTTGTTGTGGACTGCGGTTGTAGTATATTTGCAAAAAAGATTGTTCGATGCAAAAGCAATTACAAATCAGCTATCGTCACTACTCATCTTTGGAGGAGTTGCCTGACGACGATAAAATATTGGTGGAGGCAGCACAGATGGCCACCCGAAAGGCATATGCGCCATATTCCAATTTCAAGGTGGGTGCTGCGGCACTGCTGGAGAGTGGTGCAATTATCTCGGCCGCCAACAGCGAGAGCGAGGTATTTCCCTCGGGCATGTGCGCTGAGCGGGTTCTGCTCTACAACTACCAGAGCAATCATTCCGATGATAAAATAGTAGTCTTTGCCATTGCCTCCGACCCATCGACACACGAGTGTTATCCCTGCGGAGGATGCCGTCAGACATTGCTCGATGTCGAGAATCGCCAGCAGAGCCCCATACGCATAATAATGTCGGGCGGCGACACGGCAACGGTGGTGGACTCGGCACAGGTTTTACTCCCATTCACCTTTAAACTTTAAGATTATGTTTCGTCCCGAAGATATATTGTATGAAGACAACCACATCATCGTGGTAAACAAGCGCTGCGGCGATTTGGTTCAGCCCGACCGCGAAAGCGACGATGCGCTGGAGGCCGAGATAAAGGCCATGATACAGGTTCGCGACCACAAGCCCGGGGATGTTTTTCTGGGCGTGGTGCATCGCATAGACCGTCCCGTAAGCGGCGCAGTTCTCTTTGCCAAGACTTCGAAGGCGCTCATCCGTCTGAACGAGATGATTCGTAGTGGCGAGATACACAAAAGCTATTGGGCAATAACGGAATCTGCCCCCAACCCCGAGGAGGGTTCGCTTACCCACTACATCGTGCGTGATGGTCGTACCAACCGCAGCCGAGCCTACGACAAGCCAAAGGCCGATGGTAAAAAGGCGCAGCTGAACTACAAAATGCTGGGCTGCTCAACACGATACACACTCATCGAGGTTGAACTGCTCACCGGCCGTCATCATCAAATCAGAGCCCAACTCTCGAAGATAGGCTGCCCCATAAAGGGCGATTTGAAGTATGGCGCAAAACGCTCAAACCCCGATGGAGGCATTTCACTCCACTCTCGCCGAGTGGAGTTCATACACCCCGTGCGCAAGGAGCCCATAAGCATTACAGCCCCCACGCCAAAGGATAATTTGTGGGAGTTTTTTGAAAATATGTAGCTATGAGATTACTTATACAACGCGTTAGCCGAGCATCGGTCAACATCGACAATAAAACATATTCAGAGATAGGCAAAGGCCTGTTGGTATTGGTCGGCATAGAGGAGGCCGACACCCAAGAGGATATCGACTGGCTTACAGGGAAGTTGCTACGTCTGCGCATCTTCGATGATGAGCAGGGGGTTATGAACCTTGATGTCAATCAGATAGATGGTCAGATAATGGTTGTAAGCCAATTTACCCTCCACGCCTCTACAAAGAAGGGCAATCGCCCCTCCTACTTCCGCGCCGCACCCGAAGCTATCTCACGCCCCATGTACGAGCGTTTTGTAGAGACCGTCGAGCAGGCATCAGGCAACAAAGTGGCCACAGGAGTGTTCAGCGCAGATATGAAGGTCAAGTTGGTAAACGATGGCCCTGTAACGATTTGGATTGATTCACGCAACAGAGAATAACAATGAGAAGGCGCACACAACGTTTGGGCGGCAAACGTCAGCTGATATATATAGTGGTAATAGTCATACTGCTTGCAGGTCATTATCTATACGACAACTACATCGCTCCGCACCAAGACAAAATCTCGGCTGTGGTCGAGGCTGTTGCCGGCAACGGAGTTCCGTTCCCCGACAGTTCAGCCCCCGACATCGCAACATCAGGAATCTCTTCCGAGAACTCTGCTCCGAACAGCGCCCCCGCCGCAAAGCCCTATCGCAGCGGCTGGGCAGAGCTTCCTTCTGCCACCAAAAACAAAGACCACTACACCGCCTACCACACCAGCAATGGCCGGCGCAACTACTCGGTATGTTTCAGCCGCAAGCACCGTTGCCCCGTCTGGGTGGCAGCTCCCATGCATCGCAGCTACAAAGGCTCTATCAAACGTAGCGACAACTACGCCTTCGACCCAAAATTACCTGTTGAGATACAACCATTGCTGAAACGCTCCTATGGCGAATACACCCGAGGGCACATCCTCGGCTCGGCAGAACGCACCGCCACTCAAGAGCTGAACGATCAGGTTTTTTACGTCACAAACATTGCACCCCAGCTGCGTGAAGGGTTTAATGCCCGTGGCGGTGTGTGGAACAACCTCGAGTCGTTTACCGATCGCCATATCTGCCGCGACACTCTTTATGTTGTGACAGGAGCTATTTTTGACGACTATACCGACCACTCGGGTCGCGAGGTTAAGGCCTCAACCACCATCAACAAGAACGATGGCAAGAGCGTCGCCGTGCCGACAGCATTCTATAAGGTTCTGCTACGCACCAAGAGTGGGTCATCGGGCAAGAGCGTTTACGAATGTTCGGCCTCGGAGCTTAAGTGCGCCGCATTTATCGTGGGGCACTATTCGGCTTCACGCCGCACGGCAAAGAGCGATATGATGAGCGTAAAGGAGCTGGAGCGCCTGACGGGGCTCAACTTTTTCGCAGGAGTAAAAAACGCCCCAAAGAGTCAGGCCGTAGCCGAAGAGTGGGGATTATAATACAACCCATAAGAATTTGAATAAAAGTTACAGAACCCTATGGATATAGCACAAGCAAAACGAAAAGAGAACATTGCCGAGTATATACTCTATCTTTGGCAGTTGGAGGATTTGTTACGAGCCTTACAGTTCAGCCCCGAGGCTATCTACTCGCAGCTGGTAGCACCACGAGAGGTAGATGAGGAGCAGAAACATATCTTTCTGCTATGGTATATGGATATTGTGAATCTGCTGCGCAAGGAGGGCAAGGAGCAGAGTGGTCATCTGGAGCACACCCTGCACCTTATTGCCGACATGCACAACCTTCATCTGCAACTCATGCAGAACCCCATAGGCGAGCATTACCGCAAGACCTTTGCACGACTGGCTCCACAGCTCCCGATGTTACGCACGCTGGTGAAAAAGGAGGATGTAAGCGACACCGAACTATCATTCCGCGCACTATATGCCGCCATGTTATATCGCATCAAAGGCGATAAAACACATGGCGACGCAATAAAAGACACCATCGAATTGGTATCGCCTGTGGTGGCCGAGCTGGCTGCAATGTATGGAAAAGTCGAGCGTGGCGAGGTGGATCTATTCGACGAAATGTAATATTTGAGGTCAAAAAATATGGCGTCACAGCGCTTTATAGAGCAGAAATAGCCTTGTGAAGTATATTTTATTTGCAAATATTTTGCGAAATCGGAAAAATCGTTTTACCTTTGCACTCCGCAAAGATTATGTTACAGCGTAATCTGCGCAAAATGAGCTAAAACCATAATTTTAGGAACAAACATAAAAACGATATCGTTATGGCAATGAAAAGAACTTATCAGCCTTCTCGCCGCAAGAGAATCAACAAGCATGGATTCCGTCAGAGAATGGCTACTGCTAACGGCCGTAAGGTTTTGGCAGCACGTCGCGCTAAGGGACGTAAGAAGTTGACCGTATCAGATGAGTCAACATTCAAGTATGCTTAATTTTCTGATTTTCAATCAGGAAAATAAGAGGGAGCCGGACGCGGTTCCCTCTTGTTTTTTATATTATGTTTTTATCGCGACGACACCCTTTGCGTAACGGGGCATAATTTATGCTGTTGATTCAGCATGAAATATCTCAGAACACTCTTCGTAATAGCCTTTTTCACAGGCCTCATTGCCCTCGCCACCGCATATCTGCACGGCCAAAGGGAGAGTCGGCACACAGAGCAACTCTGGCAGGAGTCGCTGCAACAATTAAAACATATCTGCCGCCTGAAACATAGCGAATATCGCAACTATGCAGCCCACGCCCGACAGGCCGAGCAGGATTCGCTACACCGGCTCGCCACACTGCTACACACCATGTCGGCAGCCTCCGAGGTGCAATATGAAAATTGCCGCAAAGCCATCAACTCATTAGGCGGAGTTTTTCAGATACCCATAATGCCCGACAAGGGTTACGAGGATAGCGATTCACTGCTATCGCACGCCATACAGCACAAACTGTTACACCACAACTCCACCACCCACAACGGTATAGAGCAGGCGCTCAAGGATGGCAACCGCTATGTGGCCCGCATGCTCACATGGTGTGATGCCAGCGAGGTGAGGCAGATAATGATTCTGCAACGCGAGCTCGCAACCGACACCCAGACGGTGTCTATATATATGGTATGTCCCACCTGCGGAGCTGTCAGCGAGGAGTCGTTACTCCCCTACTTCTGCCCCCACTGCATGACCTCGAGCGAAGAGTTTTTGGTCTTTGAATAGAGCGGCAATCGTCAAAGCCGCAAGAAAAAATTACAAAAAAAGGTTGCGCCCCAAATGGCACAACCTTCAAACATTTGCAAATACTATAAGCCGAGTTCTGTACTCCCGAAAGAGCCTCTATCATTTATCTACGACTGTGGTCACCCACAGCCTCTAGCAACCTACCCCCCGACATTGGACGAGCAACCCTTAATTGTCGGTATACATGGTCTTGCAACCCGCAAGGCGTACAGCCAGACGACATTGCTGCCGCTGCGGTGGGCTCTTACCCCACCTTTTCACCCTTACCTGCCACCCGAAAGCGACATCGGCGGTTATTCTCTGTTACGCTACTACACCCTCACAAGCATCGAGCCGTTAACTCGTGCGGCGCTCTGTGTTGCTCGGACTTTCCTCTCCCCTTTCGGGCAGCGATAGAGCGTACTTGCAAAAATCTGCGACGGCTGTCGACCCACAAGGGGTTATTTGACAACTCGCTTTATATCCTTTATACGCAATTGCGTAGTAACCGAGCCACGGTAGTGGTTCTCGACAATCTGATAACACACATCAACAGGACGACCCGAACGCACCCACTCATAATGCGTTGGCTGCTGGAATGCTATGGTCTGAATCGAAGTATTCGGCTTCTGACGCTGCGCCAGATCCATCCTCAAATGCTCCATGTCGGCACCTACCAACTTCGGCTCACCGTGGGCACTTGCACCATAGGTAACAAACACAGGGGCTGCATTACCCGGGCCAAAGGGCTGAAAGCTGTTGAGCTGACGGTGAAACATCGGAGTGATATCCGAGAAGAGCAACTCGCTATCGATTTCAACCTGCGGCACCAGAATCTGGGGATCGATATTCCTCTCGACATAGTCGTTAAAACGCTCGGTAAAAGCCTCCACATTTTCGGGTTTCATGGTAAGACCCGCGGCATACATATGTCCACCGAAGTTCTCGAGCAGATCCGAGCATGACTCCACAGCCTGATAAAGATCGAATCCCGGGACAGAGCGAGCCGAGCCGGTAACGAAACCGTTACTCATGGTAAGCACTACCGTAGGACGATAGTAGGTCTCGATAAGGCGTGAAGCCACAATACCCACGATACCCTTAATCCACTTGGGATTATAGATAACGGTGCTCTTGCGACGCTTTAGCTCGGGGTTTGACTCGATATAATCGTGTGCCTCTTGAGTGACGCTGCGATCGATATTTTTACGATCCTGATTATAAGAGTCGATAACATCGCAGAACTCTCGTGCCTGCTTCTCGTTACCCTCCACCAGCAACTCCACCGCAGCAAATCCGCCACTCGGAGCAGCATTCTCATCATTTTCGTCCATACGCATACGCCCTGCGGCATTGATACGCGGACCAATCTTAAACACGATGTCGTCGATGGTGATGGTCTGGCGATCCAGACCGCACAACTTGATAATCGACAACAATCCCGACGAAGGCATACGGTTCAATCGTTCCAGACCATAATAGGCCAAGATACGATTCTCGCCCGTAAGAGGCACAATGTCGGATGCAATACTTACCACGAGCAGGTCCAACAGATGCTCGATATCCTTGAACGGAATACCGTGCTTCTGGGCATACGCCTGCACGAGTTTGAATCCTACGCCGCAACCTGACAACTCGTTGAACGGATAGTTGCAGTCGTTGCGCTTGGGATCCAGAACTGCTACGGCCGCGGGAATCTCGTCGGCCGGAAGATGGTGGTCGCAGATAATGAAATCCACGCCCTTCTCCTTCGCATAAACAACCTTTTCTACGGCTTTAATACCGCAATCGAGGGCAATCGCCAGAGTCACACCCTTGCGGGCGGCGTAATCGATACCCTTGACCGATATGCCGTAACCGTCGTTATAACGGTCGGGGATGTAGAAAACAAGGTTTTTGTGACCTATCTGCCTCAAAAACTTATAAACCAACGCTACGGCTGTGGTGCCATCCACATCGTAATCGCCATAGACCATAATCTTCTCGTTATTGGCTACGGCACGCTCGATACGCTCCACGGCACGATCCATATCCTTCATCAGATAGGGGTCATGCAGATCCGAAAGCTGTGGATTAAAGAACTTGTTGGCTTTTTCTACGGTGTCTATGCCTCTCTGTACAAGTAGGTTCGTCAGCACGGGTGACATGCGGAGGTGAGTCGCCAAACGCGACACAGCCTCTTCGTTGCCACGGGCACGGACTACCCATCGCTTCTCCATAGGCATAACTTACAATTTTATTATTTATATATTTTAACATTTAATTTCTCACTTAATCGGTTAATAATCTGCATTTTAACCTGTTCAATATCCACCTCGTGGCCCACCTCTTTTTCGAGGCTCGTAACACCCTTGTCCACAAAACCGCAAGGGTTAATATGCGAAAAATATCGCAAATCGGTGGCTACGTTCATGGCAAAGCCGTGCATAGTAACATAACGGCTGGCGCGCACCCCTATTGCGCAAATCTTGCGAGGGCGCAATCCTGCGGGCTCAATCCACACACCCGATGCACCTTTTATGCGACCC
Source organism: Alistipes sp. (assembly GCA_017935185.1). GTDB lineage: Bacteria > Bacteroidota > Bacteroidia > Bacteroidales > Rikenellaceae > Alistipes. Next base: position 33,085 of record JAGBIC010000029.1, on the reverse strand, counting down.
GCTGCAACACCCCACATATCGCAAACCTCGATAACAGCCTGCTCCAGCGAATCGATATAGTCGCGCAGACCGATGCCCAGCCTCTCCAAATCCAAAATAGGATAGCCGACAATCTGCCCGGGGCCATGAAATGTAATATCGCCGCCACGGTCGATATGAAAGAACTCGGCACCGATACTACGCAGGTACTCCTCTGTAACCAGCATATTTGACGACTTACCGCTCTTGCCCAATGTGTATACAGGATTATGTTCGACAAGCAACAACCACCCCGCCTCGGGAGTATTTTCGCCCTGCAATCCGCCCGATGCCTCGGCACTCTTTGCCGCAAGCATACGCTCAAAAAGCGAACGCTGCAAATCCCAACATTCGGAGTAGGCCATACGGCCCAAATCTTTGTAACAAACCTCCTTCATCGGTCAAAAGCTTTTTGCCGACCGAGCAAGCCAAAACCCTACTTCTCGGCCTTTCTACGCTTGACGCTCTCCAGAGCGGCATCAGCCAAATATGACGAGCGCACCATAGGCGCACTTGCGCAATAGCTGAAACCCATCTCAAGAGCTTGAAGACGGTACCATTCAAATTTCTCGGGAGTGATATACGCCGCAACGGGATAGTGCTCCAGAGAGGGTCGAAGATACTGACCAAGCGTTACAATTTCGACACCTGCCGCACGCAGATCTCGAAGTGTTTGCAATACTTCATCATCGCTCTCGCCAAGTCCGACCATCAGTCCACTCTTCGAGACTGCACCACTCTTGCGGGAGATAATCTCCAGCGTCTGCATACTTGTGCTGTACTTTGCTCGCGCACGCACAAGCGGGGTGAGTCGCTCGACGGTTTCGATGTTATGCCCAATAATATCGGGCTTGGATGCGGCTACAATTTCTATTAAATCAGCCCTTGCATCCAAATCGGGAATAAGGAGCTCAATTGTTGCGTCGGGATTCTCTCGGCGAACGGCCTCCACAACTGCAGCCCAATGTCGGGCTCCACCATCGGGAAGGTCGTCGCGAGTGACAGAAGTCACGACAACATGTCGAAGTCCCATGAGCCTCACACTCTCGGCCAGCTTTTGCGGCTCGGTGGGGTCAGGGGCAAGGGGTATGCCTGTTTTTGTGGCGCAGAATCGACATCCGCGAGTACAAATATCACCCAAAATCATGAAGGTAGCCGTTCTACGACGCCAACACTCTGCCTTATTCGGACAGAGCCCACTGCTGCAAATGGTATGCAACGAATGCTCTTTGACAATACGCTCTACCTCGGCCGATTCGTCATTACTCTGCAGACGAATTTTCAGCCATTCGGGTTTCTTCAGTACATTTACCTTGTCATAAAACTTCGGCATTTTAAGTTCATTATTTTCCAATTGATGCAAAGGTACGAAAAAAAAGAATAAATACCCTGTTTTTTCCTAAAAAACACCAATTATTGCCTAAAAATATATTCTTATGTGAGAATTATTAAGAAAATTCCTTTCAACAGTTATATAATCAAACCAAAATATGCTATATTTGTACAACATTTAACCCCAACTGATACATAATGAAAAAATTCGTCTTTGTGCTATCGACCTTAACCCTGCTGACCACAGGTGTCATAGCCCAAAACAAGCTGCTCAACCTGAAAGCCGAGACCCGAATCGATTACATGGGCCAATACCTTGACAATGTGCACGACAAGGGAGCCTCGGGATTTAAAGGGAAATATCTCAACCTGATATTATCGGGAGAGATAGGCAGACATTTTTCATACAACTACCGTCAGCGACTAAACAAAGCTCATGCCGACCAAAGTTTCTTCGATGCCACCGACTGGCTGTATTTAACATACTCTCTGAACGACAATTGGCAATTTTCAGCAGGCAAGCAGGTTGTCGGCATTGGCGGCTACGAATACGACCGCGCCCCGATTGACCTCTACTTCTGTTCGGAGTTCTGGAACAATATCGCTTGTTACCAATTTGGCGCAAGCGCCACCTTCACAACCGACAGCGGAGCCGATAAAATCATGTTTCAGGTCTGCCAGAGCCCCTTCCGCACCTACGCCGACGACATATACGCCTACAATCTGATGTGGATGGGCTCACACAAATGGTTTCAAAGCCTGTGGTCGATAAATATGAGTGAATATCAACCCGGCAGCTACGTCTACTACATCGCCTTGGGCAACCAATTCACCTTTGGTGACTTCCGACTCCAGCTCGATGTAATGAATCGCGCCACCAACGAACACTCCTTTTTCTTCAAGGATTTCTCATTGATGGGCGAAGCCTCATATACCATAGCCGACAAGGTGAATATTTTTGCCCGCGCCACATACGATGTAAACAATGCCATCGGCACAATGGGCGACTACTGCCTGCTGCCCGACACAGAATTAACCCGCATAGGAGGGGGCATAGAGTTTTACCCGTTGCCCAAAGGCAATCGCGATATTCGCCTGCACGCCGCCTACAGCCACATATTCGGGCACAACGGCAACCCCGAGGGCGCGCTGCAATCGAAGGAGTCGATGTTTACCATAGGACTAACATGGAGAATGGATATCGTTTCGCTTGTAAAGAAAATATTTTAACACAATAACATTAACCTAACTTAACCCAAAAACTCATGAGCAAGAAGGGCTCAAACATATGGGACGGAATCCCATGTTTGGTGATTATTGTTCTACTATTCGGAGGTATCGGCTGCGTCATGGGCATTGCGCAAATGCTCAACACAATAATGAAGACTGCCCACGACCTGCTGCTAAACACCGTTTTCTACCTGATGAGTGTAACCGTTATCACCGGTGCCATCGGGAAAATTTTTATCGAGTTCGGAGTGGTAAACCTGCTGGAGAAAATCCTGCGACCCCTAATGAAGCCCCTGTTCAATCTGCCCGGTGTTGCCTCGCTGGGAGCTGTCATGACATTCCTCTCGGATAATCCCGCAATTATCTCTCTGGCGCAGGATAATCGATTCAAGAGCTACTTCAAGAAATTCCAATTCATATCGCTCACCAATTTCGGCACTGCATTTGGCATGGGTCTTCTGGTGATTGTCTTCATGATGGGACAAGGTTTCTTCATCGAGCCCGTCATTGGATTTGTAGGTGCGATATTCGGCTGTATGGTATCCACACGACTTATGCAGCGTTCGGTAATCAAAGCCTACCCGCATTTTGCCGAGGAGTCAGCCTGCAAAGAGGTGCCGATTGAAATCACCAAACAAGAAAAAGTCGAAAAATCGCTTTTCATCCGCATCCTCGACTCGCTGCTCGATGGCGGTCGCACAGGAGTGGAGGTCGGCCTGGCCATAATCCCGGGAGTGCTGATAATTTCGACATTTGTCATGCTCTTAACATTCGGAGCCTCGCCCGATGGCAGCTATACGGGTGCTGCATACGAGGGTGTGGAGCTGCTGCCGTGGCTCGCCGGCAAGATAAACTTACTATTTGAGTGGTTATTTGGCTTCACCGACCCACATCTGGTAGCTTTCCCCATAACTGCACTTGGAGCTGTGGGTGCGGCGCTGAGCCTTGTTCCGAGTTTTTTGGCCAACGGATGGGCCGATGGTAATGCCATAGCGGTATTTACAGCCATTGGTATGTGCTGGAGCGGTTATTTAAGCACCCACACAGCCATGCTCGACTCACTTGGCTACCGTGAACTCACTTCAAAAGCCATTGTTGCCCACACCATAGGAGGTTTAGTAGCTGCAATTGTTGCACATTGGTTGTATGTGCTATATACACTTATCTGATTTTTTAGTATATTTGCATAAAATTATTAAAACAGAGAAAATGAAAGAGGTTCTGAAATTTTACAAGGATTTCCCCAAGGAGGGCATACTCTTTATCGACTTGATTCCTTTTTTGCAGAATAAAAAAACTTTTTCCGAAATTATCGCCAAACTTACAGAGTTCACCTCTGCTCCAAATGTTGCCACGCCCGAGGCTCGCGGCTTTCTATTTGCCGCGCCACTGCTAACGGCAAGCGAAAATGTGGTCAATATTATCCCCATCCGCAAAAGTGGCAAATTACCCTACAACGAGGGTGACTTATGCGACATTGAGATTATGAAGGAGTATGGTGCCGACCATCTCTACTACCGTATCAGCGATATAGCCGCAGGCAAAGCTGAAGGCGACAAGATCCACATCACCATTATTGACGATGTGCTTGCCACAGGCGGCACAGCCGAGGGTATGGTACAATCGCTTATGCAGCAGAAAATCATCAAGGATGGCAAAGAACTTAAAGTTGTAATTGACGAGTTTATCTTTATCGTTGAAATTGACGAATTGGAAGGCGCAAAACGCCTCGAGAAAATTGCTCCCGTAAAAACTCTGATTCATCTGTAAGTAAGCAAAACGCAATACCGAGATAAAGGGCCCGACAGCCCTTTATTTTTTTTGCGACAGCATCGCCTCGGCTACGAAACACCACCTGACGGCATGGGTAATTTTGACATAAATTCAACCAATACTCCACAGAAAAGAATCACCAGCAGGGGAACAAACAGAATAATTTTGAATCTTGAATTCTAAATTTTGAATTTATATATGTATATTTGCACGTTATATACCCGTAGATAGCAGGGAATCACCCTTGCGTCGGGCAAAACCGCAACGAAACAAAAAGAGAATAAAAAAATATATATCCGTTATGAAATTCAACGAGTACAAAGGTCTTGACCTGCCAAAAATCGCAGACGAGGTTTTGAAGAAGTGGGATGCTGACGACACATTCCACAAGAGCATTACCACCCGTGAGGGACATCCAACATTCGTATTTTATGAGGGACCTCCCTCTGCAAACGGCATGCCGGGCATTCACCACGTTATGGCCCGCACCATCAAGGATGTCATCTGCCGCTACAAGACGCAGCAGGGTTATCTTGTTCACCGCAAGGCCGGTTGGGACACCCACGGACTTCCCGTAGAGTTGGGTGTCGAGAAAAAACTCGGAATCACCAAAGAGGATATCGGCAAGACAATCTCTATCGAGGAGTATAACCGCACCTGCCGCGAGGCTGTGATGGAGTACACCGACGTGTGGGAGAACCTCACCAAGCAGATGGGTTATTGGGTGAATATGGACGATCCCTATATCACCTACGACAACAAATACATCGAGAGCTTGTGGTGGCTGTTGAAGCAACTCTTCGACAAGGGTCTGCTATACAAGGGTTACACAATCCAGCCTTATTCGCCTGCCGCAGGTACAGGTCTTTCGACTCACGAGCTTAACCAGCCGGGTTGCTACCGAGATGTTAAAGATACCACCATGGTAGCACAGTTCCGCATCCTCGAGCCAAAGCCCGAGATGGAGGGTTGGGGTACGCCCGTATTCCTCGCTTGGACCACTACACCATGGACTCTGCCTTCAAACACCGCGCTCTGCGTTGGCCCAAAGATTGACTATGTGGCAGTTCGCACATACAATGGCTACACAGGAGAGAAGATTACAGCCGTTCTGGCCGAGCCACTGCTCTACTATCACTTCAACAAGAAGGCCGAGGGTCTTGCACTCGACTCATACAAAGCGGGCGACAAACTCATCCCCTTCGAGGTGGTTGGCCGTTGGAAGGGCCCCGAGTTGGTAGGCATGCACTATGAGCAGCTTATCCCCTGGGTAAAGCCTGTTGAGTTGGACGAGAACGGCGATTGGAAAGATGCCGCCGACAAGGCATTCCGAGTAATCCCGGGTGATTATGTTACTGTGGAGGATGGTACAGGTATCGTTCACATTGCCCCCACTTTCGGTGCTGACGACGCATTTGTGGCTCGTCAGGCAGGCATTCCTTCGCTCTTCATGATCAACAAGCGTGGCGAGACCCGCCCGATGGTAGACCTTCAGGGTAAATTCTACTTGATGGAGGAGCTCGACGAGAAATTTGTCGCCGAGTGCGTGAACGCCGAGGCCTACAAGGATTATGAGGGTCGCTGGGTCAAGAATGCCTACGATCCGCAGTTTACTGTTGATGGCCGCTACGACGAGGCTGCCGCACAGGCCGCCGAGTCGCTCGACGTATATATTGCCATCAACCTCAAGGGCATCAACAAAGCCTTCAAGATTGAGAAACACACCCACAACTACCCCCACTGCTGGCGTACCGACAAGCCGGTATTATACTACCCGCTCGACTCGTGGTTCATTCGCACCACAGCCCTCAAGGAGCGTATGATGGAACTCAATGCTACCATACATTGGAAACCCGAATCAACAGGTACAGGCCGTTTCGGCAAGTGGTTGGAGAATTTGAACGACTGGAACCTTTCACGTTCTCGCTTCTGGGGCACTCCCCTGCCTATCTGGGCAAACGAGGATCGCACAGAGCTTAAGTGCATCGGCTCAGCCGAGGAACTTATGGCCGAGATTGAGCGCAGTATTGCAGCCGGCAACATGAGCAAGAATCCGTTCAAGAATTTCAAAGCAGGCGACATGTCGAAAGAGAACTACTCAACCGACAACATCGACCTGCACCGCCCCTATGTGGACTCTATCATCCTCACCTCGTCAAAGGGAGAGCCCATGAAGCGCGAGAGCGACCTTATAGATGTGTGGTTCGATTCGGGTGCCATGCCTTATGCACAGATGCACTACCCCTTTGAGAATGGCGGGGCCGATTTCAAGGAGGTATTCCCCGCCGATTTCATCGCCGAGGGTGTAGACCAGACTCGCGGATGGTTCTTCACTCTGCACGCCATAGCTACCATGTTGTTTGACTCGGTGGCATTCAAGAATATCATCTCTAACGGTCTGGTTTTGGACAAGAACGGCAACAAGATGTCGAAGCGTCTGAACAATGCCGTAGACCCCTTCGAGGTGCTCTCGACATATGGAGCAGATGCCACTCGTTGGTATATGATTTCAAATTCACAGCCTTGGGACAACTTGAAGTTCGACAAGGATGGTGTTGATGAGGTTCGCCGCAAGTTCTTCGGTACACTCTACAACACATATTCATTCTTTGCCCTCTATGCCAACGTGGATGGTTTCACAGACAGCGAGGCCGAGATTCCTGTTGCCGAGCGTCCCGAGATTGACCGCTGGATTATCTCGCTGCTGAACACTTTGGTGAAGGATGTTACAAAATATCTTAATGACTACGACCCCACCCCTGCGGCACGTGCTATTCAGGATTTCGTGAACGAGAACCTCTCGAACTGGTATGTTCGCCTCAACCGCAAGCGTTTCTGGGGCGGTGGCATGAGCAACGACAAGTTGGCCGCATATCAGACATTATACACTTGCCTTGAGACCGTAGTCAAGCTTTCTGCTCCCTTCGCACCGTTTATTTCGGAGCGCATCTTCTGCGACCTCAACGCATTGAGTGGTCGCCACAGCGTGGAGTCGGTACACCTTGCCGCCTTCCCCATTGCTGATGACGCACTTATTGACAGCGAGCTTGAGCAGATGATGGATATTGCACAGAGAGTTTCATCAATGGTATTGGCGTTGCGCCGTAAGGTAAACATCAAGGTGCGCCAACCCCTCACGAAGATTCTTATCCCCGTACTCGACCAGGACATGGCACGCCATATCGAGGCAGTCAAGGCTCTTATCATGGGCGAGGTGAATATTAAGGATATCGAGCTGCTGAACGACACAACAGGTATTATCACCAAGCGTATAAAGCTGAACTTCAAGAATTTCTGTCAGCGTTATGCCAAATTGGCCAAGCAGATGGCCGCCATGGCTGCAACATTCTCGCAGGAGCAGATTGCCCAAATCGAGGCTGCCGCCGAGACCACTCTCGACATCGCTGGCGAGCAGATTGTAGTCACTCCTGCCGACTTCGAGATTACCTCGGAGGATATGCCCGGATGGTTGGTTGCATCAGAGGGCAAACTCACCGTTGCTCTCGACATCACCGTTACCGAGGAGCTTCGCCGCGAAGGTGTGGCACGCGAGTTGATTAACCGAATTCAGAATATCCGCAAGGAGTCGGGCTTTGAGGTTACCGACAAGATTCGTGTCGAGATTGAGGCTATTGAGTTGGTAGCAGGTGCTATTGAGCATTTTGCCTCTTACATCGCATCGCAAACCCTTGCTGTGGAGGTTGTAGCTTCAGCTGCCCCCGCGGGTGCTACTGTGGTTGAGACCGATGTTGACGAGCAGCCGTTAAAGATTGCTGTAACACGCATCTAACAGGATGAGTTTAGTTTTTATGTAAAAGATTTGGAATTTTATAAAAATTCATTTATCTTTACATTAGAACATTAAAATTTTATTACCATGGCAGAAGAGAGAGTAAGATATAGCGATAAGGATTTGGCCGAATTTAAACAAATCATTTTAAAGAAACTTGAGCAGGCCAAAGCCGACTACGAGTTGTTGCGTTCGAATATTACACACTCTGACGGCAACGACACCCAGGATACCTCTCCCACTTTCAAGGTGCTGGAGGAGGGTGCTGCCACGCTCACTAAAGAGGAGACCAGCCGTTTGGCCGCCCACCAGATGAAGTTCATCCGCAATTTGGAGATGGCTCTCATCCGTGTTGAGAACAAGACCTATGGTGTATGCAAGACCACAGGCAAACTCATTCCGAAGGAGCGTCTTATGCGTGTACCCCACGCCACCGAGTGCATCGAGGCTAAAGAGGGTCGCAGATAGCGAATAAAGCAAAGAAAACACCCCGAGGCAGAATCGCTTCGGGGCTTTTTCATTAAATAAGAATATATCGCTCAAATTCATTATCTTTGTCAAAGTATGACAAACAGCCGAGATTATAGGGTGGCAACGTGCCACATACGCATAACGGGAGTGTGGGCCGACCTGCATAAGGTAGGACTCATGGCTTTCGACCCTTTTGTCGTAATGCAACCGGAAGAGTCCCTTCCCGATATTACGATACACACAGGATGCAGCATCGCCACAGAGGATGACAACGAGCGTCTGCTTACATCATTCGATTTTGAAGACGAGAAGGCCATCTGCCGTTTTTACGCTCGCCAACAAGGCTGGCGACTCACGATGGACGACGGGAGCGACACACCGCTGACATTTATCTACGACAACGCCTCCGATGTGGCAGAGTCGAATGCAGGCACCGCCGACAAGTGTAACCACATACACTTCTTCCGTTTTGGCTTGTGGTTCATATGCAATATCGCCATGGCAAAGCGTGGTATTACCGCCATACACTCTTCGGCAATAATTCACAATGGCGAAGTCGTATTGTTTTTGGGTGAATCGGGCACAGGGAAAAGCACTCACACGCGATTGTGGCGTGAGCATATCAAGGATGCCACGCTACTCAATGATGACAGTCCATTCCTCAAGTTGGACGATGGAGTACTACGCGCCTACGGCTCGCCATGGAGTGGCAAGACGCATTGCTACAAGAATGAGAGCTATCCCGTAAAAGCTATTGTACGCCTGAGCCAGGCTCCCCACAATGCCATATATCGCTTGAGTTCGCTGCGGGCAATGGGAGCCGTGCTGCCATCGCTCTCGCCTGCATTCATGTTCGACCCGTTTTTGGAAAACAAGGTCATGAACATGGCCGGCACAATATTGAGCCACGCACCCCTCTATCATCTCGAGTGTCTGCCCGACCAAGATGCAGCACTACTCTCGTGCAACACCATATTTGAACAGTAATGAAGGTTATTCCCAACAAAATATACTTTGAGGAGCTGGAACGAACTCTCACCGCAGGCAAATCGGCGGTGGTCACCATACGAGGCAACAGCATGATGCCGCTACTGCGCGACGGAAAAGATGCGGTGGAGGTGGTGAGCCACACCCCCCCGAGATTGGTTGTGGGGCAAGTGGTATTTTTTCAATATGGAGAGGGCTGGGTTATGCACCGTATAGCACAGATTGATGGCGAGCGGGTAATATTTGCAGGTGACGGCAATCTGGGCCGGGTGGAAAAGGCTCTGCGAAAAGATGTTAAGGCCGACGTGGTGGCAATTATCCGCCCCTCGGGATTTCGTATAGCCTGCGACTCATGGCGATGGCAGATACCATCGAAGCTATGGCTTATGTTACCCCACTTTGTGCAACGCTGCTATTTGGCTGTTCTGCGACGGATATAATTACAATTCAACCAAATTATTGCGGATGGCATAGACCACCATGGCTGCCGTATTCTTGCAGCCACTCTTTTCGAGGATATTGGCACGATGCTTATCGACGGTACGCTTCGATATACACAACTTATCGGCAATCTCTTGGGTAGATAATCCCTGACATATTCCCACCAAAATCTCCACCTCACGCTCCGACAAGACATCGGCCTCATGAACCTCCGACTGCAAACGCGCAGAGCGCATATTAAGCGATATAGACTCAAGCAACGACCTGCTGAAATAGCTCCCGCCATCCATCACGGCATGAACAGCCTCAACGACCTCGACAAGTTCGGAATCCTTCAAAAGGAATCCCTTTGCTCCCACCGAAACCATATGGGAATAGTAACTGTTCTCGCCAAACATCGAGAGGGTTATAACCTTCAGTTCGGGCAGAAGTTGCAATGCCTGCTCGGTGGTTTGTGCGCCATTCATCCCGGGCATGGAGTAATCCATAAAGACCACATCGGGACGCTCCTGCTCGACAACAGATAAAAACTCCTCGCCACTACCCACATCAGCCACCACCTCAAATTCCGGATTTGAAGATAACAACAGTTTTAGGCCGTTGCGAAACAGGGTGTGGTCATCGACAAGAGCTATGCGTATCATTATTTCTTCTTTTTATTACGACGATCATGACGCTCCTTATCCAGCGCCGAAGGTGTTACCACCATCCTCTCGGCTCCGCGCACATTGACCTTCACCGAGGCAGTCATTCCCTTGCCCTTGGATGAACGGATATCGAGATGACCATTCAGCGAGGTAATACGCGAATTGATATTCGACAGACCCATGCCGCAGTCCATCATCGCCTGAGGGTTAAAGCCTCGGCCGTTGTCGCTATATTGCAACTCAAGCATATCGCCCGAAGCAGTTAATGAAAGACGTATCTCGCTACAACCCGAGTGCTTGAGCGAATTTGTAACAAGCTCACACACCACACGATACATGATAACCTCAACATCGGTATTATATCGTTCGTTACGCAGATTGGTGGCAAACGATATCTTCATATTGTGCAATGACGACGATCTGTCGACAAAATTCTTGACACCACGCCCGAGGCCGAAGTCGGTAAGCACCTGCGGCGAGAGGTTGTTTGAGATCTCTCGCAATGAACGCAACGCCTCATCAACAACATATAGCGTATTATCGAAAATCTCACGACGCGACCCATCCATCTCATCGCGCGAGAGCGACGAAAGCGAGATCTTTGCAGACGAAAGCAACGGGCCCAGACCATCATGCAACTCCTTCGAGAAGTTTGCACGGCTACGCTCCTCGGCGCGCAAGACGGCTGTGAGGATGCGCTTATCGGTGAGCTGACGATGACGGTTCAGGCGATCGATATATATAAACAGACGGTCGAGCATTACTATTCCTACCGATATACATATCGACACGACAATATCCATCCACACCATGGTGATGACAGGCATCGGGTGGCCATAGCTCATCCAGAACTGCAAAACGCGCTCCCCTGCAAGAACAATAAAGCCTATGATAAACAATATCCAAATAGAGTTGTACTTTGTGGCCCTTACCAGACGCAGAGCAAAATACATGGCTACAAATTGGATGATGATAGCCAGACATAACAATACTTGAATCATCATAACACTACAATTTTAATAATTTATCTCAATGGCATATGCTCACGCAGCATCGACATCTGCCCATAGCTGGTCATATCGATCTGCACCGGCACTACGGCAACATAGTCGTTGGCCAATGCCCACTCGTCGGTATCATCAACATCGGGTTCATAGTTATTGAAACTGCCGGCCAGACAAAAGCCATAACGACCATCCTCGACCTGCTCGCGGCGATACTTCTCGCGCCATATACCCCTGCACTGGCGGCACACGCGCACACCCTTGATTTTATCGAGCGGAATATTGGGCACATTTACATTAAGGCAAAGAGGCTCGCCACTTCGTGCATACATCTCAAGTGCCGCACCGACAATCTCTCTGCCATAATAGGTCGCGGCCTCGAAATCGGCATCAAGATCGTGGTCGGTAACAGACAATCCCACCGAGGGACAACCATAGAAACTACCCTCGATGGCAGCCCCCATAGTACCCGAATAGAGAACATTTATAGCCGCGTTTGAGTCATGGTTTATGCCCGAGATCACCAAATCGACCTTCTCGCCAAGCAACAGATGATCAAACGCAATCTTCACGCAATCGACCGGTGTGCCCGAGAAAGAGTACAATTTCAGCCCCTCCTCCTCATGCTGCAACTCCAAAAACAGCGGTTCATTCATTGTTACCGCCTGCGAACGTCCGCTCTGCGGCGTGGCAGGCGCAACGGCAACCACACGACCGAACTCTCGAGCCAAATCGAGCAACGCCTTAAAACCTTTAGCTTTATATCCATCATCATTTGTGACGAATATCAATCTCTCTCTTTCCATCTTCATCGTGGCGGCCACCTTTCTGGGCCACCGTAAAATAATACACAAATAAGTCTCAACACAAAGGTAGAAAAATATTCCGATTTTGATACCTTAACGTAATTTTTTTCATCGCACGTCAAAATTATCGTCAAGGGTTTGCACAAATAAAAAATAACAACTAATTTTGAATGAGTAAAGCCTAAAAACTATTATCATGAGAAAAATTTTTATATGTTGCATATCGGCCGTAACAGCTTTGATGTTCATTGGCTGCGGTCAACCTCAAACTACACAAACTATGGAAAAGAAACCTTACACCAAGAAGTACACTAACGCCGACTTCTACACCGACGGCAAGTTTAATCAGGATGTAGCGAAGCAGGCATTCCTCGATATGTTCGAGCATTACGGAATCCCCTTCACCCCCTTCCTTGAGGAGAATTTCTGGGTAAATGACTTTGGTTTGGGTGATTTCGAGCATGTCGGCATGGGTGGAGTGTTCTGGATTAACGACCCCGAGCATCTCTATTTCGGTCACGAGATTTACCTCTTGCCCAACCAGATGATTGTAGAGCACTATCACGTGCCCTCGCAGTATGCTGCCAAGCACGAAAGCTGGCAGGTGCGCAACGGCTGGGTTTACAACTTCGGCATCGGCGAGCCCACTCCCAACCCGCCTGCGCTGCCCGAGAGCCAGAAGGATAAGTTTATCACCACAAGCAACTTCCACATTATGAAGGTGGGCGACATCAGCACTTTGAAGGAGATCGAGAGCCGCCACTTCCTGATGGCAGGTGACGAGGGTGCTGTGGTTACCGAGTATGGCACATTCCACGACAATGCCGGCCTGCGCTTCACCAACCCCGACGCAAGCCTATAAAGATAGAATATTAAAACTTCAGATAACATGAGAACTTTTAACCACGTCGGCATAATTCTCAAGGAGAAGATGGACGGCATGATTTACGTTGAGCCCTTGAAGGTTCACATCACCGACTGCTCACAGAGCCCCAACAAGATCGAGTTCCTCTATTTCGAGCCCGATTCACCACTGCCTGCACTCGTTACAGGTCAGGGCCATATCGCCTATGAGGTTAAGAACACCGAGGAGGCCATTAAGGATGCAAAGATTTTGTTCGGCCCCTTCGACATGGGCAATATGATCCTCACATTTATCGAGGAGGAGGGTATTGCCATCGAGCTGAACGAGTTTAAATAAACGTATATCTTCGCAATAGAAAACCCCTGCTTTCTCGGGCAGGGGTTTTGTTTATGGGTATTTCTGCGATTATTGTGCAGAAGTATTGGCAAAGGTAATTTCTGTAGTATCAGCAATCACGCTCGAATTACGCTCGGGGTATATTCCCTTAACAACCCAGCTTTCATCGCCCAACACCAATGTCTCAAGGGCACTACTTTTGCATGACACATATTGATTAGCACCATTTACACCTGTCTTACTTATATCCAATATCGTAAGTTTCGGGCAATTGTTAAACTGTAAGGATGTTAAGCTCGGGTTATCAAATGTAACAGACTCCAGATTAGTCATATCATTAGCAGTTAGCATTTCCAATGCTTTATACTTACTGAAATCCAATGTTGTAAAGCCGGTATAATTACAAAATAAATACTTTAATGCTGGTATTTCCATACCGTCGCCAATTGACGTAAGTTGCTTATTGACCTGGCAATCCAGGCGATTGAGTGTTGTTGCAGCCGCATTTGAGTTGACGTTAATCTTGACAAAGTCATTGTGGGCACAAAATAATTGCTCTATTTTTGAACAGTTATTCAACTGCAACTCACCACTCAAACTATTTCTAGAACAATCTAAATATACCAACTCTGTATTATTAGTCAGATTAAGTTGAGTAAGCGAATTATCCGAACATAACAATTGCTGTAACGCCGTGTTTTTTGAAATATCAAGCGTTGTTAAGCCACAGTTTGTACAAGAGAGTTCCTTAAGTTTGGTGTTTTTTGTAACATCAAGAGTGCCAATTTTTGCCCCATTGCAAGTCAAGACCTCCAGATCAACCAATTTACTTACATCCAACGATGTAATCTTCGTATTTGACAATTTCAATTTCACCAATTTGGTGAGATTTGATATACCATTAAGCGTAGCAAGTTTATTGCCAGTGAAATCAAATGTCTCCATATTTGTAGCAGAGCTCACATCCAATGACGTCAAAGAGTATGAGTATATATACAAATCAACAATCTTGGCACAATTAGAGAGCCCCTTCAACTCTTCCAACTTGTTTGTCTGACAATAAAGATATTCCAAATTAGAATTATTGCTCACATCCAGCGACAACAATGAACCTGTATTAAGTTTCAGATATTCCAATTTAGGGCAATCTGTGATACCTACAAGATTTGCAAGGTTGTAAGAAGATGCACATGTAAATGCAACAAGATTAGGAGCCTTGCTTATATCTAATGCGGTGAGGCGAGGCTCAAATAAATACAAATCTTGCAATGCAGGCTTATCGCCAAGAATTACATCCGAGAAGTAGCCATAATAAGTGTAAATCTTTTTAAGATTAGGGTTATTACTCAAATCCAGAACGGTACTTTCTGGCACTCCGACATATTCAGTTCTTTTAAAATGGAACTCCTCCAACGATGTCATAAATTCGACACCTTGAATTGATGTAATCTCGGTTCCACTGTCTGCACGTGTGGCGGGAGCGTTCGCCAACACCACATTAGCAGAAGCGGTTGCAGCCATGGTTTCGGGGTCTACTCGATCGCCAACAACCAGAGTCTTAATCTTCTGTATCTCAGCAAACGACACCTCTGTGGAATTATCGTCAGCAATGTCGGGATCTGCTTCTACTGCGGCAAGCAACATCGCCTTAAGATTGGCATCAGCAATAGGAGCAGGCTCGGTTGAAGCATCGCTCATCACATCTACGTCGAGCTCCACCTCGGTGCGGGTCTGAGCTGCGAAGGTCTTACCTGCCTTAGTAGATTTCAAGGTTGTGAGATTGCCATTGCCATCCTTCAAAACAGCAATAATCTTCACCTCGGTATCTGCGAGGTCGGCGGGATTGATGACCATATACATATTCTGCGCCTCGGCTGACAATGTGATATCGGCAGAGGCAGATACAGAGTTATATGTCTTGGTGAAATTAAGTGCGCCTGTTGTAAAATTCAAGGTATAATCACCCGCAAGGGTCTTACCCTCTTCTGCAACAAATGTGAGCGTATGCAACTTCTTGCCAATATGATCAGAAGACGACTTCAACTTAATATCAAGATAGGTAAAGGGGTGCTGGAAATTCAACGCAACATCTTTACTGCCTGCTGCAACATCAGTAGCCTTTGCCCACATAAACGCATTGGGGGCGATAGTACCATCTTGTGTAGGAACAAGGTTGCCTGAAATTTCAGTAGTACCATAGCTTGTAGGATTGTTTGCCGAATAAGGGTAATATGCATAGAAGTTGTGTGACACGTTTGAGGCATACTGCAAATCGGTCACAAACGACACATTGCGTTTGTCTGCATCATTGGCGCTAACCTCTACGGCATAGTTAGCCGCATTCATAATTTGGGGTGAATAGATACCGATTTTATCGCCTGCCTGCCATACGATTTCGTCGTTATTATCACCTGCGTTCTCCTTAATTGCGGTACGGGTTCCGTTATCTCCAGAGGTAAAGGTGATATAACCATCTTCGGGAGTGAAATCTGAAATTGCGACATCATCTTTGGTACATGAGACAAATGCCGCCACAAGGAATAATAAGATATACTTTTTCATGTCATACTTGTTTGAGTGTTCTACCATTTGTCTTCTCCTAAAAGGCCGCCATCCATGCCGCCGCCGGCCGGCGAGGTTGCAAAGCCCTGCTCGGGGGCAAATTCGTAAATCTCCAAACGGGGAGATTCGTACTCAAAAGTGGTTAGCAATTGGTTCTCCATAAGATTTGATCTCTTTCCGTCACTCGACCCCTGTATGACATGATTATAAAAAAGAAAGTGTGGAGCCGATTCGTTTATCCGAAAGAAGGTTGTGGAAAGACCCATGCACAAATAAACAATACCCCACACTTGTAAGCAGTATGGGAGAGGCATAGAAAGCCATACATACCGATACAAGCAATGAGCGTTGCGTTATCCCCGTGCATAAGAAAACTTCCACATTCTCTCTCAAGGATTAGCGAAACACTTTCACTAAATATGTAACATCATTATTATGACTTCACAAAAGTAAAAAAATATTTCGCAAATAACAACACGTTAATTAGGGGTATTGTAGTTTTTATAAGACAAAGTAAGAAAAAACTATCTATTATTACAACAGACAGCAAGATTGCGCTTAAAAAAAGTTATTTATAATTTGGGCAGGGGTTTTGTTTTCTATTAAAACAACTTAAGCTGTTGCTCTGTATGCTTAAAGGTGCGGCGGTGGTAGGGCGTCAGGCCATACTTCTGGACAGCCAGACGATGATCGACGGTGGGATAGCCCTTGTTGCGATCCCAGCCATACTGCGGATACTCCTCATGCAGACGCATCATATATTCGTCACGATGAGTTTTGGCAAGCACCGAAGCGGCCGCAATGTTGGCATATTTGCCATCGCCCTTGACGATACACTTATATGGGATATCGCTCGCCGGATAGAAACGATTGCCATCTATAAGCAGAAATTGGGCCGCCACCTGCAAATTGGCAACCGCAATATTCATCCCCTCGAACGAGGCACGCAGGATATTTATCTCGTCGATACGTTCCGCAGTAACCTCGGCCACAGCCCACGCCACCGCCTCACGCTCGATAATTTCACGCAGCATATTACGTCTGCGCTCGGTAAGCTGCTTTGAATCGTTGAGCAGAGGGTGATGAAAATCTTTGGGTAGGATTACCGCAGCAGCAAAGACACTGCCGGCAAGGCAACCTCGCCCCGCCTCGTCACATCCGGCCTCGAGAAGTTCGTGTTGATAGCAATTTTCCAACATAATAGAACAAAGTTACAAATAATTTCCTTTGTTATTCGCTTTTTTTATATTTTTGTGAAGCGGGCACAATTAGCCCCACCCGACAAAACATGGCAAGACCAGCATCACAGCACCGCATATTCGAATTGGCAATAACATTGCTCGTAATCGCCATTATGGCCACGTTGCGCTCATCGTTCTTCCCCACAGGCGACGAGAGCATACTCAACACCCCCACCCCGATAGGGGCGTGGATACAAAATCTGCAACAGAGCATTCCTGCAATATCGGCCACGATATGGTGCATAGCAATAATCTATTCGGGACTTGTCATAGGACGCACAGGAGTGAGGTTCTCGATATATCCTGCCTACACGCTGATGGCAATACCCATCTTTGGTGTAACAGCGTCGATGGTAATGGTGAGTGGCGACTATCTTATCAGCGCCATCATCCTGATACTCTCAACATTGGCAATGAAGTACACCATCCGCTGCATTATGCGCAGCGAGAGCTTTGGCGACCTGTCGCTGGCGATGATATGCTACGGCATTATGCCTCTGCTTTATGCCCCCGCCACGTTGGTTTGTGCTGCCATGCTGCTGCTTGTACTTCTGGTGCGCAACACATGGCGCGACTTGGTTGTGACATTGGTGAGTCTGTTGTTCCCCATAGTCTCTATCGGCTATTGGAACTGGTGCGCCGGCGAAGATTTCTCGGCAGCCGCAAGCATGATATGGGATTCCATATGGACCAACAGCGAATTTCGATTCTTCAGCACACTGAATCCCGTCTCGATTTTCTTGTTGGGCACACTAATAATGATGGCTCTGTGCGCCGTTTCGCTGATAATCTCTGATCGTTTCTCGCTAAAGGTTAAATCTCGAGCGCTGATGCGTTTCACGGCACTGCTACTCTTTGTGACCATCGCCACGCTTCTCCTGCCGAGCAGCACAGCGACCTCGTTTGCTCTCATCGCAGTACCTACAGCTACACTTCTGCCGCTGATTTTTGTGCGTATGGGAGTGGGCTTTACCGAGACTCTCTACCGACTGATGTTGATTGCTGCGGCTGGCAACATGGTGATGATGAGCCTGTAAGCCTATCGAAACGAGCCACTTTTTAGGCATATTTCTTGGTTTTATAAAATTTTCCCCATATCTTTGTGGCCCGTATCAACCTCTTATATTGGGTGCCGACTTACGGATAGTGCATTTTGCCTGTCGGGATTATAAGTCAATGGACTGTATGGTAGAGTCGGCGCAGCGATAATGTTGAACGCTAATTTTTAATTTTGTTGCAACAATGAACAAAGATGCAATTATCAAGCTCGTTAACGAGCAGATGTGGCCTAAGACTGATGCTGATGTGCCTCAGTTCGCCGCTGGTGATACCATCACCGTAACTTATCGTATTGTCGAGGGTAACAAGGAGCGTTTGCAGAGCTTCCGTGGTGTAGTTATCCAGATTAAGGGTACAGGTAAGACCAAGATGTTTACTATCCGTAAGATCTCTAACGGCGTAGGCGTTGAGCGTATCTTCCCTCTCTACTCACCCCACATCGACAAGATTGAGGTAAACAAGTATGGTGTTGTACGTCGTGCACGTATCTACTACCTGCGTAACCTCACCGGTAAGAAGGCTCGTATCAAGGAGCGTCGCATTTCAAAGTAGTACGAGTTGCTACTGCGGTTCAAAAAAAAGGCTGTCCGATGGGCAGCCTTTGATTTTTGTGTTATAAGCTATAACTACTTTATATAACGATGACGCTTGAGGAAATCAACGCTCAGCTTCTCGATATCGTAATACATTTTACCGGGATTCTTGCGATAATTGAACAACGGATGCACTCCGCCCGGGAAGATGTGCAGCTCACACTCGCCACCAAACTCACGAATCTTATCGCGGAACTCCTCGGCCTTGGCAACAGGTACAACAGAATCGTTGTCGCCGACCAAAAACAATGTGGGAGGTAGCTTATGCTTAATGTGGTGGATAGGCGATATATCGAGTGAATGGTCTACGTCATCAATGCTATAGCCACGCTCCGAAGTGTCTACAACAGGGTAATAGAGCAACAACAGATTGGGGCGCACCTCATCAGTCAAGCTGCTCAAGGTTGCAAGCGAAGCGGCCAGATGACCGCCCGCCGAACTGCCCGATGCGGCAATGCGCTTGGTATCTATACCCAAACGCTTGGCATTGGCACGGATCCACCGCATGGCATCAGCGGCATCATCAACAGCTGCGAAAGGCGTAGTGTCGTGTATCATCTTGATGCGATACTCTACCGAAATGGTAACCATGCCCATCTTGGCATAGGTTGCACACTCACGATAGAACTGCAAGGGAGAACCCGAACTCCAGCCTCCGGCAAAGAAGAAAACAACAGCAGGGCTCTTCTTCTTGGCGTTCTCGGGGCGGAAGATATGCACCTTCAACGATGAGCCATCCTCCAGCTGCTTATACTCCTCGACCTGAGGATTATAGTTCATCGCCGGAGCAGGCAACACCTCACGCAGAGCCGCCATAAAACGCGAAGCTATATGCTCGGCACCTGCACGATTGGGATGTACTTTATCGGATATTGTATGGCGCTGCCAATCGAATCCCTCGGCAACATTCACCAGACGCACATTGTCAGATGCGATATCCCGAACCATCTCGGCCAAACGGTCGTTAAATTCGGGGATATATGAATATTTAGGCAACTTGCCGCTGGTTATAACCTGTGCAACAAGAATCTTCACATCAGGATTTATCGCTCTGATTTTTGATATAATCGAACGATGCGCCTTAATCATGCCATCGACAGGCTTCTCCTCGATAAAGTGGTTATGGCCGGCATGAATCAAGACAATGTCGGCAGGATACTTACGATACAGTGAATCGATTTTTGAATCGAGAAACTCCACATTTCGGCCGCTAAAACCACAATTTTTAACGGCACCTGTACGCGCTGTGAACGACTTTGGCCCTATGAAATCAAAAGCATAACCCTCGGCATAGAGCAAGCTCCATAGTGGAGCTGTGTAGCTATCAAAACGACTGCCACCACCTTGTGTTATCGAGTCACCCAGAGCCAAAATTGTTGTTCGCACAGGATTCTCATCGGCAATAGCAGTAGCCGAGCCAAACAACATAATGGCAGCAAACAACAGACGCTTAAAAATTTTCATAATAGTATTACCC
Source organism: Alistipes sp. (assembly GCA_017935185.1). GTDB lineage: Bacteria > Bacteroidota > Bacteroidia > Bacteroidales > Rikenellaceae > Alistipes. Next base: position 12,453 of record JAGBIC010000029.1, on the reverse strand, counting down.
TAATTTATTATAAAAAAATGTTGGCGACAGCGAGCTGCCGCCAACAATATCAATTCATACTCCTTAGAAAGGAGTTACGACAAATTATTTATTAGGCTTCTTGTATGTGGGCCACCTGCCACCCAAGTTATAAAGCTGATTATTCTTCAGGCCCTGCTTACCTGCACCCTTCTCCATAAGAGCCTTAAGCTCCTCGAGATGAGAGGTATATACGCCGCGAGGCAAAACATCGTGCTCATCACAGAGCGATGCAGCCAAACCAACAACCTCACCCATCATACCTGTGGTACGCATAACGCGAACTGTACCCAGACCGATGTGGCTAACGCTGATGTTACGACCTGCCATGAACAGATTCTCGATATTGCGAGAATACAAGCAACGATAAGGCACTGCATAAGGATTTGTCTTACCGTGAACACAGATAGACTTGAACTCGTTGCCTGGGAAATGCACACTGTTCTTGGGATCGGGATAGTGCAGGTCGATACTCCATGTAGTGGTGAAAGAAGCATCGGGATACTTAACCTCGTTTACAAGGTCGTTCTCGGTCAAGACATGGTCACCCATCAAGCGACGTGACTCACGCTTACCTGCGATATAGGCAACCCATGCCAAATCACGATTTCTGAAGCCCTCGTTTTTCTCAAGACGATTCTTGATAAAGCTCCAGTTTGAGTATACTACCATCAAACCATAGTCACGGATACGCTCGAACTCGTCGCACTGGTTGCGGTTCATACCTGTCTCCCAAGTCCACTCGCCCATCTTAACACGCTGATAGTTCTCTTCGGTAAAGTTCAAGCCATACTCGAAAACAGGGAACTCAACGGGGGCATCTGCCTCAAGAGAATACCACTGAACAGAAGAACCCATAGTCATCTTGTCGCCCTGCTCGGGAGCTGAAGGCTCGTTGAACTCGGCACGACCCTCGCGACCCATGTGATAGTCGGCACCAGCAAGGTAGCCAACAGTACCATCACCTGTGCAATCTGAGAAGATGGGAGCTACGAACTTAACAATCTCGCCTGTCTCGATATGAGTTGCATAAACAGCCTTGATCTTGCCATTCTTGCAATCAACCTTATCTACACGATATGAGGGATAGAGGTCAAGGTGCTCTTTCTCTGCCTCAAGGAACGCACGCTTCTTGTCATCCTCGTAGTTCTCGGCAGGTTTTGCATTACCACCATTCAGAGGGCCAAACTCCTTAATCATATTACCGAGGTTGGTGTAGGGCTCCATCTCAATGTGACCACCGAGGTGAACACGGGTCTCTGAGCTGTTGCAACCACCCCAAATAGGACGGTCGTTGATAAGAGCAACATCTGTACCCATACGCGCTGCAGCTACTGATGCACAAATACCTGCAACACCACCACCAACAACTACGAAATCATATTTTACAACTCGCACCTTCTTGGGGTTCTGCTTCTCGCGGAAAGCAGCCAACTCCTCCCCACCAACGGGAGGCAGTTCACCCTTGTTGGGAGTAAGCCAGATAGCATCACAGCGGCCATCAAAGCCCATCAAATCGTGAAGTGCAACCTCTGCCTTGGTCTTGTCGAGTGTTACCTCACCGGCATACTGCCACATCCAGCTATTACCCTCGTTACCGAGTGTTTGAGGGAGCTTTGTACCATTAACACTGATAGTAAAACCGCCAGGACCGGTCTTGTCGGTCCACGGTGAGGTCCAGTTGTAGGTACGCGCATATACATGATAAGTACCTGCACTAGGCACCGATACATTGGTAGATGCGTCAGCAACAGGTTTTCCCATGCCATGTGCAATAAGATAGGGTGAACCCATCTCGAAGGTAAACTGCTGATCTACACTCCAACCACCCTTGTTGTCGAAATTCTCAGCCTCAATAAGCACATTCGGACTCTTGCTGCCTGCTGAACAAGAGGCAAGAGCTAATAGTGCCACAAATGCGAAAAATATTCTCTTCATATAATATGAGAGGTTCTATAAATCCATTCCTACCGACATGCAGTCAGAACCTCATTAGGCTGCTGCCGACAAACATTATTTTCACAAAAATAAGAAACTTTTCAGAACATTTCAAAAAAAGTTACCACTTTTTGCACGGATGGATAAAATGCTCACTGCTAACACTCTGCGAACAACTTATTTCAGCAGTTGCACACAATAGCACATATTCAAACAAAACAATATAAGGCCTGCGCCAATGACGCAGACCCTATAAAACGGATTGATTATTTATACTCAAACCAAGCAGTAGCTTTGGTGTCACGATCGGCAGTCACGCGAATCCAGCGAGCCTGGAAGGCCTTCGGGAAGCGGTGCTCGAGAGTTTGACCTGCAGCCACCTGGAACTTGTCGTAGCAGAACCACTGACCATCACCTGTGGGATCAACCTCTACGGTGAAGGTTACGTTGCCAGAGTCAGAGTGTGACAACTCCATAGTACGTCTGTCGTAGAAGCCAATCAAGAAGGGATCTGAAACCTCACCCGCCTTAACTGCAGTCTCTACCCACGGGCCACCATGACCAACGGGCTTACCCATCTTCCACAAGTCGTCGATAGCACCTGCCCAAACAGCAGCCTTGCCATCCTCCGACAAAACAATGTGGGGATTCTCACCGGCAGCGCTATGGTCAACGCCGGTGAACATCATCATACCACGATATGAAGCATAGTCGTTGATAGCGAAGTTGTGTGATGATACGGGACGAATCTTGGCATAACCATCAGCATTCTCGGCGGGAAGCTCATAGAATGTACCGTGGCATGAGAAGAGGTCACGCTCGGTAGCAACCTCGCGGCACAGACGCAACTTGGAATCAGCAACCATCTCGGTGTAAGCCTTGTTGCCCAAAGGCAAACGCCAACGGCGATTCTTGGCATCAACGATGATTACAGAGCCCTCGTCAATCTCAACAACATCCTCGGGGATAGCGAACTTGTCGCCAATATACTCGGTCATATCCTCATCCTGACAAGGAGTAAGATTCATTGCTGCATCCAACTCATAGTAACCCTGACCCTCGGCAGTAGTTGCCAAAAGACCCAAAGCACGACGGTTGTCGGGCAGACCATACATCAAACCCTCTGAATCACCGGCCTTCTTGATAGTTGCCAAACCGCTGAAGATAGCATCAGGCTCGGTTGTACGGCTCTCCTCCTCGGCCAAAACGAAGGTAAGGTCGAGTTTTGCATCGGCACTGCTGGTTGCACGTACCCATACACCCTCGTCGGTAGACTCGAAAGCAACGAACTTCGACTCACCGGCAGGAACCTCCACCTTGCGGAGCTCACTCCAAGTATTGTTACCCTGCTTATCTACCTCGAAGGTGATTACAGTAGCATTATTTGAACGGTTAGCAATCCATGCACAACGATTAGCCCAGCCCTGGAAGAGGAAAGGATCCGATGCAGCACCGGCCTTGATATCCTCCTTAAGCCAGATTGAGCCACCGGCTGTTGTGGGACCTACGTTGTCGGGGGTGGTCATATTACCAAACCAAAGGTTAGAGTGTGACTGACCGGGACCTCCGATGCCACCCTTCTGGGGACGCTTATTAAGGAACTCGCTCTGAGCAGAGTCATCACAACCAAATACCAAACGGCCGTTCCAGTTAGCAAAGTCGGCAATAACCTTCAAATATGCACCACGAGGGGTGATACCTGCTGTGTTTGCTGAAGTGAAGGTCTGGGGGAAGCGCCAGAACATGCCGTGCATAGTCATCAAATAGTCGGGATTCTCCTTTGTACCAACGTTGCGGATACGGGGCCACTCGGTATTCCAACCATGTGCGCCATCGTAAGCGTGGCTGGCCTTGGGAAGACGATAGAAAGTCCAACCGATCTCCGGCTCGCGGCAAGCCAAGATTACAGACTTGTAATCCCAACCAAGAGCCCAGATAGGATCATTCACAGAGGCATTACCCTCGATGCCGCCAGGGCCTGTAACCTCGGTGAACTGGTTACGAAGAATAACCTTCCACTCCTTGCCATCCCACTCCGAGAGTGAACCTGAAGGAATATCGAACTGCTTCTGAGCAAGCTCGCCCTCCTCGCCATTGTTTGAATAAACGGCAACGCCCTGGCTTGAGTAGAAACCTTTGCCGTGATAACCCGGCAACAGCGGACTCAAACGACCTGTCGAACCCTCCTTACGCATCTGGTTACCGTCCTTGTGAATGGTCTTTGCCTCCAGAGTCTTAACATCGATATCGTAGAAACCTGCCTCCATTGTTGCAAGCAAGATACGGTTCTCGGGGTCAGTCAGGTGATAGGCGTTACCTGTGGGGCGGCCCGGGATACGATCATAGGGGATAGCGCGCACACCACCCTTTGCATCAATGGCGTAAGGGCCAATGAAAAGCTGCTGGCTGGGGGTATGAATCATACGGTTTGCGGGAGTACCACCGATACTCTCCTCGCGCACAATCTGCTCGAGGTTGGGGGTAATCTCATAGAGTTTGTCGTCAGAACCAAACGGCTCGTGGGGTGAGTAGCTGATAACCCACAGGCGGTCGGCCCAAGGCACTACCGCACCTGTTCCGCACTCGCCCTGCGAGTTGTAGTAAGCGAGGTGGGGGTAGATACCGCTATAACAAGGATAGCCGGTCTCGTCGACTGCTGTTGCGCCCTTTCCACCGCACGATGCCAGGGCAACCACAGCGAACAACGCCACCAAATAATTAGCTAATTTCATGAATTTAAGTTGTTTACGCCGCCGACGCGAGGCCTTTTCGGCCCATTGCCGCACGACGGCTTGTTAAAAATATCCGTATACCACGGAAACCCGACATAATCGGGCCTCCGCTAGTATTGAAATGAGTGTATTTTACCAGTTGGGATTCTGGTCAAGTTTGTCGTTAATCAAGCGGTCAGCTGCGGGAACAGGCCACAAGTAATCGCGATCCTTGTTAAAGTTACGCTCTGCAGCCTTCACAATGTAACCCTTCTCAACCATCTCTGAAAGATCGGCAATACCGTTCTCGTCGATCTGGGGAACGCCACCGAGAGGATAGTTACCATCCTTCCAGTTCTGGATAAGCTGCTTATATGTATCGGGAACCTTGCTGATATCACCATCCCAAGATGTTGAACCTGACCATGTACGAGCCAAGAAGTAGGTAGGAGTATTGAATACCTTCTCGGCCAAACGCCAACGGATAAGGTCTTCGTAACGCCATCCCTCCAAAGCCATCTCGATGAAACGCTCGGTGCGGATCATGGTACGCATCTGGGCCTGAGTGCCGTTTACAACCTTGGGGTACTCGATGCCTGTGCCTGCATAAGCGCGCTCACGCAACTTGTTTACAGTAGCATCCAAAACCTCCTGAGTACACTTGTTCTGCTCGATCATAGCCTCGGCATACATCAACAATACATCGCCATAACGCATGTAAGGATATGTAGTGGGAGCACCCTTATAACCATTCTCCAACCATGAAGCATCAACAAACTTCTTAACGTTGAAACCGTTATAGGCAGCATGCTCGGCACGAGCCTTTGAATCGTTGTTACCAACCTTAGAATCTGCAGAGAACTTCATAACCTCGATACGAGATGGATCGGGAGTATGCTCGATACCCAACCACTCGTAATCGCGGGGATCGTAAGTGCCGTCAAGAACAGACTTGTTGTGGGCAGTAGCAAAAGGAACTACTGTCATAGCCAAACGGGGGTCACGATTCTCGAACAAATCCTTGGGATTATACAGAGGTGACTCGTCGATAGGCTTACCGTCGATACAGGGGTATGCGCAAATCAACTCATAAGAGGGAGCCCATACACCGCCCCAACCGCCGGCAAGACGGGGGATAACGTTCTGAACATCGGCAGCTGCAAAGAGATACTGCTTCAAAGTTACATCGCCACGGAAGAAGAAAATCCACTCGTCAGACCATGATGCAGTAAAGAGATCCTGATAGTTGTCGTGCAACTTGTAAACCTGCAAATCCATACAATCCTTGGCAGCAGTAGCGGCAATAGCATAATCACCACACCAGAGAGCTGTACGAGCCTTGAATGCATAAGCAGCACCCTTGGTGGCACGCTGAATACCGCCATAGCTCTCGGGAAGACGCTTTGCAGCCTCATCGAAGCAGTCGTAAGCATAAGCCAAAACCTCAGCCTTGGGTGAACGAGGCATAGAGTAGGCCTCGTCAAGGGTCATACCCACCTTATCGAGGATAGCATCACCCCAGTGGAAAGCAAGGTTACCGTAAGCAAAACCGAGGTAGAAATAAGCCTCACCCTCATACTGGGTAATAGTAGCCTCAGAAACACCCATAGCACGGGCTGCATCCATCTTGCTGAGCAGACGCAATGCGCGGGCAATACCTTTATAGTAGTTCTCCCAACGACCACGGGTTGTACCATTCTCGGCAGTCATTGAACCATCTTGCATAAGGTTAAGCTGGTTACGGCGAGTAGCATCGTCACCCCACCATTTATCGTTGATAGGGAAGAACGCAGTACGATAGAAGTCGTTCACCGACATCTCGATCTCCGCAGGAGTAGAGTACCAAGTCTCGCTTGAACCCTCTGACAACGGAGCCAAATTAAGATCGACGCAAGATGTTAGCGCAAACGCCGATGCAATAGTTGCTAATAATATCTTTTTCATACCGTTTTACGCTTTTAGAATTTAACATTTACACCAAAGATGAATGAAGTAGAGATGTAGTCGCTACCCCAACCCAACTCGGGATCCCATCCCTCAGGATAGTTGCTGATTGCGGGAAGATCGTTAACACTTACATAGAAGCGCAAAGACTTCATGCGAACGTGCTTCAAGATATTCTCGGGCAATGAGTAACCCAAAGTGATGTTCTTAACACGGAAGTAAGCACCATTGAACATCCAGTAGTCAGAACGTGCATAGGTGTTAGATGTGTTAGTGTAAGTCAAGCGAGGATACTTAACCTTGGCATTCTGCTCGGGAGTGTTGTACTTGCTCCAGTAGTTGCCAACGAGCAACTCGGGAAGTGAACCCCACTGCTCCTTCAAAGGCTGTACCCAATAGTAGTTGAACATAGAGTTCTGGTGACCGATACCCTGGAATGAAAGGCTGAAGTCGAGGCCCTTCCAACCCAAAGAGATGTTACCACCATAGAGATACTCGGGCTGTGAGTTACCCATGCGGATCTTATCGTCCTCATTGATAACGCCATCCTCCTTGATATCGATGAACTTGATGTTACCATCCTTATCGTTAGCAGACAAAGTAGGATACTTGTTGCCATTCTCGTCGTAGAGATCCTCAGCAGTTACGAACAAGCCGTCGCTCTTGTAGAGGAACCACTCGTTGAAGTAAGAACCCTCCTCGGTGATGTAGCTACCAGAGATTGTACGACGGTCACCCAAGTAACCCATGCGTGAACGGTAGTCAGAGATGTTGGCAGAGATGCGGTATGAGAAGTCACCTACGGTGTCACCCCAACCAATCTCAAGATCCCAACCCTTGGTATACATATCACCGGCGTTCTGCTGGGGAGCAGAGAAACCTGCGTATGAGGGGAATCCGAGGGTGAGCAACATATCCTCAGTCTTCTTATAGTAGTAGTCGGCAGTCAAACGCAAACGCTGATCGAGGAATGACATATCAACACCAACACCATAGGTAGTGGTAGTCTCCCAAGTGATATCGTTAAATGCGTAGTAAACCTGTGCAGCGTTCATAGCACCGGTCAAAGACTGTGAACTCTTATCGTACATGTAGCTATTACCGGTTGACATGGTTGCCATGTAGGGGAACTCAGAACCGATACGCTCGTTACCCAACTGACCGTAAGAGGCACGTACCTTCAAGTACTCAACAACGTTATTCTTGAACCAAGGCTCCTCAGATGCTACCCAACCGGCAGATACTGACGGGAATACACCCCAACGGCTATCCTTGTGGAAACGTGAAGATGCATCGGCACGCATATTGGCCTGAATCATATACTTGTTCTTGTAAGAGTACATCAAACGGCCGAATACTGACTGGTAAGCGTTGTGACCTGCTGAACCAGAGTTGTACTGATAATCTACGGGACCTACGTTAAGATAGGGGAATGTGTCGAGCTCGTAGTTGTTACGAGATGCGCCCAAGTTCTCCCACTTGTTCTTAAATGCCTCATAACCAACCATGGCGCTGAATGAGTGATCACCCCACTGATTAGCGTAGTTGGCATAGAACTGATAAGTACGGCTGCTACTATCGTTGCGGCTCTCTGAAAGGTTTGTGGTCTTCAAAGCCTGATGCATGATAGAACGACCATCCTCATAGTAAACGGGAGTTGCCTTTGAGAAGTTCTTACCCTTTGTGAAGTTGAAACGGGGAGCAAAGATAGCAGTCAAAGTCAAGCCCTTAACAGGAGTGATATCCAACTGAGCCTTTGCACCGAACTTGTAGTAGTTGGTAGTGTTCTTACCACCGTTAGCCAAAGCGGCCAATACGTTACCACCATCCTTAACGTCAGCAAATGAACCATCTGCCCAATAAGGATTGTAGATAGGAGAAATAAGGTGAGCCCAATAGATGGCGTTACCCAAAGCAGGTGAAGTAGACTCTGAAGCAGAGAAGTCGAGGTCTACGTTAGCACGCATCCAATCGGTAATCTGATAGTCGTTGTTCAAACGACCTGCATAACGCTCGTAACCCTTGTTCTCGTAGTAACCTTCACCCTCCTGATAGTTGAAAGTGAACTTTGTGCGGAGGTTCTTAGTACCACCAGACATTGACAAAGTGTGCTGCTGGTGAGTAGCAACCTCGTCAAGAGCAAGGTCGATCCAGTCTACATCGGGGTAGTGGATAGGATCCTTGGCATGGTTCTCCATGTAAGAATCGATATACTCGGGAGAGTAAGTTGAGTGCTCTGAAGCACCATCGTTCCACTTCAACTCGTTGTACATCTTGAACCACTCAACAGCACCGGCGTTCTTGGCACGGGTTGTAGGAGTATCCAAAGCGAACTCGTAGTTGTAATCAAGTGAGAATGAGTTTTGCTTCGCACGCTTGGTGGTGATAAGGATAACACCGGCAGCAGCACGAGCACCGTAAATAGCAGCAGAAGCAGCGTCCTTCAACACGGTCATGGTCTCAACATCTGAAGCCAACACGTCATTCAAAGAAGAAGGAACACCATCGACAATTACCAACGGATCGTTGGTTGACATGGTTGTCACACCACGTACACGAACTGATGCGCTACCACCAGGGCCACCAGCTGAACGTGTAACCTGAACACCCGCAATCTGACCCTGCATAGCAGTAGAAATCTGCTGGGTAGAGCGGTTTGAAAGCAATGAGCCATTAACGCTCGAAATAGAACCGGTCAAATCACCCTTACGTGCAGTACCGTAACCGATAACCACAACGTCCTCGAGCTGATTGAGGTCCTCCTCCATGGTAACCTTGATTGTAGTCTGGCTACCAAGTTTTACATCAAGGGTCTTGTAACCGATTGAAGAGAACTGCAAAGTCTGACCGGCAGCTGCTGGCAACTCGAAGTTACCGTCTGCATCGGTAATAGTACCCTTTGTAGTGTCCTCAAGTAGAACAACGGTCGCACCAACCATGGCCTGACCTTTCTGATCTACTACATTACCCTTCACTAAATTTTGCGCCATTGCGGTGGAAATACCCCCCCCCGCCAAAAGCATGATTATCAGCGCATAACGAACGCCGACAAACATACGACGCAATGATGCGATAGTACGTTTTAGAGACATAAAAAAATTGTTTTGGTTAATAAAAATTTCTTTGCCGAGACTTGCGCCCCGAAGCATTTTGGTGATAGAGTTTGAATGTTAGTTGTAAATTTACTGCTATTTGTATAACAAAAGTAATATATTTTCTATAAACAACAAAGAAAACCTAAAAAAAATAACATTTACATATAATATTATTTTTCAAAAGCACTTCGGCTTTCAAAACAAAATTTGAATTATCCCTACCCACAAAAAACACAGAACCACAAAAAATTTAACCGCGGCTATATTATATATATTATATATAGGTATAGAAACTGCATCATGTAATGATTGCGAGGTTTGGTTATTCAAAGGAGAATTGCTATATTTGTAATAATCAAAATCAAATTGCCTATGATTAAATAACAACTAAAGACATATAAATAAAAGGCGTTAGCTTTTATTTCGGGATTCTGAAACTTGGACACTTTCTGAACACACCCAATGGAATAAAGTTTGACGCCCGCGCTGTTTTTCAGCGTGGGCTTTATTCCGTATATTAGGGTGTGAGGTAGTCCAAGACCACAGAATCCGATATAAGCGAATATAGTCCGCGCTTTTTGTTTTGTCTGTAATTTGAATTGATCACTAATTAAAATAATAAATTATGGAGAAACAAAATTACATTGCACCAAAATTAGAGGTACTGGAGATTCAAATCGAACAAGGCTTTGCCGCATCAGGAGGAGATACTCCCGATTATGGTAATGGAGGACATTTTGGCCCAACAGGGTGGTAATCTAACAAAATAATCAAGACTATGAAAAAGTATCTATTTAACATATTTGTTTTGGTTTTGGCAACTATGGTTGGTTGTCAAAAGAGCGAAGTTGAGGGTGTTTTGGAGGAATCTAACAACTCTGCCAACAAAATCACCGTTACTGCCGACATCGCAAACGATGGTCAGACTCGTGTTGCACTCACTCCTGACACCGACGGCGAGGGTAAGCCTATCGTAAAAGTTGATTGGAGAACAAGCGGTGTGAAAGAAAAATTTGATGTTTTCTCACTTCTCGGAAGCAGTACCCCTACGATGTTTGAACAGATAGAAGGTAACCAATTTTCGGGCAATAATATATTTAACGATGATGAGATGTATATAGCAACTTATCCAAGTGGCATATATTCTCTCACTTCAACTTTTATTTACGACAAAATGATTTTTACATCACAAAATGGTCAATTGTCGGAAGATAAAACTTTGATGGTGTCGGACATAGTTTATGCTCTTAACGAATATACTAAATTCAGCTTTATACATTCAACAGCGTTGTTGATGCCAAAATTCCGAATTCAGGGCGCAACTGTGAATCTTTCACCAGCAGAGATTCAGACTATTACACTAAAGTCAATGTCTATTGATGGGGGAACTGCAGATTTTAATATCGATTGCACAGGACACGGTGCAGAAGATGATATTTATGTATATCTTCCAACATATGATTATGAGATTGTAGGTATAGACAAGATTGAGGTTGTTGTAACGACTCGTGATGCAAAAATCTATGACGGCGAGATTAATATAGGTGGTACAACACTCTATGCGGGCAAGCTCTACACTGCAAATATTTGGCTGACACAAAAGGTATTTACCAATGTAATTACTTACACTACTACGGATAACTCAAAACATACATTTGGGCAATATGACGGTTTACAAGAATCTATGTTTGAATCGCACATTTTTGAAAATGGGATAGGCAAGATTACCTTAAAAAATGATATTACAAGTATCCCTTCTTATGGCATAACTAATAGTAGAATAAAGTCATTGGTACTTCCTTCGGCCATAACAAGACTTGAAGCAATGGCGATTGGACAAAATACCGACTTAACATCGGTAGACCTAACATATATTACAGAAATAGGCAGCCAAGCATTTGCATCTTGTAGTAACCTTTCTCAAATCACAATGCCACAAGGTGATTTCACAATAGGGGATAACGCTTTCGTTGATTGCGGGCTCACTGTAATAGATTTATCAAATGCTACTTCAATCGGACATTATGCGTTTAATACCAATGTAAATTTGACTACAGTTATTGTTAATAGGGATACCCCAGCAACTGTTGGAATGAGGGTATTCGATATTTGCAATGCATTGGAAAATATTTATGTTCCTGCCTCAGCTGTTAGCGCATACCAATCTGCATGGTCGGATTATGCAGACAAGATTAAACCCATCTCCGAAATGGCTCAATAAAAATAAAGATTTCATTATTATACCGCACCCCTTGGGATTGCGGTATTTTTTTGGCTATCAGGAGAAAATATCGTTCGCTTAACTTGCCGAGGATTGCCGTGGGCAATCTGTTCTCGGCTTCGGTCGGTGGCGGCTCGGCAGAGTGGATATATCAAGCATCCTACACCGCTTATATATAATATATATAGGTATATCCCCTCTGCACTCGCCTGCTGCGACCGTCCTCTGTTTCACAGAGCAGTTAAGCGCACTTGCGTCTATCACTCCACCTATTTAGGCGGGAGAGTAGGTTGCCGCTGCATAGCAAAAATCCCCGCCCTTTGTCAAAGGGAGGGGACTTAGGGGAGGGAATGTCGATATCGTTGGCGGAACGCCTCTTCAAGCCATGAGTTGAGATTATCCGACTCGGCTCTATATGGTATAATCGACAGTATGCACTACTACATAACTATCGCGCTCCGCTATGCACAAAAAGAAAGCCGAGTCGGAAAAATCCAACTCGGCTTGAAGAGGCGGCTACCTACTC
>JAGBIC010000028.1 GCA_017935185.1 Alistipes sp. | reverse complement strand
GAGCTCTTATCGTCGATCTTACCACTTACACCCATATCCGATGCCATATACTGGTACAAGATCGGAGCTCCGTCACCTGTAAACTCGTGACGCATATTTCGCTCGGCTGCTACCAAAGCGGCCTCAAGACCCGTAGTATTGATGTACGAGTTCTCGGGAGCGAAGAATGACAAGGGCTTCGGCTCAAGCCACTCCTCACCACATGAGCTCAACAGAGGCAATGCAGCCACTGCTATAGCCAAATATTTTAATGTCTTTTTCATAATTTCAACCTTTTATTTGAGGATTATTACATAGTAAGACTCAAGTTGATATTCCAAGTACGGAGTGACTTGTCACCACCCTCGGGATCACCGAAGTACCATCCGGGACATACTACGAAGGGATTACGTACTGTAGCTGAAATTGTTGCACCCTGAATCCAAATCTTCTCCAACCACTTCTTAGGCAAGCGATATGACAAAGCGATGCTCTCCATACGAACAAAGTTCTTTGTTACATAGTTGCTACCCTTGTTGATAGACTTGATACGACCAAACTCGTTAGTAGGATTCTCACGAGTCCAACGATCGATAACTACGTGGGTGAAACGGTCGGGCTGATCGTTACCGTTAGCTGCGCGGTTCAAAGTTCCCCAGTGACCGAAGTTACCATACATCATGAATGACAATGAAATACCATTCTTGAATGCGAACTCATTTCGCCATGAAGCACGGTAGCGAGGTGAAGTATAACCCTGCCATACCTTATCGTCATTATTCAATACACCGTCCTCGTTTACGTCACGGTATTTGAAATCACCAGGAGCAAGACCGTATACAAGAGCCTCTTCCTCCTCACCGAGCTGCCATGTACCAATGCGCTCGTAGCTGTAGATCTGGTCTGTATCGTGGCCAATGTACCAACCATTGTTGATATCATCCAACTCACGCTGGCCGATTACGTTACCCTCCTCGTCCTTGATATCCTCATAAGTACCGTAGAGGTGAGTAATCTTACGACGGTTAAGAGAGAAAGTAACCTGAGTATCCCATGTTACAACACGATTCTGTACGGGAGTAGCGTTCAAAGTAAGCTCGAAACCATGGTTCTTCAACTCACCGAGGTTATCGTATACAGTAGAGAAACCTGTGATTGAGGGGATAGAACGAGATACCAAAAGGTCGTTAGTAGTAGAGAGGTAGAACTCGGCTGATCCACGAAGTACGTTGTTGAACAAACCGAAGTCCAAACCGATATTCCATGCAGCGGTCTTCTCCCACTTAAGGTTCATGTTAGCAAGCTTGTCAACCCAAAGCTGTGACTTCAAAACGTCAGAACCATCTACGTTGCTTGAGTAGGGGTGAGGATTTGAAGTAAGAGTTGAAAGGGCTGCATAGCGACCGATATCACGGTTACCGTTGATACCCCATGAGAGACGCAACTTACCATAGTTCAACCACTTCACGTTCTCCATAAACTTCTCGTTGGTGAATGTCCAACCCAAAGCGATTGACGGGAATGTAGCAAAAGGCTGAGCCATACCGAAAGCTGAGTAACCATCGCGACGTACAGATGCGGTGATCATGTAAGTATCGCGGAATGAGTAGAACAAACGAGCCATCAAAGCCGAACCTGTATCGTAGGTATCATCTGATGTAATTGACATCTCGGTAGCGGCCTGCATACGGTGCCAACCCAAGATATCGAAGGGCATAAACATCTTACCTGTCATTGAGTCTGACCAGTACTGGTTCTTCTCGGCATTGGCAAGCAATGTGATGTTGATATTGTGCTGACCAAACTCCTTGTTCCAACGTACCACGTTATCCAACTGCCACTTATAGGTCTTCTGATGCTGACGAGTAGCCTCACCACCTACACCGGCATAATCCTCACGCTCTGATGAGTAGTGGTTGTAATACTCATACCAGTTCATGTGGGGAGTGTAGTTCATCTGATACTCAATACCGAAAGGCAAGGTAACCTTTGCATAGAGGTTAGCATTCAAAGTCTGAGTAACTGCGCGACGATTGATCTGTGCCCAACCGAAGAAGGGGTTGTTAGTGTTGTTATCACCAGAAGGATAGTGATAATACTCATCATCGGGATCCAAAGTGAACTTGGTATAAGGAGAGTTCTTCTCAATAACACCTGTATCAGCTGAAAGATAACCACCCTTACGCTCTGCGAAGTTAGCGTTAACACCTACGGTCAACCACTTTGTAACCTTTGACTCGAGGTTCAAACGGGTACGAAGGTTAGTGAAACGGTCACCTACAGTTGTACTCTCACGATCGGCATAACCCACTGACCAATAGTAAGAAGTATTCTCTGTGCGGTTAGAGATAGAAGCTGTGTAATCCTGCTGAAGACCAGTCTGGTAAACGATGTCCTCCCAGTCTGTCTCGATACCTGCCAAGAAATTCTCAACCTCGATAGGCTGGAAGTTCAAACGAGTACCTACCCACTTACGAAGCAATGCCTCCTCATCGGGAACTGCTGATACAGGAGTCTTCTCGTCATAGTTGTACCAAGTCAACTGATCAATACCCTGAAGAGTGCGGGGGTCATCATACATCTCGGGAGTAGAAAGCCACTGCTCGTAAGTCTGGTTACCCTCCATGTAATCCTTACGGAAATCGATGAAGCCCTGACCGTCAACTACGTGTACGGGGCGTGCACGCTGAACGAAACCAATGTTTGCGTTGAAGCTGATAGTCGGCTTCTCGCCCTTACCCTTCTTGGTAGTGATGGCGATAACACCAGAAGCAGCCTTAGCACCGTAGATAGCTACTGAAGATGCATCCTTCAACACGTCAACGCTCTGGATATCCATCGGGTTGATATCAGACATGCTACCCATATAGATAACACCGTCCAACACGATCAACGGAGAAGAACCTGCAGAAAGAGTGTTCTTACCACGTACAGAGAAACCGTTGTTCTGTGCAGCGTCAGAAGACATACCTACCTGAAGACCGGCAGCAGCAGAACGCAAAAGGTCGGCAACTGAACGGGGAGCCTCGGTAGAGAGCTTCTCGGTCTGAACTGTTGAAATAGCACCGGTCAAGTCCTTACGACGTGCGGTACCGTAACCAATAACTACGACCTCCTCGAGCTGAGCCTTATCCTCCTCAAGAGTAACGTCGATTGTGGTCTTTGAACCTACAGGAATATCCTGTGTTACATAGCCCACATATGAGAACTGAATAACGGGTGACTTACCCTCAACCTTCAGTTCATACTTACCGTCTACATCAGAGAATACACCGTTGGTTGTACCTTTCTCAACGACGTTAGCTCCGATTACCGGCAAGCCAGCAGCGTCTTTAACAACACCGCTCACTACCTTTGGCTGTGCAAAAGCCGAAAGGCAGCAAACTCCCATAGCTACCAACAAAGTGGCAGCACGCTGCGCCCACTTACGCAAGGGAGTTGAATTTCGTAGATTTAATTTCATAATCTCCGGTTTTAAAAGTTAATATTAGGATTTTATGGGTTATTTTTTATTTTATATTATAATGTGTAACGGAAACACCGCTAATACATTTCATTCTGCAACTTAGTAATTCAGTTTCTTCTTTGTCTTTTTTATTTTCTTTGCCTTCTTTTTAGCTCTGCATCATACTTGGCAGCGGATTGCGTATTAGTCAAAATCACCCTAAAGGCAGGAAGGACTCTAAAACTCCCATCCAAAACAGGCTTTTTTGCTTCACAGTCACTACTCATTGAGTATCAGACTATTGTAGATGCAAAACCCCGCACATCACGCATCAATATTAGCAAGATGGCCGGCACTTTCTTAAAAATTTAATTAAAATTAAGGGTTGTAACTTTACTCTTTCTTCTTATTTAATAATACAAAATTACACTTTTAATTTTATCTAGCAAATTTTTTGCAAAATATTTTATCTCTATTTTTTAACAAAAATTTAACACTTACGACTTGTCATTTCGGCTATAAGTCTGATTTTCAATATTTAAATTCTCAACAAACTCCAAGAAGACCCATTTTACCCGAAAGATTGTATATAAATTTCACTTAATATTTACGATGACACCCCTGAAACAGACAACAAAATACCATCAAACGGCCAATTCTTCAGAAAAATAGAAAACAGTACATCTGCTTTATTATATTTTTCAAAAACAACCCTACAAATAACAAAAAATCACTAATTTTGCGAGCAATTAAATGAGAGACTATACAAAC
The DNA here is from genome assembly GCA_017935185.1 of Alistipes sp. GTDB lineage: Bacteria > Bacteroidota > Bacteroidia > Bacteroidales > Rikenellaceae > Alistipes. Next base: position 66,015 of record JAGBIC010000028.1, on the reverse strand, counting down.
AGACAGAGAAGTTCTACCGCGAAAAACAAAATATAACCAAGCAGAATGACAGAAGAAAGCAAAATCGAGATAATCATTGCATGCCAAGAAGGTGACATTGACATACAAATCGCCAATCAACTCATCTTTGAATTGACCGGACGCGACACTCGCCTTACCGTGAAAGATCTTTGTGAGATTATTGACAGTGAAAACTCCATATTGTTTGTCGCAAAACACAATGGCAACACCGTAGGCATGGCCACGCTGGGCACATATACCACCCCAACGGGGAAAAAGGCATGGATCGAGGATGTCGTGGTGGCAAAAGAACAACGCGGGAAAGGTATCGGGCGTAAATTGATTGAATATATCATAGAGTACGCCAAAAACAGCATGTCCCCGTGCGCTCTGATGCTGACATCACGTCCCGAACGTATAGAAGCAAATAAACTTTACGGCAGCGCAGGGTTTGAATTGCGCAGAACCAATGCATACAAAATGACCGTAAGAGAGTAGATTCTAAAGTAGCGATATTGCACATATAAGACCTCCGACATATCCCTGTCGGGGGTTTTTATGTAATTCACCCATATATTCAACCCCCATCGTGGGCGATTGACCCCCTCATTTGGGCGATTCACCTACCTATATATATATTTTAAGCGCATATTTACTATTTTTGCTGCAAATTAAAAACCACAAATTTTACACATAATGAGAAAATTTATTCTAATCTCACTAATGTTGCTTTCAGCCGCAAGCGCAGCGGCTCAATCAAAAGGCTCAATCCTCGGCACACTTGTCACCAAGCCCGATGGAGCAGAGGAGGTAGAGGGTGTTGTAGGTGCCGTTATCGAGCTTACACCACTTCGCGACACACTTAATCAGAAGTACACCACCACCGCTATTCGTGGAGCCTTCCAGTTTAAGTCTCTCACCGCCGGTGAGTATCGCTTGACAGCCTCTTCTCTGGGTTATCAGACCACATCACAGGTCGTTAAAGTTGAAGCCGGCAAAGAGAACAAGCTCCCCGCATGGCATATCGAGGAGGATGTGCATACTATTGAGGCCGTAAGTGTAAAGACTCAAGCTGTACGTACCACCATCAATGGTGATACTACTGTATATAACGCCGGAGCCTACAAGGTGCTTCCCGACGCTGATGCTGACGAGTTGTTGGCTAAAATGCCCGGTATTACCGTTAACGGTGGCTCGGTAGAGGCTAACGGCGAGGCTGTGCAGAAGATCTTGGTAGACGGCCGCGAGTTCTTCGGCAATGACGTTGCCACCGCCCTCTCTACATTGCCCGCCGAGGCGATTAAGTCGGTAGAGGTATTTGACAAACTCAGCGACGAGGCCGAGTTTTCAGGTATCGACGACGGTAACAGCTACAAAGCTATCAATATTGTTACTCACAATAAAATGAAGACCGCCATCTTCGGTAAGATGGATGCACAATATGCTTTCGAGCCCCGCTCATACGACAAGACCCAGCACTACGGTAGCGTAAACGGCTCTGTGAACTTCTTCCGCGAGAAGTCAAAGACCACCGTTCGTTTCCGTGCCAACAACATGAATGGAAATGCGCAGTCGAAGATGGGTATGGCAGGTGTTAACTATATCAACGCTTGGGGCAAGGATGACAAATTCCGCCTTGAGGGTAGCTACAACTTCAACGCCAACAACAACAAGCACAACAGCTGGACCGACCGCGAGTACTCCCTCACCGAGGAGGAGATCAATTCAGGCAAGGATATCTATCAGCGCTACATGTCTGACAGCTACAGCCAGAATATCTCATACAACCACAACTTCAATACCCGTATCGAGTATCGCATCAATCCCAAACATCGTTTGATGTTGCGCGCGCAGCTCTCGTTTAATGATGGCGAGAGCAATAGCAACTCTATAAGCGATTATTTCCCCATCAACAGCAACGATTACATTACGCTTAATAATTGGAGCGAGAACTTCAGCAACGCTCTTAACGCCAGTGTGAATGGTAACTATATGATGCGTTTGGGTGCAAAGCAGGGCCGTACATTGCAATTCAATTTCGACGGAAACTACTCTACCAACGACTCACGTGGCCAGAACTACTCAGAAAAAACAATCGACAATCCGATTCAGCAATATTCTACTTCAGACAACTATAATTATAGCCTGCGTGGCGGTATCACCTACGCCGAGCCTATAGGCAACAATGCACAGTTCACCGTTGGTTACAATGTAAACTATCGCAAAACCAATGCAGACCGTTTGACCAACCTCTATGACTTCGAGACAGGTGAGTATATGGAGATGATTAGTCCCGAGTACTCGAATCGCTACAACACCGACTACCTCACACAGCGTGTAGGCCCCGGATTCCGTTATGGTAGCGAAGGAACATCTATTTCCGGTCAGCTAAACTTCCAGCACGTCGCCATGAACAGCGACCGTACTTATCCTGCTGTCTATGTCCTACCCGAGAAGACTTTTAAAAACCTGACCTACTCATTCATGTCACGTTTTAAGCTCAACATGCAAAACCGTATCATGCTGCGTGTTAACTCGTCTACATCAAATCCCTCGGTAAACGACCTGCAGGATGTTGTAAATATCTCAAATGTAAACAATATCACAGCAGGTAACCCTAACTTGCGTCCCTCATACAGTCACCGTGCCAATTTGGGCTACACATTCTCGGGTATCCAGTCTGGTACTACATTCTCTGTTGATTTCGGAGGTAACATCAGCCGCAACAACATCATTCGTTCGGTTATCATGAACCAGCCGGGTTATGAGATCTACTCTCCCGATGGCGAGTTGCTCACCACCTTGTCTCCCACAGGTCGTTTTAGCAAGCCCATCAACTATAAGGATGGCTCATGGGGCATGAACGCAGGTATCAACTACGGCTTCCCCTTGAATTTCATGGGCTGTAACTTCAATATCGGTGCTCGTGGTTCATTGAATCAGTCGCCTTCAATATTGAATGATGTTGTAAACCACTCACGCAACTATTCACTCGGTGGGAATATTGCTATCGGCAGTAACTTCAGCCAATACGTAGACTTCCGTTTGGCATACTTCCCCACATATAGCAAGGTTACCAACACCATGTCGACCAGCAGCAACAACGAGTATATGCAGCACCGTGCATTTGGTAACGTTCGCGTGGTATTTGGCTTTGGACTTACCTTACATGCAAATGCCAACTATAGCCAGTACGTAGGTTTGAGTCAAAACAGCAAGAATCTTAACAACACCGAGTTTATCTGTAACTTCGGTATCGGTATGAAGGTCTTGAAGCGTCTTGGCGAGGTACAGCTTATCGCAAACGACGTATTCAACCAGAACAAGGGCTTCAACCGTTCATGGAATGCAGAGTACATGCAGAACTCTACCAGCAGTGTTATCGGCCGCTTCTTCGGTGTCAAGTTCACTTACAACCTTCGTCGTTATGGACAGTCTCGTAGCGGAAAGGTTATCGGTGAAAACGGCGTAGAGAATCGCAATATGCGCCAGCAAGGTCCTCCCCAGGGTATGCCTCCCGGAGGCCCCGGTGGTATGCGCGGCGGCATGCAGGGCGGTGGTCCTGGTGGTATGGGCGGCGGCATGCGCGGCGGTGGCGGCGGCTTCGGTGGCGGCGGTGGTCGCTTCTAAAATAGCAAAGCCAACATTATACCTTATATATAATTAAAGATAAGATGTCGGGATTTCGACATCTTATCTTTTTTCTTGCATACCATGCAAACCTTACATTCTCGTCTTCTCCTCGGTAGCACCACTCTCAACGCCCTTTGCACGGAAAGCCTTACCGCTCTGGAATTTATAGGTCACTGCCAATCTCACATTGAAGTTTTGACCTTGCCCAACAAGATTCATCTTACGACAAAAGTCCTTATCCTGGGTGATAATAAGATTTCGCTGGGGCAGAATCTGCTGGAATGCACACTGCAAAGTCCACGCATCTTTTATCAGTTTTTTAATGGCAATACCGGCCGACTGGTGTGCCGCCAACTCCAAGTTCGCCACCTTCGTGCGACTCATACACCAATAATCGACATCCACATAGAACTTTTTGGGCAACTTGAATGTCATTATAGAACTCGCCTGCGCCAAATAGTTGGTTTCGATAGGACTTGAGGTAGTCATTCGCTGCTCTACTGCTGCACCCATTATGTTGGTATTCCAATCCCACCACTTGGTGAGGGTCAGCGGAATATTCACATTTATCACATACTGATTCATTTGCGGCATATTCTGCGACATCATACACTTTATGCGCGGGTCGGTCGCGTCGCTCACGAACATCTGCTGAATATAATCTTTAGTCATCTGCATCATGAAGGTCACGGTATATTTATAGGCAAACACAGCTGTCAGCGAGAGTTTATCATTGTACGAAGGCTTGAGCAACGGGTTACCCATCTGATAGGAGTAGTCCGAGATAGGCAAACGGTTAGGTGTCAGAGCCCAAAATCCCGGACGCGCAATCGTGCGAGAGTATTGAGCGACAAGCGAATGTTTACCCTGCTTGTCGAGCGCATACGAGAGGTTGGCATTAGGGAAGAGTGAGAGATAGTTTTGGTTTATGCCCGTCTCCCTGCCGTTGGTATAGGTATACTCACCTCGCAACCCCACCACAGCACTCCAGCGGCCGTAGTGCATCGAAGCAACACCATACAACGCTCCGATATTCTCGGCATAGTGGATATTGTAGTCGGCAGCTGTCGAAGGCACCCAGGCACCACCCTTCTGATAGCGATATATTGCATCACTATTTATCTCATTATAAGTATATTTCGCACCATAGCGCAATGTCCAATGAGGCGAGAAGTGACGCTCGCGAGCCAACTGCGCCGTAGCAATACGGAAGGTGGAGTTACTACGGTCGAAATAGAGCGAATCAGAGCGAAAATCCCCCTCCGAGATTGATGTGTGATAGTCGTTATTGGCACGAGGGGAACTTTGATTATAGTCGGCAATAAACTTTAGCGTCGAGCCGAGGCTGTCACTCTTGAATATGTAGTTTAGCGTGGCAGACAAACGCTTGCGGACGTCGGTATTCAGGTAATCACTCTTGTTGATTCGCTCGCCCGCATCATGCGCAAAAACAGTCTCGGAGGTTATGGGAGAGTCCGACTTGTCACCATCGTAGCCCACATAGAAGCCCACGCTCTGGCGAGGATTTATCTCGGCAACAGCCGAGAGATTTGCACCATAGTCATTACCCTTATATTTAAGATCGGAGTTGGCATTCATCTCGGCCGCCAAATCGTGATAGATGGTATTCTCTTTGCTAATTACAGTCATATTCGTATTGTTATACCAACCGGCGGCCGTCACATCAAAGCGACCCAGATGTGCATTCACCGTAGCCGAAGGCGAGTATATATTCATATACTTTCCCTGATTAGTCTGCATCGAAACCGAACCCATCACGCCATTATCAAGGCGACGACGCAGCGTGATATAGATGATTCCGCCACTCGAATCGGCATCATGGTCGGCACCCGTTTGGGGCAGCACCTCAATTTTAGCAATATCTTCAGCACGAAAACTCTTGATGTATCGAACCAAATCCTCGCCCGAGAGCTTTATCTCGCGGTCGTTGATAAAGACCTTTGTGCCGCCCGCACCGAGGATAGAGATACCATCATCCTTAACCCACACACCGGGTGACTGGCGCAACAGCTCCTCACCGTTCTTGCCGATGGCCGAGGGTGAGTTGGCCACATCTACAACAAAACGGTCAGCCTCACGGCGTATCATCTGAGCCTTGACAACCACTTCATCGATTTCCGTCGCCGACTCCGTGAGCACTATTTCACCCAAATCAGTTACGCCTGCAATCTTCACATCGCGTTCAACGCCCTGATATCCAACAAACTCCACCAATAAATGATATTCGCCGGCCTTGACATTGACATAAAAGCAGCCACTGTCGTCGGTGGTCGTTCCCGTAACTTGGTCACCACCCTTCATCAACACCACAGTGGCATAGCTGACAGGCTCACCTTTCTGATTAACTACGCGACCCTTCAAAGAGTCATTCTGTCGGCCATAGGCCGTGGCCGATAACGCCACGACCATCACAAAGGCCAAAATTAGCTGATAAAGATTTTTCATAACTGTAAATTGTAATAGTTGTATATTTAATTATAGTTGAGTTTCAAAAAAAATTTGCCATCCGAGACCTTATTCTATTAGTCGCGATAAGTAGCGAGAAAACTACACCACACATAAATTTCGACTACCACCATCGCTCCGGTAATATCGGTTTGTTCGGGTTTGACAGTGCAAATATATATTAAAATTTATACTTTGCAAAACAAAGTACCTGATTTTTCACATTTTTTTTTATCACCTATATTTATAAATGCTAAAACACCGCTGTTATTACCACTGATAATTTTCATCAAGCCCGCCAAAACCGAGAAAATTAAACCACAAGAAGAAAAAAAATGTAAAAACACTTATTTATTTGAAAATTATGATTAACTTTATAACGTCATTTGGACTTATAAGGAATCCTAATATAAACTAAACTTAAACCAAAAACTTATGAGCAGTAAAATTTCACGTGGAGATTTCTTGAAGCACTCAGGTTTGGCTGCTGCAGGAATCATGATGGGTGGCATGGCTAATGGTGCTAACCTTTTCACACCTCAGGAGGACAAGAAGGCTCGTTTTGCCAAGTTGGGCAAGGTTAACGTAGCTTGGATCGGTATCGCTAACCGTGGTCGTCAGGTACTTAACGAGTTCGTTAAGACAGGTTTGTGTAACATCGTTGCATTGTGCGACGTTGACCTTAAGTCAAAGGAGAGCCAGAAGTCAATTTCAGAGCATCCCAATGCAAAGGTTTACACCGACTTCCGCAAGATGTTCGACGAGATGGGCAACCAGTTCGAGGCTGTTGTTGTTGAGACTCCCGACTTCTCACACTTCCCCTGCGTAATGTTGGCTTTGAACCAGGGCAAGCACGTATATGTTGAGAAGCCTATGGGCCGTACATTCTACGAGTGCCAGTTGATGATGGACGCTGCTGCGCGTAATCCTCAGCTCGTAACACAGGGTGGTAACCAGGGTCACTCAGATGGTAACTACTATCAGTTCAAGGCTTGGACCGAGGCTGGTATCATCAAGAACGTTACACACGTTGACGCTCACATGAATAGCGCACGTCGTTGGCATGGTTACGATGTTAACATTTCTCGTTTCCCCGACGCAGAGCCTATCCCCGAGGGTCTGGATTGGGATTTGTGGCACACTACACAGCAGTACCACGAGTTCAACGGCAAGTACCACCCCGGAAACTGGCGTAGCTGGTATGACTTCGGTATGGGTGCTTTGGGTGACTGGGGTGCACACCTCATCGACACCATCCACGAGTTCCTAAACCTTGGTCTGCCTTACGAGGTTGAGCCCGTTAAGCTTGATGGCTGGAATGCATACTTCTTCCCCATGGCTTCTACTCTTAACTTCAAGTTCCCTCGTCGTGGCGATATGCCTGCTATGGATATTACATGGTATGACGGTATTGGCAACTATCCTCAGATTCCTGATGGATACGGTGAATCAAAGATGGGTAGCGACGTTCCCACAATCGGTGGTCGTGCCGCATCTGCATCTTCAGTTCGCTTGAACCCCGGTACTATCATGTACTCTGACGAGTTGATCTTCAAGCGCGGTTCTCACGGTGGTACAACCTCGATTATCCCCGCAGCAAAGGCAAAGGCTATGGCAAGCAAGCTTCCCGAGGTTCCGAAGCCCACTTCAAACCACTACGAGAACTTCTTGTTGGCATGTATGGGCGAGGAGAAGGCTCATTCACCTTTCTCAGTATTCGGTCCTCTTTGCCAGACATTCTGCCTTGGTGTTATGGCTCAGCGCCTCAACCGCAAGATCGTATTCGATCGCGAGACCAAGCGTATCGTAAACGACCGCTTCGCCGACGCTATGTTGGTAAACACACCCCCTCGCAAGGGTTGGGAGGAGTTCTACAAGATGTAATTCTTATAAACTCAATAGAAAAAGCCACTCCGCAAGGGGTGGCTTTTGTTTTGCACACACTATATTATATGATTTTACTTCAGAACCTTCACCATTGCCAAATCAAGCGCACTGTCACCCGTTCCGAAGTCGAAACCCTCGGAAAAATCGAGCTTGTAACCAACATCTTCAAAGCCGAAATTTTGGTAGAATCGTTTGACGTCATCGCCACTCGGGATTAGCATAACTGCTGCAAAACCACGCTCGCGCGAGATCTTCAAAGCCCTATTTATCAGCTCTGAAGCCAACCCATGTTTGCGCCACTCGGGACAGGTCGCAATGGCATACAGATAGCCCGTAGGGCCATAGTCAGTTTGCATTTCGACTATATAAAGCATAGATATGACCCTACCATCACGCTCGATGACAAGCATATTTTCAGGTCGATAATACTCCACGAGGAAACTATCTATAAACTCTACATCATCGCCAAAAACATCGTGCCACAACATGCGGCACTGCTTCTCACGCTCCGCAAGCAACGCGATACCCAGCTTGGGCTCCAAACGTACGGGATGGTAAGATTGTTTAGCCCGACGCAACCCGTCAAGGCCCATATCCTCTTCACGGTTGACATAACTATATCCCTTTTTGGCGAGTTCAAGAGCAAACAGACGATTTATCATGGGGAACACCCCCTCATAATCGATATCTGCCTTCTCGAAATGCACACAGAAGGTGTCGCTTGTCAATCGTGAGCCGACAACAAAAGCCACAACCTTACCTTCGACACGCAATACACCACCGAGCATATCAAGGCTTTCATAATTCGCAAAGATTCTTCGTATCGCACACTGCTCACCGCCCTCGCCCGAGCAAGTAACACCCATTGTCGCGCACTTTCTTGCCTGCCACAAAGACTCGAGCGCCACACAATCATCAAAATCACTTGGGCCCAGAAGATTAAAGGTGTAATTGTAATTCGACTCAAAACGATTTATATGGTTGCGTTTGGGTTGGAACTTACGACCACGCAACTCGCAAAGTTCCTCAACAGAATAGATATAATCTCGGTAGTCGAGATTATCGCATACGGCATAGTCCGGGCCAAACAAGCCGGCATAACGACTATCAAAGCTCACCAATCGAAAACGGATATTACGCTCTGCCGCATCTTGCTTCAAAGCCTCTACAACGACAGAGATATCACCCTTGCCGACAGGCATATAACCCCAACCCCCGTCATCGAGCCGAAACCGCACGACCAGCACTCCGCAGACATTTGCCCACTCGATATAGTACACAGGCTGCCACGCGAAAATATTGGCAAAACAGTAGTCACAAATTGGGGTGTCGTTATCTTTCAGGAGAGCATCAATCGCCTCTCGGCTACTCAACTCCACCTTGCGAAACGGTATTATCATCTACCAAATAATCTTTATTCTCGACTCTAGTATAATAGCTTTGGATAAGAGCCTTAAGGCGATTTTCAACATCTCGTACATCTCTCTGCGAAACTCGATTTTTCTCATGCGCGACATCATCCACCGAGTAGACTCCTACGACCTGCTTCTCATCGAATATTATCAAATCTTGTTCCGTAATAACCTGAAACATATTATTATCGTAGTTCACCGCCATAGGCATAGAACCCTGTTCATTAAATATATCACGACCAAAGGCAAAATATGACTCCTCATTACCCAACAGACCCAGCAAGGTGGGCATAATATCTATCTGCGACACCACGCCATGATGTTCGCCAACAAGCGCACTATCGGGAGCATGCATAAATCCGAAAATATGATAATCGCCCGGAGAGCGCATAAACTGTTCCGAGAAACGCTCGCTCGACACATGGTCGGCCACAAACAGGAAAATGGTATTCTTGAACCACTCCTCATTCTCGAAGCGTTTGAAGAAGAGACGGAACGCATTATCAACATAACCTACGCACTTATGGTTAGCAGTCTCACCTTCAGGGAAATAACCTTCATATTCGGCAGGCACAACAAAGGGGTGGTGCGAGGTAAGAGTGAACATTGTCGAGAAGAAAGGCTGCTCGGCACGGCCAAGTTCCTCGCCCATATACTGCATAAATTTCTCGTCCCAAATGCCCCAATAGCCGTCAAAATCTGTTTTGCCATGCGCCGCCTCATAATCCTCACGGCTGAACAAATGCTCCATACCGGCAGCACGGGCATACGCACCAAACCCCATAGAGCCATGGTCTGAACCACAGAAGAACATGGTCTTATACCCCTTATCCCTCAATATTGCAGGCAGAGAGCGGGTCTCGGCTACCGACTGCGGCATAAGGACAAACGGACTTTTAAACGATGGAATGGAGCTCCACACGGCAGGCAGAGCCTGTATTGAGCGTTTACCGTTTGAGTACATATTATAAAATGTATAGCTCTGACGCATCAGGGAGTCCAGAAACGGAGTATAACCCTGCTGCTCGCGCTCGGCATATATATCGGGACGCAATAGTGCTGAATGCTCGGCAGAGAAACTCTCCATAATGAAGATTACCACATTCCTTCCGGTAAGTTCTGTTTGTTGGGGGGGGGTAGAATTTGTATCAATAATATGCTCCGGTGAATATATCGCAGCCAACTCCTCCTCGCTAAAATATTTCTCGTAATGCAACTTCCCACTCGAGCCCATGGTACGCAACACGCAGAACGGATTGCTCAGGATCATGGTCGCACGAGCGTTGTCGGGCGTATAGAGTGTAGCATTCGACAGAGTTATAGGGCGCGTCATCTTGGTAAAACCTCCACGAATACCACCAATCGAGAGGCCCACCGCCAAAAGCAGAATCAGCGTGGCAACGACATAATACCATACACCATGCAAAACATTCTCTACAACAGCCTTGCGTCGATATCCCCACACCAGCAACATAATGAGAGCTATTCCCGCAATGACAATATGCCAATTTTCAGCGGCGAACTTCAAAACCAACTGTAACGAGTTCTCGTTGTCGGCAAAAAAGAGTTCATCAGCCGAAAATCGCTTTTGGGTATACCTGAAATAGATTGCATCGGCCATATTCATAACCACAAGCAGCACCGAATTCACTACCACATAATACCAGAACAGCATTTTCTGCCACCAGCCTCGCTCACGCAGATGCAAAGGCAAAAGCGACAACAAGATAAAGACCGCATTAGCGTATAGTATCGATACGGTATCGAATTGCAATGAGCCGAGCAACAGACTGCCCAGCTCTTCAGATGGCAACACACCTATCAGCTCGTGATTATAGCGATAAAAAACAGCTCGGCACAGAATGAGAACGATATACAACAATGCGACACGCCACAATGTAAGCAACGTAGCACTTCCCGATATTTTCTTGAATTTACTCATGATGATATGGCTCATTGTGTAGAATAGTAAAGGCGCGATACAACTGTTCGGCAAAAATTGCGCGTACTATCTGATGAGAAAATGTCATCTTCGAGAGAGAGATTTTTTGATCGGCGCGAGCATAGACATCTGCCGAGAACCCATAAGGGCCACCTATGACTATCAGCAGACGTTTCACGCCACTCAACATGCGTTTTTGCAACCACTGCGAATACTCTATCGAGGTGTATTGTGCGCCCTTTTCATCCATCAGAGTCAGGCAGTCGCCATCGCCAACCATACGGAGTATTACCTCGCCCTCGAGTTGTTTCTGACGCGACGGCGCCATATTTCGGGTATTACGCACATCGGCCAAGGTGGTGATAGAGAATTTACAATAGCGATTAACCCGCTTTGCATACATCTCCACAAGTGCTTCAACCTCTTTGGAATCGGTCTTACCGACAACAACAAGTTCGATATTCATCTCTGCAAAATGGCTAATTATGCAATATTTCTGCCATTACAAATCGGTATTCCACTCGCCCTCGGCACCCTCATAAAATACGGGACGCTCCTTCTCTACCGACTTTATCCACTCGTAGACTTTATACATATTGTAGCCATTCCCCGAATCGGCACTACCTAACGAGTAGGCTATCACACATGAGTGGTTGCGTGAACGATAATACATGGCCTTTGCGCGGGTAAGATACTCATCCACCAATGCAGGATCGTTGGCCGGCGTACCTCCGACAGAACGGATATTACTATTTGTGGGAGAGTTAAGATTCATTCGCTCGATTACAAACATACCCGCCTTGTCACACATATCGTAGAACCACTTGGGCTGCGGATAATCGGGGCACAATGTGTTGTATCCTCGCAACTTAAGTTGCTCGATAGCTACAAACGTCTGATGACGATCATCGGTAGCATTAAAATGCTCCTTCTTCTGAATGTGAAGCACCTGGTCGAAACGGAAATACTTTCCATCGCGATATTCGGTCTTACCGAAACCTATCTTCAGAGGGATATACTCCCACAACATGCCGTTACGCTTCACATAAATCATAACATCGTAGAGCGGTGGCTGACCATCGCCCCACTTAAAGTTGTAGGCATGATAGATGTCGGGATTGAAACGCAGAGTATCAATAGAACGACCCTCCAACTCCAACTCATTCACACTAAACTCGCGCAACTTACCCTTGGGGTCGTAAATATCGAATCCCACCTGAATAGTCTCATTGAAATTGAAATCGTTGGCAATAATAACATCCAGTTTCAGCTTCGCATACTCTCTCGACTCATGAGGCTCGAGAGCGATATTGAAATCACGTACTGCAAGACGACGCTGCGCAAAGATATAGCTGTTTTCGAACTGCTTGAATCCGGGCTGAATGATATTCTCCTGCAATTGCGGGGTACGGCTCTGACGCTCACCCACCATAATCTCGTTGACACCCTGACGCAGATAGGGCGAAATAAGGAAATCGGCAGGTGTGATAGGGTCCTCAACATCGGCAATAGGCTCATTATTGATAAAGATGGTGTAGGCACTACCTACATTCTCGATATGGAAGAAGAGGTTGTAGTCATTCATAGTGGCATCAATCTCAATCTTCTGCACAAAACGAGCCTCGCCACCTGCTACGGCAATGCGCTGCGGTTTGTAATCGAAATAGCGGGCAGTTTGAGTACGATTGTCGGCCACAGCATCCTCTCGTTTGTCGTAAGTGATAAATTCACTGCGATAAATACGGGCATTTTGCGCCTCAACCGATATGATAGACAACAGTGCTACTATTGCAAATAATAAATTTCTCATGACTATTCTTTTTTAGTAGTAAACGGGCAATTCTCGCCTGACGGTACATAGTACCGTTTGCAAAGGTACTTTTTTTTTGACAAATATCAAATAAATGCCTACCTTTGTAGATTGATAAAAGTATTATACCGATAACGACAAATAAATAAAACTATCATAATCATGAAAACTCAGAGAATTGCAGAGATTCTGAAATCAGGCAACACGGGTTGCGACATCACAGTAAAAGGTTGGGTGCGCACAAAACGTGGCAACAAAAATGTGGCATTCATTGCATTGAACGATGGTTCATGTGTGGCAAATATTCAGATTGTAGTTGATTTGGCTTCGTTCAACGATGAGCAGCTCAAGCTAATCACCACAGGAGCTTGTATCCGCGTAGACGGTAAGCTCGTTGAGTCTCCCGCATCAGGACAGGGCGTAGAGGTTCAGGCCGAGAAGATCGAGATTTACGGCACTGCCGACCCCGAGAGCTATCCTTTGCAGAAGAAGGGTCACTCGTTGGAATTCTTGCGCGACATTGCTTATCTGCGTCCCCGCACCAACACCTTTGGGGCTGTGTTGCGTATTCGTCACGCCATGGCTTTTGCAATTCACAAATATTTCAACGACAACGGTTTTTACTATCTGCACACCCCGCTTATCACAGGTTCAGACTGCGAGGGAGCAGGTGCAATGTTTAATGTTACAACTCTCGATATCGCCAACCCTCCCCGCACCGAAGATGGTAAGGTAGACTACACTCAGGACTTCTTCGGCAAACCTTGCAACCTGACCGTTTCCGGCCAGTTGGAGGGTGAGCTTGGAGCTTTATCGCTCGGTCGTATCTATACCTTCGGCCCTACATTCCGCGCCGAGAATTCAAATACTCCTCGCCACCTTGCCGAGTTCTGGATGATTGAGCCCGAGATGGCATTCTATGAGTTGTCCGACAACATGGAGCTGGCAGAGGACTTCCTCAAGTACCTGATTCGCTACGCGTTGGAGAACTGCCGCGAGGATTTGGAGTTCATGAACAAGATGTGGGACAAGGAGCTTATCGAGCGATTGGAATTTGTATTGGCAAACGATTTCGTACATCTGGACTACACCGAAGGTATCGAGATTTTGAAGGCTTCAGGCCGCAAGTTCGAGTTCCCCTGCGATTGGGGTTGCGATTTGCAGTCGGAGCATGAGCGTTACCTCGTGGAGGAGCACTTCAAGCGTCCCGTAATCCTTATCAACTATCCCAAGGAGATCAAGGCTTTCTACATGAAGCAGAACGAGGATGGCAAGACAGTACGAGCTATGGACGTATTGTTCCCCAAAATCGGCGAGATTATCGGTGGTTCGGAGCGTGAGGCCGATTATGGCAAACTTTCTGCACGCGTAAAGGAACTCGGCATGAACGAGGCAGATATCTGGTGGTATCTCGACACACGCCGCTGGGGCTCTGCACCTCACTCTGGCTTCGGTCTGGGATTTGAGCGCCTGCTGCTATTCGTAACGGGTATGGGTAACATTCGCGACGTTATCCCCTTCCCCCGCACACCGAACAACGCCGAGTTTTAGTATACATTATGCCTGAAACAACCTATCGTATATGAAGAAATTATTTTACACAACACTCGCCTTGCTGCTTATCGGCACAATCGGGGCGCACGCCCAAAGCCTGAAGAAGCAGACATGTAATTTGGTGTTCATAGGCAACAGCATCACCGAAGGTGCTTTGCATACCAACAAAGCCAAGACAGCTCCACCCGTATTTGCGGCAGAGTTCACCGGCAAGGCTTTGTCATGCAATGTGAATTTCCGTAACTGCGGCCGTTCAGGTGCCACCACGGTAGATTTCCTGCCGGCAAAGAATGCTGACTTCAAGCGAGTAAGACAAGCGATAAAGGATATTCAGGCATTGAGCTACGAGCCGATAATATTCTCAATAATGTTGGGAACAAACGACTCGGCAAACTTCGGGCCCAACGGTTCGCCTGTGTCAAACAACGACTACAAGAAGAACCTTACCACCATGATTAACGAGATTCGTCACCTGTGTCCCAATGCGATATTTGTCTTGCAACAACCGATATGGTACAGCCCCAACACTCACAATGCCTCGCAATATCTGGTTGCCGGACAGAAGCGAATGATTGGCTACACCAATATCCTCATTGAGTTGGCTGCAGAGAACAAAGATATCTATTTGGGTGACTGCGATGCATTCGATTTCTTCAGCCTAAAACACAAGAAATTCATGTTTGCCGAGAATGGACAGGCCGGAGTCTTCTATCTTCACCCCAACGAGAGAGGGGCAAAGAAGTTGGCAAAATTCTGGTCTGATGCCATAGTCCGCACCATCAGGGCTGAAAGAAAAAACAAATAACTCAAAACCAAGAAAAGAAGGGACCTGTCGAAGTGGGATTTATCGCCTGCACCAGACAATGCAGGCCAAAATTATTGAAAAAATGGCTATTTCACAACGTCAGATTCAGAAATTACAACAGACCCTATCTCCGCAACAGATTCAGATGATCAAGCTGCTGGAGTTGCCTACCATGCAGCTCGAGCAACGCATCAAACAAGAGATTGAGGAGAATATCGTATTAGAGGAGGATCACTCCTCCGAGGAGGAAGAGGAGGTTATCTCGGTTGACGATTATATTCGCGAAGATGATACTCCAAGCTACAAAAGTCGCATAAATAACTTCTCGAAAGACGAAAAGCAACGACCTTTAAATCTCACAGAGGGCCGTTCCATGCAGGAGTATTTAGGTGAACAGCTGCGCTATCGCAATCTATCGGAACAAGAGCTGAAGGTGGCCGAGTTTATCGTAGGAAGTATCGACGAAGATGGCTATCTACGACGTGATATGGAGTCGATATCGGATGATATCGCATTCACATTGGGCATCGAGATTAGCGTAGATGAGTTGGAGCGTCTGTTGAAGATTATCCATCAGCTCGAGCCTGCCGGCATCGGTGCAAGAAACTTACAGGAGTGCCTCCTGCTGCAAATGAATCAGTGGCACACAGACACTGCCACAAAACGCTTGGCAAAACGAATTCTGACCTCATATTTCGATGAATTTGTAAAGAAACATTACGAGAAACTCATATCTCGTTTGGGTGTAAGCGAGGATGAATTCCGTGATGCCATCGATGAGATAAAGCGTCTTTCGCCAAAACCAGGCAACCTATACTCCGACAGTTCGCTGGACGCCTCGCCATACATCATCCCCGACTTCAGAGTAGATTATCATGATGGGCAGTTTGAACTATCACTCAACTCCTACAACATACCCGACGTCAAAATCAACCGCCGCTATGTCGAGATGATGCGTGACATGGTGCGTGCAGATGGCATGGTGGATGAAAAAAATCGCGAAGCCATACAGTTCGTCAAGAGCAAAATAGATTCGGCAAAGTGGTTTATATCAGCCATAAAACAACGCCACGACACGCTTATGCGCACAATGCAGGAGATTTTGAATTTCCAGCAGGAGTATTTCAAGGATGGCGACAAGAGCAAGCTGCGACCCATGATTTTGAAGGATATCGCCGACCGTACAGGCCTTGATGTATCTACCATTTCGCGTGTCGTAAACAGCAAATATGCCCAAACGCACTTCGGCATAATATTACTCAAATCACTCTTTTCGGAGGCAATGCAGACCGAGAGTGGCGAGATGGTTTCGAGCTACGAAATTAAAAACATACTGCAAAACTGCATCGACGAGGAGGACAAGCGCCACCCTCTGACCGATGAAACACTCATGAACATACTCAACGACAAGGGCTACTGCATTGCCCGACGCACGGTGGCCAAGTATCGTGAGATGCTGGATATTCCCGTAGCACGCCTACGCAAACAGATTTAATATGTATAAGCAAGCAGCAAAAATAATATCGGCAATCTTTCACCCGCTACTCATCCCCGTATATATAATGACGGTGTTGTTGTTCATGAACACCATATATTCGTATTACCCGATGAGTGTCAAACTATATTTGATATGGGTGATGGTGCTTTATGCCATAGTTCTGCCGGCGCTTACCGTGATGTTGGTCAAGAGAATACAACGTATTCGCGGCGTGCGGCTGCCACGCCACCACTTTCTGTCGATAATCATGCTCGTGGGTGCCTGCTGTTTTCTGCTTTGCGCCCTCACCCTGATGAAATCACCATCGTTGACCATATTCCGAAAAGTTGCCGTAGCAGCAATGCTGTGCGAACTTTTCTGCCTGGGCATGATACAATTCACACGCATAAGCCTGCATCTGACCGCCATGGGGGCAGGTGTTGCGGCACTTGTCATATTGAATATAATTGGTGAGAATTCTCTCTTTTGGGTCATGCTTATATCAATCATCTCGGCAGGTATTCTCGCCTCGGCACGACTATACATGGGTCGTCACCGCAGCCTGCAACTGCTGACAAGTTTTGTGGGAGGTTTTTTGATTTGCATTGTAACAATGCTTTACATATAAAAAGCTACCCGAATTAACGGATAGCTTTTTTAGCTTTTTGGCAATACCCTAATCGTGCAGACCTCGCTCACGCAGATACTCCAACAAAAACTCGGGACGATCGGTTTGAATCATTGTAGCGCCCATCTCCAGCACCTTGCCATATACCTCCTCGGCAGATGTCGCCCACGCAACATCATCACTCAATCCTCCACAAAGCGAATTCCACAAGGTATTAACCCACAACTTCGAGCCGCTCTCAAGGACACGCTTCATTCCACTCTCCACGGCAGGGCTCATCTCGCCCCAGCAAATCTCGTAGGCAAGCTGCGGTTCACCGGCAAGATACTCCTCAAACATAGCCTTCTGACCACTATTGGCAGGCGATACAATCGGCATATACAACATATTATTCTTGTGCATGGCAAATTTCTCCTTAACCACCGCCAAAGGTTTTCCACCCTTGATCAGCACCTGATTGCTCACACCCAGCTCTTCGGTAAGCGCCAGAACCATATCGTAATAGTCGTAACCTTTATCGATATTTACCATCACCTTATCCTTGCACACCTCAAGAGCCTCACGCAAGGTGGGTATCTTCAAATCGAAACTGCTGCGCGCGCCATGCGCCGATTTCAGGTAAAACTTCTGCAACTCCTCATAGGTGTACTCGTCCACCCTTCCACGACCCGTCGTGCAACGATCAATAGTTCTGTCGTGCGACAACACCAAAACACTATCCTTGGTTAGAGCTATATCTATCTCAACCATATCAACCCCCATAGCTATTACAGATTCGATTGCCGGAATAGAGTTTTCGGGGTAATTGCGCCAATCGCCACGATGGCTGATTACCATCACCTGATTGGTTGTAGCATCGTGCATATTTGTCAAAATACGCTCGATTCGATTCTGCGGTGTGCCATTGTTGTCACAACCTACGACAACTATCATGGTGGCAAATAACACCATGTATGATAAAATCCTCTTCATAAATAAATATTTATTTGTACGGCAAATATAGGCATAAATAAAAGAAAAGCGATGCTATTTCCCAAAAATTGATTACCTTTGAAAAATAATAAAACCTAAAACCACAACTTTATGTATAGAAACGATAATCGTACAGTTATCACACTTGATGCCGGCGGCACCAACTTCGTATTCGGTGCTATGCGAGCCAACAAATTCATTATAGACCCTATTACCATGCCCGCCAAGGCCGACAATTTGGATGAGTGCATGGCTACACTTGTTGAAGGATTTAATCGTGTGAAAGCACAGCTCGACTGCGAGCCCGTGGCTATAAGTTTTGCCTTCCCTGGCCCGGCCGACTATGCTAATGGTATTGTAGGCGGATTTTATATGCCCAACTTCCCTTCATTCCGTGATGGCGTGGCTTTAGGCCCGTTTCTTGAGGAAAAATTTGGTATTCCCGTATATATTAACAACGATGCCGACCTCTATGCCTACGGCGAGGCGCTGGCCGGAGCATTGCCCGAGATTAACGACAAACTCGAGAAGCTGGGCAGCGCAAAACGTTACAAGACCCTGTTGGGTTACACCTTCGGCACCGGTTTCGGCTTCGGTTTTGTGACAAACGGCGAGCTTCACACAGGTGACAACTCTTGCATCGAGACATTCTGCCTGCGCCACAAGCACATGCCTAATGTGATGGTAGAGGATGGAGTTGCCGTTCGAGCCGTAAAACGTGTTTACAAGGATGAGTCGGGCATTGACGACCCATCACTAGAGCCCAAAGATATCTACGACATTGCCGAAGGCAAGCGTGAGGGTAATCAGGAGGCTGCACGCAAGGCATTTGCCACCATGGGCGAGGTTGCTGGCGACGCAATGGCCACCGCCGTAACATTGATTGATGGAGTGATTGTTATTGGCGGAGGTATAACCGCTGCATCAAAATACATCAAGCCTGCACTTTTGAACGAACTACGTTCACAGATGCACTCTATCGGTGGCGACAGCTTCGACCGAGTACAGATGAAAGTCTACGATCTGGACAATGAGCAGGAGTTCGAGCTGTTTGCAAAGGGCGCTTCGCGCGATTTGAAGGTTTATGGCTCTGACAAGGTGATCACCTACGATCCTCAGAAGCGTATCGGCGTGATGTTCTCTCATATAGGTGCCAGCACTGCCATCTCTTTGGGCGCTTACGCCTATGCTTTGAACGAGATTGACAAAAAATAGTCCATAGATTCCGGCAGAGCCCTGTCGGAATCTTCTTATTACAGATACTAACTAAAACACATACCATGAAAAAACTTATCGCAACATTTAAGAACGAAGATTGGGTGATTGTATATGCCGGTGCCATTGTACTACTGCTGGCCACCCTCTTCCCCGAATTTATGCCCTCGATGCCAAAGAAGCTGGAATCACTTGCCGACTTGAGCAAGGCGGGCATTATGTTTGTCTCTATATTGGGACTCACCTACCTTTGTCAAGCCGTTTTGCGCCGACCGATGAAGGGAATTTTCCTCTCGTTGCTCACAATTTTCGTACTTTCGCTTGCAGCTCAGGTGGTGGCAAACATACCTATAATCAAAACTTGGGGACTTGAATCGGTATTCTTCTCAGTGATTTTCGGTCTTATCGTAAGCAATTGCTTTGGCACCCCACAGTGGCTCAAACCTGCCATTCAAAGCGAGTTCTACATCAAGATTGGTATTGTCTGCCTGGGGTCAACAATTCTCTTTGGCGAGGTGATGAAATCGGGCGTTTTCGGATTGGCACAAGCCCTAATCGTAGTATTCACCGTATGGTTCTTTGCATTCCGCTACTCAGTGCGCATGACTAAAGACCGAGAGATGTCTACAATGATTGCCAGCTCGGTATCTATTTGCGGAGTATCGGCCGCTATCGCCACATCGGGTGTTATCAAGGGTGACAACAAGAAGCTATCATACGTTATTTCATTGGTGCTTGTCTGTGCCATTCCTATGATGTATATTATGCCATGGGTTGCCGACCTGCTCGGCTTGAGCGAGGAGGTTGCAGGCGCATGGTTGGGTGGCACAATCGACACCACAGGCGCTGTGGCGGCATCGGGCACCATGCTCGGCGAGACCGCTGCACAGACCGCCATCATTGTCAAGTCTTCACAAAACGTACTGCTTGGCGTAGCGGCATTCCTTATCTCGCTTATGTGGACCTATCAGGGCAAGCAAAATGAAGAGAAGCCTACACTGGGCGTTATCTGGGATCGTTTCCCGAAGTTTGTGGTTGGATTTGTTTTGGCTTCGCTCGTATTCAGTTTCTTGATGGATACAGCCGATGCAAAAGCCATCGGCAAGATTACCAAAGGTTTTACAAACACACTCTTCAGTATTGCCTTTGTATGTGTAGGTCTTGAGACCCGTTTCGCCGACATATTCTCAAAAGAGAACAGAAAACCTCTTTGGGCATTCCTCACAGCTCAAGGTTTCAATATTATTGTAACTCTCATCGTTGCATATCTGCTCTTTGGCGTTGTAAAACCCATGTTGGCATAAGAATTCAATTCATATTATAACCACTCCTCCCATATAGGCCGGAGTGGTTTTTCCGTGAAAAACTTAACGTAATTTTGAATTTATACTTATAAACATTATCTTTGTCAGGCTTAACAAAACAAACCAGTAAGCCAATGGCTTATACAGTAAAATCAAACACGACATCTCAAAAACTCAATAAAAATATTTTATGAAAAAACTGCTAATTTTAATCACCGCCACTTTGGGTGCAATATCATTGAGCGCCCAGACTTTCACCGAGTGGCAAGATCCAAATGTGAACGAGATCAACCGTGCAACAATGCACTCTACGTTCAAGATTTTTGACTCTGCCGAGAAAGCCGAGGGTGCATATTGCGACAAGTGCAACCCCTACCGTCTTTCACTTAACGGCACATGGAAATTCAACTGGGTGGAGAACGCCGACCAGCGCCCCACCGACTTCTTTAATGTCGGCTATAACGACAAGGCTTGGGCTCATATGGAGGTTCCTGCAATGTGGGAGCTTAACGGCTATGGTGACCCTATCTATGTAAATATCGGTTACGCATGGCGTGGTAATTTCGCCAATAATCCTCCCTATGTTCCCAACGAGCAGAACCATGTGGGCTCATATCGCCGCACAGTAGAGATTCCTGCCGACTGGAGTGGCCGCGACATTATGCTCAACATCGGCGCAGCAGTATCAAACGTTTATGTTTGGGTAAACGGCAAGTTTGTTGGTTATTCAGAGGATAGCCACCTCGGCACATCATTCGACATCACCAAGTTTGTGAAGGTTGGTGGCGAGAACCTTATCGCATTGCAGATTTTCCGCTGGTGCGACGGCTCTTACCTCGAGGATCAGGATTTGTGGCGTATGAGCGGTATCTCTCGTGATGTAGATTTGGTAGCTCGCGCAAAGAGCCGCATGACCGACATGATGGCAACACCTTCTCTCGATAGCGAGTATAAGGACGGTGCCCTCAACGTGGCAATGCAGTTCACCCCCACAGTAAAATCTGCTGATGTTAAGCTTCTCGACAATCAGGGCAAGGTTGTTGCCGAGCAGAAAGCCTCTATTGCAAAGGGCGCTGCAACATGCACATTCGAGTTAGAGAATCCCGCAAAGTGGACAGCCGAGGCTCCTAACCTCTACAAACTTATTGTTAGCGTTAGCGATGGCAAGAAGGTAACCGAGACTTATGCCCAGCGCGTAGGTTTCCGCACATCGGAGATTAAGAACGGTCAGTTGCTCGTAAATGGTCAGCCTATTCTTATCAAGGGTGCCAACCGCCACGAGGTAGACCCCTTGAAGGGCTTTGTTTTGACTCGCGAGCGTATGATTCAGGATATTCAGCTCATGAAGCAGTTCAACGTAAACGCTGTTCGTACTTGCCACTATCCCGACACCCCCGAGTGGTATGACCTCTGCGACGAGTATGGTATCTATGTTCTCGACGAGGCTAATATCGAGTCTCACGGTATGGGCTATGGCGAGAAGACCCTTGCAAAGAACGAGCTCTTCGCAAAATCTCACCTCGAGCGCAACCAGCGCATGGTATTGCGTGATAAGAACCACGCTTCAATTATCATTTGGAGTATGGGTAACGAGGCAGGTATGGGCCCCAACTTCGAGGCCTGTTACCGCTGGATTAAGCAGTTCGATCCCTCACGTCCTGTACATTATGAGCAGGGTATGCACACCGAGTTCTCGGATATCATGTGCCCCATGTATGCTACATACGATTGGTGCGAGAAGTATCTGAAGAACTCTCCCAAGAAGCCTCTTATCCAGTGCGAGTATGCTCACGCCATGGGTAACTCAATGGGTGGTTTCAAGGAGTATTGGGACTTGATTCGTAAGTACCCCCAGTATCAGGGTGGTTTCATCTGGGACTTCGTAGACCAGGGTTTGGCACAGTATGAGGAGGATGGCAAGGTATCATTCTACTACGGTGGCGACTACAACAACTACGACGCTACCGACAACTCATTCAACAACAATGGTTTCATCGCCCCCGACCGCACTCCGCAGGCTCAGGCTTACGAGGTACGCCGTCAGTATCAGTCAATCTGGACTTCTCCCGTTGACCTCAACGCCGGCAAGGTAGAGGTTTACAACGAGAATTTCTTCATTGGTCTTGAGGATTACACTTTGGCTTGGGAGTTGGTACAGGATGGCGTTGCCACAAAGGCCGGCCGTATCGACAATATCGATGTTGCACCCCAGAGCCGCAAGCAGATTGCTTTGGGCTACTCAGCTGCCGACATCTGCCCCAATGCCAAGGAGGTTGTATTGAATGTTAAATATCTGCTCAAAGAGAAGCATCCTCTGTTGAACATTGGCTATGCTGTTGCCGAGGATCAGATGATCGTCAAGGAGTACGACAGCAAGGCAGCCTTCGTTCAGAAGGAGTCTACACGCCCCGTTACTATCACCAAGTTTGAGAAGGCTCTCAACGTTGAGGGTTACGACTGGCTTGTTGCATTCGACCGCAAGGGCTTTATCAACAAGATTCAGTATGGTCAGATGAACATCATGGCCAAGGATGCAACTCTTCGTCCCAACTTCTGGCGTGCCCCCACCGAGAACGACCTCGGAGCAAAACTTGACACCCGTTTTGCAGCATGGCGCAACCCCGTTATGCAGCTTAAGGGCCTTGAGAGCAAGGTTGAGAATGGTGTAGCAGTAGTTACAGCAAACTACGACATGCCTTCAGTTCAGGCTAAGATGACCATCACCTATACCATCAACGGCGAGGGTCAGATCAAGGTATCTCAGGCCATGACAACAACCGAGGGTGCTAAGGTTTCAAAGATGTTCCGTTACGGTATGCGCATGGAGTTACCCGCAGCTTACAACACCGTTACATACTATGGTCGCGGTTGCGAGGAGAACTACTCTGATCGTAAGAGCAGCGCCGACATCGGCCTCTACAAGCAGGCAGTTGCCGACCAATACAACGAGAAGTATGTTCGTCCGCAGGAGTCAGGCACACGCTCTGATTTGCGCTACATGAACCTCACAAATACAGCAGGCGCAGGTATCAAGATCATCGCCGAGAATCCCTTCTCAGCATCTGCTCTGCCCTACTCTATCGAGGCTATGGATGTAAGCGTTGGCCGCGCACAGCGTCACTCTGGCGATTTGAAGGCCGATGACAAGACCTACCTCTGCTTCGACCTTGTTCAGCAGGGCCTGGGTTGTATCAACTCATGGGGTCATACTCCTCTGCCACAGTACATGGTAGACTACAAGGATTACACATTCAACTTCATCATCTCACCCGTGAGATAATCTGAAGCAACAGCAATAAAAAAGCGGCTCGGGAATTCCGAGCCGCTTTTTTTGTGGGCAATCAAAACTATTTATCGCCCCATATACCTTCACTTGTCATCTGCACTCTGCGCATCTCGCCGTTACGCTCATAATAGATACGGTCGATGCACAACGAGCGGCGGAAGCTAGAACCTTTGGTATTAAGAGCTCCATTATGATATATAAAATACCACTTGCCTTTAAACTCGACAATAGCATGGTGGTTGGTGTTACTATGGCCTGCAACCTCGTTCAACACCCCCTTATACTCCCACGGCCCGTTTATCGAGCGACTCATGGCATAAGCAGTCTTCTCGGGGAAGCCGATTGCAAACGATAGATAATACCAACCCTTGCGTTTGTGGTACCACGGAGCCTCGGTGAAGAAATTCGATTGCCCATCGGCAGGTGATGCCATAACCTCATCGTTCCACTGCTTAGGATTAGACGGCATTCTCACACCTTTGATGCTTATCGGCATAATTTCGCCATCCAGCTCAACCATATTATCTTTCAACTTTGCATAGTAGAGCTGGGTATTTCCCCACGCCAGATAAGCTTGTCCGTCATCGTCGATAAATACCGTAGGGTCGATATCATCCCAGCTTATGCTTGTATATTCGGTCGTCATGGCATTTGTCACAAGAGCCTCGGGCTGTGGAACAAAAGGTCCTTCGGGAGAGTCGGCTACGGCCACTCCCACAGCCTTGCCTCGCACACTCTTATGCTCGGCAGTAATATACCAATAGAATTTACCGTCACGCTCGATAACCTGACTCGCCCATGCCTCACCGCGCGCCCACGGGAAGTCGGTAGCCTGCATCTTGTAACTATGCTCATGCCATGTTTTCATATCGGAGGTAGATAATATACACCACTCATTCAGGAGGTAATGCTCCCTATCGGGTGGGCAGGTATCGTGACCGGCATAGATATAGAGCTTATCCCCAACAACCAATGCTCCGGGGTCGGCAAGATATTTATAATTCACAAACGGATTGGCATGAGCCACAAAGGTGGTATCGATACCATCCTGCGCCATCAGGTTCATGCCGAACATACACAAAACAATAGAGAGGATTGTCTTCTTCATAATCATTTGGGTTATTTAATAAGTTATCAATTGTTTCGTAAATTTACTCATTACAAAATTAGAATTTATCAGCCAATTCTTTCATCCAACATTACTTTTTTCTATTTATATCTACATTTCTTCGCTTTTATCCACATGTTTTTGCTCACTTGGTAGATTTTTTGTCCACAACAGGTCATCATATTTCTTAATTTTTTTTACAAAACTCATATTTATTTGTATCTTTGCGTCGCAAATCGCAAGCAACCACCACAGAGCTTAACAAGCGATTCGCCAAATAACGGATATTTAATTCATTAACTATAAAATTACAATTATGATTTCTTACAAGGATCTTGGTCTTGTGAACACTCGTGAGATGTTCAAGAAGGCTATCGAGGGTGGCTATGCTATCCCCGCATTCAACTTCAACAACATGGAGCAGATGCAGGCAATCATTTCAGCTTGTGTTGAGTGCTCTTCACCCGTTATCTTGCAGGTATCTTCAGGTGCTCGTAAGTACGCTAACCAGACTCTGTTGCGTTACATGGCACAGGGTGCTGTTGAGTATGCAAAGGAGTTGGGCAAGAACATTCCTATCGTTCTTCACCTCGACCACGGTAACTCATTCGAGTTGTGCAAGAGCTGCATCGACATGGGCTTCTCTTCTGTAATGATCGACGGTTCTCACCTTCCTTATGAGGAGAACGTAGCTCTTACAAAGCAGGTGGTTGATTACGCTCACCAGTTCGATGTAACTGTTGAGGGTGAGCTCGGCGTTTTGGCAGGTGTTGAGGATGAGGTGTCTTCAGAGGTTGCTCACTACACTCGCCCCGAGGAGGTTGTTGATTTCGTAACAAAGACCGGTGTTGATTCATTGGCTATCTCAATCGGTACTTCACACGGTGCCAACAAGTTCAAGCCCGAGCAGTGTACCCGTAACGAGGAGGGTATCCTTCTTCCTCCCCCATTGCGTTTCGATATCTTGGCCGAGATCGAGAAGCAGTTGCCCGGATTCCCCATCGTATTGCACGGCTCTTCTTCAGTTCCCCAGGAGTATGTTAAGATCATCAACACTCACGGTGGTGCATTGAAGGACGCAGTAGGTATCCCCGAGGAGCAGTTGCGTCAGGCTGCCAAGAGCGCAGTTTGCAAGATTAACATCGACTCTGACGGCCGTCTTGCTATGACTGCAATGGTTCGCAAGGTATTCGTTGACAATCCTGCAGAGTTTGACCCCCGCAAGTACTTGGGCCCCGCACGTGATGAGCTTAAGAAGCTTTACATGCACAAGTGCGAGAACGTTTTGGGTTCTGCCGGCAAGGTTGAGTAAAGTAATACGACTCTAAATAAAATGCGACTCCTTTTATGGGTCGCATTTTTTTGTATCTTTTGTGCATGTAAAGCTTTCGCATTTTGACATTCCCTCCATTCCTCCCTTTGACAAAGGGAGGCTTTGGTCGCTACGCTCCTAAATGGTTGACACCCTTTATTCCCACAAGTGCGAGAACGTTTTGGGTTCTGCCGGTAAGGTTGAGTAAAATAATACGACTCCCAATAAAATGCGACTCCTTTTAAGGGTCGCATTTTTTGTATCTTTTGTGCATGTAAAGCTTTCACATTTTGACATTCCCTCCATTCCTCCCTTTGACAAAGGGAGGCTTTGGTCGCTACGCTCCTAAATGGTTGACACCCTTTATTCTCACAAGTGCGAGAACGTTTTGGGTTCTGCATATGTAAAATGTTCTATTACGCCACAAAAATGAGGATTTTATTATAAAATAGGTATTTTTATATTCATTATTGCAAATTCTTTCTGTATATTTGCACTCCGAACCAATATTTATCATGAAACAACCTTTAGATCAAAGCAATCCGAGTACCGAAAGCAACACCAAGCTATTCTCTTACATCGACAGCAAGGACTACTATGCCCACATGACAGAGAACGACATTCCCCGCGCAGTAAGCCGAGGCGGAATTTTCTTGTGTTTGGAGGGAGAGGGTGATGTTATCATCAATCAGCACAAATACCGACTCAACAAATGCTCTATGTGTGTTGCATTCCCCGGAACAATAATTCAGGCACTCAATACCAGCGAAGTTTTCAGGAGCTATACATTGGCTATCGATATCGATTTCTTGCGAGAGCTAACCTTCCCGTCATCAAATTCGATACAAATCATGATGCGCGAGAACCCATGTATACAGCTCACGCAGGAGCAAGCCGACACAATCATGGAGATTTGCACAATGATGCATGCCAAAGACAGCCGTGCAGACCACCCTTTCCATGAGCAGATAAACCACCACATGCTCTTGCTGCTATGTTACGAGCTGGCGGGCATTTATGCCAAGCATATCCCTGTAAAGCATGAGCCCTGCACCCGCCAAGATATACTTTTCCGTCAATTCTTATCGTATCTGGCTACCGATATGACAAAATCGCGCGAGGTGCAATATTATGCCGACAAGTTGGATATTACACCAAAATATCTGACCCTTATCTCTCGTCAGATTTCGGGGCGCAGCGCAGCACAATGGATCACCTATACGGTAATAACAAACGCCAAAGCACTGCTCGCCACATCACAACTTACCATACAGCAGGTGTCGGAGAAGTTAAATTTCCCCAACCCATCGTTTTTTGGACAATATTTCCTGCGTCACACCGGAATGACGCCCAAAGAGTATCGACGCTCAAAACTTTAATCAAGAGATGACATCTTTATATGACAATATAATTTTCGGTCCCGTTCGCAGTCGCCGCCTTGGATTATCATTGGGGGTAAACCTACTTCCCATAGAGTCGAAGTTATGCAATTTCGACTGCATCTATTGCGAATGTGGGTGGAATGCCGATCACCCGGGAGCAAAGCGTTTCAACAATCGCAACGATGTTAAAACCATGTTGCGCCAAACACTTTCACAGATGGCTGCCGAAGGGGCTCTGCCCGATGTAATCACATTTGCCGGAAATGGCGAGCCGACCATGCACCCCGATTTCGAGGCTATTATTGACGATACGATAGCCCTGCGAGATGAATTATGCCCCGCTGCAAAGGTTTCGGTGTTAAGCAATGCCACACAGATTCACAGAGAGGATGTTCGCCGCGCGCTGATGAGGGTTGACAATAATATTCTGAAGCTCGACTCGGCATTTGATGCTACCGTGCAACTCATCAACAAGCCTCAAGGTGATTACTCGGTTGCCCGCACTGTGGAGCTACTGTCACTTTTTGGAGGTAATTTCATCATGCAGACCATGTTTCTGCGTGGGGAGTATTTGGGACAGAGGGTCGACAACACCACCCCCGAACAGATTAGTGCATGGCTTGAGATCGTAAAGCGACTCTCTCCAAAACAGGTAATGGTTTATTCACTTGACCGCGACACGCCATGCCAAACACTCGAAAAGGTTGGGAAAGAGGAACTTCAAAAAATTGCCGACATGGTTCAGGCGATAGGAATCGCCTGCTCTGTTGCGTAAGTCTTTGCATGATTGGAGGTTTTTTATTACATTTGTATTTATGGATGTTATTGAACACATAGAATACGATTTGCTTTACAAGGTAAATTCTCCGGCAGACCTGAAAAAACTCTCTATCGAGGAGCTAAAACTATATTGCCGAGAAGTTCGCCAATATATAATCGAGGAGTGCTCGAAGAACCCCGGGCATCTGGCTTCCAGCCTTGGCACCATCGAGCTTACGGTTGCTATTCACTACGTTTACGATACCCCGCACGATAAACTTGTTTGGGATGTAGGTCATCAAGCCTATGCCCACAAGATTATCACAGGTCGCCGCGACCTTTTCCCCACCAACCGCAAGATGGGCGGTATCAGCGGCTTCCCTCGCATGGCTGAAAGCGAATACGACTCGTTTGGCGCCGGCCACTCATCAACATCCATCTCGGCCGCCTATGGATTGGCAAAGGCCTCTGAGCTATGTGGCGACAATCGTCATGTGGTAGCAGTTATCGGCGACGGTGCAATGACAGGCGGACTTGCCTTTGAGGGTCTGAACAACGCGGGCGACAAAAAGAAGGGGAATCTGCTGGTCATCCTCAACGATAACGAGATGGCAATCGACAATGCCACAGGAGCATTGAAGAGTTATCTTACACACGTAAGCACCTCTCGCCACTACAACCGTTTCAAGCGACGCCTGTGGAGCATATTTGCCCACATACCGCCACTGCTACATTTCTGCCAGAAGGCCGGTAATGCGGTAAAGCAGGGCCTATTGCAGAACAGCAATATGTTCGAGAGCTTTAACTTCCGCTATTTCGGGCAGATTGACGGTCATAACCTCGAGGAGCTGGTGCGCATACTCAAGGCATTAAAAGATATTAACGAGCCAAAACTCCTACACATAATTACCACCAAGGGTAAGGGCTACACTCCCGCCGAGGACAATCAGTCGGTATGGCACGCACCAGGGCGATTCAACCCCGAAACGGGCGAGCGCATACCTGCCAAAGATTCGGCATCACGATATCAGGATGTCTTTGGCCACACACTGCTTGAATTGGCGCGTACCGACAAGCGTATTGTAGGCATCACTCCCGCCATGCCTTCGGGTTGCTCGATGAACATCATGATGCAGGAGATGCCCGAGCGTTGTTTCGATGTTGGTATCGCCGAGGGCCATGCGGTGACATTCTCGGCAGGATTGGCAGCAGGAGGCATGCACCCCGTATGTAATATCTACTCTACGTTCATGCAACGCGCCTTCGACAACGTAATTCATGACGTTGCTCTGCAAAATCTGCCTGTAACATTCTGCCTTGACCGAGGAGGATTGGTAGGAGAGGATGGTGCGACACATCACGGGGTCTTCGATTTGGCCTATTTCTCATGTATCCCCAACATGATTGTAGCTGCTCCCATGAATGAATTGGAGTTGCGCAACATGCTATATACTGCTGTTAACACTCAAGCGCCCTTCTCGATACGTTATCCCCGAGGTTGCGGCATGGGAGTCAAGTGGCAGAATGAGCCTTTTGAGCGCATTGCAATAGGAAAAGGCCGCAAGTTGCATGAAGGCGATGATATTGCCATCGTTTCAATCGGCACAACAGGTAATCTTGCCACCGAAGCCATCCGACAAATAGAGTCAGAAGGGAAATACTCAGTAGCCCACTATGACTTACGTTTTGCCAAACCGCTTGACGAAGAGTTACTGCACGAAATAGGGGCAAGATTCGATAAGGTCATCACTATCGAGGACGGTGTATTGCGTGGTGGCGTAGGCGAGGCTGTGGTCAAGTTTATGAACGACAATGGCTACAACAGCCATATCCGCTGTCTGGGTATTGATGACAAATTTATCGAGCACGGAACTCCTGCCGAGTTGTATGCGCTATGTGGTTACGATGCCACGTCGATAGTCAACGCCATAAAAGAGTTGCTGAAATGAAAAAATCACTCATAATACTCCTATCTACCCTCTGCTGCATCACTGCCACTGCGCAGGAGTTGCCACTTGGCAAGGAGGAGATTCTGTTTGACGTTGCCGATATTCTGCCCGCAAATATTGATACGGCAACACCCTCGCAGGGTTTTGCCATATATGGTCGTTATGCATTTTCGATGCACGACAAGGGGCAGTGTGTAATTTTCGACCTAAAACACCGCAAATACATCAACTCCATTATCCTCGAAGGCAACACAGGCCACTGCAACAACGCCTCATTCGGCAACGAGCGTTACTCCCGCAAGTCACAATTCCCGTTATTCTACGTAACAGAGTGCCGAGGCGAACGAGCTTGTTATGTAAACGACATCTCGCTCGAAGGCTCACGACTTGTGCAAAAGATTTTTTATGATGGCAAGGAGATTACAGGCCCTTGCGACTGGCTGGTCGATGCCGAGAGAGATGTAATATACTTATATTGCACAATAGGGAAAACCAGAATGATGAAATGGTTTCCGTTACCTCGTCTTGCCGACTCCGACTCACGTGGCGAGGTACATCTGAAGCCCGAGCAGGCCTTGGGCTTAATACCGGCCGGAGATATTACTATACCGCAAGGCAGCCACAAATATCGCCATATGATTTTTCTGCCTGATGGAATACCTCCACGCCCCACCCGACTGCACATCACAAATGCAAAGAGTGGCAAAAACATGGGAATCATTCCACTTGCCGAGGGGTTGGAGCCCGAAGGGGTTGCAACACACAAGGGGTGGTTATATCTCTCATACCACACCCCTCGTGCATCTCGTCACAACATAATCAGCCGCTTCAAGATAAAGCGCAAGGCCGACTAATGTTCGACAAATATCAGATTATCGGTATTATAACCTCGCTGCTCGGCGAGGTTTATCACATAATTCAACTCGTCTATCGGCATGGAGGGCGTGCGTGAGAGTATCCACAAGTAGCGCGGGGAACGACTACCAACAAGAGCCCACTGCCCATTATTACCCATCGCCAAAATATTATAATCCGAATAGAATATCCAGAAAAACGATACACGCAGACGCCCGGGCTGCGAGGTGAGTTTTGCACGTCCGACAGCCTCAACCGGCTTATTACCTCGCATGCCACTGTTTACAACCCTTACAGAGCCATCTGCCTGCAACGAGTAGTCGGCCGTAACACCTTGCATACCTCGCTCGAAGCTATGGTCAAAGCGTGCTATTTCATACCAACGGCCCATAAATCGCGAGAGGTCGAAATTTTCGACCGTACTACGATTGATGCTATCACGACCTGCGTTATACACACACGCTGACAATAGTAGAATCATAAACAAAAGCACCAGTAATACTCCTAAATTAAATCCAAAAACTATAAATCTTCTCATACCCCCCACTCTGCCATTTTCATACCAAACACCTCAGTCATCAAGACAAATCCGACAGCCAAACACAAAAAAATCACCACCCCGTTTGGAAGGACTTTTTCGCCGACGAAACATTGTTCACCACCTATTTTATTGATAGACAGCCTATTATTTGGTTGGATTATGAAACGACTTTTTTGTGCAAATAAAGATTGTGAACAGGTTTCACACCTTGCTTGTAGCCTTCTATGTAGTCTAAATTAAGATCAATTAGTGTTATCAGGTATAACTTAAGTAGCAGCTATACACATAGATGTGTATAGATTACCAGTAAACTCTATGGACGCTATAACCTATAATATTGGTCTTATTGTTCCTATTTTTCTATTGGAAAATTGGGATCAAAATCTTTTAATCGAGCCAATGCTTCGTTATGGTTTACAGGAGAATCATAAATCGCACAAACCTGATTCTTTATCGCATCGAATCTTTTTATTATATCCAATTTGTCGAAAGAACAAACCATGTAGTCGTATTTGTGCAGTTCGTTATATTCCTCCACATAAACACGAATCGTCATTAAATTACTTGCTATTTGTGTTCCAATGTAATATATCGGTTTTTTGTATTTTTTCATAGAGTTTCAGCAATTCAATTATTTCCTATAATATATGCGCCCAATTTAGGGCGCATATATTTGTTTTAGATGCATTTCTTTGTTTAATGAAAGATACCACCAGACTCGTAACAATCTGCCATGTGAACTTTCGTAACTACTTTGGATTTTTTGCTAATTTTCAACATATCGGTTAATAATGTTATAAGTAAAAAGGAATAGTTTAATTGGGCATTCCATTTACCCATTATGTGTAATTCTTTTTAAAATAGGAATTGAATTGTCAAATTCTGACAAGCAGTCAATAACATCTCTCCCCCTCAATGGATCGTATCCTTTCTTAAGTTTTTCAGCCAGTTTATATCTACATTGAGCAATAAAACAATTATTACTGCACGCCTTTAAATATGTTTTATTTGCCACAAAATTACAACCAGCACATATTACACAATATTCACAATATTCTTTCCTGCTGCAATCCTCAAAGTCATTTAAAGATGTTTGGATCCATTCTTTTAAAAGAACATTATCTGTTAATATTTCTTTAATAGTCTGCTCTTTTACATTGCCTAGAATCATTGGGAAGGCTACGCATAATTGAATGTTGCCATTGGGGGTTATACAAAGTGTGGTTTCCCCCGCATGGCAAGTTTTGTCAGTAGCGGTTCTTTTAATTGCGCCATAATTTTCCTTTTCAATTCCAACATAGAGAGGAACTCTTTTATCGCGTAGCACAATTTCAAGCATTTCTTGTGGTAATTGTAAAAATGTGCTAACACAGTGATCTCCATCCAAAGAGTCTTGCAAAGACACTTCAAATTGTACGGCAGCGGAGTATTTATGAGCTATGTTTTCCACCAAATAGTAAGACTTGATATTTGGTCTCATAATACAGCATTTCAAAATTAGAGGAATGCCAAAACTTGATATTTGTTCAATAGTAGAAAGGGTCTTGTCAAAAGAACCTTTTACCCTAGTTATGAATTCATGGTCTTTTGCTATCCCGCTGTACAAACTTATAGAGATAGATTTAGGATAATACTTGATAAGTCGTTGAACTTCTTTTTCTATATGTATGCCATTGGTGTAAACATCAAAAGCAATGTCTTTGTCATATAGATATTGTATAATATTCCAAATTATAGGTTTTGAAAATGGGTCTCCACCGGTTAATGTAACTTTATAACATCCAAGGTTATACAATTCGTCTATTATTTTTTTGTATTCTTTTAAATTTAGCTCGTCAGATAACTTTCTGCGATCAACTTCAGTGCTATTTCTCGTTGCACCTGGATTATAACAATGTATGCATTGTGCAGAGCATTTATATGTTAGCTCTATCACCGCACTGCATAAAGAATCCTCTTTTATGGCATTATTGTAATCATCTTCAGCTTCACTGACATGTTCTGATTTGTCACTTTCAGCAGAATCATTTACACTATTGATCATGAAAGCAATTCTGTAATTTTCAATTATTTGAGGAGTAGGTAACTGTTTTGATAATAAACCAGCACAATATAGTTCTTCTAAGAACTCAAATATAATAGAACTTTCTATGTTACATTGCGATAATATTTTTTCTATATCTATTTTATCATTGCGAGAATGAGATAATATTATACCCACAATCAGAGCAGATTCAGCCTCAAAAAAGAAACTAACTCCTTCAATAAGGTTATACATCAATGCCACATGATGTTTCGGGTTATATCGTCCACATGTCCATTCTGGTCTATAATAGTTCATTTATATAAGATTTATCATCCACAAAATAATTACCACTTACAAAGTTAGCAATTATTTCGGATAATGTTCATATTTCTTATGTATAGAGATTCTGCAATCTTTTAAATTAAAACAACAGTGGCGTATGTAGTGAACCTTGCAGTTCTCTCATACGCCACTTTTATTTATTCGCAATGCATCTTTGGAAGATGCTTGATTTCAGTGCTTTACTTCCAAAAGTTTATGCACATTTGCACTCGTGGCTTTTGGGGCTAATTTCGACCTCCATGTAGTCTTCTATGTAGGATTTCGCAATTTTCGTAAAAACCAACACTAAAAATCAATCAGTTAAAAATTAAAAGACCTATCCGCAAAGGAGTAGCGATTCTACTATTCTAAATTAAATGAATCTTACTTGAGTTTCTTCTCGTCAAGGAGCTTAATCCAATAACCGCCTACAACCGAGCGAGCCTTGAAACCGGCACGGGTTTTGGCATCGGTATTTGTCCAGTCGCTCATAGGAACGCGGTCGGTAGTCTCACAGTAGTACTTGTGCAGAGGAGCCATAAACTTCTCGAAGGTAGCCTTGTCGGCAGCCATTGTTGCGCTCCACATAATCCAATCCGACTTGGTGTAGCCACGACGGCAATCCAAAGGCAGACCATACTCATTCTGCTTGGTCAGATAGTAAGCAATCTCGGCAGGAGCGATGTCAGCATCAAATACATTGTAACCCAACATCTTGTCCCATACAAGATTATACTTCTGACTCCAAGTGTCACCCTCGTCGAAAGTAAGACGATAGTGATCACCCTGTGCTGCCATCTTCTTCCACTCGGCAGCCATCTCCTTAGCCTTAGCGGTATACTTCTCGGCAACATCATTCTTGCCGGCCATCTTGGCAATATCACCATAAGCTGCAATACCTACAATAGCCTTGATTGCAAGGTTGGCGTTGCGCGCCCAGTGACCTGCAAAGTCATCGGTACAGAGCTGATTTGCGGGGTCGCCACCATTCTCAACCAAATAATCGGTCCATGTGGTAAGCACATCCCAATGTTTGAGAGCATAGTCGGCTTTGCCCTCCATCTTACAGATGGCACCGGTAAGAATCAACATATTACCACACTCCTCAACGGGCATATCACCACCATAAGTCTGGCCGTTGGCCAAAGGATAAGTACCTACGTCGTGAGCAGCGAAAGGCTTCTTCCACTTACCACTCTCTGAGTAGTAGAATATGAAGTTAAGCAGACCCTTTGCAAGCTCGGGGTTATAATACAGGAACATGGGTGCTGAAGGATAGGTAACATCTACAGTGCCGATTGAACCGTTAGAGTTATTCTCCTTTGAAAGCCATGCAAGCTCACCCTGCGGAGTCTCGATTAGCTTGTGAGCAGCAATAGCCTGGCGGTATGCCAAAGCACACATGTCGGCATAGTGCTTACCGCCGACCTCGATGGCATCATGCATAAGCTCGGCATCAAACTTCTCGCAACGCTTAACAAGCGAACTGTACTGCTCGGCAGCCAATGCGAACTGCTTCTCGATAGAGCTGTCTGAATTACGATTCCAGTAAGGACGGATATTTTCGCCGAAGTACTGAATTGAGTAGATATCGTCGTAACCAACCATAATATAGCTGCTTACAGCCTTTGTGCCAACCTTGCCCAACTGCTTGGCCATAGCCATCTGGGTGCCCTCGCCTGCTGAAGCAACCTCACCCTTCTCGGCAAAAGCCTTACGCATAGCAACCGCATCACCTACGCCATTGTTGGTAGCCTTGTCGGCAGCCATATAGAAATATCCCCAATCGATACGGATATCGTCACCACGGTGACCCAACACCTTCTGTGACTCCGTTCCCGACTTAACATAGTTGAACTTGTCGTCGGCAAAAGCCTCACTCTTGCTCTTCTGCGTAGGCATGTTGCGAGCCCAATCGGCGCTGGCCTCAAAGAATACCTCAACATCATGCTCGGCACCATCGTTAGACTTAACCTCGTAGGTAACATAGTTTACGGGGCGAGATACCAGCTCCAAATCCTCAAGGAACAAAGGAGCCATGAATGTGAGCTTCAAATCAACGGGGCCGCAAGCAAAATCGTAGATAGTACGGGTAGCCTGAACATCTACACCCTTCTGCTGGGCAGTCTGCTCCATAACAACGGCGTCGTTCGCCTGCTTGTAGATACCGAAATCAACCAACGCATTACCGGGGCCATTATAGCAATGTGCTGCAATGGTAAACTTGCCGTTTGCCTTGGCGATAATCTCGGCAGGAATCTCCTGAAGGACATTCTCGCGAGCAGCATTACCTGTATCAATAATCTTGTCGCCGTTGATATACAACTCAAAGTTATCATCGTGAGAGTAGAGTACAAAGATCTTGTGGTTCTCCATCTCGGCGGGGTCAATCTCAACAACACGGCGTACCCATATATCTTTTGTTGCCCAGCGAGTCTTTACATTTGTGGCGTGCAGACCAAATGCTGCCTCACCCTCCTTCCAACTCTTGTCGTTGAAATCGGGCTCAATCCACTTATCACCACGAGGCTTCTCGAAAGTGTAACGGCCAAACCAAGGCTCCTCTACAGACATAGGTGCCAAAGCAGAAATTGCGGGCTGCTCCTGACCCATGAAACGGTACAACTTACCATCTACACGCAAAGTGCCAAGGAAGGGGAAATTCTTCTCGGTCCAGTGCATAACCTGACTATCATAAAGATTATCGGTGGGTGACCAAGCCGAGGTGTAGGGATCGATAGTAATCAACGGATAGGCAGGGGCACGCAAATCGTTCTGCACCTGCTCGTATGATGAACATGCTGCGAATGCCAAGCACATCATCATAGCAGAAAATAATAGTTTTCTCATTTTTTTAGGATTTTTGATGTAATTTGTGGCGCAAATATAGGTATATTTTCACTTATTTGCATACTTTTGCCTTAAGAATTAAACAATACCATACGATATGATTAAAAAATTGTTGATCGGCACTCTGATGTGCTTTAGCCTGCTCTCAGCAAATGCTGACGAGGGCATGTGGTTACCGAGCCTCATCGGTTCTAGAATAAAGGATATGCGCAGCAAGGGTTTTCGCCTAAAAGCAGAGGATATCTACTCAATAAACAAGGCTTCGCTCAAAGATGCCGTAGTGCAGTTTGGCGGCGGATGTACCGGCGAATTTGTTTCAGCCGAAGGTTTGCTGCTGACAAACCACCACTGCGGTTACGGCTCGATTCAACAGCTGTCATCTGTTGAGCACGACTATCTAACCTATGGTTTCTGGGCCATGTCGCGCGGCGAAGAGCTTCCCGTTCCGGGTCTTTCGGTAAGCCTTCTGGTGCGTATGGAAGATGTTACCGAGCGTCTTGCGGCAGGCGAAAAGCGCGAAGATATTATTGCTCAAGCAAAGCAGGGTGATGGTTACAGCGCATCTATCGAACAGATGTATTACGGCAACCAGCAGTTCCTCTTCGTATATCAGACGTTTCGCGATGTGCGCCTTGTTGGAGCGCCCCCCTCATCTATTGGTAAGTTTGGCGGCGACACCGACAACTGGATTTGGCCCCGCCACACAGGCGACTTTTCAATATTCCGCGTATACGCCGACAAGGACAACAAGCCCGCAACATACTCGAAGGAGAATAAGCCCTACACTCCGAAGCGTCACTTCACCGTATCCACCAAAGGTGTTGGCGAAGGCGATTTCACAATGATTTACGGTTTCCCCGGCAATACTCAGGAGTATGTTACATCTGATGCTGTGAAATATGTAGCCGAGGTTTCAGACCCCATGAAGATTGAGTTGCGCACCCAGCGACTCGAGATTATCGAGGCCGAGCAGGCAAAGAGCGCAAAGGTGCGTATACAATACGCCTCAAAGCACGCATCAATTGCCAACGCATGGAAGAAATGGCAGGGAGAGGTGATGGGCCTTAACCGTCTTGGCACTGTAAGCAAGAAACAAGCTTACGAGCAGGAATTTACCACATGGGCAGCATCAAAGCCCGAATACGCACACTTGATAGATTCGATGCGCGCCGCCTACAAAGCCGTTACACCACTCTATTATGTGCGTGAACTCTACACAGAATCGGTTGGTGCTATCGAGGCTGTAAACTTCGCGCTGCAAGTTGCAAATCTCAAGAGTCGCAGTAAGGACGATAAGACATTTGCCAACGCCCTTAGCTCTTTGCACGCAAACTTTATGAAAAACTACTCGGTAGATATCGACAGAGCAATTGCCCACAAAATGATTAACGAATTCCTCAAACGCATGCCCGAGGAGCAGATTCCCGCTGCATTTACAAAAGCATACGAGGAGAAATGTGGTATTACCTCCTATATTGATTATCTGTTCGACAACACCAAATTGCTCGACAATGAGATTAAGGTTGAAGAGGTGGCAAACGATGTGATGATTGAGTTTGCACAAATGTTTCAGGACATTCGCAAGCAAAATGCGACTGTCAGCTATCGCAACCTGAGCAACATTCCTGCTGTGGAGAAGTGGTACCGACCCTACATGCAGGCTCTGCGCGAATGGGACAAAGAGCGAGCATTCTACCCCGATGCAAATTTCACACTGCGAGTAGCTTATGGTACTGTGGCAGGTTACGAATACGCCGATGCCGAGTATCACCATCCCGTTTCGACCATCGATGGTATAATCGCCAAAGATGACCCCAACATCTACGACTACGACATCCCGCAGTCTTTGCGTGACATTTACGCCAAGAAAGATTATGGTCGCTGGGGCGAGGAGATTCATGGTCGCTACTCGGTGCCCGTATGCTTCTTGGCCACAAACCACACTTCTGGTGGTAACTCGGGCTCACCCATAATCAATGGCAAGGGCGAATTGATTGGTATCAACTTCGACCGTACATGGCGCTCTACGATGAGTGACATGGAGTTCGACCCGACAATCTGTCGTAATATTTCGGTTGATATCCGCTATGTATTATTCGTTATCGACCGTATTGGCGGAGCAGGATACCTGCTTTCTGAGATGGATTTAAAATAGGCTATCAAACGTTTTTTCCGACTATTGTAAGTCATAATAACCATGTTTGAATCGCTCTTTCTGACACACTCCTCGCTTCAGGCGGTTGTCATCCTCTCGCTGATTTGTGCCATAGGACTTATCTTTGGCAAAATCAGAATATTCGGCATATCACTCGGCGTTACATTCGTCTTTTTCGCCGGCATTTTGGCCGGCCACTTCGGAGTGAGTATCGACGAGCAGATGTTGCTCTTTGCACAGAACTTCGGTTTGGTGCTGTTCGTCTATTCGTTGGGAGTACAGGTAGGCCCTGGCTTTATGAGCGCCTTCCGTTCAGGCGGACTTAAGCTCAACATCCTCGGTCTGGCAGTGATTCTGCTCGGCACAATTATGGCTGTGGGATTCAGCTATGCCTTCTCGCTACCGATTGATGATATGGTCGGAGTGCTCTGCGGAGCGACAACCAACACTCCTGCGCTTGGAGCATCGCAACAGATTCTCTCGCAGATGGGCTTATCATCTACCTCTGCCGCCACAGGATGTGCAGTGACATATCCGCTGGGCGTGCTGGGAGTTATTCTGGCCATAGTAACTATAAATAAATTTTGGGTTCGTCCCAACGATATTGCAGGCCCGAACGAACAACACGTAAACAACACCTATCTGGCAACTCTGCGCGTACAGAATCCTGGAATCTTCGGTCGCGACCTCCACACCGTTTCAGAACTTGTACACGTACCTTTCGTAATATCACGAATGTGGCGCAACGGTAAGGTATTGCTTCCCACAAATGAAACTGTGCTAATGGAGGGCGATAGAGTGCTGGCTGTTACCTCTCGCAAAAACATGGACAGTCTCGAGGCCATGATTGGCTCGCGCGAGAGCATTGATTGGAACAGCGACAATGTCGACTGGAACGCTCTTGACAGCCAACTCGTTTCGCGTCAGATAGTAATCACCCGCCCCGAGATTAACGGCAAACACCTCGGTTCACTA
The DNA here is from genome assembly GCA_017935185.1 of Alistipes sp. Taxonomy (GTDB): domain Bacteria; phylum Bacteroidota; class Bacteroidia; order Bacteroidales; family Rikenellaceae; genus Alistipes. Next base: position 25,391 of record JAGBIC010000028.1, on the reverse strand, counting down.
CGCCTGCGCAACAACTACGGAATCAACATCAGCCGCATCTATCGCAGCGGAGTATCATTGCTGGCCACTCCAGATTTGGTACTTCAACTAGGCGACTGTGTGGTTGTGGTCGGTGGCGAGCGCGCCGTACTTAAAGTTGAGAAGGTGTTGGGCAATGCCGAGAAGGAGTTAAACGAACCGAATCTTACGTCTATATATATAGGAATGGTTTTGGGTCTTGTTTTGGGTTCAATTCCTTTGGTTCTGCCGGGGGTAGGCATGCCGGTGAAGTTGGGGCTGGCAGGTGGTCCTATAATCGTTGGAATACTCATCGGAACCTATGGCCCACGCCTGCACCTTATAACTTATGCGACACGCAGTGCCAACCTTATGTTGCGCGGGTTCGGTCTTTCGCTATATCTGGCATGTCTTGGACTGAGTTCGGGAGGGGGCTTCTTTGAAACTGTCGTAAGTTCCACAGGATTACTGTGGCTTATACTGGGCTTTTTGATAACTATCATACCCGTTATGATAGTAGGTATGGCCGCCCTGCGGTGGGCAAAAGTCGATTTCGGTTCGGCCTGCGGTATGTTGTGTGGTTCAATGGCAAACCCCATGGCATTAAACTATGCCAATGAGAACATCGAAGGCGAACATGCATCGGTAGCCTATGCTACGGTATACCCGCTATCGATGTTTATGCGAGTGATATTGGCACAGGTTATTTTGATGTTATTCTTATAGTAAGAGAGAATATTTTCACTCCTTTTTCTTGCAAAATAGAGTTTTTTGCAGAAAAATTTTGCGATTTACGAAATAGTACCTATATTTGCACACCTTTTAGGCGGAATATCGCCAAAATAGAGAGGCCCAGGTGGTGAAATTGGTAGACACGCTACTTTGAGGGGGTAGTGAGCATTAGCTCGTGCAAGTTCGAGTCTTGTCCTGGGCACAAAAAAGCGTCAGATAAAAGTCTGACGCTTTTTTTTGTTATGTATTGCAATTACTATTTGCAGTCTATCTCGGAAAGAGCGGTGGTTGGGCCTTCTACGCGAAGTTTGCCATCCCGAATAGACATCTTGTCAATAAATACAACACGCTCCTGCCCCGTAGCCGCAGTACGACCATGGTATACACAAAAGAGTTGTTTGCCGTCACGTGACCATATGATGCTGTTGTGGCCTACGCCTGTGACTATTCCGCCACTAGCGGTATTCTTCTCCAAAACGGGATTATCCGACGATTTGGTATAGGGGCCAAGGGGTGATGTGGCTGTGGCATAACCTACGGCGTAGTTCTCACCACCAAAGAAGTTGGCCGAATACATCATGTAATAGATACCATCCTTCTTAATCAGGAAAGAGCCTTCGGTCCAACGTCTGTTGGCCTCCTTTGCGGTGACCGAGCGACTCTCCCACTCGGCTTGTTTATCATTCATTCTTGACGGAGGAGCGAGCAAAAGCTGTGGCTCACCGATTACCTTACTAAAATCGGGTGCAAGCTCTACACCATATATCCAGCTCTCCTCTATTTCATCATAAAGGCCCTGTTCGCGCGCCCAATCTGCAATTTCGCTCTCAACGGGGTGCTTATAACAACATCTTGAATAATAAAGCCAGCAGCGTCCGTCGTCGTCAAAGAAGACATTGGCATCAATGATTGGGTAGCCCGGGTCAAATAGCGGGCCATCACTCACCTCCCTGAACGGGCCTGTCGGCGAGTCGGAAACAGCTACTCCAATACGGAAATTCTCAAGTTCATTGGTGGGATTCTCCTTCCAATCGGCACTGAAAAACATCCAGAATTTACCATCCTTCTCATACACCTCGGGGGCCCAGAAGCAGGCTTTTGCCCATGAATCAGGAGTGTTCCCCTGATATACTGCACCACGATATTCCCAGTTTACAAGGTCGGCGGAGCTGTAGCACCCGAAGCCATCTTTTACTCCACCAGTACCATACATATAGTAGTTACCGTCAGATGCCAAAAGAACATAGGGGTCACCAAACTTCACATCCAAAGGATTAGAATAGGGCGTACCCGACCCTTTGCATGAGAGCATAAAGGCTGCAGAGATGATACAAATGATAATAAGTCGTTTCATAGTATTGTGGATTTAATGATATTCTATCACAAATATAATGATTAAAATTTAATCAGACATGCCGGCGACAAGAGAAATGTCTCCGGGGAGTTTCAGACTGCATGATTACAAAAGAAATATCCCTATCGGCACTTGCTCCGATAGGGATATTCGTATTACTTACAGAGAGATTTACTTGCGAATAATCTCAACCTCTCCGCGCGGGCCAAATGCCATTATGGCACTCGGCTGCCCTGTGGGCTTGCCCTGAAAACGGGGATTAACGACATAATCAACGCCATCAATAATCTCACGGCTGACATCCTTCAACCCCTTCAAAGGAGTGGGCTCACCTGAGATATTTGCCGAAGTCGAAACAATGGGACGGCCGAATTTGCGCAACAACTGATGACAAAATTCGTGATTGGGGACTCGCACTCCAAGCGTTCCTTTTTCGGGAATAAGATTTGGCGCTACACCCACAGCACCCTCAAGGATAAGGGTCAAAGGCTTCTCGCTCATCTCCATAACCTCAAAAGCAATTCCTGGAGCTTTATTCACATATCGCACAACCATATCGGCATCACGGCACAACACCAACATCGAGTGTTTATCCTCGCTACGCTTCAGTTTGTATATCTTCTCAACAGCCTGCTCATTGGTGGCATCACAGCCAATGCCCCACACCGTATCGGTGGGATAGAGTATCAGGCCTCCGTTTCGCAGCACCTCGATTACCGCTTGCAACTCTTTTTCCATACTATTAGTTTATGTTTCTGCAAAAATAGTTATTTTTCACAATAGTTGCTCGGTCTTATAAGGATTTTAACCATCGAAGGTTGCTCATTGACAATTATTTTATTATTTTTGCGACCAGCAAAAAAGTAATAACAAAAAATAACTCACTATGGGAAGAGCTTTTGAGTATCGCAAAGCAAGAAAAATGAAGCGCTGGGGTCACATGGCCCGTGTATTTACTAAAATCGGCAAGGAGATCGAGATAGCAGTCAAGGCTGCCGGTTCTGATCCCTCATCGAACACACGTCTGCGTATTCTGATCCAGAACGCCAAGGCCGAGAACATGCCGAAGGAGAATATCGAGCGTGCCATCAAGCGTGCCACCGACAAGGATGCTGCCGACTACAAGGAGATGATTTACGAGGGTTACGGCCCTCACGGTATCGCATTTTTGGTAGAGACCGCAACCGACAACACCAACCGCACCGTTGCCAGCGTACGCATGTACTTTAACAAGTGCGGCGGTACATTGGGCAACTCGGGCAGCGTGGCTTTTATGTTCGAGCACAAGTGCCTCTTCAAGTTCAAGCCCACCGAGGGTGTCGATTTGGAGGAGATGGAGCTCGAGATGATCGATTTGGGTGTAGACGAATTCTATGCCGAGGAGGGCGAGGTTACCGTTAGCGCCCCCTACGAGTCATTCGGTGCTATCCAGAAGTGGATTGAGGATCAGGGCTACGAGCTTGTATCGGGCGAGGGCGTGCGTATTCCCACCGACACAAAAGAACTCACCGCCGAGGAGCGTGAGGCTGTCGAGAAACTTCAAGAGAAGTTAGAGGAGGACGATGATGTGGTAAATGTATACACCACCATGGCCGAGGCCGAAGAGGAGGAGTAAAAAGTTTTGCTCAACACTGTATAAAGAGAAGGTTGCCATTCGGGGCAACCTTTTCTATTCTATATTGACTACAAAAATAATCCATGAGCCGCAAACGGGACTTGAACCCGTGACCTTTTCATTACGAGTGAAACGCTCTACCAACTGAGCTATTGCGGCAACAACTCTTTTTGCAGATTTGTTATCAGTTGCAAATATCGCAAATATTTTGAAAGTTGTTACATCTTACCTCCAAAAAATGTTTTTTTCTTATATTTTTTTGTAATTTCGCAGAGGTATATTCGCATACGGATTTTGCCAACACCAATAAAGAGAAAATTGTATCAACAACAAATATTTCTAACCCTAAATTAGAATTTTTATGCTTACATTCATCATCTGTCTGACACTTCTTGTCGTGGCCTATTTTACCTACGGCGCATATCTCGACAAAGTGTGCGGTATCAACCAAAAAAATCCTGTACCCTCGGCTACACATTACGACGGCGTAGACTATATCCCACTACCCCGATGGCGCACATTTTTGATTCAATTGCTCAATATTGCCGGCATCGGCCCTATCTTCGGTGCTATTATGGGAGCCTGCTTCGGCCCCGTTGTATTTTTGTGGATCACTTTTGGAGGCATCTTCATCGGAGCTATGCACGATTTTGTGTCGGGAGTTATCTTCCTACGCAACGACGGATTGAGTTTGCCCGAAATCGTTGGTCGCTATTTAGGCGGTGGCATGCGCCATGTGATTCGCTATATAACCATCCTGCTGCTGCTTTTGGTTGGAGTAGTATTCCTGCGCTCTCCGGCAAGTATCCTCGGTGATATGACCCCCTCCATCTCATATTGGTGGTGGATTGGTATTATCTTCGTTTACTACTTCATCGCCACAATGCTTCCGGTCGACAAGCTCATCGGAAAGATTTACCCCATTTTCGGTGCTGCACTGATGTTTATGGCACTAGGTCTGTTGGGAGTATTACTCTTTGGCGACTACACCATACCCAATCTCACACTTGAGACATTACGCAATTATCAGCCCAACGCAGCCGACCTGCCAATCATACCGACTCTATTTATCTCGGTTGCATGTGGTGCCGTATCGGGATTCCACGCCACACAGACCCCACTTATGGCTCGCTGCCTGAACAACGAGAACGAGAGCCGCATGGTATTCTTTGGCGCGATGATTTCAGAGTCGATAATCGCTCTTATCTGGGCAGCCATTGCAATAGCATTCTTCGCTGGTGCTGACTCGTTGGCTGTAGCTCTTGCCGAGCATGGCAATAATGCCGCTTGGGTTGTTAACACCATCGCAAACACCACCCTTGGAAAAATTGGAAGCATTCTCGCTCTGTTGGGTGTTGTTGCCGCGCCTATTACTACGGGTGATACTGCATTCCGCTCGGCTCGCCTTATCGTTGCCGATATCCTTAAAATCGAGCAACGTTCAATACCCAAAAGATTGCTCATCAGCCTGCCCCTGTTCCTTATCGGATTAGCGCTTGTATTTGTTGATTTCGATGTTTTGTGGCGTTACTTCTCATGGTCAAATCAAGCCATGTCGGTTGTAGTTCTATGGACAATCGTGGTATATCTGCACGAAAATCGCCGCAACATTTGGATTGCTCTGCCCCCTGCTGTATTTATGACCTATATATGCTCAACAGCAGTATTTATCTCAAAGCAATTCATCGGCTTATCAAACCACACGATGTGCTATGTTTTGGGTGGCATACTTACCATAGTAATCATGTGCATAATGTGGTTCTATATTAAAGCCCGCGACAAGAAACTTGCATAAACTATGAGAAAAATATCTGTCAAGCCCTCCTCATCGGGCCTTTGGCGCGTGGAAGGGCTTGGCAACATACTACGCCGTTCGCAGGAGCTGGAGCATGACTCGTGGCCACAAGCTGCCGAAATGCGCTTTGCCGCCACGCAGCAGCTGATGGAAGCTATCGGCGATGAGGATGTAACTCTCGATTGGAACGATGCAACAACCCGCTCCGCCATGGAGCTAATCTACGCCGCTGCCGCCGACCAGCTCATCATTGGCGAGACAGAGACTGCAACAGCTCTTTGGGAGGTTCTGCAATCTCTCGACGAGGAAGACCATATGAATGTGTGCGTGCTATTGGCATTCTGTTACGTCGAGCTGGAAGACTTCGACTGCTGGGAGGAAGCGATGTTTGATATCTCCACAAAGAGTCCCGAATATCAGTTGCTCACCTTGTGGGCCACATATCGTCAGACAAAAGGTGTCGAGCGCGACGCACTGCGTAATCTGCGCACACGCCACAAGGCGTGGTATGAGGAGTTTGTTGCCAAAGAGCATCCCATCGACGATGAGTATCTGGCAGATTGCCGTAGCGAACGCCCCTCAGCTAAAACCGAGGCGCGCGAGTTGTGGTTCGCCACCGAGGCATTATGGCAAAGAAACAGCGATTTCATAGAACTTATACGTTAAAATCAACCGACCATGAAACGATTTTTCCTCTTATTTTTCGCTGCCGCTTTTATATCAACAAGCATGGCAGCCAATTACAAGTATGAGCGCGATATAAACTATCGCACCGATGATGACTACGCCACAAAGATGTGCCGTATAGACATAGCCACTCCCGAGGATGCAAAAGATGCCCCTGTGATTGTATGGTTCCACGGCGGCGGACTCACAAGCGGCCATAAGGATATTCCGCAACAGCTGCTCAAAGGTTGTGTTGTGGTGGGTGTAGGATACCGTTTCTCTCCCAATGTGGAGGTAAAACAGATTATTGACGATGCCGCAAGTGCCGTGGCGTGGGTATTTGCCAACATTGAGAAATATGGTGGTAGCGCAAAGAAGATTTATATCTCAGGCCACTCGGCAGGAGGCTATTTGGTGAGCATGATATCGCTTGACAAAAGCTATCTGCAAAAATACAATATCGACGCCAACTCGTTAGCCGGCGTGATTCCCTTCAGCGGACAGGTTATTACCCACTTCGAGGAGCGCCGCACACGAGGCATGAGCGACAAACATCCTTTGGTAGACAATCTGGCACCGCTCTACCACGTGAGAGGTGATGCTCCCGCCATGTTGTTGCTCCTTGGTGACAGAGAGCTGGAAATGCTGGGGCGCTATGAGGAGAACGCCTATTTCTGGCGCATGTTGCGCATTGCCGGCCATAAAGATGTTACACTTTATGAGTTTGACGGTTACGGCCACAATATGTGCGAGCCGGGCTACCCGCAGTTACTACGATTTATTCGTGAGCGCGAGCAACGCCGCAACGCTCAATAATAATCGCCTATATTGCAAGCAATAAAAAATAGCAGCCGCCTGGTTGCTATTTTTATTGAGTCTTTTTCGCTATCTTTGTTAGTCCAATTTAATATTTTATAGTGATGATATTATATTTTCATGCAATCTGGAGTGCGATAGTCAAGATAATAACCAAAGTTAATGCAACATATTGGAAACTGATCGGCTCGTTATTAGGCTTTACAATATGCATACTTCTGCTTATCAGTTTTAACAATGTTAGAAACTTATATATCGAGTGTAATGCGTTTGCCGAGAATGATAGTTTGAGAACCAAAGAGTTGGAGTTGGCCTTTAGAACCAACCACGCCATGTCTAAAACAGCTCCGAAACCAATGTCCGAATTATCCATACAATATTGCGACGATCAAAACCAAAGCACCTATATCAGCGACTCCACAAAGCAGGAGTTCATAAAAGTCTTTGGCGACTCAATCGAGAGTGTTCATCATATCAACTATGCATATAACTTAAATTGCATATACACAAATGATCAGCCCATACCATACATAAAAAAGAGAAATATATACTTATATATAAACTTATATGACAAGTTAGTATCGGATGATACATTTGTGCTTACACAGCCTATCGAGAAGGTAAAGCATGATGAAAATATCAAATACGAATATAATAATATTCTCAAACAACATTGCACAATAGCATCTGTTGGTAAAACCGCCATGCCTATGCTGGGGCTCACCTTTTCAATCTCAACATTTAATCGCCGACCTAGCATATATACATTACGAGATATTTCGCAGTGCGTATATACCTATAAAATCAACACAGATGCTGAATCCGCAAAACGCATTGAATTTGATTTTCTGGGAGCGGTTAACCTGTCAAACATGTATCCGACTCCAGACAAAACCACAATGACGGGAATGGAGTTTACCGATAGTGTGAAATTAAAAGAGATTTTAGATAATGGTCTGACATTCCATGCAAGTTTCCCTCAAGCACAGAATCTGCAAACCATCAGAGTGAGCGTGTTATCACTATTCCTGCCTCTATTATTTTCATTATCTATATCCTTATTATTTAAGTTGGTGCGGGATAAATTCACAAAACCACAAGCAAAATCAAATGACAAGCAATAAAAAAATAGCAGCCTCCTCGGGCTGCTATTTTTATTGAGTAGCAAATGTTTATCGTACCTTGAAATCGGGGTCTGCCTTCTGGGGGATAGGCATTGATGCATAATAACCTGCATCGAACTTCTCACGTACAGCCTTGAATGCCTCGATTGTACGCTCAACATCCTCCAAAGTGTGAGCGGCAGTAGGGATAATACGCAGGATAATCTCACCCTTAGGAATAACAGGATAGATTACGATTGAGCAGAAGATACCATAGTTTTCGCGCAAATCAACGATAAGGTTGGTTCCCTCCTCGTTACCGCCCTTCATGTATACGGGGGTTACGGGTGACTGTGTTACACCAATCTCGAAACCGTTATCCTTGAAGCCCTTCTGGATAGCACGGGTGATCTCCCACAACTTCTCCTGATACTCGGGGTGGTTGCGGATAAGCTCCAAACGCTTCAGCGCACCGATTACCATAGGCATGGGCAATGACTTTGCATAGAGCTGTGAACGCATATTATAGCGGAACAGGTTAATCAACCAACGGGGACCGCTCACAAATGCACCGATGCCGGCCATCGACTTTGCGAAGGTGTTGAACAACACATCCACACCATCAACAACACCGAAATGAGCTGCTGTACCACGACCGCCGGGGCCCATAGTACCGAAACCGTGAGCATCGTCAACCAACAAGCGGAAGTTGAAGTCCTGCTTTGCCTTAACGATTACATCGAGGAAACCGAGGTCACCCTTCATTCCGAATACACCCTCGGTGATTACGAGTACACCACCGCGCTGCTCCTCGGCGAGGTCGGTAGCGTGCTTAAGTTGCAAACGAAGAGACTCCTCGTTGTTGTGAGCATAAACGAAACGCTTACCTTTGTGCATACGCAGACCGTCGATGATACATGCGTGGCACTCGGCATCGTAAACCACTACATCACGGGGAGTGAGCAAGCAGTCGATAATTGAAATCATACCCTGATAACCGAAGTTAAGAAGGAATGCATCCTCTTTACCCACGAACTCCGCCAACTCGCGCTCAAGCTGCTCGTGATACTTTGTCTGACCGCTCATCATACGGGCACCCATAGGTGCTGCCATACCAAACTCCTGCGCACCCTCGGCATCAGCCTTGCGCACCTCGGGATGATTAGCCAAACCAAGATAGTTGTTCAAACTCCAGTTGAGCATCTCCTTACCACGGAAGCGCATGTGAGGGCCAAGCTCACCCTCAAGCTTCGGGAATGCAAAATAACCGTGTACCAACTGCATATACTGACCAATCGGGCCGCCGGTATTCTTCTCTAATCTTTCGAAAATATCTACCATAATAGTTTATATTGAGTTATTAGTTTCTAATCGCAATGCAAAGAAACACATTTAATTCCTTTTTGACAAATTTTTCTTCGGGCAACTACCCTATTACACATCATTCCCATGGAAATAATATCTCATGGCAATGCTTCTATATACACATATACTCATACAAAGATAGCAAAATTACTTTTCGCTAATCGGCATAAACCAAAAAATAATTGCCTATATAGACAAAAATAGGTATTTATACCTATATCGCCCATAAAAGTTTAATCCGAAGTGTGATATAATTGGATTTTTTCTTATCTTCGCATAAATAAATAATATTTTGAACTATGGGATACAACAGAATACTTCTTAAGTTGAGTGGCGAATCGCTTCAGGGCGAACAGAAATATGGTCTTTCGCCTGCCGTTCTACAATCGTACGCCGAACAGATTAAGGCTGCCGCAGCAACCGGTGTGCAGATTGGCATCGTTATCGGCGGTGGAAACATCTTCCGCGGCTTGCAGGGTGCGAAAAAGGGATTCGATCGTGTAAAGGGCGATCAGATGGGCATGCTGGCAACAATCATCAACTCGCTGGCGTTACACTCGGCTTTGGAGGATAATGGTGTTAAGGCAAAGGTTCTCACCTCTATCCGCATGGAGCCCATAGGCGAATACTACTCAAAGGCCAAGGCAATAGAGTATCTCGAGGCCGGCTATGTGGTAATCATCGGTGGCGGCACATCCAACCCCTACTTCTCTACCGACACCGCTTCGGCACTTCGTGGCATAGAGATTGAAGCAGAGGTTATGTTCAAAGGAACTCGCGTGGATGGAGTTTATACTGCCGACCCCGAGAAGGACCCGACGGCCACAAAGTTCGACCGCATCACATTTGATGAGGTTTACAACCGCGATTTGAAGGTAATGGACATGACAGCCTTTACCCTCTGCAAGGAGAACGGTCTCAACATTATCGTTTTCGATATGGATACCGTAGGCAACCTTAAGAAGGTGCTTGACGGAGAGTCTATTGGCACACTTGTTTGCAAGGAGTAACAACATAATAATTAAATTACTATGAATATCAAAACATTCGGTCGCAAGGCCTATATCGCATTAACCGCACTTGCCATAATGCTTGTTGCCGGTTCAAATATCGCTTTCGCACAATCGAAGTCACAGGAAGACGACATTGCCGCCACAACCCTTATCCACAAAGGTGATGTTGCCCCCGACTTTACGGTAGAGATGGTTGACGGCTCAAAAATCGCTCTCTCGCAGCTGAAGGGTAAGGTGGTGATTATCAATTTCTGGGCGACATGGTGTCCGCCCTGCCGTCAGGAGATGACCCACGTACAGAAGGAGATTATCGACCGTTTCAAGGGCAAGGATGTGGTATTTCTACCCATCTCACGCGGCGAGAAGAAGTCGGTAGTAGAGGCTTTCCGCAAGAAGGAGAACTACACCTTCCCCATGGGACTTGACCCCCAGCAGACAATCTACAAGAAGTATGCATCAAACTACATTCCCCGCAACTTCGTGGTTGGCAAGGATGGCAAGGTAATTTATGTTTCGGTAGGATTCTCTCCCGACGAATTTGCCGAGATGATTAAAACGGTAGAGAATGCCGCCAAATAGAAATTTTAAGATATAAACACTATGGATACCAACACTATTCTTAATGAAGCTACCGACCGCATGAAGCGTACGGTAGAGCACCTCGACGACGAATTGTTGAACATTCGCGCAGGTAAGGCATCAACAAACGTGCTCAACAGCGTGTTTGTAGATTACTACGGCTCGCAGACTCCTGTATCTGGCGTAGCAAGCGTAAACGTACCCGACGCACGTACAATCCTTATCCAGCCATGGGACAAGAATATGATTCGCCCTATTGAGAAGGCTATTTTGGATTCAAACATCGGACTCACCCCTTCAAATAATGGCGAGACAATCCGCCTTACCATACCTCCTCTCACAGAGGAGCGCCGCAAGGAGTTGGTTAAGCAGGTAAAAGGCGTTGGCGAGAATGCCCGCATCAGCCTGCGCAATGCCCGCCGTGACGCTGTGGAGTCTTTCAAGAAGGCTCAAAAAGAGGGAATGCCCGAGGATGAGGCAAAGGATGGCGAGACCAGAGCACAGAAGCTCCTTGAGAAGTATTCAAAGATGCTCGACGCTCTTATGGAGGCCAAGGAGAAAGAGATTATGACTGTATAAAACTTTTACAAATCACAAAAAAAGCTGCTTTTATTCAGGTAAAAGCAGCTTTTTTTGTCCACATATATCATTCTATTGAGCTTTCTCGAGCCAACGCAGAGCGTAATCAACGCTGATGTAGGCCTCGACCAGATCTATCGGCAGGTAGAAGTATTGATTTGCTGATTCGAAGGCTATTGACGAGTCTTTCGAAAGCAGTGGCAGCATATCTTTAATCAACTGCTGCTCATCTTGACAAGCCTTACGCATGGTAGCCACACACTCGGCCCGCTCTGCCGCATCACTCGAAGCCAAATAGCGGTCACGCGCCACAAAGAAACGCCCCTGCACAGCCGACGATTTGAGGTGAATCCTCACCGCCTCGGCACGATTAAGCTGGTTCTCCACACCTTGACGATATTTACCTTTTGCCACCGCATAGGCTTCACGCAAAAGTTTTACACCATCCTCAAAGCCTGCGGCAGCCTTATCCATCTGTGAAATCCACACATCGATAGGATAAATAGACTTCCACCTCTGCCACTCATCATACGCAAAGCCATACACCATAGAAGATTTATAGCCCGTTGGTTTTGTATAGAAAAGGTTAGAGGGGCCATTGTGATGCGGGCTATGATAGAGTGTTGTAATATGATATGGGAACTCTTCAAATCCATTAGAGCAAGCACGCCACGCCTCTCTTACGAGCTTTCCGGCCTTGTCGCCATACTCGGCATAGGCCAACTCTTCGACAGCCTGGTCAGCACTCATACCCTTTTTGAAAGATTGGAAGAGCTTCAAATTCTCTGAAGGATAACCTCCCAAACTCCAACTCAACATCACACCGTTGACATCCTGCTTCGAGAGATTCTCGGCATGACGAGCCACCAAGTCCAAAACGGGAAGTTGGGGAACAACAGCCATCTCCCATGTACAATTCACCGCCACCTTGGCCACACACTTAAGACCTTCCTCATGCGCCACAGCCCAATTTCTCAAGGCACGCGGGCCAGGGCCAACATTCGAGATAGAGTACTCGCCAACGGCCGACTTTACGCCACCCTTTTCGAAAGGTTTGGACCACTCGTTAACCGACATAAACCAACAATTCTTGGGGAGTTGGCGAATAATGGCCTCACATTCGCTGTCCGGCCACTGCCAATCCCAAACGATAACTTTAGCATCGGGCGCTGCTCGATGAACACCCTCCTCGATAGCCTTATTCACATTAGCAATAAGCTCGGCATATTCGTGGTCGCGGCAGTTGGGACAATCGAGGTGATTGCGCGACGCGCAAGATGTATAGTTCTCCGAAGCGGTAATTGTAAATACTCCGCCCAAGCCCTCAACCTGACGAAACACACTCTCCATAGAGCGAGATAACCACTCCTGCACTTCGGGCCTTGAGGTACATAACGCATATAAATCACGCACCTTGGGGCCTCTAAAGGCCTTGCGCCCCTCCATCTCATTAAAGAATTCATCGTCCATGCCTCGTGGCTCGTTCACATAAAGATAAACCTTAACGCCATACTTTGCGGCACGCTGCACCAAACGATTCAAACCCTCGATACGTTCCTTTGCACGACTGTCACCCGGGAATAGGCCATCGGGCTCGACCATCATTCTCAAAACAGAGTGTAGCCATATTCCATTTACACCCACCTCCTGCAGACGACGAAAATACTCCTCGGGGTATGAGCTCATACTTTTATCGAGCAATGGATCTCCAAAATCGGCAAAATAGGGGAATATCATCTTCAGTTCGAAATTATCGTCAGAAGAGGCAGCGCTTTGTGAGATCTTCACCTGCTTGACTTTATCATACTCACGCATAAAACCGAAACGAGGCTCCTCATATTTCAAAGCATGCCTACCCATAGAAGACAGCAATCGGGCGATATCGGCAGCTCGCTTCTCCATCTCGGCTGTTGGAGTTTCATATTTCAGGGGCTGACACCATGGTTTTACATAACCCAACTTCTGATATAGAAAATCATCCTCCGTAAGGCGAAACTTCAGCTCCTCGCGCTCCATGCCAAGCAATTGCAGCAGTTGGTCATAGGGCAATAGATGCCAATTGCGCTTGAGGATGGTTATATAACCTCGAGTGGTCGCCCACTCAGGCTCAATAGTCTGCTTGCGAGGCAGGCCCATAGATACCGCTATTTCCTCAACATTCTCCACCGAAGTTTGCAAGACCTCGGCCAAGCGATGCTTGTCGACAACGCTCCAATTGCGCCAGACAAAGGCATACTCACGATGAGGGAAATAATTAAACTCTATAGCCTCCTGACGACCCTCTTCTCCATGCAAGACTACTTGTGCATGCTGCGCAAAGGTGCCACACATCGAGGCAAGCGCCAACGATAAAACAAGAAAAAACTTACGCATAATTATGTTTACTATTAAATAAATTCTCTTCGATTCATGGGCAATATTTACAATAACAAATATATAAAAAAAATACAGTTCCATCAACAGGAACTGTATTGCTTATAATCATTTAGGAAAGATTTTATGCCGAAGCACTCTCCTTTTTGCGTGATTTCTTTGCAGCAAGGGCCTTGTCAACCTCGATCTCGAAATCCGAAAGCACGTTCATATAGTTAATGAAAGCCTCGTAAGACGAGCCATAGGGGTTGAAGTAAGAGTGAACATCACCATCCGAGAGCCACTTGGTAGCCATATAGTAGAAGTGATCCGAGGTCTGCATGAAATTCCATACATAATCGAAATCGGCATTCTTCAACGACTTAACCTTATCCTTCAAAGCATAGAGTTTAGAGAAGGCCTCGTTCTGCAACTCGTTACCGAGCCATGCAGTGATATCGCGCTCCTCATCTGCCCACGACATAACATGGGGGCAATGCAACACACCGACAGGCTGTGATGACTTGGCAGCCTCGCTCACGGTAGAGAACTCAACGCCCTTCTTCAAGATTGCCTTGGGAAGCGCGCGCATAAAGTCGAAGATGCCTGTGGTAGCCTTCTGGTGCTCGCCAAAGGTCTCGTAATCCATGAACAGGTTGATGACCTCGCCATTCTCCTCCTCAACCCACTGTGCAAACTTATCGGCAGTGAGAGGATACTGATCCCAACCCTGATTTGAGAAGCGGAAAGCAATATCATCAGATAGTTTATAGTTACGCAGCAACACACGCAGGCGGTTGTCAATAGCATTAGTGTAGATGAAATCAGGCGATTTCCAGCCCAACACATGCTTTGCACCCTCGGCCAAAATGGTCTTGAAGCCCAACTCCGATACCATCTCGCCAATCTGGTCAGAGTAGATAAGCTCGGTATTGCGGAATGCTACGGGTTTCTTGCCAAACTCCTCCTTGATTGTCTTTGTGTGGAGCTTAACTTGCTCAACAAAATCCTCCTTTGACGAGAGAGCCGACAACGAGTGAGAATAGGTCTCGGCCAAAAACTCCACGCAACCTGTATCAGCCAATGCACGGAACGAATCCAGCACCTCGGGAGCATAGGCACGGAACTGCTCAATTGCAGATCCTGTGATTGAGAACGAGCACTTGAATGCTCCTTTGTTCTCCTTGATAAGCTTCAAAAGCAAAGCATTCATCGGAAGGTAGCACTGACGTGCAACCTTCTGCATGATAGCTCGGTTGGTAAAGTCGTCGAGATAGTTATGATCCTTACCGATATTGAAGAATCGATAAACTTTCAAACGCCACGGCTGATGCACCTGAAAGTATAAGCAGACTGTTTTCATATATTTTGTTCTTTTATTATTATTCACACTCGTTAATAGCATCCTGATATACAGCCTTGATTTTGGCTGCGGCATTGTTCCATTTAAGTCCTGTTACCTCCTCAAGACCCTTCTCGGCAAACATCTTCGACAAGGCGGGATACTTCACAAAGCCATAAATAGCATCTGCCATAGCATCTACATCCCAATAATCAACCTTAACAGCATAATCCAACACCTCGGCCACACCACTCTGCTTTGAGATGATTACAGGCACATTGGCACGCATAGCCTCCAAAGGTGAGATACCGAAAGGCTCCGATACCGAAGGCATGATATAGACATCCGACAGTTGGAACATCTTATGCACATCGTCACCTTTCAAGAATCCTGTAAAGTGGAAACGGTCGGCAATACCCAGACGAGCCACACGACGAATGACATGATTCATCATATCACCAGAACCTGCCATAACGAAACGGACATTAGGCACACGCTTAAGCACCTTCGCTGCTGCCTCAACGAAATAGTCGGGACCTTTCTGGAAGGTAATGCGACCCAAGAAGGTTACAATCTTATCATCCACACCACGCTCGGGAAGTTCACCATCCTTATCAACAAAGCGCACTGCATTGTGAACGGTTACAACTCTCTCGGCAGGAATGTTATACTTCTCAATTACGATATTGCGAGTGAGGTTCGACACTGCGATAACACGGTCGGCAGCGGCCATACCGGCACGCTCAATCTCGTAAACTCGGGTATCTATATTATCGCTCGAAGAGCGGTCGAAAGAGGTCGCATGCATATGCACCACCAAAGGTTTTCCCGAAACACGCTTTGCAGCGATACCCGCAAAATATGTTAACCAATCGTGGGCATGGATAACATCAAACTGTCCCTCCAACTGACGGGCAACCTCGGCAGCCACAACAGCATAGCGAGCAACCTCCTCCATAAGGTTTGCGCCATATTTACCCGAGAAGGTATAACGCTGTGTCCAGCTATCGCCCTCACGCTCCCAAAACTTCTTACCTGTACGCTCATAGCTCTCGCGATATGTAGCGAACTCCTCGGGAGAGATATAAGGCACCATATTAGAATCGATGTGAATAAACGAAATCTTGCGCATGATATCGTCAGCACCCTCGATAGTTGAGTCACAATAACGTGCCTCTATATCGCTGGCATTGACAACCTTCACAAAACGTTCGTCCTCATCACCCGATGCTTTGGGCATCACAAAGATAACCTCCACATCGTTGCGAGCCAAACCTCGGGTCATTCCGTAGCAAGCCGTACCCAAGCCGCCGGCAATATGAGGTGGGAACTCCCAACCAAACATTAACACTCTCATTCTATAATCGTTTTATCATTTTTTCCTGCGTACACATTTCTTGGCCTTCGGCTCCTCAACCTCGGCACTCTTCTTTGCTCTCTTGAGCTTCTTGCGCCAACCATCTACCATATCGCTGATATAAAGCAGGCCACCGACACTTGTTGCCTGAGATAGACAACCCTTGGCACGGAATGGAGGATCACCCTCGAAGCACTCGCTAATCGAACCGATACAAGCAGTCTGAATCTCCTCGTCAAATCCCGCCAACAACTCCTCGGCATCGGCAAGGAAACGCTCACCGCCAATTGCAAAGCAAGTCTTTACATAGAACATCAAAGGCCATACCCATATTGAACCGTTGCGGCTTGCCAGATCCTGCGAACGCTGATCCTCGGCATACGACGGCTCATAGAAGGGATTGCGCGGTGAAAGCGAACGTACACCGCGAGATGTGATGAGGTGCTGACGAACAACACTCAACACATCCATAATATGAGACTCGTCAAGCATCGTGTAATCCAAACCACATGCCACGAGCATATTTGAGCGACGGAAATCGTTGGTCTCGTAATCATTCACATAGTCTGCCAAATATCCCTCATCGAGCCAAAATTTCGATATAAAGGACTTTTTAATCTTGGCTGGCATATCAGCCCACTCCTCAACAAAGGTCTTATCCTTCATCTTGCGAGCCAAAGCCAAAGTATAGCTTACGGCATTGTACCACAAGGCCTCGATCTCGACAGCATAACCGGCACGCTGCGCCACAGGCTTGCCATCGACCTTGGTATTCATCCATGTGAGAGCCTCGCCCTCGGCAGCAGCCCACACAAGACCGTTGTCATGCACTACGACACGATTACCAAAACCACGGCGATATGCAGCCAACACAGCCTTCATAGCCTCGCCATAACGCTCCCACAAAGCCTTGGCAGTAATATGTTTCTCGAGATTCTGAAGAGTCCAGAAGAACCATAGCGGGGCGTCGGCAGCAACCCAAGCCGATGCAGAATCGGCAAAATCGCCCTCCTTCATCTGCGAAACCATAGTATCGAGGACATCCATACAATCCTCCTTATAATTCTGCTCAAGAACAATACCCGGCAAAGCCATAAAGGTATCGCGACCAACGGTACCATACCAAGGATAACCGGCAATCATCTCGGTGCGGCCCTCGGGGCGACGCACTATAAACTGACGTGCCGAATGGTGCAGACAACTCAAGAAATCAATCTTATGAGTACGACGAGCCAGCGAAGCCTCATATATCTGAGTGATAGTCTCGCCTGTAGCCATCTCATCGGTAGCAGCCGAGAAAATCACGCTCTCACCCTTCTTGATAGGCATCTCGAAATAACCTGTGGTGAGCAAATCCTCATAGCCATCGTAACCACGCTTAATCTCCTCGGGGTACTCGAAATCGTAGTACCAATCGGGAGCAGCGACAAACTCGGCATCAGCCTTGTTTGTCTGCAAATAGAGCCACGGATAACCCTCATAAAGTTTGCACTTCACACCGCCCGATATAGGATATGAACGGCCGTTGGCCTCAACATTTGCCTTCGACAGCGAGTGTTTGTTACGGAAAGCAAAGAAGGGGCGCAAGCGCAATGTGGTATCCGAGTGGGCATCAACAAGTGTGTAGCGAATCATTAGCTGGGTACGCTTGTGAATCCACAACAACTCCTTACGCAATATCACACCACCCACACGATAGGTGATTGTGGGAGTAGGCGTATATTGGAAATCGGTGATATACTTATGGCCGCGCGGCTCATATACACCACGATAACGGTGCAAGGCCAGATTAAATGACTGGTCATGCTGTATGATAGTCTCATCGAGCGATGATAGCAAAACATACGCTTCGTCGCTAGCATCAATGGGCGCCACCATCAAGCCGTGATATTTTCGAGTATTGCAGCAGACAATCGTAGTGCTCATATAACCGCCCTTGCGGTCGGTTGCAAGCATCTCGCGCTGGAGGGAATACTCAAGGTTACCCAACTCTCTCTTGTCAAATGTTAATGCCGACATATTTAAGTTTTTGAAAAATTGTTTATTTTCAGTAAAGTTAATAAAAAAATCGCAACATTGTTCCGTCTTTGGTAAATTTTATCACAACTTCCATCAAAACAACACCGACTTTTAATGTATTTCATAACAATCACCAATTCGGACAGCCCATGCCATCCGAATTGGCAATGATTACACTACGCCCACTTTACAAGTGCAAAGTCCATACGGTGTGGTAGACGGTCATCATTGGGATACACACGCAATGCCACATCGAACATACCGGTGCGAGCAGGGGTGTAATCGATTGAATAGGTAGCCTCCTGACCCTCTACTCGCTTGAGCTGGAGAGGTTTGGTAGCCACGACATTCACAGCCTCGCCGGCCTCGATCTGCTTGGCAACAACCAACTCAACGCCCAAATCATCAGCACTTAGATTAGCCACGTTGAGAGTTACCTCATAGTGATACTTCTTATCCACAAATATAGCCTCATTATCGAGCTCAACACGCTGGACATTCAAAATCCGAACGTTATCCCATGCAGCCGACACTTTGCGCTTCCATGCCGCAATATCGCGAGCCAGACGGTAGTTATTCTCTACCATAAGTTTCTTGCGGTCAGCCAACTTGTTGTAGAAACGCTCCTCGTAATCCACCAACTGGCGGTTCATGGTGAAGTTTGAGGCGATATCGGCCACACACTTCTTAACCGAGTGAACCCATGCATGAGGAATACCATCCTCGCCACGGTCATAGTATAGAGGTGCAATCTGATCCTCGATAGTATTGTAGATCATCTCGGCATCAAGCTCATCCTGGAATCGCTGGTCGGCGTAAGAACGCTCCATGGGAAGCATCCAGCCTGCGCCCTCCTTGTAACCCTCGACCCACCAACCGTCGAGTACCGAGAACTGCATTACACCATTCATCACACACTTCTCGCCTGAAGTACCTGAAGCCTCCAAAGGACGTGTGGGGGTATTCAACCATACATCAACACCCTGTACCATGCGGCGGGCAAGCTCCATATCATAGTTCTGAAGGAAGACAATCTTACCTACAAACTCGGGCATCTGTGATACCTCCACGATACGCTTTATAAGATCCTGACCGGGCTTATCGTTGGGGTGAGCCTTACCTGCAAAGATAAACTGCACAGGTCGCTCCTTGTTGTTCACCAAAGCCGACAGACGCTCAAGGTTTGTGAAGAGCAGGTATGCTCGCTTATATGTTGCGAAGCGGCGGGCAAAACCAATGGTCAAAACATCGGGGCGGATACGCTCGGCAATCTGAACCATATTGCGGGGTGAATCGTAACGCACCTGCTTGGGATCGCTGTAACGCTTGCGGATGTGATCGATAAGGCGGGTCTTGAGCGCAATACGCTCCTGCCAGAGCTCCTTATCATCAATCTTATGCACACCCTGCCACTCGGGGATGTTATATACGTGACTATTGAATCCGTTGGGGAAATAACGCTCGTAAAGACGGCGCAAGTTAGAGGCCACCCAAGTGGGGAAGTGAACACCGTTGGTAACATAACCTATATGCAACTCATTCTTGAAGTAGCCCGGCCACATATTGCCAAGGATATCCTTCGATACCTCACCGTGCAACCACGACACACCATTTACCTCCTGCGAGAGGTTACATGCCAACACCGACATTGAGAAACGCTCGTTCATATCGTTGGGATTAGTCTTACCCAAATTGATAAACTGCTCCCAAGTGATTCCCAAAACATCGGGATAATGTGACATATACTGACGCATCATCGACTCGGGGAAAGCATCGTGACCGGCAGGCACGGGAGTATGGGTAGTAAAGAGCGATGAGGCGCGTACAACCTCCAAAGCCTCCGAGAACGACAGACGCTTCTTTGCAATAAAGTTGCGAATACGCTCAAGGCCGATAAACGCAGCGTGGCCCTCGTTGCAGTGGTACACCTCCTGCTTGATGCCCATCTTTGCCAACGCACGGATACCTCCTACGCCGAGCAAAAGCTCCTGCTTAAGACGATTCTCCCAATCGCCACCATATAGATAATAGGTAATCTGACGATCCTCATCACGGTTTGCCTCGTAGTCGGTGTCAAGCAAATAGAGGTCGGTACGACCCACCTGACACTTCCACACACGAGCCGAGAGTGTACGACCCGGGAATGCAATTTGTATGGTAACCCAGTTGCCGGCCTCATCACGCACGGGCGAGATGGGCAACTTGGCAAAGTTCTGTGCCTCGTAGTTTGCAATCTGATCGCCCTGAGCAGAGAGCTGCTGGGTGAAGTAACCGTAACGGTAAAGCAAACCAACTGCCACCATAGGAACATTTTTATCTGAAGCCTCCTTGAGGTAATCACCGGCCAAAATACCAAGACCACCAGAATAGATCTTCAATGATGAGTGCAGACCATACTCCATAGAGAAATATGCAATCTTGGCACTCTTGCCATCGGGCTGCTCGGCCATATACTCCTTGAGCATATTATCAACCTTATCGAGGCGAGCAAGGAACTCCTTATCGTTCTCCAACTCGTTGATGCGCTCCAGCGAGAGCTTATCAATCAAAGCTATGGGGTTACGCTCAACTGTATTCCACAACTCGGGGTCGATGCTCTCAAACAAATCGCGGGCATCCTGAGTCCAGCACCACCACAAGTTTCGCGAGATAGTCTCAAGGGCGCTCAATCGCGAAGGCAGGCGCTTCTCAACCATCATACGATGCCATGAAGGCTTGTTGGATGTAAGCTGCTGACGCACGAAGTTAAGCTGCTCGGTATAGCTGCCTCCATCCTGAACAGTGGCATTGGTACGCACCACAGCATTCTCGATAGCCTCTACGTACGCGCGCTCGTAATATTTATAGAAGTTGCTCCACAAAGCCTTCTTCGAAAGCTCGCAAGCCGAACGGCGGCAAGCCTGAACGCCGGCCTCATCCATCTGCATGAATCGCAAAACGGCAGCGACCATCTGCTCAACAGCATAACCGTCGTTATTGTCGTCACGGCGGATAATCTCAACACCCTCATGCTCCGAACGCTTCACAGCCCACAGGCCGAAACCAGAAAGGTTTGAAGTGATGGTGGGAACCGAGAAGGCGATTGACTCCAGCGGAGTGTAGCCCCACGGCTCGTAATATGAAGGATATGCAGTGAGATCCATACCTACCAACAACTCATAATAGCTCTTATTGAATACGCCATCCGCAGAGTTCAGGTATGAAGGCACAAAGATAACCTTGACCTTTGAATCGCTGTTCTCCAACACGCTGCCACGCATCGCCGAAGCAATCATATCCCACTGGCGATTCTCAAGATAGTGAGTAGTGTGTTTCCACTGTGATGCATCGATAGGCTGCGACTTATCAGCCAAATGGCGTACCAAATCGGCACGGGCACCATTGTTTGCCGCAGGCACAGTGACATAGGCCAGCACCTCGCGATCCAATGCGCAAGCTGCAAGACGCTTAAGCGACTCCATGAAGATATCCAAGCCTTTGTTGCGGAACTCGTAACGACCGCTGGTACCGATAATCAAGGGCTCCTTCTCGAATTTGTGCTGCAAACAAGCCTCGGCAACCTCAATCATGCTGCGGCGAGCCTCCTTGCGTTTTGCATCAAACTCCTCACCCTGCCATACGAAATCGTTCTCGAAACCATTGGGGGTGATATTTGTAACCTCACGACCGAGCAGATACTTACACTCGTTGGCTGTGATATCGCTTACTGTAAGGAATGCATCGTGATACATTGCAGCCATCTTCTCGATAGAGTGCTTCGCAGTCACATTGAAACGGCGGGCAATCTCGTCGGCGTTGTATTTGTGAAGATCCGAATACAAAGCCAGACCATTACCTGCGATGCAACGACCTGTAACAGTAGCGTGAGTTGAGAACAAAGTTGCCACATAGGGAGAGTTCTTACGCAAGTACAAACCACCCGATGCAGTCATCCACTCATGGAAATGAGCCACCACCTTATCTACTGATGTGCAGAAATTGTCGACATACGACTTGATAACCATACCTGCCGCATGGCCGAAAAGTACGGGCTCGATATAATCCCACTGACCCGAAATAGAGTCTACATGGTAATCCTCCCACATATGCTTAAGCACCTCATCCTTCTGTGAGATAAGCGACTTGAAGTCAATAAGTATAGCGATAGGGCGACCTGCCACATTCCAACGACCAATACGCACGCGAATACCCTCCTCATAGAGGCTCTCGCGCCATGCTGTCATCAATGTATTGTCAGCCTCAAACTCAAGATTACTGCTCTCCTGCATCAAATCGGGACCTATTACAATATAGTTATCACCCATGCGCTTGGTAACGGTCAGCGCCTTGGTTGAAATAACCGTATGTATTCCACCGATCTTATTACATACCTCCCAACTCACCTCAAACAAGTGGTCGGGCATCTGATTTGTGTTACTCATAATATATCTTTTAGAATTTATACTCAATTATCAGGCTATAAAAACCATGAAATGCGGTGCAAAGATAATACATTATATTTATATAACTGCATGAAAAGTGCCCATTTAGGCATTTTGTAAAATAATTTAACAATAATTTAATATTTTTTAGTAATTATGCTTCGAAAAGGCTCTCTATAACTGCATCCGATATCAAAAATCGCTCGGCAGGTATACGCATATTCTTGCCCTCAACAACCAGATCGCCGCTCGCAACCCATGGCTCGGCGCACTTCTCAAGATTCACCTTCAACCCCTTGCCAAAGTTCTGCTCAACATACTCAAGGTCGAGGCCCTCTGCACAGCGCAATCTGGTCATCACATACTCGTTAAAACAATCGCGCCCATCAAGCAACTCGGATTGATAACAACGCTCTCGACAATAATCATCAAACTCCTGCAAAGTCCAATGGCGCTCCCTGCCGTTAAACGAATGTGCGCCCGGCCCGATTCCGAGATAGTGCACCCCATGCCAATAAGAGGCGTTATGACGCGCACGAAACCCCGGCAATGCATAATTCGACACTTCGTAATGTTCAAAGCCTGCGCTTGTTAAAGTATTGTGAATCAACATGAACTCCTTTTCGCTCTGCGATTCGGCAACCTCTCGCATCTCACCGCGCAACAGCCGACGATGAAAGGTGGTTGATGGCTCTATTGTCAAATGGTATGCCGAAACATGCTGCACACCCAACGACAAAGTCTGCTCAAGGCTGGAGCCCAGAACATCCTCGTCGAAACCATCAACACCGAAAATCAAATCTATGGTAATGTTGCTGATACCCGCATCCTGCAATCTCCGCACCGCATCGACCGCATCGGCTGCGCTGTGGCGACGATTCATAAACCGCAGTTCACTATCGTTGAACGACTGCACACCCATACTCACACGATTTATTGCAGTATTGCGCAGCCGCTCTACATACTCAGCGGTAATATCATCGGGATTTACCTCAACGGTAATCTCGCCGACATCTCCTACTCCATATAGATTATCGGCCGCATCGATAAATCGCTGCAACTCCGAAGGTGCAAGAATCGAGGGTGTACCACCGCCGAAATAGATGGTCTGAAAATCGGTTTGCGGAAGAAAAAAACGCTGCTCACGCAACTCCTGATGCATGGCCTCGACCACCCTCTGCACATCTGCAAGCCGCACCGAGCGGAAAAAATCGCAATAGGCGCACAAACTCTTGCAGAAGGGTATATGGAAATACAAACCGGCCATCATGTAACAATTGGAAACAGAGCGACAAAGGTAGCTAATATTTCATGAATTTGCAAAGCACGCGCAGCATCACGACAGCAAAAAAATTGCATCACCCACAACTAACTTCCACCGCATGCAGCACAAGAAAAAAGTAAGATTACAGGCCAAAATTGGAACTTCACGAATAAAATCTAATTTTTTTTAAAATTTTCTTGTTAAAGATTTCACAAATAAAATAGTTTATGTATTTTTGTAGCGACCAAAAAGGGGCTTATGCAATCGATGGCCTAAAAATTGGTTGTTTAGGGTTAAAATAACCCCATAAAAGCAAGACAGAGAAGAAGTTTAACTCAAAAATATTTTTAAAATTATGGCTAAAATTGATTTAACAAAGTACGGTATCACCGGAACTACCGAGGTTGTTTACAACCCCTCTTACGATGAGCTCTTCCGCGAGGAGACCAAGGCCGGCCTTACAGGCTTCGACAAGGGTGTTCTCACCGAAATGGACGCTGTTAATGTAATGACAGGTGTTTACACTGGTCGTTCACCCAAAGACAAGTTCTTTGTAATGGACGAGACCTCAAAGGATACTATCTGGTGGACCTCTGACGAGTATAAGAACGACAACAAGCCCGTAACTCAGGAGGCATGGGCAGAGTTGAAGGAGCTTGCTTCAAAGGAGCTCTCAAACAAGAAACTCTATGTTGTTGATACTTTCTGCGGTGCTAACGAGAACAGCCGCCTTAAGATTCGCTTCATCATGGAGGTTGCATGGCAGGCACACTTTGTTAAGAATATGTTCATCCGTCCTACCGACGCTGAGTTGGAGGTTTACGGCGAGCCCGACTTCGTTGTATTGAACGCTTCTAAGGCAAAGGTTGAGAACTACAAGGAGCTTGGTCTTAACTCAGAGACCGCTGTTGTATTCAACCTCACTGAGAAGATGCAGGTTATCATCAACACATGGTATGGTGGTGAGATGAAGAAGGGTATGTTCTCTTACATGAACTACTTGCTTCCTTTGAAGGGCATCG
>JAGBIC010000027.1 GCA_017935185.1 Alistipes sp. | reverse complement strand
CCGTTTATGATTTGGGGCAAGTACAAGCGAGGATTGTTTAAGACTACGCTAAGCGTGTCATTCCAATTCCACCATACCCAGATGGACGGTGCTCACGCTGCGAAATTCCTTGACACCTTGTAGCGGGAGATATCGATGATGACGGTAGAGCAGTAAGGGCTATAATTATATGATAGAGAGAAAAAGTTTCGGCTTTTTCTCTTTTTGTTTGGCGATTGTCATAAGTTGTCAAAAACTCGGGGTTACTTTGTCGCTAAGTAACCCTTAAATTTGTTTTGGAAACGGTTGAGGATTTTTCTCTCAAGCCGACCAAGAAACTACTAAAACTTGATTGTTATGTCACTTTGGGATTGGCTGCTTGCAGCGTGGATTTATGAGGAGTTGTTCGATGATGATTCGGACAACACCTCGCACAACAACATTCGCGACTATGATTCGTCATACGACTACGATGATTATGAGGAGGATTATTGATGATTCTCTACTCTTTGTATTGAAAAATGTTTAACTTTGCTAGATAAACAACCCAATTGACTCCCGATTATGGCAAATCGTATTTCTGAGAAGGAACAGCAATTGTTTGAAATTCTCCGAGAAGATAAGTTAGATGATTTAAGAACATTTAGCAAATCATCTAATCGCGGTATGTGGAAATCAATCATAGATCAGTATCCCGAATCTGCTCACTTTATATATGAACTTTTACAAAATGCCAACGATGCAAAAGCAACTTATGCAAAAATTGTGATCAATAGGCAAGATGTTGTTTTTAAGCACAATGGCTCTATTCAGTTTACTATAACACGCTTAAATGCTAAGCCCGTAGGACATATTAACTCTATAACATCTATTGGAGACTCATCAAAAGATGAGCTTAATACAATTGGCAAGTTCGGAGTTGGTTTTAAGTCTGTATTTTCATATACGGATACTCCTGAAATATATGATGATAAGTTTTGGTTTAGGATAAACGACTATATTGTTCCCACATTGCTTGAAAAAGATTTTGGTGATAGGAATAAGGGGGAAACTCTATTTTGGTTGCCTTTTAAGTCTAATCAGGAGGAATGTTATAATGCGGTTGCTAGTAAAGTCAGAAAACTTGACAATCCAATTTTGTTTCTAGATCATATAGAATCCATTGAATGGATAGATTTGGTGAGCAATGAATCTTCTCAATACAGTAAGACCATTGACAAGAGCATAAAATTCAAAAATGCTCAATGTGAGTTATTATGTGTGAATAATAGTGGAGAGCAAAGTAAAATATGGATGTTTCATCGCTATATTAGCATTGAGGGTATTAAAAAACCTCAAAGGTTATCTGTCGGTTATTACATAAGAGAGAAAGACGGCCGAGACATTATAGATGTCACTGTTGATCCTAAACTATTCTGCTACTTCCCAACTTCGGAAACTCGTGGTCAAAAGAGAATTATGCATGCACCATTCCTCTTGACACCAAGCCGTTCAGAATTAAGGGAAGACCATATCAATGATTATCTCATTAAAGAACTTGCAAAATTATCCGCAGATAGTTTAGTGTATTTGCGCGACATCGGCTTGAAGCAAAAGTCACTGCTTATAGATAATAATTTATTCGATCTTATATCTTTCCCCAAGTTTGGTAGGGGCTATGTCTCTTATGGCACTTGGGACTCCGAATATCTTCGAGTTGTCAAAGCAAACAACCTTTTGTTGACAAGAGCTGGTAAATATGCTTCTGTGGCAGATGTTGTTATTGTGGATAAATCTCAAATCCTCAACATCTTCTCGGACAAACAACTCACACTGCTCTTGGGAAGCAATAAACCGCATTATTTGATTTGTCCTCACAAGCAAAAATACGATGATAAATGGGATTATCTCACTAGAACTCTAGGTGTATCCGTCTTTGATCACAACCGATTGGCTAGAATAATCACCGCTGATTTTATGAGCAAACAAACTGATGCATGGTTACATAGGTTTTACGATTATCTAAACAACTCGAATGAGTGGCAGTTATTCAAAGAATGTCCAATCATAAGAACAAGTAAGGGCGATTTCGTAGCTCCTTATCAAGCGGGAACACTTAATGTCTTTATGGCATCCACCATTGTCGACTCTGAAAAGAACATTGTTGACCCTCTATTAATTAAGAAAAAGAAGACAAAAACATTTTTTGAAACACTAGGCATTAGAGAACTTAAACCGATAGACCAAATAGATGCAATACGAGTTAAGTATCAAGGCAATAAAGAGATATCGGGCGAAGAATTATATCAAGACACTCATTATGTTTGTACTATATTTTTGAGTTCAAAGAAAGCAGTACAAGAGAGTATTATTGGTAAACTTGCCAATAAGCTCATTGTATCCTCAATAGTCAGGGGAAATGAAGTTTTTGCTAATGTGAGTCATACATACGATAGAAGTGTAGACCTAGATAGTTATTTCAAGGGGAATGAGGAAGGCTACAACACACTAAATCACAAATTCTACACACCTT
The DNA here is from genome assembly GCA_017935185.1 of Alistipes sp. Classification (GTDB taxonomy): domain Bacteria; phylum Bacteroidota; class Bacteroidia; order Bacteroidales; family Rikenellaceae; genus Alistipes. The sequence goes on along the minus strand of JAGBIC010000027.1, from coordinate 18,902 downwards.
TATTTCAGGAGTTTGATGAGGATAAGGTGTTGCATCTTTTATATGGTTTAGGACTTAAAAGGCATCCTATTATCGCCAAAAAGCAGAAAAGCATAAATGAGCTATCAGAACAGATTCAAGAAGAGATTAAGAGTCATCCGTCATCTTATAGTTATAAGATCGAGGAGTTTGAAATGCATGGCTTGGAGTATGCATTAAGCCACAATCTCACCAAGGAGATGTCTTTGCAAATATGGAAATGGTTGAGTAATGCCACAAATGATGGAGTGTTGTGGAATAAGTTGATTTATAGATATTACTACTACACAAACAAAGATGGTGAGCTAGCATCAAGCATGTTATCTTTGCTGACCACATCAAGGTGGATATATGTCGCCGAGAAGCCTAAAAATACGCCCGATAAATTCACTCGCCAACAAATGCGTGATGCAGGTTATATAGATAATGAAAAACTGTTTGGTCTTTTAGATGTTAAGCCTACTTGGGAAGATTCGTTACATATACCTGACGAAGTCAAACATAAAGCTCGAATTGGAGAACGATTTGAGGGATATACAGAGGAAGAACTTGCTTACGGTCGTGATTCGATTGAGAAGAGGCGTAAACGCCAATCTCAACAGCAACTAAGCGATGCAGAATTGCAGGATTATCTTAATTCTGAGGATTCCTATAACTATGAAGAGGATATTGATAAAACGAGGACAAGATCAAGTGGTTCTAAAACAAAAGTAGAAGAGGGAGCACGAAGATTACGCCTTCACCTACAACGAGAACGTTCTTCAGCAGTTGTCAAGAAGTTCAAACAATACAAAGTTCAAGAGGATCACGATTTGAGGTGTGAGGTGTGTGGATTCTCATTCAGAGAAACCTATGGCAAGTTAGGTGTGGGATATGCTGAAGCTCATCATATTCGACCTATATCAGAACGTCAAGAAAGCACAGAAACAACTTTTGACGATTTGTGTATTGTTTGTGCCAATTGTCACGCAATGTTACATAAAACAATTTTGGGGAAACAGATATCAGTTGAAAACTTAAAGAAATTAATGAAAAAATAATTATGCTCGCCTACACCTGCATATCCCCCGGCAAGTTCGAGTTGATCGACAAGCCGAAGCCCGAATTACAGAGCCCGCGCGCATCATCGGCTACAACACTTGCCAGGTGGCGAAATACGACAATTACGAACTCGGCAGCTTCTCCGAAGAGACAAAGCACGCTTGGCGTGATGAACATTGGGAGGAGTATCTGCAACGAGCCTACGATGCCGGCCGCAGGATGGCGGAGCAGTAAGGGCAATAGTTTATAGGACAGAGAGCCTGTCTAACAAGTTTAATTTTTACGATTTCACCCCCGTCAGAAGCACTTCTGGCAGGGATGATTTTTATTTTACGACTTGTTAGAGAGGCTGTTTTTTATCGCACCGATGTTATTTCGCAAGTTTTACGGCAGTGCCCACCGCCGAAACCATGAACATGCTCTTCTCATGGCCCGAAATTTCGCCAAAGTCCATCTTCACGCCGACAACCGCATCAGCTCCGATTTTGCGGGCACGTTGCTCGATCTGTTCTATGGCGGCATTATAGGCGTCATCCAATTTGCGCTGATATGTGCCCGATTTTCCGCCAAAGATATCGGTAAGTGAAGCCTTGAGGTCCGAGAACAGATTGGTGCCTATCACTACATTTACCGAAACCAATTGCAGGTACTCGCTGATATGCGCGCCTTCGATATTGCTTGTGGTTGTAATTATCATTTTGAAAAATATTAAATTTTACTCCTCCATGCGGATAATCTTTGCGCCCAGAGCATTTAGACGCTCGTCGATTTTATGATAGCCGCGGTCTATCTGCTCGATATTCTGGATGGTGCTTGTTCCTTCGGCGCTCATGGCAGCAATTAGCAGAGCCACTCCTGCACGGATATCGGGCGAGGTCATCTTTGTGGCACGCAGACGCACACGATGGTCGTGACCGATTACCGTTGCACGGTGGGGGTCGCAAAGGATTATCTGCGCACCCATGTCAATGAGTTTGTCGACAAAGAAGAGTCGGCTCTCGAGCATCTTCTGATGGATAAGCACCGCGCCTTTGGCCTGTGTGGCCACCACCAAAAATACCGACAGCAGGTCGGGGGTGAGTCCCGGCCACGGAGCGTCGGCGATATTCATTATCGAGCCATCTATAAAGCTCTCTATCGAATAATGGTCTTGCTGCGGAATATAGATATTGTCGCCCTGCTGCTCGAAGCGTATGCCGAGGCGGGCAAACTGTGCAGGGATAATACCGAGATTCTCATACGATACATTCTTTATCGTAAGCTCCGACTGCGTCATTGCGGCCATACCGATAAAACTGCCCACCTCAATCATGTCGGGCAGCAGGGTGTGTTCCGTACCGCCCAACTCCTTCACACCTTCGATTGTAAGCAGATTTGAGGCTATGCCTGAAATCTTTGCGCCCATGCGGTTGAGCATGCGGCAAAGTTGCTGGATATAGGGCTCGCAGGCGGCATTATAGATGGTTGTAGTGCCCTCGGCGAGTACGGCGGCCATAATGATGTTGGCAGTACCGGTGACCGATGCCTCGTCAAGCAGCATATAACACCCCTTGAGTCGCTTTGCCTCAACCGAGAAGAACTCCTCGGCCTGGTCGAAATTGAATTTTGCGCCGAGTTTCTGGAAGCCGAGGAAGTGGGTATCCAGACGGCGGCGGCCGATTTTGTCACCACCCGGCTTGGGGATATGCCCCACACCAAAACGGGAGAGCAGCGGGCCAATCATCATCACCGAGCCACGCAGGCGACGGCAACGGTTATGGTAGTCTTCACTACGCATATAGTCGAGGTCGATATCGGCAGCACGGAAAGCGTAGCTGTCGTCAGAGAGGCGTTCCACCTCCACGCCCATCTTCTTGAGCAGTTCAATGAGTTGTATTATATCGAGAATCTGCGGCACATTCCTCACCACAACCCTCTCGGGGGTGAGCAGTACTGCACTCAAAATCTGCAATGCCTCGTTTTTTGCACCTTGCGGAGTGACACTGCCGCACAAACGGTGGCCACCTTCTACCTTGAATATTGCCATAGGAGAGTATCTTTTTACGGGTCGGCCAGCGGCTCGGCCCAAGAAAAAATCTAATTTTTATCAAAGATAGGCAATAATCACCAACTTGCAAAATAGTAGCTCAAAAATTCATTCTCCCCTAATACGAAAAATCTGCTTACGGCCTCATCTCGTGAGCTATCGGTCGTGCCGCCACTCATACTCTCCTTCCGCTGTGGGCATAACCTTTGCGCCAAAAAGACTCGTCACCGCAGCTCCCAGCAATTGCAGCGCCAACACAACAGCAAGCGTGAGCGTAAGGCCGCCCCATCGCATCAGTAGCGGCACGAGAAAAACTCCGATGGCGGCTCCCACCTTGCCCGATGCGGCAGCCACACCCGAGCCCGCCCCACGGTCGCTGATGGGATAAATCTGCTGGGGAATGACAAATGTCATCAAATGCGGGCCGGCATTAAGAAAAAGTTCAAAGATGGCGAAGCCTGCCAGAATAATCCAATGCCCCAGATGCAAAAGATACCCCGCGAGGATAGTGGCCAATCCCGCCGCCGCAAGCACAAAACCCCACGTCTGTTGCCGCACGGGGCGGTTGTGGCGGATAAAGGCAAGTCCGAGGGCGAATCCTATGGCGACAAAGATATTCACATAACCCGATAGTGTGACCGATGAGGCAATATGCTCGATGCCACCGCTTGCTCCTCTGCCAAGTCCCATGGCCATAAGCAATACAGGCAGAAATACCCCGACCCCATAGACCGCAAAGCCCTCGCAAGCCCACGGCAGGCCGCTGAAGATTATCTTCGGAATATTCTCCCGCCTTAAGAGCGACTCATCGGAGCTGCTTGGCAGAGGGGTGTCGGCACGTGTCGATAATTCACCCATAGCCACATCCGAGCCGAGGAAATATCGTACTGCGCGCTCGGCCTCCTCGATACGGCCATGTGCCATGAGAAATCCCGGGCTTTGGGCGAAACGCACGCTACTCAGAAGCATAATCACAGCCATTATGGCAATCAGGAAAAAGAGGCCTCGCCAATGGGTTGAATCCATATGTTGGCTTATGATATAGGCACAGGCGAAGGCTATAATTATATTGCCGACAGCCGACGAAGCCTTTGCCACCCCGACCATAAACAGCCGCCAGCGGCGGGGCATAATTTCAGAGATGTAATCGGAGTCGAGGCTGTAGCCGCCTCCGACACCAAACCCCATAACAAACAGCGACAGAGCCAGTCCCACAGTCGAATGAAGCAGCATTGCCATCACCGCACCAAGCAAAATTATAGCAGGCGATAGGCGGAAATAGAGCAGATAGCCATGACGGTCGCTCAACGCCCCGATGACCACCGAGCCGACGATAATACCCACAAGGCTCATGCTGGCCAGCACTCCCTGCTCAAGGCTTGTCAGATGGCTGCCCGCAGCAACCTGCATAAGCGGCAGAACAACACCTATAAGGGTTGAAAGCCCTGCTCCTGTGAGTTGCCCGAGCGAGGCGGTTATCACCACACGCAGATGCCCCCAGCGCAGGGGCATGGTATCCATATCGACACTCTGCCCATCATCTTTACGCCCCATGTGAAGAAGCCGTTGCCGCCACTCCTGCCACTTCTCGATACTCCATTTGAGCAGCAGTCCCACACCCACACCAACGGCCGACTCGAAGAAACGCAGCGAGGCATTCACCGCAGGCGGCAGCTCGTCGGCAATTTGCGAAGCAAGCATGATAATGACCAGCGTTATGGTGGCGATGCGGCTCTCTTTGTAGATATTGAGCATCATACATATCGACTCCAACACAAAGACAGCCAGCAGCATCCCCACAACCGAGAAGGGTAGATATTTTAGATATATATATGATATAAGCGCTCCGAGAAAAGTCCCAACGACACGCATCACGGCAGGGCGCACCATATCGTGGTAGCTTCCTGTGGGCTGCATGACGGTGACCAACGACGTGCAGGCCAACATCGCCCCCAACCAACGTGAAGCGGCATGGAACGACCCCGATGCATAGACCCCGACAAGATAGGAGAGCAGGATTCCCACACACGAGAGCAGCACTACAAATATTTGCACCCGCCCGATGGCGGCACTGAGAATGGCATAAAGCCTTGAGATAAGGTGTTTTTCGCCCATTTCCATAAACTTTTTCTCCACCGAGCGCAATAAATGCGCCGCAATTGCCGACAGCAGTGCCAAACATCTATAAAATACAAAGTTCACGAATAAGTAATAGGTTATGACAATGGATGATATTACAAAATTTTACTTATCTTTGTAGCGAAAAACAAATATACTATCTTTAACTTAAACATCATGGCAAAATCTCAGTTTGAAAAGGAAATCGAAAAGTTGGAGCGTAGCGGAGTAATCTCGCGTGCGCAATTTCTTCAAATAATGGCTGCGGCCGGCGCATTCATGGCGCTGGGAACCAACAAGGCGTATGCGGCCAAGAGTAGTACCAAAGGGCGTATCGTCATAATTGGCGGTGGCGCTGCCGGTATAAGCATGGCTTCGCGTTTGAAACGTGCCATCAAGAATCCCGACATCACCATCATCGACCCGAGTGACCGCCACTTCTATCAGCCTGGTTTTACCTTGATCTCAAGCGGAGTTTATAAAGCTGACGAGGTTTGGAAACCTCAAGCCGACTGTATGCCTTCTGATGTTAAGTGGGTGAAGGATGTGGCAACGCTCGTTGACCCTGCAAAGTGTTGGGTGGAGACTGCCAAAAATGGCAAAATCGAGTACGACTATCTGGTTTTGGTTCCGGGCCTGCAGATTAACTGGGATAAGGTTGAGGGCATCTCTAAAGAGACTCTCGGTGCAGGCAACGCCCATTCGATATATGATTTTGAGGGCGCACAGCGTACATGGCCCGCAATGAAGGCTTTTGGTGAGAAGGGCGGCCGAGGAATCTTCTGCGACACCTACACCAAGCACAAGTGCGGTGGCGCACCCAAGAAGGTTTGCCTGCTCTCGTGGGATAACGCCCGCAAGAATGACAATCTCGACAAAATTTCGATGCACTACTACACCGGCAGCAAGCAGCTATATAATGTGCCTCATTTCACGCCCCGCTTGGAGGAGATTTACCGCGAGCGCAACATTCCGGTTGATGTTAATGTTCGCCTGAAGGGTATCGACACAGCCGCCAAGCGCGCCTATTTCGAGCGTGTGGTGACTGCCGAGGATGGGACAAAGAGCTATATACCTTTCAACGAGGATTACGATTTCATGCACTTTATGGCACCCCAATCGGCTCCCGATTTTGTTCGTGAGTCGGGCTTGAGCTGGCGTGAGGGAAGTTTGGCTGCCGACGGTTGGGCCGAGGTAGACAAGCATACGCTGATTCATGCGCTCTATCCCAATATCATCTGCTTTGGTGACTGCGCCGGTATCCCCACCAGCAAAACCTCGGCTGCAATACGCAAGCAGTTGCCCATCGCTGTTGAAAATCTCGTTGCCACCATGGAGGGTCATGCCCCGCAAGCCATCTACAACGGCTATGCCGCCTGCCCTATTGTGACCGACTATGGTCATGTGATTATGGCCGAGTTTGATTATGACAAGAAAGAGCAGATAACCTTCCCCTTGTCGTTGTTCGATATGTCGAAAGAGCGTTGGATCGCATGGGTCTTGAAGGTTTATGGCCTGAAGCCCATCTACTTCAATCTGATGCTAAACGGATTATATTAGCAGATAATATGCTTGTAAATACAAATGCCCGACCTCGCAAGATCGGGCATTGTTTTATATTGTAAGTCAGAGTCTATTTCTATTGCAACTCTACTCGTCGTAGCTCGAATTATCCCAGCAGTGGGTACACAAATCCTCTTTGGGCAGGCCGATAGCCTCTACCAGGTCATCAAGTCGCTGGAAGCGCAACGTGGTGAGTTGCAGGTGGCGGCACATAATATCGATCATCTCCTTGTGCTTCTCGCTGTCGGGGTTGGCGTACTCCTCAAATACCGAATCGGGGATATTGTCTGTACCCTCCATATCGCGAATCACACGGCGTGCATAGAGGTCGTATGTGCTGCGCGAAGTAGAGAAATTCAAGAATCGGCAGGGGAAAATCAACGGCGGGCAGGCGATACGCATGTGAATCTCCTTTACGCCCTCATCGAGAAGTTTCACAACATTATCCTTTAATTGTGTGCCTCGCACGATACTGTCATCCATGAAGACAATCTTTTGGTCGCGGGTGAATTTGCTGTTGGGCAGAAGCTTCATCTTGGCCACCAGATCACGCATTTTCTGGTTCTGCGGCATGAAACTGCGAGGCCATGTGGGTGTGTATTTTACAAAAGGTCGCTTATAGGGGATGCACTTTGCATTTGAGTAACCTATGGCGTGTCCCACGCCCGAATCGGGGATACCTGCTGCAAAATCGGGATTGATATCATTGTCATATTTGGCCATGGCTGCACCGCAACGGTAACGGCAGTCCTCCACATTTATACCCTCGTACCACGCCGAAGGATAACCATAATATACCCATAGGAATGAGCATATCTGCTTGCGCTTGCCGGGGGCTGTAATCTGACGCACACCATCGGCTGTTATCTGTACAATCTCACCCGGGCCGAGGTCGCGCACAAAGTCGTAGCCCAGATTATCGAAGCTCGAACTCTCGCTGGCGCACACATAACCCTTGTCGTTCTTACCGATTGAGATGGGGGTGCGGCCGAAACGGTCGCGTGCCGCGTAAATGGCATGGTCGGTGAGTACCAACATCGAGCATGAGCCCTTAATCTTCTTTTGAACCAGCTCTATGCCATCCTTTATAGATTTTCCCAACCCGATGATTATCGACACCAGCTCGGTGGCGTTGATTTTCGAATCGGAGAGTTCGGCGAAATGGTGCTTCTCGTCCAGCAACTCTTGCGTTAGCTCCTCGATGTTGTCGATACGGGCTACCGAGACCACGGCATAGCGGCCCACATGCGAGGTGATGGTTATCGGCTGCGACTCGCAGTCGGAGATAACACCAACACCCATATTCGCCTCATCGAATTTAGTCAATTCACTCTCGAATTTATTACGGAAATATCCATCCTCGAGTGAGTGGATAGAGCGTATAAAACGACCATTCTTCACAAAGGCCATACCTGCACGCTTGGTGCCAAGATGAGAGTGGTAGTCGGTGCCATAAAAGACATCATTTACACATTCGTTGCGACTCACGCAACCGAAAAAACCTGACATAGTATCTTAATTATTTGATTCTGACAATACTTATCACCTCGCAATATCAATTATGCAAAGTGAATCTGCCTACAAGGCACAAATATACAAAAAAGCGATTTAATTGGTCACCTGCACAGGGAACATTCTTCTATTTTTTATCTATTTTTTCTTTTGGGCGTATGTTGATGTTACGGGAATTCTTTCTATATTTGTAAACAGAAAAGTCTAATTCTAAAATAAATGAACCTATGAAATCTTGTCTCATTACATCCATCCTTTGTGCGCTGATGTTGTGCGGCGCATGTGAGCAGGCTCCTGTCGCCGATATTCACTATGGCGCCGAGCCGTTAAAATTTAAATCTGTAAAGGAGTGGGAGAAACAGCACCGTCCGGCCATCATGGCCTTCTTCGAGAACGAGGTATATGGTAAAATGCCCGAGAAAAACATTCCCATCAAGGCCGAAGTGCTGGAGGAGGGCAGCGCATTTGGCGGCAAGGCCATCCGTCGTCAGGTGGCTCTGAAGGTCGAGGGCAGCGATATCCCCATGATTGTGCTTATGTATATCCCCAGCAACGCCAAAGGGCCTTCACCCGCATTTTTGTGTATGAATTTCAAAGGCAACCACAATGTAAACCCCGACCCTGAAATCATAATCTCTCCCAATGCCCCCGATACAAAGAACGGCCCCGAGGGCATTACTCGTGGTGTCGCATCTTCACGCTGGCCTATCGAGATGATTATTGATAGCGGTTACGCTGTGGTGACTGTCAACCGCGACAATGTAGATCCCGATAGCGACGATGGTTTCAAGAACAGCTACCATTCTCTCTTCTACAAAGAGGGTCAGAGCTATCCCGAGCCCGACGAGTGGGGCACAATCGGCATGTGGGCATGGAGCTTGAGCCGAGTGATGGATTACATGGAGGACGACAAGAGTATCGACCACAAGCATGTGGCTGTTGTCGGTCACTCACGCTTGGGAAAGACCTCGCTTTGGGCAGGTGTTACCGACCCTCGTTTTGCAATTGTTATCTCCAACAATTCGGGATGCGGTGGCGCAGCGCTCTCAATCCGCAAGCACGGCGAGACTGTGGCAAAGATTAACAAATCGTTCCCCCACTGGTTCTGTGACAACTACAACAAATACAACGACAACGAGGAGGCTTTGAAGATCGACCAGCAGGGTCTTATTGCTCTTATAGCTCCCCGCCCCGTATATGTTGCCAGCGCATCGCTTGACGATTGGGCCGACCCCGAGGGTGAATTCCTCTCGGCTGTGAACGCTTCGCCCGTCTATGAGTTGTATGGCCTAAAGGGTCTTACAGGGGCTACCATGCCGGGTATCAACTCACCCTTGCAGGATGGCCATGTGGCATATCACCTGCGCGAGGGCAAGCACGACATAACAAGTTACGACTGGGAGCAATACATCAAGTTTGCCAACCGCCATTTCGGCAGATAAAAAATAGAGATATTATCCAACAAAATAGAAGAGCCTGCCTAACAAAAACTTGTCAGACAGGCTCTCAATTTTTTTATAGGCTCACGCCTTTTAAGGGTTATTTATCTTTGCGACGCTCAATCTGTCGCTTCAATATATCCATGGCATTATCAATCGCCTCCTCGAATGTGCGAGCCTGCTCCTCGACACGGATGTCGCCGCCGGGCACGCGGAGGGTAATCACTGCGATTTTATTGCCTTGTTCGTCGTTTTTCTCAAGTTTCAAGACAACGTCGATACCCGTTGCATCTGAAGCAACACGGTCCAACTTGGCTAATTTCTTCTCGATAAATTCGAGCAATCGCTGACCTGCATCGAACTTCACTGATTGAATCTGGATGTTCATAGCCCAAAAATTTAAGTTAAACATTATTTTAGCGCTGCGGCAATGCCGCCTCGGTTACTGTGTGTCGTCGGAGCGAGGGTGCGCCGCCGCATAGATATGTTGCAGCTGGGCGATATTGCTGTGGGTATATACCTGCGTTGCCCGCAGCGATGAGTGCCCCAACAGCTCCTGAATCTCCCGCAAATCGGCCCCATCGTTGAGCAGATGGGTGGCGAAGGTGTGTCGTAACACATGCGGCGAGACCTTTCCCTGTACTCCACTCTCCCGCAGAAGGCGTGCCACACTGCGTTGCACGTCGCTACGAGAGATTCTAACTCCTTGCTTTGATAAAAATAGTGCTTTTTTATCGTAATTGCAAATATTTTCGGGATAATTTGCGATGGCAAATCGTTTCAGATGGCACCTCACGCCCTCGATAATAGGGATAAGGCGCTCCTTGTCACCCTTGCCCCGCGCCATGAGCCGACCGAAATCGTCGGAAAAATCCTCTTTGTCGATAGCTATAAGTTCGGCCAAGCGTAACCCGCAACCATAGAGCATAAGCACAATGATGGCATTGCGGCGCTTCAGCCACTCTCCCGACTGCAAATCAGAGATTATATTGGCTACAACCTCACCCATCTTCGTTTCGGCAACAAACACAGGCAGGCGGCGTGAGCCTCGCAACGAGGGTGTGGCGGCAAAAATATCGCGTTCGAAGAGCGATTTGCTACGCAAAAACTTATACATCGACCTAACGGACGAAAGAGCCCTGTTTATCGAGGCGTTTTTCATCGTTCCCGAGTCGGAGAGCGACATTATCCACTCGCGCAGGTCGCTACTCTCAACCTCAAGCAAGAGAAACTGCTTACGCCCCGATGCATGCTCACCCCACTCGATGAAACGCTCGATATCGCGGCGATAATTGCGCACAGTGAGTGGCGAGTAGCGGCGTAGGCCCTCGATGTAGGCGATAAATCGCTCCAAAACCTGACTGTTTGAAAGAGTCTCTGACATAGCACACCTCCTCGGCATTTGTTGAGCAGCGCGCAGACAGACAAAGACTCTGTGGCGGCCACCGATTCACAAATTTAAAAAAATAATTTCTCATCTTACAAAATATTGCTACCTTTGGACAATAAATCATACAATCATAACGACTTTTTATATGAAACAACTCTTTGTAACCATGTTGGCAGTCTGCTCTCTGTTGGCAGCCGAGGCCAAGCCTGTCGTTAAGAGCATCAGCTCGCCCGACGGAAACCTGAAAGTGACAGTCACCATCGACAACGACATCCGTTGGAGTGTCGAATCGGCAGGCAAGACAATCATTGCCCCCTCGCAAATAGCCATGCACATCAACGACGATGAGGTGTGGGGCGCAGCTCCCCGCCTGCGCAAGAGTGTGGTGGGCTCTATTGACGAGGTTATCCCCTCGCCCCTCTACAAGAAATCGGAGGTGGAGAACAAATGCAACACTCTGACCCTCAGCTTCAAAGGCGACTACGCCATCGAGGTGCGTGCCTATGACGAAGCGGCAGCCTACCGTTTTGTGGCAACCCGCAAAGGTGACTACACCGTCAAGAACGAGATTTCGGAGTATAAGTTTGAGGATGACAATACCGTCTATTGTTCATACACCCGCAATAACAAAAACAAGAAGATCGAGGAGCAGTATTTCCAGTCGTTCGAGTCCCCCTACGTTATCGAGCCTATGAGCAAGATGGGGCAAAACCGCCTTATGTTCCTGCCTGTGCTGGTTGATATGGGTCAGAAGAAGGTCTGCATCACCGAGAGCGACTTGATGAGCTACCCGGGAATGTATCTCCACTCGCAGGGCAACAACACCCTGGGAGCAAACTTCGCCCCCATACCCGACGAGATTGAGCAGGGCGGTCACAATATGTTGCAGGGCATGGTCAAGAGCCGCAAGCCCTACATCGCCGAGGTTAGCGGCGCGCGCTCATTCCCATGGCGTATATGTATCGTTGCCGACAGCGAGGTTGAACTGTTGAATGAAGATATGGTATTCCGTTTGAGCCAGCCCAACGCTATTGGCGACACATCGTGGATCAAGCCCGGCAAGGTGGCATGGGAGTGGTGGAACAACTGGGGTCTTTACGGCGTTGATTTCGCCCCGGGCATCAACAACCGCACCTATGAGTACTACATTGACTTCGCCGCAAAGAACGGCATCGAGTATGTGATTTTGGATGAGGGCTGGAACGTAAACCTCAAGGCCGACCTTATGCAGGTTATTCCCGAGATTGACATCAAGCACCTTGTAGAGTATGGCAAGCAGCGTGGTGTAGGCATCGTTCTATGGGGCGGCTATTGGGCCATCAATCGCGACATGGAGAACGTGTTCAAATACTACTCTGAGTTGGGAGTTAAAGGTTTCAAGATTGACTTCATGGATCGTGATGACCAGCCGATGGTAGATTTCTATGAGCGTGCCGCCGCAACAGCCGCAAAATACCACCTCATGTGTGACTTCCACGGCGCATACAAACCCTGCGGACTCTCTCGCAAATATCCCAATGTGGTGAACTACGAGGGCGTGAACGGTCTTGAGCAGATGAAGTGGTCGTCGCTGAAGGATTTCGATCAGGTGACCTACGATGTTCAGATTCCCTTTATCCGCATGGTTGCCGGCCCGATGGACTACACCCAGGGTGCTATGTCGAACGGCACACGCAACAGCTATCGTTCCGACAACTCGGTGCCGATGAGTCAGGGTACACGCTGCCACCAGCTGGCTATGTATGTGGTATTTGAGGCTCCGTTCAACATGCTTTGCGACTCACCCTCGAACTACGAGAAAGAGCCCGAGTGTACCGCGTTCATCGCCGACATCCCAACGGTATGGGATCAGACAGTGGCTGTAGATGGCAAGCTCAGCGAGTATGCCGTCATCGCACGCCGCAGTGGCGAGGAGTGGTATGTGGGTGGCCTGAACAGCTGGAAGTCTCGCACCATTGAGGTTGACCTCTCGTTCCTGCCCGATGGTCAGTACGAGTTGGTTCAGATGATTGATGGCTTCAGTGCCAACCGTATCGCCCACGACTTCCGCATCGTTAAGAGCGCAGTGAATAACAAGCAGAAGGTGACTGTGAAGATGGCCAACGGCGGTGGTTTTGCATGGAAGATTGTGAAGCGCTAATAACTTTTATCGCACAGATATTGAGGCTGCCTGCATTTTCGGGCAGCCTCGTTTTTTTTGCTAAAGCCGCATGGCCGACTGCCTATTTTGCCACGGCGAGTAATGATAATGATAAATATTTGTTGCAATAAATAAATTTTTTATTCTGCACATTGCTAAATAAACTATTTTAAGTATTTTTGTTAGGTGTCTGATATACAGAGTCTGCGAAACTTTATAAATACTTGAATATATGAAGAGATTTTTTAATTTTTTGGCAACATTTTCGGCTATGATGTGCGCCGTAGTGTTGATCGGCTGTAGCGGCAACAATGCCACTTATGTCGGAGAGAAAGTTGCCGCCCTCGACGCTTCGGCTTGGGAGGCTTCTGCATGGATTTCGGCTGCCGACGCCGTAGTTTTGCAAGACGGCAACAAGGGCCGTGCTGCCGATGGCGCAAGCTGGTTTGTTTCAACATTGAAGAACGAGCAGAAGGTTACATCGGCTATTTGGATGACCTCATCGCTCGGTGTTTACGAGATCTACATCAACGGCAAGCCTGTGGGTGGCGAGTTCCTGAAGCCCGGCTTCACCCACCCCTTGAAGACCCGCCGTTCATTCACCTACGACATCACCAAGGCCTTTAATGGCGGTGCAGGTGCAGAGAATACCCTCTCGGCGCAGGTTACCCCGGGCTGGTGGGCCGACAAGATTGTAACCCCTGGCGGATACAAAGGTATGTTGGGCGAGAAGTGCGCCTTCCGCGGCGTGTTGCAGCTCACATTTGCCGACGGCTCAACAAAGCTCTACGGCACTGATTTAGAGAACTGGAAGGCCGGCATTGCAGGCCCTGTGAAGCACGCTGCAATCTTCGATGGCGAGGAGTATGACGCTCGTCAGAAGATGGGTTACGAGGTTGCCGAGCATCTCTTGAAACCCGAGCTCAACACCGAGTTCAAGGGCGAGATTCTGCCTTCAGAGGGTGCCGAGATCTATCTGCGTCACGACATCGCTCTCGAGCCCACCGAGGCCTACATCTGGAGCAAGGTGGAGGGCGAGAAGGAGAACGAGTTCGGTAAGGTTGTAATCGACAAGAAGTTTGCCGCCGGCGAGCCTATGACAATCAAGGCCGGCGAGAATCTTGTAATCGACTTCGGTCAGAATGCCGCAGCTATTCCCGCTTTTGAGTTCAAGGCTGCAGCCGGAACTACCCTCACATGCCTGCCGAGTGAGATTCTCAACGACGGCAACGGTGCCAAGAGCCGTGGCATGGATGGCCCCGAGGGAAGTACACACCGCACCAACCTGCGTGTGCCCGCCACAGGCATGATTTTGACCTATACCTTTGCCGACAACAAGGGTTATGTGAGCTACCACCCCCGTTGCACATTCTATGGCTACCGCTATGTGACTATCACCGCCACCGACGAGGTTACCATCAAATCTATAAAGTCAATCCCCGTTAGCTCAATCGCTGCCGAGCTTGAGAGCGGTAAGATTTCGACAGGCAACGAGCTTATCAACAAACTTATCTCAAACACCTATTGGGGTCAGCTCTCGAACTACCTCTCTGTTCCCACCGACTGCCCGCAGCGTAACGAGCGCCTCGGCTGGACTGCCGACACACAGGTGTTTACCGAGACAGGTTCATTCTTTGCCAACACCCTCACATTCTTCCACAAGTGGATGCGCGACATGCGTGACAGCCAGAACGAGCTGGGTGGTTTCCCCGGCGTTGCTCCCGCAGCACAGTATGGTAACGAGAAGATGCGTTTGGGTTGGGCCGATGCAGGTATTATCGTGCCTTGGACTATTTGGAAGCAGTTTGGCGACAAGCAGATTGTAGATGAGAACTGGGAGGCGATGAACCTCTTCCTGAACCACATCTACGAGACAAAATACAACCACGAGTTGCTCGTTGCCGAGAATGGCAACTATCAGTGGGCAGACTGGCTCAGCTACGAGCCTCTGGAGAGCGCCGGCGGCGGCATCAACGAAAATGGCAAGCGTCGTCCCGAGGCTATCGCCTACTGGAACTATCTGAGTGCTTGTTATTGGGTAATCGACGCCAATATGATGGCCGACATGGCAGCAGCCACAGGTCGTGACGCCGCCAAGTATCAGCAGATTGCCAACGAGGGTAAGGCCTATATCAAAGAGAACTTCATGACTCCCGAGGGAACATTCAAGACCGAGATTTTGAATACCATGCAGACTCCTGCCCTATTTGCGCTGAAGAATAAATTGGTCGAGGGCAAGGCTAAGGAGGAGATGATTGCCCGCCTGCGTGAGAACTTCAAGGCTCACGGCAACTGCTTGCAGACAGGATTCCTCGGCACATCGATTTTGATGGCAACACTCACCGAGAACGGCATGGTAGATATCGCCTACGAGTTGTTGTTCCAGCGCAAGAACCCCAGCTGGCTCTACTCTGTTGACAACGGCGCCACTACAATCTGGGAGCGTTGGAACAGCTACATGCTTGAGAGCGGAATGGGCCCCAAGGGTATGAACAGTTTCAATCACTATGCATATGGATGTGTTTGTGAGTGGATTTGGGAGACCGCAGCAGGTATCGCTTCCGACCCCGCAGAGCCCGGCTTCAAGCATATCATCATGAGTCCCATCCCCGACAAGCGTTTGGGTCACATCACCGCCGAGTATAACTCTGCCGCAGGCCTTATAAAGAGCGCATGGCGCTACGAGGGCGACAAGTGGATCTGGGACTTCACCATCCCCGAGGGTGCAAAGGCAACAGTAACACTGCCGGGTGAGAGCGAGTCGAAGATTTACGAGGCAGGCTCTTACACTCTGACAAAATAATTCCCACTTCGGATTATATACCGACTGCACTCCTTTTGGGACTATCCTTTATCGGCGGTGAAAATCAATTCACTGCCGATTTTATTTATTTACAATAGGTTAGGCTGTTGGGTTATGAAACGACTTTTATGCAAAAAACCGCTTAAACTCCAATCTTGCTCTAGGCGTGTAGTCTTCTATGTAGTCTAAATTAAATGTAAATAATCACACCCATATTAAATCACCATTTGCAGAGTGCGAGAGGTGATTTTTTCTATTTTATTCGAACAAGACCCCGAAAGAGTGTTGTCATTTGTGAAATATTTACTAATTTTGTAGTGTCGTGGGTGTTACACCCTCGGCATTACATATTTGATGAAAGTGTTTTCGCTTTTATCCTTAACGAGAAATCTGACAGTTTCAAACAAGACGAGGATAACGACGACACTCATTTCTTGTATAGTTATGTGGCTATGCACCATATTTGTGCATACACCCCATACTATCCAGGTGTGGGGTCTTGTAATCGTTTATTCGTCTTGGGTTTTGTCAGAACCTCTCGTTAGATAAACGGAATCAACTCCACACTTTCTATTTGTATAAAAATCACCGTCCGAGGAGTTGATGCGGGAACCAAAACTAATCTAATATGAGGAGGTTATTATTAGTATGTGCTACTTTAAGCCTTGCAGTAACCTGTTATGCACAATTGAACATAATAGGTTCGGAACAGTTACACTCACAAACCCAAAAAACGAATTTGCGAAGTGTGGAAAAGCAAGATGTTAATAATTATTTTATAGCTACGGATAGTGTTGTATGGGAATACGCCGAACATCGATTTAATGCACTTGAAAATATTGTAGGCATGAAATTGTATGTGGCAGCAGGCGAAAGATTTATTAGTTATGATGCATATGCAGAGTTTATCTATCCTTGCATTGACCACAACAAAAAAACATATACCATAAAGAAAATGCCTCAAGGATATTATGAGGTTACTCGCATTATACGCTTTAAAGAGCAGTTATCAGAATTATTAGATCAAATTGGCTTTGCTTCGCCCGAAGTCTCGGAAGAGGACTTTTTTGGAGATAATACCTCGCGTAACGATACACAATCTACCAACAACTATGTATGTATTCCGAACGATAGTTTATATATGGGTGTAGACGAAGTATTTAAACGGTGGTACACTGACTATGCAAACCGTCTTCATTCAATTGCTAAATTTGAAGAAGAAGTGCTGATAAATAATGATATAAAGAAAGAGTATTATAAATATCCCATATATGTATTGACCAATGATGCTAATGAATCTTTTTTGATTCCAACTATTGATCCCCGTAATCATCGACGAAGTCAAATTGAAAAAGCCGAATATAGAATATCGCAACAATTCAGAAGGAAAAAGCTCATCAAAACGGATACGATTAAAGAAATTGTAGAATATCGGGGTGGGGTTCGCGACATCTATCAGTTTGGAGATATTGAAAGTCTAGTTAGTATTTCTATTCCTTTCTATGAACAATTATGCAATGATATCAAAGGCAAAGATGTGTTGCTTGTATTCCATAAGAATGGTTTTAATGATGCCGTATCAGGTAAAATGCTTAAAAGTACTTTTGTAAGTAGTGGATACTACAATGAGTATATCGCAAAATATGAAGGCTATACAAGGCCCCATAAACGAGGGCTTGAAAAAATTGAGAATTTTTCATTCCCAGACCTTAATTGGGTGAAATGTATTGACATAATGGTTAGTGACAAGAAATTATATGGTCTATTCGAATACAACGGTCAGAGATTCCACCTTGAAATTAGTTCGCAAAAGCGAAGTAGAAATGCAAGAGATTTTGGAAAACTAAATATTCATGTTGGAGGTCAGACCGATGGTGTTTCTAGTGAAAGATATTACATGCCCTTTGGATACTATTTAAGTGATGAAGCAAAGATATTCCCGAAGCAGGAAATTGAAAACTTTAGACAAAACATTCTTGCCGTTAATGAAAGATTAAAAACGGAAATTATTAACGAGGGTGAAGAACGCAGAATAGCAGACGAAGAGAGGAAGCGCAAGCATGAGCAAGAAATGCGTCTTCGCCGAGCAAGACTTGTCGAGAAATATGGAGAAGCCTATGGCAATATGATTGCAGATCGGGAAGTGGCCATTGGTATGACCGAAGAGATGTGTAGGTTGTCATGGGGTAGCCCGCACGATAAATATACCACCACAACTAAGTGGGGCGTGTCTTCCGTGTGGGTCTACAACTACAAGACTTATCTCTACTTCTACAATGGAGAATTGAAACAAATCAACAACTAATAAATGCAATGAAAATAATCAGGCGTATACAGGTTTTTTGTAGCCCATGGTATACGCCTGATTGTTTATTTACAATGCACCTTTGTGAGATGCCCAATTTCAGTACTTTACTTTCAATAGGTTTATATACTTTCGTACTCGTAGCTGTTCGACTTAATTACGACCTCCATGTAGTCTTCTATGTAGGATTTCACAATTTTCGTAAAAACCAGCACTTAAAATCAATCAGTTATAAATTATAAGTCCAATCCCGAAAGGGTGCAGTTTTTTTGTGATGACTCTATTTTATTTAGAGTACGTTTTTCAGCACGTCATTCCACATCACGAATGTAATGAGTGATGATTGGAATCTCTACAGTGAATTCTACACGTCCTCACCATCATTAGAGATGCCAATCCTCACTTCGTTCGGTGGCATGACGGGAGAACCACAAATAGCATGATGGGGGGGGGCTCGGTGGCATGACGAAAAAGGATACACAAGAGGCATGACGTGAAATAGAGAACTCCAGCAGGTGGAGAGAAAGAAAAATTTTGAATTTTGAAT
>JAGBIC010000026.1 GCA_017935185.1 Alistipes sp. | reverse complement strand
ATACGATACCCCTGCATCGGTTGATGAGTACAAATTTTCGGTAGAATTAGACCAATCAACGCCAGAAACTGCCGATGCTTTGAGCGGCTACGAGGCAAGCGATTTCTTGTGGGCAAAGGCTACGGGCATCAGTAAGATGGACGCCGTACCTTTGACATTCAAGCACCGTATGAGCAAGGTGGTAATCAACTTGATTAAGGGCGAGGACTATGAAGGTGATATTCCTGCGGAGGCAGTCGTTAGAATCCATAACACCGTTCCAGCAGCCGTCATTGACCTTGCAACGGGCGTTGTGACCAAAAATGGTTATGAATCTGCAAAGAGCATCACTACAAAGAAGGTGTCAGATGGTGTATATACCGCAATCATTGTCCCCCAGCGATTGGAGAATAAGTTGCCACTTATCGAGGTGCTTTCTCACGGTGTGTCATATTTGGTTGAGAGTAAGTTTGTATTCCGTAGCGGCACACAGCATACTATCAATCTTACACTGAATAACAACCCCGACAAGGTTAAAATCGAAATCGGCGGAGAACTTGAAGGTGGCTGGGAGTAAGTATATAATTGTATTTGGTCGGTCGAATAAGCCTTAAAATAGGAATCACCCCTGGCGGATATGTTTTCGCTAGGGGTGAAATGTTAAAAAATGTATAACCTATTAATCTCCAAGTTTAGTTTACTCCATTGGTTATATACCCAAAACGGACTAAACTTATCCGTGAATTGACAGCATAAAATATGCTGGCGAAAAACGAAATTATCGCAACTTCTCTTTTCGTCAGCATTATTTTTATACCTTTGTGATGTCGGAAACGAAAGAAAATAGAAATAATCGCATACTACAACAGAAAATTTTGCAGTAGTATTTTTGCATTACTATTTTCTTGAAATCTTCGATTTTGTATGTAAATTGTATGTGATAAAATTATATGATAACTACAATATACGCAAGTAATAAATTGATAGTTAGGTAGACACTTAAGGTTTGCGAATTTGCAACTGATTTACAACAAGATAATCATATATTTCTGCCTACTAATCCTATCGCATCGCAGACTTCAAAGAAATATCCACTCTATTGGAATACATCGAAATTCTCAAAAGCAGATATAGTAAGCCTATTGACTGCATTAGATGCAGTGGAAGCCGTCGTTGATAAAGATGGAAGACGAATTCCATTTAATCATCTTGCACAAGTATTTGAAAATACACTTAATGTACAGTTACCTCGTATCCACAAAGCTAGATATGATTTACTTGGTCGAGGTGATTCTCGATTGAAATTTTTACGCTTATTATTAAAATTGCTAGGTGATATAGAATAAACAATCGCTTACTTGTATGTTATCAAGGTGTACTGCACAGTGCAGTGCACCTTTTCTCTTTTTGTATATATAGAACTTTGCAGTAACAAAACTTGTTGCCTTATGAAGTTTGACCATTAAGCCAAGGATTATAATTGGAGATGTTGACTTTAACAAAATAATTATTACCTTTGTAGGCATTAAGTACATTGAAGTATTAAGAGGATCTGAGAAGTCTATAAATTGGAGCTTTTAGTGGACTTTGCATTGATGATTCTTTGAAGATATTGACAGTGAGTAGGTTACTCATTGGTTTTCGAGTCCCCTACGCACCGCAGGTTTAAGCAATAGCAGACGATTCTTTTGTAGAATCGTCTTTTTTTGTGTCTTTGGCGTTTGTGAGTAAACTCCCCACGCCCAACACAAAAAAAATAACAGCCTACGGCCTTCTGCTATTTCTCCATTCCCTCCCGTCATGCCACCGAGCAAAGCGAGGATTGGCATCTCTAACGGAAAACTCTCTCACAGTCTAATTATTTCAATGTAATTACAGGAATCTCCTCCCATCGGGTGGTGTAACATGGGGAGCGATGCTCGTTTGACATCAGAATCCTGCCTTTACCTTGCGCGCCAAGTCGGATTGTGCCCGATCCTATCTTTGTGGTAATTTCATCCATAGCTTTTGTCAGATTGCTCTCTTTGGTACGTCTGAAATTATCGTCAAACAGATTGCGTGTAAAGCCATCCTGAGGCATAATCTTCGTTGCGACCACTCCCGCCTTTTTATATCCATAGCCTTTGATGTAGATTTCGCGCAGGGCATTGACAGCCGCTTTTACAATCACTCGACTGCTGTTTGTCGGCTCTGTGAAACTGACAATTGTCGAGATATAGGATTGCGGCACATTCTCGCGGTGGCGGTTAGTGAGAGCAGAGACATGCAGTTCGCTGCACACCGAGCCTTGATGTCGCAACTTTTCGGCCGTCATGGCGGCAAAATTGGCAATCTGCTCGGATAGGGTATCTACATCGGTAATCTCGCGCATAAAACTGCGTGAGTTGCATATCGACTGCTTTGCTTCGTTTGTCACCGATATGTCGATACACGACTCACCTCGCAACTCCTGCCACGTACGCAATCCAGGAAGACCAAACAGACTCCTCACAACATTAGGTTGCATAAGGGTGTAGTCACGTGCGGTATAGATATTGCGCTCGTGAAGCTTGATAAGCATTTTGCGACCTATACCCCATACGTCACTTATCGGAAACTTGCTCAAAACCTTGTCGATATCCTGCTGGCGGTGCATATAACAACCTCCTTGCAGTTTTGGATATTGTTTGCATAGTTTCGAGGCGATTTTTGCCAAAGTACGGGTGTGGGATATCCCCACAGAGACGGGTATGCCTGTGTTTTTCAGACAACGCCGCGATATGGCTTTTGCCATGGCGTCGAAATCGTTGTGCTCCATGCCCCGCAAGTCGAGAAATGCCTCGTCAATAGAGTAGACCTCTATGTGTGGCACAAATTCTGCCAGCGTCATTCTTACGCGTCGCGACATATCGCCATACAGCGAATGATTCCCCGAAAAGACAGCTACATTATGTTGATTGACAATGCCCTTAATCTTGAAGAACGGTACTCCCATCTTTATGCCCAATGCCTTCGCCTCGTTGCTGCGTGCTATGGCGCATCCGTCGTTGTTTGACAGCACAATTACGGGGCGGCCATTCAAGTCGGGACGAAAAACCCTTTCGCACGAGACGAAAAAGTTGTTGCAATCGGCAAGGGCAAACATAATCAGACTTTTTTAATCACATATGTGACAATTCCCCAAACAATAAAGTTGTTTTGTTCGGTGATATTTATTATGGGGTAGCTCTCATTGGCCGGCTGCAATGAAAAACCTTGTTTGGTGCGCACGACACGTTTTACGGTGAACTCGCCATCGATATAACAGACAGCTATTGAGCCATCGTGAGGCTCAAGGCTTTTGTCGACAATAATTATATCGCCCTCGTCAAGCGATGCGTCAACCATGGATGTGCCGCTAATTCTGAAAAAGAATGTGGAGGCGGGATGGCGCACCAGCAATTTCACCAAGTCAAGCCGTTCGTGCATGTCGTCGGCCGGCGATGGAAAACCGGCACGGACATCGCCCAACATATCAAACTCCGATTCCGAAGCATCGAAATCGATAGGGTATGGTGTGAAATTCTCCATAATCTTGATTACCTTGTGGCGAGATACTCTTTTATGTTGTTGGTTATGCACTCCACGAGCCTGTCGATAGCCTCTACGGGTGACCATGCATTGTGCGGTGAGGCCAGCAATTTATAGGAGTCTTTCAGATTATACAGAGGCGATTCCCGCAACGGCTCGGAGGTGAAGACATCAAGGGCAGCGCCCCTGATTAAGTTGTTGTTTAATGCCTCGGCCAAAGCCGTCTCGTTGATAATTCCACCACGTGCAACATTGATTATTATGGCCGTTTTTTTCATCTGTTTCAACTCATCCCCGCCAATCAGATTACGGGTGCGGTCATTGAGCGGACAGTGGATGGATACAATGTCGGACTCTGACAGCAATTCATTCAACGATACGCTTTTATATGACTCATTTCGAGCAACGCCTGAAGTAGAGAAATAGCTCACGTAGCAGCCAAAAGCTTCAGCCAGATGGGCTACCTGACGGCCAATGTTTCCCATGCCGACAATACCCCAACGTTTACCTCGCAATTGGGCTGTCGGGCGGTCGAAATTGAATATCTTATCAGACTTGGAGTATTGGCCCGACTTGAAATATTCATCATAATATATTACCTCTCGCAGCAGAGCCAAAGCCGATGAAATAGTGGTCTCGGCAACGGCATAGGTGGAGTAGCCGACGGCATTACGCACCTCAATACCCAGCTCGGCGGCGGCAACCAAATCAACATTGTTCATACCCGTTGCTGCAACACAAATCAAACGCAAATCGGGCAGAGCTTTGAGAGTCTCGGAGTCGAGCACAACCTTGTTGGTGATTATAATTTCTGCTCCCCGACATCGCTCAAGAGTTTGATGCGGTGAGGTGGTGTGATATCCTGTATATTCGCCCATCGATTTAATGGCAGACATATCGCAACCACAAATTGAGTATTCATCCAAAAATACTATTTTCATATAGTTACATGTTGTTACTTCTACAATTCGTTTATCAATCCTCTGATTACCACCGAGGCACATCCTATGCCGAACATGGCAGGAATATATGAGATTGTGCCGGTGTTGGACTTCTTATTTTGCTCTTCGCACAAAACCATCGAACCCTCTCTTACAGGCTCGGGTGAAAAGACTGCCTGAAACCCTGTTCTGATGCCTATTTTATGCAATCTCTTACGCAACATGTGGGCCAAAGGGCAGTGGTGGGTCTTTGCAATATCGCAAATTTCCATCTTTGTGGGGTCGGTTTTTGCACCTGCTCCCATTGAGCTTACGAGGGGAATGTGGCGGTCTAACGCCCCTTTTATCAGTGCCAATTTAGGCGACAAGGTGTCGATGGCATCCACTACGTAGTCAAATTTGTCGCTATCGAGCAGCTGGTCGGTCTGATCATCTTTGATGAATCTGTTTACCACCTGCAATTTCAGGTCGGGATTGATGTCGAGCAGTCGCTCTCGCATCAAGTCGGCCTTCTGCCGGCCTATGGTCGAGTGCAAGGCTATAAGCTGACGATTGATGTTGCTCTCGGATACTGTGTCGGCATCGGCAATGGTCATACGTCCAACGCCTGCGCGAGCAATCATCTCGGCGGCATAGGCTCCAACACCGCCCAACCCGACAACCAACACATTGGCCCGACGCAACGTCTCAACCTTATCATGACCCAACAGCAGGGTAGTTCTCTCTAACCAATTATTTGTCATTTATACTAAATAATCTATTGTAATTTTGTTCTATTGCCCACTGTAATTCCTCGTGACTACAACCCTTGATTTTACAAATCATTTCGTAGGCCTCCTCTATCGGTCGGGGAGTGGTGTCGGTCTCGGCGAAGAGGTTTGAAAGCGGAGTTGCCTGCAAGGCTTTAATGGTTTTCGTAGAGCGTTCCGTACAGAAACCATAGGAGAGGAAATATCCGTTTTCCACCGCCTTTGCAGCCTGCTCGACCGAGCCTATAAAACCATGAAATACAACCCTTTCTATTTTATGCTTCAACAATAACTTTAATATTGGTTCAAACGCCTTTACGCAGTGGATAACCACAGGTAGACGCCTCTCTTCGGCCACAGCAAGTTGTCTGCAAAACAGCTCCTCCTGAGCCTTGCGGTCGGTGGTGCAGGCATAGTCGAGTCCTATCTCGCCAATAAGTTCCGCATCCTGAAAAATCGACACATCAAGGCTTGTTTTATCGGCATCCCACGGGTGTATGCCTACGCCCTGCGGTTCAAGGTGGCGACCGGTAGGATGGTGGGTGTGTATGTTGATTAAACGGCCCATGACAATATCAATCTTTACGCAAATGTAGGTAAAAAATATAAAAATCACCTATGTTGTTAAAAAAATAACACTTTTATATTGAAATATGCAAAAAAAGTCGTACCTTCGTGCGCGTTTTTAAGGGGGTGTTATAATTACTCCCCAAAATTGGTCGAAAACAACAATTTTACTTACAAATAATTATTCATAAATTACAAATCTATGTCGAAAATCATTAAACTACGTAAAGGTCTCGACATCAATCTTCAGGGTGCGGCTGCCGAGTCGTTGGTAGAGTTGCCAATGGCCGCAGAGTATGCCGTTTCTCCGCTGGATTTTGAGAATGTGACCCCGAAGCTGTTGGTGAAGGTAGGCGACAAGGTTAAGGCCGGAACTCCGCTGTTCTTTGACAAGAACAATCAGCGCGTGTTGTTCTGTTCACCTGTCAGCGGTACCGTATCGGCTGTAAATCGCGGCGAGAAGCGTAAGATTCTCAATGTGACTGTGGCTGCCGACAAAAATCAAGAGTCAGAGGAGTTCGCTACACTCGATTTGCAGAAGGCTACCCGCGAGGAGGTTATCGAGATGTTGCTTAAGTCGGGTTTGTGGACTATGATTCTACAGCGTCCCTATGGCATTGTCGCCAATCCAGCAGATCAGCCCAAGGCTATCTTCGTTTCTGCATTTGATTCTGCTCCTTTGGCTCCCAACATGAACTTCGTTTTGAAGGGCCAGAAAGAGAATTTGCAGAAGGGTTTTGAGGTTTTGGCCAAAATCGCAGGCACAACTCCCCACCTCTCGTTGAACGCTAAAGCAGAGGGTGAGATGGCATCGCTTAAGGGCGTTGAACTTCACACCTTTGAGGGTAAGCACCCCGTAGGTAATGTTGGTGTGCAGATTCACCACATCGATCCTATCGCAAAGGGCGATATCGTATGGACTGTAAACATTCAGGATGTAGCAGCCATCGGTCGTCTGTTTGCAACCGGCAAGGTAGACCTTACAAAGGTTGTTGCTTTGACAGGTAGCGAGGTGGAGAATCCCCAATACTATCGTATCATCAGCGGCGCTCCCGTTGCATCTATTATCGCAGGCAACATCAAAAAGCAGGCCGAGGGTGATTCTGTACGAGTAATTTCAGGAAATGTCCTTACAGGTAAAGCCGTAGCAGAGGATGGTTACGTATCGGCCACAGCAAATCAGATTACCGTTATCCCCGAGGGTGATAAGTATGAGATGCTGGGTTGGATCGCTCCCCGCTTCGGCAAGTTCTCTGTATCACGCTCATATTTCTCATGGCTGTGCCCGAAGAAGCAGTATAAGCTCGATACCAACCTCAATGGTGGTGTTCGTCCTTTTGTTGTTACAGGGCTCTTTGAGGAGTATTTGCCCATGGATATTTACCCCATGTATCTCTTCAAGGCGATTATCGCCGGCGACATCGACAAGATGGAGAATCTGGGCATCTACGAGATTGTGGAGGAGGATATCGCTCTGTGTGAGTTTGTAGATCCTTCAAAAACCGAGATTCAGCAGTTGGTTCGTGATGGTATTAACTTAATGATTAAGGAGTGTTAGTTATGAAGGGATTGAGAAAATTAGTTGACAATGTGAAGCCGACCTTCATGGAAGGCGGCAAGTTGAGTTTCCTTGCATCAACCTTCGATGCTATCGAGACATTCCTTTTCGTGCCCAACACAACCACAAAGAAGGGCGCACACGTGCGTGACTGTATCGACATGAAGCGCACCATGTTCTTCGTGGTGTTGGCATTGATTCCCGCATTCTTGTTTGGCTGCTACAACACAGGTTCGCAGGTTGGCCTCGAGGGCTTTACCGCCTTCTGGTATGGCTTGGTGCGCGTGTTGCCTATGGTTGCAGTATCATACATCGTAGGTTTGGGTATCGAGATTATCTATGCACAAATTCGTAAGGAGGAGGTTGCCGAGGGTTATTTCGTAACAGGTTTCCTTATTCCTATGATTATGCCCGTAAGCACACCCCTGTGGATGGTTGCCCTGGGTGTGGCTTTTGCCGTAATCTTCGGTAAAGAGGTATTCGGTGGAACAGGTATGAATGTATTTAACCCCGCTCTTGTAGCTCGTGCATTCGTATTCTTTGCATTTACTCCCCAGATGTCGGGTGAGAAGGTGTGGTTCTCTGACTGGAAGATGATGGGTGCTGCCGACGCTACAACAGGTGCAACCGCACTTGAGCAGTTGGCTACAACCGGCCAGATGCAGTGGAGCGTTATGGATGCCTTCCTCGGATTTATCCCTGGCTCATTCGGTGAGACCTCTACCTTGTGCATCCTGCTTGGCGGTCTGTTGCTTTTGTGGACAGGCATCGCTTCATGGCGTACAATGCTCAGCGTATTTGCGGGCGGTTTGGCAATGGGTTATCTCTTCCAGGCTGTTGGCTTGACAGAGTATCCCGCATACTATCACCTGCTGGTTGGTGGTTTTGCCTTCGGTGCTGTGTTTATGGCTACCGACCCCGTAACTTCTGCCCAGACCAATACCGGTAAGTATATAGTTGGTCTTATGACCGGTGCGCTTGCAGTTTTGGTGCGCGTGGTTAACCCCGCATATCCCGAGGGTATGATGTTGGCGATTCTCTTTATGAACGCCTTGGCTCCCACCGTTGACTACTTCGTTGTGGAGGCAAACATCAACCGTCGTAAGAATCGTATTAAGAGTGTAAAATAACGAGAGTATGGCAAAATTTAATGTAAATAGCAATGCATATATCATCATCTACTCGGTAGTGATGGTAGTAATTGTGGCTGTTCTTCTGGCCGTGACTTCGCTCTCGTTGCAGGAGCGTCAGGGTGAGAACATCTTGAACGAGAAAAAGCAGCAGATTGTCAAGGCATTGGGCGAGGATCCCGCAACAGCTGCCTATGGCGATGTTGTGGCAGAGGCCGCAATGCTCGACAAGAGTGGCAATAAGATTGAGGGTAAGAATGATGCCGACATCTTTAATGCATTGGGTGATTTGACCGCTTCATTCGATGCAGGCGAATTCCCTATCTTTAAGGCTAAAAACGGTTGTGTGGTAGTGCCCGTATATGGTGCAGGTTTGTGGGGGCCGATTTGGGGCTATATCGCTCTTGAGCCCGACATGAACACCGTAAAGGGTATCGTAATGGACCACTCGGGCGAAACCCCGGGTTTGGGTGCCGAGATTACCACATCTAATGTTCAATCAGCATTTGTAGGCAAGACCATCTTTGAGGGCGACGAGCTTGTATCGGTAACGATGCGCAAGGGTGGTGCTACAAACAATCATGAGGTTGATGCCATCTCTGGTGGTACAAAAACTTGTGATGGTGTGAACGAGATGTTGAAGAGTGGCCTTACAGGTTATCTTCCCTATTTTAACGCTAATAAGTCTAACAAATAAAAAACAAGCGGAACTATGAGTAATTGGAAAAATTTAACTGGACCGCTGAGTTCAAACAACCCTGTAATCGTTCAGATTTTGGGTATTTGTTCGGCTTTGGCGGTAACTGTAAAGATGGAGCCCGCATTGGTTATGGGTCTATCTGTTATAGTTGTTACGGCATTTGCCAATTTGGTTATGTCGCTTTTGCGTAATGGTATTCCATCACGTATCCGTATCATTGTGCAGTTGGTTGTTATTGCCGCATTGGTAATTTTGGTTGACCAGTTCCTGAAGGCATTTGTTTACGATGTATCGAAGCAGTTGTCGGTGTATGTGGGTCTGATTATCACCAACTGTATTATCATGGGTCGTGTAGAGGCCTACGCATTGGGTAACAAGCCTTGGGATTCATTCCTCGATGGTGTCGGTAACGGTTTGGGTTATGCTGCAATTCTTTTGATCGTGGCATTCTTCCGTGAGCTCTTCGGCTCGGGTACTCTGTTTGGATATCAGGTAATCCCCGACAGCTGGTATATCGCCAACGGAGGTTTCTATTCAAACGTGGGTATCATGCTGTTCCCGCCCATGGCTCTTATTATTGTAGGTGTGATTATTTGGGTACACCGTTCGTTTAACAAGGATTTGCAGGAAAAATAGGAGGTTAGATTATGGAAACATTGAATCTTTTTATACGTTCGATATTTATCGACAACATGGTCTTCGCCTTCTTCTTCGGTATGTGTTCATATATTGCCGTGTCGAAGAATGTAAAGACTGCATTGGGATTGGGTGCTGCCGTGACATTTGTCATGACGATGACCGTACCCTTGAACTATCTTTTGAATGAATATGTACTTGCACCCAACGCATTGGTGGAGGGTGTTGATTTGAGCTTCCTCACATTCATCGTCTTCATTGCTGTGATTGCATCTTTCGTGCAGCTTGTCGAGATGATTGTCGAGAAGTTCTCTCCCTCGCTCTATAACCAGCTCGGTATCTTCCTGCCTCTTATCGCTGTAAACTGCGCCATCATGGGTGGTTCGCTCTTTATGCAGCAGAAGGTTGTTTCAGGCGAGATTGACGGTTTGTGGCAGAGTATCGTTTACGGTGTAGGCTCAGGTCTGGGCTGGTGGTTGGCTATCGTTATGATGGCTGCTATCCGTGAGCGTTTGCAGTACTCTCACATCCCCGCAGCGTTGAAGGGCCCCGGTATTGCATTTATCATCACAGGTTTGATGGGTATTGCATTTATGATTTTCTCTGGAATTAAGTTGT
>JAGBIC010000025.1 GCA_017935185.1 Alistipes sp. | reverse complement strand
CTGAGAACCCCTCTAACTTCCTTTTGATGCACGCTATGGGTCCCAACGTAACAGGTGTAATCGGTTCTGCCGTTGCTGCCGGTATCTTGTTGGCATTCCACGGATAATATATACCTTATATATTATACAACAAAGCAGCCTGCCTAACATGTTCGTTAGGCAGGCTGCTTTATGTTTAGCGTGCGATGTACCCCTAGTTCTCTATTATCTTTTGATTTTATACACCCTCTTTTTTAGTGGGCAATCCGAGTAATCTAACAAATATATCTATAGATCTTGCCCTCTCTCGTATCCCAACTCTGTTGTTTTTTTAGGGGCGTAACCATTTATTTTTTCGGCAGCCACGTGCAGACCTTTTTGCCATTCCATCCGTTAACTGATGCATAGTCTATCATGCGAATGTCGCCATCCGTGGTCGGAACAATAAACTCTTGGCGGGTAGTGGCGAGTGTGGGGTTGGTGCGCTTGATATCTACCAGGCCTTCTGCGTTTGCTATTACCTGCACGGGCTTGTTGTAATCAGCATCGGTATTTTCATCGCGCGCAAGAACAATCGGGCCGTATATCACAGCCTGAAAGTTGTCACCATCCCTGTTGCTGCTTTTGGGTGCGTCAATCAAGCGACACTTCATATCAAATGTGAGCTCGATTTTGTCACCTTTGCGCCATTTGCGCTCCAATGCCAGATATTCACCTTTTACGACATTGTCAACTCGGTGACCATTGAGTTTCACAATCGTATTGTCGCTCCATGATGGGATACGCAAGCGTAGTGTGAATTGCTCTTTGCGGTCGGGATTTACTTCAACTACGACATTGTTATCTTTTGGGAAGATGGTTTTTAATGATAATGTAAGCTTGTTTCCTTTTGGAGTTGTAGTCTTAGCTTCCAAAGCGTTGTAGAGATTTACGACCGGCCCTATTTTCGAATTCATTACGGCAACGTAAGGAATATAAGCCAATCCCATCGGGCCGTTCAGATTACAGCATGTCACCTGCTGGCCATCGAAATTCCATCCCCAGCCGTAGTTGGTGACTTTCTCACCATTCAGAAGGTTTACGTAGCTAAATCCATCTCCTGAGGGTTTCATAGCTCCCAGCAATCCGTTGTAGATATATTTCTCGATCTCATCGACGGTTGAAACATCGCCTGTGAGTCGCAAAATCTGGCTGCAGAATTTCATCCATGTAACTCCCACACATGTCTCCATCATGCGGGTGATAGAGGGATTGGTCTGCTCGAGTGCTGTGTTATCCCAACCTTCTCCCATAACAGCAGGGTGGTATGGAAGGTCGCCACCACCGTTGCCGATGATGGTTATCTCGTTGTGGCGGATATTGTTATAGAGGTTCATAAAGCACTGCTTCCACTTCTCTTCGCCTGTTGCGCGATAATACTCGACCAGACCCTCAAACATCGACATCATTTCGTATGCTTTTGGGTATGGGCCACCCATCTTGTGCGGCGGGACATTGTCCAGAGCCTGCTGGAAGATGTTGTAACCCATTGAACCTCCTGTAGATACAATGTAGGTGGCGAAGTCTAAATATTTCTTTTTGCCTGTCCAATTATATAGACGCATGAAGGGCTCCAGAAGCGTGCATGACTCGATACGGTTTGGACTCCAGCCTAGTGATACCAACGACACTTTTGGGGCTTCGCCTACCTGGTCGATGATGCATTGCGCTTGTTGCTCCATGGCTTTCAAGACCTCGGGGTCGGCTTCCACGTGGCGATAGTATTCATCAAGGCCAAGTAAAACATATTTTCTCTCCCACATATCACCTCCCAGACCATCAGGTTGCTTATCAACATCCACACAGCAGATACTGCCATTTGAACGGCGTGTAGAGAGCAGGTCTTTCACCGTTGCAGCCATAATCTGCTTAAGCTCCTCGTCGGGCTGGTATCGGTAGAACATACATCCCGAACGAACAGCTTTGCCCCACATCTCGCCCAATGCGAATTGTGCGCGTCCGTAACGGAAGAAATCTACAAATTTCTTGTAGGGCACGACTCCTTTATTCCAATTTGTTATCGAGTTTTGTATATCATTCTCGAAAAAGTCTGTCAGTTTAACAGCGCCTGGCGCAAGAGGTTGCATAGCATCCTCGGGGGCTTGTGCCAATGATGGAATAGTTAGAACTATAGCTGCAAGGGTTGTTGCCGCAGCCCTCTTGATGGTTGAAAAGTTTAGTATCATTCTTGTAGTTTTTAGGTTGGTTATTTATCTGTTTTATTTAATTGTTTACTAATGCCTTGATTATTTCGTAACTTGAACGTCGAAGATAGCCATCGCCCTTCAAGTCGGCTGCAAAACTCAATTTTTGAGTGGCAAAAGCTGAGTCCGAAATGTCGGTGGCGGCTGTGGAGTGAAACTCTGTGGCGTAGGTTGCACGCTCAATATTAGCGATATTGTTAGGCTTGATTCCTGCCCCCGGCATAATTATTATGCGGCCTGCCGCTTGTTTGATTAGTTGAGCTATATAAGCGGCACCTTGTTCGGCAGTGGCCTCCATGCCGGAGGTTAAAAGTCGGTCACATCCCAACGATATGATACTCTCCAGAGCTTTTTCTCCGTTATTGCAAATGTCGAAAGCCCTATGGAATGTGACTGACAAATCACCGGCGTACTCTATCATTTTTCGGCATGCTGGAATATCTATATCCCCTTCGGGAGTTAATGCTCCTATCACAACGCCGTGTATGCCTTGGGTGTGGCAGTAGGCTATATCGCGACACATTATATCAATCTCTTCGCTGTTGTAACAGAACCCACCTTCTCGGCAACGAATAAGTACATTTATATCAATATGTCGTGTAGCTTTGGCTGCCGTCTCTATTGTACCATATGACGGGGTAATGCCTCCCAATCCGATTGCGGCACACAATTCCACTCTTGTTGCGCCAGCTCTCTCGGCCTCTATGACCTCTGTGGGTGTTGAACAGCAAACTTCAATCTTTCGCATGTTTTAATCTTTTAGATTGTTAGGCGTTGAAATTCGGCATATTGGTTAGTGCTAAATTTCGGTTTTTTACAAAGATAGCGAAAAATCAAAAGTAAATAATATAATATTTGATATAAGTACTTATAATTCTATTCTGATATATGAGAGGGGATACGCTATGTTTTGACAATGTATTGACGACATTGATGGTTTTGTTATTACTTAACGTATAATTGACCATAACAAATATGCCCACAGGAAGGGTGTGGGGGCAAATACGATTTATAGTTAGCGTACTTTTTACGATAAGTTTGCAGATGTAGAAAAAATCGTATAATTTTACAAAAAGAATAATTATATCGCCAATGCCTATACAAACCAACCAATCGGTATCAGTAGATTGCGCTCTATTCGGATTTGATGGGGTTTCGTTGCGTGTGTTGTTAATCGAGCGTCCTGCATACAATAATTTGGAGCGGATGAAATTACCCGGTTCGATGATTCACCAGAATGAAACCTTGCCGCAGGCTGCTGTGCGTGTATTGGAAAGCCTTACGGGAATGAAGATTCATTATCTCAAGCAGCTTGAGATATTTTCTGATCCGTGGCGTGTGAGTGGCGATGAACTTGCTTGGATTCGGCAGCGTTATCAAATTCAAACTGAGCGTGTGGTTACTGTGGGGTATTATGCGCTGATAAAGTTGGATAACCGTCTTTATGAGCACACCTCTGCAAAGGGGGCGCAATGGGTGTCTATTGATGAAATTCAGCGATTGGCGATGGACCACAAGCAGATTTTATCGGTGGCACTTGGAATGTTGTGCCGAGAGATGCAGCAATCGCCTATTGCTTTTGAGCTTTTGCCGCGTAAATTTACTATCAAAGAGTTGCAGCGCCTCTTTGAGGCTGTGTTGGGTATCGAGATTGATAACAGAAATTTCCGTAAAAAGATGTTTTCGTCGGGTTTCTTGTCAGCCACAGGAGAGAAGCAGACGGGGGTTGCCCATAAGCCTGCCGAGTATTTTACTTTTGATAAAGCTGCCTATCGTAAGGCGATGAAAGCCAAACTGAAAATGGGCTTTATCGACAATTGGCGATATTAGGTATTACGGCTATTGTTTTGTATAATAAATAAAGTAAACAATAAAATATAAAGAAGATGGGTAAAACAAGTTTGGGTATTGACGTTGGGTCGTCGTCAATCAAGGTTTCGCTGATGGATATAGAGTCAGGTGAATGTCTGGCATCATCGACAAATCCGTCGCAAGAGATGCCTATTGATGCCGTACAGAGCGGTTGGGCAGAGCAAGATCCCGAGATGTGGTGGCAATATGTTGTTGAGGGCATAAACAAAATTGCACAGCACTATCCAATGAATGATGTGGCATGTATTGGTATAAGTTATCAGATGCATGGCCTTGTGGTTTTGGATAAAGAGCAAAAGTCGTTGCGCAAATCGATAATATGGTGCGACTCTCGCGCTGTGGAGATTGGTGCCGAGGCACTTGAAAATATTGGTCGTGAATATTGCCTTGAGCATGCTCTTAATTCTCCGGGTAACTTTACCGCTTCGAAGCTGGCGTGGGTAAAGCGAAATGAGCCTGAAATATTTGAGCAGATTGACAGCTTTGTTTTGCCGGGTGATTATATCGCCTATCGTCTTTCAGGCAGAGTGTCAACTTCGGTGAGCGGCCTGTCAGAGCAAATCCTGTGGGATTTCAAGCAGGAGCAGCGGGCCGATTTCGTGGCCGACTATTATGGTATTCCCCACAATATAATTCCTGAAGCGGGTGTGAGTATCGGCGTGGAGGCTACAACCGACAAACTTACAGAAGAGCTGCTTGGTATACCCGAAGGAACCCCTATATCGTATCGCGCAGGCGATCAGCCTAATAATGCCTTCTCGCTGAATGTGATGAATGCAGGCGAGATTGCAGCAACGGGTGGAACAAGTGGTGTCGTGTATGGTGTGGTGGATACTCCCAAAGCCGATCCTTTGTCGCGAGTTAATACGTTTGTGCATGTGAACCACATACCCTCATCACCCAGCTATGGTATATTGCTGTGTATAAATGGTACGGGTATCCTCAATTCGTGGATGCGTCGCCATGTGGTGCAGCAGACAATCGACTACGCCGAAATGAATGTCCTGGCTGAGCAAGCACCTGCGGGATCGGATGGCTTGATTGTGTTGCCGTTTGGAAATGGAGCAGAACGAGTATTGGAAAATCGTACTACGGGCGCCGAGATAGTGGGTATCGACCTGAATCGCCACTCTACGGCTCACATCTTGCGAGCAGCGCAGGAGGGTATAGCTTTCTCGTTTCGCTACGGAATAGATATCATGAGGGAGTTGGGCTTGAAACCCGATGTGATTCGCGCCGGCAAGGCAAACCTCTTCCTTTCGCCGCTGTTCCGTCAGACTTTGTCAACGCTTACGGGGGCACGTATCGAGTTGTTTAATACCGATGGTGCTTTGGGTGCGGCACGCGGTGCAGCATTAGGTGCCGGATACTACAAGAACCGAGAGGAGGCCTTCCGTTCGCTCAAATGCCTTGATGTGGTAGAGCCGAAGGCCGAGGATGTCGAGATACTCGAGAAAAGCTATCAGGTATGGAAAAAGGAGGTAGAGTCACGAATTAAATAATACATTATATAAAATAACCAGTTAAAACATACTAAAATTATGGCAAAACAGTATTTCCCTGAGATTGGTAAGATCCAATTTGAAGGCAAGGAGTCAAAGAATCCTTTGGCATTTCGTTACTACAATCCCGAGCAGGTTGTTGCGGGTCGCAAGATGAAAGATTGGTTCCGTTTTTCAATGGCATGGTGGCACACACTCTGTGCGGAAGGTGCAGACCAGTTTGGTCCCGGAACAAAGATATTCCCATGGAATGAGTCTGCATGTGCTTTGGAGCGTGCGAAGGCAAAGATGGATGCAGGTTTCGAGTTTATGCAGAAGATGGGCATCGAGTACTACTGCTTCCATGATGTCGATTTGATTGACGAGGATCCCGATCCCAGAAAGTATGAGGAGAACCTGAAGGCTATCGTAGAGTATGCCAAGCAGAAACAGGCAGAGACAGGTATCAAATTGTTGTGGGGTACTGCCAATGTGTTTGGTCACAAGCGTTACATGAACGGAGCTTCTACCAATCCCGATTTCAAGGCTGCGGCACGCGCAATGTTGCAGATTAAGAATGCTATCGATGCGACAATTGCTTTGGGCGGTGAGAACTATGTCTTCTGGGGTGGTCGCGAGGGCTATATGTCACTTTTGAATACCGATATGAAGCGCGAGAAGAGCCACCTGGCTACAATGCTTAAGATGGCTCGCGATTATGCTCGTAAGCAGGGCTTTAACGGTACATTCCTTATCGAGCCCAAGCCTATGGAGCCTATGAAGCATCAGTATGATGTCGACACCGAGACCGTAATAGGTTTCTTGCGTGCTAATGGCTTGGATAAGGACTTCAAGGTAAATATCGAGGTAAATCATGCTACATTGGCCGGTCACACCTTCGAGCATGAGTTGCAGTGTGCTGTTGATGCTGGTATGTTGGGCTCAATTGATGCCAACCGTGGTGACTATCAGAACGGCTGGGATACCGACCAGTTCCCCATCGATTTGTATGAGTTGGTGCAGGCAATGTTGGTAATCATTCGTGGTGGCGGCCTACAAGGTGGCGGTACAAACTTCGACGCCAAAGTACGTCGTAATTCTACCGATCCCGAGGATTTGTTCATTGCTCACATCGCGGGCATGGATGCAATGGCTCGTGCTTTGTTGATTGCTGCCGATATCATTGAGAACTCTCCGTATGAGAAGATGGTTTCTGATCGTTATGCTTCGTATGATTGCGGTATTGGTAAGGATTTCGAGGATGGTAAGCTTACCCTTGAGCAGGTTGTCGAGTATGCCTACGAGAATGAGCCCGAGCAGATCAGCGGCAAGCAGGAGCTTTATGAGGCTATCGTAAATATGTATATCTAAGTCAAACCTAAATTATACTGCATGAAGTAAATACATAATGTCAAGATAATCAATTTCCACTTTTCAGGCGGAGTTTAATCTCCGCCTGATTTTTAACAAATTGATGGCGATGGTTTGGCATGAGGTGTAGTATTTATTGTCGAGAAATTAAAAGCAATATAGTTGGGATATGATGTTCATGAGAGGTAAAAATGTTGTGTTGTTTGTGTTGGTATGTCTATTTTTTATTGTGCCGACACGTGCTTCGGTTCGCGAGGCTAATAAGATAGAAATACCATTCGACAAAGGGGTTTTGTGCTTTGATTTGCTGGATGCCAATGTCGTGCGTGTTCAATATCAGCAGGCTGAGGGTCGCAATCTGCCTGAGTGGATATATCTACCCGAAGCGCGCGAGGACAAGGTGAAATATAAAGTGGCACGAGAAGGTGCAATCACAATCATAAGGACTTCAGGAATGATGTTGACGATTGATGGTCAGAACCATACACTTGCAGTATGTGACGTTCATGGGCAAGAGATATTTAAGGCTACGTCGCATCATCTGGTTGCCTCTACGGTACAAGGTGAGTCCACTTTTAGCGCGGAACTGAAGGTGGAGTCGCCGGAAGATGAATATTTATATGGTTTGGGGCAGTTTCAGGATGGATATAATAATGTTCGCGGATTGTCACGCCGCCTGACACAGGTCAATACGCAGATTGCCATACCATTTCTGATGTCGAGCCGAGGATATGGCTTGTTGTGGAATAATTATGGCTTGACCAACTACAATGTGTCAAATAACTCTCTGAAATTATCAAAGACCAATCAGGTTGGTGATATTGCATCTGTGAATGTTACTTCTACCGAGGGTACAAAGCAGGAGGTTCGTCAAGCGAATATATTTAGTGGTGTATTGGATGTTCCTGTCGATGGAAAATATGCCATTTTGCTGGATATAGGGCAGAGCATGGCTCGTAGGCATAATCTTAGTATTGATGGTGAGGTTGTGGTTGAATTGCGCAATCATTGGCTACCTCCTACCGCATCGGTTATTGTCGATTTAAAGGCTGGTCATCACGAAGTGTCAGCCGAGTTGGATCGTAACGATCAGCCGACCATCTTCTATGAGTTGGTCGACAATACCACTGTATTGCACTCTCCTGTGGCATCGAGTGTGGATTATACCATTTTTGTCTGCACCCCCGATGAGGTTATCGCCTCATATCGCAAGCAAACGGGCGAAGTGCCGATGTTGCCGCAATGGGCATTGGGATATATCCATTGCCGTGAAAGATATGTAAGCCAAAATG
This sequence comes from Alistipes sp., assembly GCA_017935185.1. Lineage (GTDB taxonomy): Bacteria > Bacteroidota > Bacteroidia > Bacteroidales > Rikenellaceae > Alistipes. Next base: position 34,079 of record JAGBIC010000025.1, on the reverse strand, counting down.
ACTTGATTGAAAATGCTGCCGAGTTTCGTAAACGTCAAATTCCTATCGATATGATTGTTCAGGATTGGCAGTATTGGGGTAAATATGGTTGGAATTCGATGAAATTCGATGAGGAAAACTATCCCGATCCTACCCGGATGGTGGGCGATTTACATAAGATGAATATGCGTCTTATGCTTTCAGTCTGGTCGAAAATTGATGCTCTCTCGGAGGTTGGCCAGCAGATGACCGATAGAGGTTTTTATATACCCGGGACTTCGTGGATTGATTTCTTTAATCCCGAGGCTGCCGCATATTATTGGGAGAATTTCAGTAGCAGACTATTAAGGCCCTATGGCATAGATGCGTGGTGGCAGGATGCAACCGAGCCTGAGAATGATAATTTGGTGGGTCGTCAGGTCAACAATAATACAATCCCCGGCGAGGTATATCGTAATGTATACCCGCTGCTGGTGAGTAAAACAGTATATGAAGGTAGTCGAAAAGATGCGCCTGAGCATAGAAATATGATCTTCACCCGCAGCGGTTTCTCGGGAATACAACGATATGGCTCGGTGTTGTGGTCTGGCGATGTGGGTAACGATTGGCAGACTCTGCGCAAGCAGATTGTCTCGGGATTGGGTCTTGTTGCCACTGGTTTGCCATGGTGGACATATGATGCCGGAGGTTTCTTCCGTCCATCGGATCAATATACTAATCAGTCCTATATCGAGACCCTGCTACGTTGGGTGCAGGCATCTACTTTCCTGCCACTGATGCGTATTCACGGTTATCAGAGTAAAACAGAGCCTTGGCGGTATGGTGTGGAGGCCGAGCGGATTATTACCGACTTTATAAAGTTGCGTTATCGATTATTACCTTATATCTATTCTGAGGCGGCAAAGGTGTCAATGTCGGGTTATACTTTGATGCGTCCTTTGGTGTTTGACTTTGCGGGCGACGAGGAGGCTCTAAAGCAAGATGTCGAATATATGTTTGGAGGTTCGCTGTTGGTAAATCCTGTTGTTGAGGCAGGTGTGACATCATACAGAAGTTATCTTCCTGAAAACGAAGCAGGATGGGTCGATTTCTGGAGTGGTAAGAGGTTCGATGGTGGACAATATGTCGATACAGATGTGAATATTGAGAAGATACCTATTTTTGTTAAAGGCGGTTCGATTTTGCCTTTTGGTCCTGTCAAGCAATATACGGCAGAGAAAAGTGACGCACCTTTGGTGTTTAATATATATGCGGGTGCTGATGCCGAATTTACACTATACGAAGATGAAGGGATAAACTACAATTATGAATTGGGTGCATATTCGACAATAGTTGTTGAGTGGAATGATGCCGATAAAGTTGTGACAATAGGTAAGCGTAATGGATCATATGAAGGTATGCCGAAACAGCGCTTGTTTGTAGTTAATCTCGATGGAGTGCAGAAAGAGGTGGAGTATAGCGGAAAAAAGCAGAGAATCGCTTTTGAATAGGCGAAAGCAGTTTTGAATGGATGCCGTATAAAGATTGAATATAAAAATTGTTAACCCTAAATTGACTATGAAACAGTGTGTGTCGAATCTCTTATTATGTTTTGTGATTGTTTGTGCAGTCGGATGCACATCCGAGAAGATTGTGGATGCAAGTTATAGAAACCCTGTAATTTATGCCGATGTCCCCGATATGTCGGTGGTGAGAGTAGGGGAGTATTATTACATGGTCAGCACCACGATGCATCTCATGCCGGGTGCACCTGTGATGCGGTCAAAAGATTTGGTGAATTGGGAGACCATAAGTTATATTTTTGACAAGTTGACCGACAATCCCCGGTACGACCTCATTGGCGGCACGGTATATGGCAAAGGTCAGTGGGCGACATCCATTCGCTATCATAATGGGAAGTTCTATGCACTGTTTTCGCCGAACGACCAGCCTTTTAAATCATATTTCTATACGGCTGACGACCCTGCCGGGGAGTGGACTTTGGTGTCACGCATGCAGCATTTTCATGATGCATCACTCTTCTTTGATGATGATGGTAGGGTGTATATCTTTTATGCTACGGGCGAGTTGCAGGAGATAAAGAGCGATTTGTCGGGAGTGAAAGAGGATGGTGTAAAGATGCGTATTTTTGAGCGCGATGAGGAGGAGAATGGCTTACTCGAGGGTAGTCAGGTATTTAAGCATAATGGTAAATATTACCTTATGATGATATCGTGGCCGGGTGGTAAGGTACGTCGTGAGGTGTGCTATCGAGCCGATAAAATTACCGGCCCTTATGAGAAAAAAGTTATTCTTGAGACACACTTCGAAGGCTATGGCGGGGTGGCGCAGGGCTGTGTTGTCGATTCGCCCGAGGGTGATTGGTATGGTGTGATTTTCCAAGACCGCAATGGCGTGGGGCGAGTGCCTACCGTTATGCCATGCCGTTGGGTTGATGGGTGGCCGATGCTCGGCGATGAACAGGGAAATGTAGGCTCGGTAATAGAGAAGAGATTGGTTTTGGATAAAAATAACAAAGGTATCCTCGGTAGCGATGAGTTTAATGACGAGAAATTGTCGTTATATTGGCAGTGGAATCATAATCCTGTTGACGAGGCCTGGACACTCTCAGAACGTAAGGGTTATTTGCGCCTGAAAACAGCTCGCCGAGTTGATAATCTATTTGTTGCGCCCAACACCATCACGCAACGCATGGAAGGCCCGACATGTAGTGCCAGAGTTAAGTTGGAACTCGGTGGTATGAAGGATGGTGATGTGGCAGGATTTGCCGCCTTTAACGACTATTCGGGGGTGTTGGCCGTAGAGTGTAGAGGTGTGGATAAATATTTGAGTATGTCGGCGCAGAATGCGATTTTCGACCGTACGCCCAACCATGGTATAGCTGATGTGGAGATAGATTTGCGCGAGGAGGTGAAACTTGAACAGGATGTTATATATCTGCGTATTGATGGTGATTTTACAGAGAAGAAAGATAAGGCAACATTCTATTATAGCCTTGATAACAAGGAGTGGAAGGAGATTGGTTCAAGTATTAAGATGCGTTTCGATTATCGTAAGTTCTTTATGGGAACAAAGTATGCCATCTTCAATTATGCCACCAAAGATATGGGGGGCTATGTTGATGTCGATTACATAGACTATCAGCGTGCAAACGACCGTGTAATTCTTAAATAATATGATTATGAAACGTTTATCTACTATTATTATGGTATGTGTGGCCGGGGTGTTGTTGGCCTCGTGCTGTGATGTGGGCTGTGCTTCCGATGGTGAGTTTGTTCACACCAAAGCGGGTAATCCATATCTGCCTTTATGGGAACATCTGCCTGATGGCGAGCCTCGCGTTTTCGAGGATCCCGATAATCCGGGGAAGTACAGAATTTATATAATTGGCTCGCATGATGTAAGAAATAAGAGTTACTGCGGTCCCGATATTCGCCAGTGGTCGGCTCCCGTTGAGGATTTGACGGCGTGGCGTGATGAAGGTTCTATTTTTACATATCCGATTGATGGGAAATGGGACGTGATGTATGCTCCCGATTTGGTGGAGATTCGCAAAAAAGATGGTAGCAAGGAGTATTATCTATATCCTCATAGCCGTGGTTGGCGACGTGAGCCCATGGTGGCAAAGGGCGCTCGCCCCGACGGCCCATTTACACCGATCAATCTCACCGAAGATGGTCGAGGAGTTGTTGAGGGTAGTATGTTTGGTTTCGACCCTGCGGTTTATGTAGATTATATTACCGACCCCAACGACCCCGATTACGAGGTTGGCTTCAGAGCCTATGGTTATTGGGGCTTCCAGCGTTCGCAGGCTGCCGAGATTGACCAGAATACAATGTATTCTGTGCGACCCGGCAAAGAGGTTATAAACCACTTTATTCCTGCAAGCTACCGTTATGGTGAAATTCGTGACCCCAAGGGCACAACCTATCCGCATGTGTATGAGGGTGAGGATTTGGCTCGATTCAATTTCTTTGAGGCAGCATCAATTCGTAAGATTGGCAACAAATACATATGGATTTATAGCGGTTATTCTGGTCCTGATTATGGTTTGAGTAGCACAAATTCAGCTTTGCGATATGCCTATGGTGATACAGCACTCGGCCCGTGGAAGAGTGGTGGCGTTTTGGTTGATTCGCGAGGCCCTGTACTGAATCAGGATGGCTCTGCATTGCAGACTTCGTATGCGGGTCATAACACCCATGGTAGTATTGAGCAGATTAACGGACAGTGGTATGTCTTTTATCACCGTGCACCCAGAGGGTTCGGTTTCGCTCGCCAGCCTATGGTAGCTCCCGTTATTGTCGAGTGCGATGAAAAGTCGGTAGCGGAGGGTGGAAAGGTCATAATTCGAGGCTATGACCCATATGCTCCAGACAATATTTGGGGTGCAAAGGCGCAGAATGGCGATAATTATACGGGTGCAGAGGTTACATCCGAAGGATTCCATATCTATGGTCTTAACCCTTACGCATATTACTCTGCGGGCTATGCCTGTTACCTTTCAAATATAGGGTTGCAGCAGGACTCATTTGATGTGTGGGATAACGGTATGACTATCGGTGCTGTCAAGAATGGTGATATTATTGGTTATAAGTATTTTGGCTTTGGCGGTCTGGCGCAGGATGCCAAGGGTTTAAAAGCATTTGAGGGAACAAAAGCGGGCAATAATACCCATTTTAACCTCTTCTTGCAGCCCAAGAGCGATAAGGCCTTCGCGATTGAGTTGTGGCTTGACGGCCCATGGGCAAACGATGCTTGGAAGGGTAAGAAGATTGGCCAAATAGATGTTCCTGCGGGTGCAGAAAAATCTGTTACCGAGTATAGCGTTAATGTGTCAGAGGCCGTTGACAAACTCGATAAGAAGCACGCTTTATATCTTGTTGCTGTTGGCCCTGATGATGAAGAGTTGTGCGATATTGTTGGTCTGGGATTTAGTGCAAAAGGCAAGAAAATCGAACGACCGGTCGTTCCGGAGGTGACTATTAAAGTCGGCGGCAAGGTTGTGGAGCTTCCTGAAATACCTATTCGCTCGACAGATGAGAATGGTATTACGGGGTACAATGATTATGAGGTTGTATGCAAATTGGCACAGGATGGTACTGTGCCCAAAATCTCTGCCTCGGCAAGCAGTCGCAAGGTGAAAATCTCAATCATCAAATCCGAGTCGGCAAATAAGGAGGCGGTTGTGGAGTGCTGGTATAATAATCAGCCGAAGCGTTATCATATCCGTTTTGAATAGCCTTTGAGGTTTGTAAAAGCGGTTGCCGCGCTATTTCGTGGCAACCGCTTTTTATAGGCTTATAAATCATGTTTGATATACTCTTTCAATGCTGAAACATACTCTTCAAATGCTTTTATGCCTGTTTCAGTAATGGCGCATGTCGTGCATGGCATTTTGCCCTTGAAGCTTTTGTTTACTGATATATATCCGGCCTTTTGCAATTTATCAATCTGAACACTCAAATTGCCGGCAGTAGCACCAGTCTGTTCCCGCAGAAAAACAAAGTCGGCACTCTCGACACTCAGCAGAATAGACATTACAGCCAAGCGCAGCTCGGAGTGTAGCAGTGGGTTTAACTCTTTGAACATACGTTGTCGGCTTTGCGGTTATACTTGTGGTTGAGGATATGCCCCGGCACAACCATCATAACGAGGAATATTGCGGCAAAGAGTATCAGTTCACCCCAAATCCAAGCCTCGGAGATTGATTCAATAGAGTCACTTTTAGACTTTATATAAATTACAGCAGGAAAGATAAGAGAGGCGCACATCGCTACCCAGCCGCATATTGCTGTAATACGATGCTTGATGACGCAACCCGTTAATACTGTTCCAATACCCATTAGAACTACTGTAAGGTAACTTATTGAGCCTCCATAAACCACTGCACCAACAAGTAACCATGCAAAAGATAAACCCATAACCATCCATATCATTGAGACAATGCGGTCGATATAGTTGCGGGCGCTTGGTTCGTTCCTATTCAGCAGAACCATCCCCAACCATCCGATGACGGGGATTAAGAACCATGACCATGCCCAATTATAGCTCCAGCCCATGTAGAGTGTCAGGGCGTTGAATAGCGAGACTGCAATTGTGGTGTAGCCCCAAATCAGAAATGGAGTGCCTACGTTGCGAGCCAAACGTGCTCGTGAATCTTGAATCATTGAGGTGATGAGTTCTAAACTCTGAGCCTCGGTCAATTTCTTGTTTTCCATAAATTTAGATAATTGTAATAGTTGAGTGATTAAACTTTCAGTGGGTTTTATGCCCTTTTCTTGATGCAAATATAAAGTAGTTTATTTTATAAACCAAATTTTTGTATCAAAAAATTATGGTAGGAGAGGCTAAAAATTCAAGTTTCGATTATTATGATGATTATACCTATTTATAAAGAAGATCGGTAATTTTCTCTAACCACACTTTATCCGTTTCGTCGAATGTTGCAAGCTCCTTGCTGTCGATATCAAGTACTGCTACAATCTCGTTGCCATGCCAAACGGGAACGACTATCTCGCTGCGCGAAAGTGAACTGCAAGCAATATGTCCCGGGAATAGTTCAACGTCGGGAACAACTTGTGTATGTTGCTCCTTCCAAGCCGTACCGCAGACTCCTCGTCCATACTTTATGCGACTGCATGCCAACGGCCCCTGGAATGGGCCTAATACGAGTTCATCACCCGCCACTCGATAGAAACCTGTCCACCAAAAGCCGAACGTGGTATGTATCATGGCCGCAATATTGGCCATATTGGCGATTGGGTCGCACTCGCCCTTAATCAGAGCTGCAACCTGCTTGTAGAGTAGTTCGTATTTCTCGTTTTTGCCACCCTCGGCAATAATCAGATTCTCTGCCATAGCTTACTCTTTTTTCCACATCTTATCGCCAAGGAAGAAATATAGCGTGCCGTAGGAGTATCGGCCCGTGCGAGCACCTCGGTCGAATGTAATCCATAAGTAACGCTCATAATTTCCGTATTGTATCGGGATAATGGTTGGCCAACCGCGGCGACCTCCGTCGCTGTATTGGTGGTTGAAAACTCCCTCATAAGCGAGTGTGGGGTAGTCGTAGATGTAGTATGTGGTGTCAGTTCCGCCACTTAAAACATAGCGCTCTCCGCCCACGCTCACGATGCGTATGCCGGTGTTGTTGTTTTGTTTTGACTCGGCAATCTGGGTGTAAGGACCGTTCCAATTGTCGCTCTCGCACAGGTATGTCACATACGACTTGTCTTTTAGAGCGCAATATGCCAAACGCCACTTGCCGGCCTTGCTGTCATAGAAAAAGTCGGGATCTTCGGTGTTGAAACCTTTGTTTACAGTATAGCTGTGAGGAAATACCAATTCGGTACACTCCAGATAGTGAACTCCGTGCAGCAGGTCGGCCGAGGTTGAGCAGTAGGCTAAAGTGTGAGTATCTTCATGGGTGGTGGTGATTACCATGAATTTATTACTCTCCTTATCATAAACAACCTTTGTGGCGTGGAATCCATACATTATGCCATCGCCCTTGCCGAAGAACAGCGCACCCTCCAAACGCACCTCATATGAAGCCAAATCGATTGAATAAACACCCTGATAAGAGTCGAAAATGCGCTCAAAACCTCGTGTGGTCAGGCATAGATAGAGGCGGCCATCCTTAATTAGCGGTGTGCCGTCGCTGTATTGTATAATTTGCGAGTCGGCCTGTCCTGTACCACAAGTGAGCAGGGCTTCGGCCTTGTTAAGTGTGATGTCGCCGCCTTTGGGCAATGATGTGTAGATGCCGAATGAGTGGGTTATGCAACTGTCGATAGCCCGCATGTCATTCTGTACGCTATAAAGCAGGTTGGCGCTGCCATCATCATGCAACGTGAAGACGTGGAATCGTACACCTGTATATTGTACTCGTAGTTTTATTGCAGAAAAATCTCCAACCTCCTTCTCGGCTAAAATGGTGTCGGCGCCATTCTCGGAGGCAAGTGATATGACCTTCCCGTTTGTGTATACGATGCGAATCTCTTTGCCTTTGCCACTATTGGGGTAGAATGAAATACCGGTGGTATCTCCACTGTCTATGGTAGATATTGTGGCCTCGTAGGTGAAGTATGGGTGAAAAGCCCCCACTCGAATAATTGAACTTACATTTCCCTCTGTTGCTGAAATATTCAATGTGCGACCTGTTTGCTTCAGGGTCGGTACTGTTGCATCATTTTCGATAATAAGGTTGGCGGAGCGCTCCAACATTAAATCGGTGCCCTCCATGTTTATCTGGCTTACAACTTTCCGCAGATTGTAGAAGTTGCGTATAAAGGACTGTCTTACGAATGTCATGTCGGTAAGCGATACGCTCTCTTGTGGAGTCTGGGCATTTGCCGATATGATTGATAGGGCAATGATAAGTAGTAAAATGGTGCGCTTCATATAGAGATTGTTTTTTTTGATGGAATAAAAGTACAAAAAAATATTGAGCTATTTGAATTTAATAGACATAATTTGTAAATTTGCTCAAATTAGTCGGCATGTGGTAGTGACAAGAATTGATATAGTAACAGGTAAAAAAAGATATTATGGAGATGAAAAATTTATACCCCAACCATGTTTGGGAGATATTTGATGCAATTACAAAAGTGCCCCGCCCATCAAAAAAGGAGGGTAGGATAATCGAATTTCTTATAGCTTTTGCCGAGGAGCATGGCCTTGAGTGGCAGAGAGATGAAATTGGCAATGTGGTGATGCGAAAGGGCGCTACTCCCGGGTATGAGAATAAGCCCACGGTGATTTTGCAGTCACACATGGATATGGTGTGTGAGAAAAATTCGGGAGTGAACTTCGATTTCGACAACGACGCAATCGTAACTGTTGTAGATGGCGAGTGGGTGCGTGCCGAGGGTACAACTTTGGGAGCTGATGACGGTATCGGTATGGCAGCTGCCATGGCTATGCTTGTCGATCCCGAGGTGGAGCATGGCCCAATAGAGGCGTTGTTTACTGTGGATGAGGAGACAGGTCTTACAGGTGCATTCAACTTGGGTGAGGGAATGCTTACGGGTAAATATTTGATAAACCTTGATTCAGAGGATGAGGGCGAAATCTTTATCGGTTGTGCGGGTGGCATAGATACGGTTGCTACGTTTGACTGTCCGCGCGAGACTGCTCCGCAAGGTTATGCTTTCTATAAGTTTGAGGTGTCGGATTTGGTTGGCGGACATTCGGGCGATGATATCAACAAGGGTCGTGCGAACTCAAATAAGATTGTAGCGCGCTTGCTTTATGAGGCACAACATGATTTTGGCGCTCGTGTAAGCTATATCGATGGTGGTAATCTGCGTAACGCTATCCCGCGTGAAGCTTGGGCAGTTTTTGGTGTACCGCAGGATAAGCAGCCGGCGTTTGATGTACGATATAGCGAGTTCGCCCAGCAGATTAAGCAGGAGTGGCAAATGACAGAGCCTGATATGAAATTGACCCTTTCGATGGTTAATGCGGTTGATGAGGTGATGGTGCTTAAGGCGCAGCAGGCGTTGTTGGGTGCGCTTATTGGTGTTCCAAATGGTGTGCTTGCCATGTCGCAGGCCGTACAAGGGCTTGTTGAAACCTCTACGAATCTTGCGTCGGTGAAGTTTGCGCATAGCGATAAGGTGGTGGTTACCACCTCGCAGCGTTCGTCTGTCGAGAGTGCAAAACTCTATGCAATGCAGTCTGTCGAGTCGGTATTCTTGCTGGGTGGTGCCGAGGTTGAGCACTCCGACGGCTATCCCGGGTGGAGTCCTAATCCCTATTCTCTGTTGCTGAAACGAACAGTGGCATGCTATGAGCAACTCTTTGGAGTGAAGCCTGTGGTGCGCGCGGTGCATGCGGGATTGGAGTGTGGATTATTCCTCGAGAAGTATCCTGCGCTGGAGATGGTGTCGTTTGGCCCGACCGTCTTAGGGGTACATTCGCCTGATGAGCGATTGAACATCGATACCGTAGATAAATTCTGGCAGTTGCTCAAGCAGGTAGTGAAGTCGATATAGTCAGAACTGCTGCAATAATGGTAAAAAAGGTCGGATTTTTCCGACCTTTTTTTGTATATTTGTTCTGATATGCGGAAGATTTTACTATCCATACTCTTTATTGTAGGCTCTTTTGTGGTTATGGCTCAAGAGAGTGTGGAGGATTATTATATGTATAAAATTGACGAGGCACGCTATGATGATGAGATTATTGAGAGTGATACACTTCTGTTCTATCGTGCCATGCAGCGTAGTTACGATCTTTTTGACGAAGCAACTGCCTATCATTTTTCGTTTGTGGAGTATGCGCGTCGTGGAGTCTATTATACCGAACGTGACGCCACTCTTGACGGAATTGCCATGCGGCGTGCCAATATCTCGCTTTTGCGCCGTTTGGGTCTTTCGGAGAGTGGTTATGCTGGTGTCGGACTTCAACGCTATAAGATTGGCGGTATGGCTGGTGCCGATGAGTTTACCACAGCAGATGGCATGCCATTGGATAGGGTTAACGTCGGAGCGTTCTTCTCGGGGAAAGGTTATCTTGGCGGCGTTCGCGCTGCTGTAAACAGATTGATGCGCCGAGGATGGAGTCTCTCGTTGTATTTGGCGGGAAAGGGTGGTGACGATCTTTATGTATGTGGCGTGTATAATAATGCCATAGATGCCGGCCTGCGTTTAAGTAAGAGCTTTGATTCCGGCTCGGTGTTGTCTGTTGTGGCTGCTACTACGATTTCGGAACGAGGCGTGAGGTCGGGTTCTACGCAAGAGGTTTTTACACTGCGAGGAGATAATCTTTATAATCCTACATGGGGCCGTCAGTCGGGGGAGGTCAGAAATTCTCGAGTAAGACGTGATGCAGTGCCTTTTATGGTTGCAAGTTATAGCACAAACATAGGTCAGAATACAAAAATGCTGCTCTCGGCAGGTGGCGATTATGGCCATAGGCGTTACTCGGCTTTGGGGTGGTATGATGCCCTTACTCCTCGTCCCGACAACTACCGTTATCTGCCCAGCTATTTTGTGGGTCAGGATGTGGCTGCGGAGGTTGAGACAGTATGGCGTAGTGGCGATGAGCGTTATACTCAAATAAATTGGGATGAGTTATATCGCCAGAATTATCACTCTCAGGATGGTGCGGTATATGCTTTGGAGGATAGGGTGGAGAGAATAGCCCGTGGTGAAGTGCTGGCTCATTTTCGCACGGATTTGGGCGGGGATTTTGCAGTGAATTACAGCCTGCGTGGCAGATATAATTCATCGAGAAATTATAAACAGATGCGGGATATGCTCGGAGCATCACATCTAATCGATATAGATTATTATTTGGTTGATGATGATACTTTCTCACGCAAAAAGCAGAACGATTTGCGCAATCCCGATAGAAGGATCACTCAAGGTGACAGATTTGGTTATGATTATGAGTTGATAGATATGTCGGCTATGGCAGATGTGCGGTTTGAGTATAATAGTAATCGTTGGCACGTGAGCGTGGGTGCAGAGGTGGGGAGTGCCCGCATAAAACGTAAAGGATATTTTGAGAAGGAGTTATTCCCCGGCGGAGGCTCATATGGTGAGTCAAACACCATTGATTTTGCGCCTTACACCATAAAAGCAACGCTGGGTTATGCCTTGTCGCCTCGCCATTATATCGATTTTGTAGCTATGGTGGCAAACCGTTTGCCGCAGACGGAAAACATGTTTCTTAATCCACAATATAATAATCGTATAGTGGACAATCCCTCTATGGAAGGTATCGCTTCGGCGGAGTTTAATTATAAATTCACCTCACCCGATGTGGATGTTGTTGCTACGGCGTATATGTCAAGTACCCATTCGCAAATTGACAGCTATCGCGCCTATGATGATTTGAGTTCAACATTTACCGATGTGGTTGTTGATGGATTGGGCGCAATGCGATATGGCGTGGAGGCCGCGACCAAGTTGCGGTTTAGTGAGAATTGGCGAGCCTCTCTTGCTGCATCGGCAGGGCGTTACATCTATGATAAAAATCCGTTTGTCAGCCATTATGATGATGCCGACAATACCGTAATAAGTTCTCGCAGCGAAAGCTATTTGGGTAGTTGCTTTGTCGGTGGAGCTCCGCAGTTGTGTGGCATGGCTGAATTGACCTATATAAACTATCGCGGCTGGGTGGCATCATGTTCATTGCAAGCGGCCGCTATGCGATATGTCGATCCGTCGTTTGTGCGCCGTACCGAGCGTGTTGCACGCCAGAGTTCTGCTTCCGAAGAGATATATCGTAGTTTTATCGAGCAGCAAAGGTTAAACGATGCCGTGACTGTGGATGTGTCGGTATCAAGATGGTTTGATTTTGCAACCTCGCGTCTGTCGCTTACTTTGTCGGTGCGAAACCTGTTGGGTAAAAGCGATATCGCGTATGGTGGTTATGAGCAATCGAGAATTCGTAACTACATTAGTGGCGCACAACGTATCTACTCGCCGCAGGATGATGTGTTGACATACTCCTATGGCAGAACATTCTATGCTGTTGTGTCGTGGAAATTTGGAAGATAGAAACCATTTGGCAGATTGGGCGGAAAGCCTTATCTTTGCAGCCAAATAGATAAATAACGAATAAAGAAACAATATGGCAGGCTCTAATTTTGTCGACTACGTTAAGATATTTGCTCGTTCAGGCCATGGCGGTGCCGGCTCATGCCATTTCCGTCGTGAGAAGTTTGTTGCCTTCGGTGGCCCAGATGGCGGTGATGGAGGCAAGGGCGGCAGCATTATCTTGCAGGGCGACCGTCAGTATTGGACACTCATCCACTTGAAATATCAGCGTCACCAATTTGCCGAGGACGGAGAGGGTGGTCATGGTGCTCGTTCGTCGGGTAAAGATGCCAACGACATTATCATTCCCGTACCTCTGGGAACTGTGGCTCGTCGTGTCATTGAAAACGAGGAGGATGGCACAAAAACCATAGAGTATGTTGGAGAGGTTACCGAGCATGGCGAGCAACTCGTTTTGCTTAAAGGCGGTCGAGGAGGTTTGGGAAATTGGCATTTTAAGAGTGCAACAAATCAGGCTCCGCGTTATGCACAGCCCGGAGAAGAGGGCGATGAGGGAGCTTTTATCCTTGAACTGAAGGTACTAGCCGATGTCGGTCTGGTAGGTTTTCCCAATGCCGGAAAGAGTACCTTGCTGTCAGTGGTGTCGGCGGCCAAGCCTAAGATTGCAAACTATGCGTTTACCACCCTTGAGCCAAATCTCGGAATCGTGGAGGTGCGTGACCATAAATCGTTTGTAATGGCCGATATCCCGGGAATTATCGAGGGCGCGCATGAAGGCAAGGGCCTAGGAACACGCTTCCTGCGTCATATTGAGCGAAACTCGGTGCTGTTGTTTATGGTGCCCGCCGATAGCGATGATATTGCAAAGGATTATGAAGTTTTGTTAGGCGAGCTTACTCAATATAACCCCGAGCTGTTGGATAAGCAACGATTGTTGGCCGTTACGAAATGCGATATGTTGGACGATGAGTTGATAGAGCAGATGAAGCCTCTCCTTCCAGAGGGTGTGCCATCGGTTTTTATCTCGTCGGTAGCCAATATGAATATAACCAAACTCAAAGATATGCTTTGGGAGGCGTTGCAGAAATAATGAAAAATGGGAGCGTGCAGTTCCCATTTTTTGATTAGAAATCGTAGTTGTTGTTTACGATACGAAGCGACGGTTTGTTATTGAAATACTCTACCACACCCTGAATACTCCCATAGCCTGATGGAATTTTCTTGTTGCCATAAGCATAGTGGGATAAAACTCGCACAACCAATGTGTTTCCATCTCTGTCGCTGATTGTGCGTTCAGTGGTGATTGGATTCCCGTTCTCGGGGTCGGTGTCGCACCACGTCATTCCTGCTTGAGTCCCGAAAGTTACATCTTCCAAGCGGATATAATTGCCTGAGTGGCGTGGCGTGATAGCGTCGATAGTCACTCTTTGAGCTTTGATATCTTTGATGTTGGTTTTGTCGAGTTTGAAGAAGCGCGTAAAGTCGCTTTTGGCTATGTGGTTGATGTTGTAAGCGCCCGTCGGCTTTGTGCCAAGTTCTATTTTCCCGCCATAATTGCCGATGTATAGCGATGAACAGAATACCGTAAGATGTGTAAAGACGGGAAACTCCACTGCGCTATTTTCGGTATCGACCAGAATCTCAATACCACCGGAGTCGTCGCACAGGATTATGCTTTTATAAAATTCACCAAACAGATCATTGGCAAGGATGTAACCCTCAATGGCAATGTCATCAGCTATTATGCGTGAAGAGCTGGTTGCCATGCTCTTAAGGTGGGCAATACTTATGGTGTTGTATGGTGGCAAATCGAAATCGCCATTCGACTTATTGCAGGCCGAAGGGTATATTAGCAATATAAGGCTAATCAATAGGTATGCAATCCTTCTCATGGCTCATCTTAATCATAAAAAACTCTTTGCCCATAATTTTGCCTAATTGCAGTATGCCGCTGATTGCCACCGTGCCATCAGGTATTGTGTGTTTGGCATAGTCGGCATAATCGGAGGTGTGTATGGCTATTGTGTTGCCGTCGTTATCGGCGAAAATGTTATAGCCTAGCCAACAGCCGTCGGTGTTCATCTCCCAAACGTCCTGATACTCTTTGCTTGCAAGGCGTAGGTGTCCGATGTTTACCAAACTGCCGCATTGCGAGGTGTTGAGGTCTGCAATGGCTGTGGGTAATGGCGGAATCTGCTTGAAAATGTCGTATCGTGTGATGTGTCGATCCAAAATGGCACGAGTGGCGAAATATGATGTAGGATAGTAGTCGTATTCCGAGGCTTTAAGCCCTATCTGCATAACCCCATAATGCTCTCCTACGCTGCATCCGTTGAGCGAGATTGTAACGTAGCACCCTTTGGGGTAGATGTTGTGCAAATCATATAGTCCGGCCATAATCTCTGCTCCACCCGTGGCATCCTCGATGCAGAAACTTTTATAGAAGTTCGACTCTTCATCGCTTGAGGTTACATAACCTCCTATGATAATGTCGTGAGTAATGTCCAATGTTTTGCCGTTTAGGAGCTTGTGAAGGTCGGCGATTGTGATGTTGGTGGCTTGCGGGATGTTGCTGTCCGATTCCGGCAAAGCAAACCCCTTGCATCCAACGGTGACGATTGCGGCCAAGAGTATTATAAATTTGGTCGCGTACATCAAATATGTTTTGTGTAAAGCTCTGTGGTACATTATAGTAGGATGCTGTTGCTGGGTTATGGCTGATTGTTGTGTAAAGATAGTGTAATTATCGCAAAAAATAACTATTTTTGCAATCGATTTAGTGGTATATATAATAATGACAATATTATAATTATGCTCAATAAATTTCTACAAGCTGAACAAGTAGAGAATCTGATGCTCCCCGACAGCGTTCAAAAAGCCCGCTTTGCCGAGGCCGTGAATCGTATTGCCGATCTGGATTTGAATGATGTGTGGCATCAGATGGTTGAGTGGCTGATATGGACCGCAATAAAGGTTTGTATTGCGCTAATTATCTTTTATGTCGGTCGATGGGTTTTGCGCCGTATGGTAAAACTTGTCGACAATATCATGTTGCACCGCGAGGTTGAAATTTCGTTACGCTCATTCCTGCTTACAGCTGTCAAAACACTTGGCTATGTGATTATAGTACTTGTAATTGTTTCGGTCATAGGTTTTGATTCTAGCTCGTTTGTGGCGATGTTGGCCTCGATGGGTTTGGCAATAGGTATGGCGCTGAGTGGAACGCTGCAAAACTTCGCAGGCGGTGTGATGATGCTTGTGTTGCGCCCTTATCGTGTGGGAGATTATATCGAGGCGCAAGGGGTGGCCGGAACTGTTGATAGTATAGGGTTGTTTAATACCGTGATATACACAACCGATAAAAAGACGATTTACATACCCAATAATGCGATATCTACATCGATTATAAATAACTATTCCACATCATTGACCCGTAGGTGCAGTTGGAAAGTGTCGGTGGCGTATGGTGATGATTATGATGCGATACGAGCCGCCTTATTGGACATCATTAAGCGGGATGGCCGTGCATTGGCCGAGCCTGCACCTTATGTCCGTATCGACGCGTTGGCCGACAGTGCAGTGGTAATAGAGTTGCGCGTGTGGGTTAATAATGCCGATTATTGGGATCTGTATGATTCTGTTCATGAGGCAATTTATAAGGAGTTGCCGCAGCATGGTGCGCACTTCCCGTTCCCGCAGTTGGATGTGCATTTGATGTCGGATAATGATGTGAGTCAAAGAGTATAACAAAGAGATTTATAATAACTTAATACAATAGATTATGGAATTTAAGGATATTTTGGCCATTTCTGGCATGCCCGGCCTTTATAAGTATGTAGCGCAGTCAAAGACAGGTATTATCGTTGAATCGTTGGCCGATGGCCGTCGTAGCAATGCGGCTGCAACATCTCGCGTGAGCGCTTTGTCGGAGATTTCGATGTTTACCGAGGGTGAGGACATCGCATTGGCAGAGGTGTTTACTCGCATGTATGCTTATAACGGTGGCAAGGAGGGTTTATCACACAAGGAGTCTCCCGAGAAGATGAAGGCTTATTTTGCCGAGGTGTTGCCCGAGTATGACCGCGAGCGCGTGCATGTTTCTGATATTAAAAAGGCGTTGTCTTGGTATAACATTTTGGTTGGTGCAGGTCTTACCGAGTTTAAGTTGCCACAAGAGGAGCAGAGCGAGGAGTAAATATATTATAGATTGGTTCAGTGTTACAAAGCAACCTGACAAAATCTAGTGATAGACAGTGAAAAACAACGACCATGAAAAGTCAGACTTTTCATGGTCGTTGTTTTATGGATATTCTGCGATTGATGATTATCTGATATATACCTCTAATAGTTTGCCGTTACCTGTTAGCGTAACACAATCGGCCTCAGCAGGAATCATGACCAATTCATAGGGACTTAAATGTTCGCTATTATCCCCGAGCTTAACATCGGCTTCGCCCTCTACGCAAATATACAGCACAAATGAATCGAGCGACTCATATTCAAACTCTGCCGAGCCTTCGAGCTTGATGATGTTGGTTGTAAAATAGGGGCAATCAACCATCTTAACCGCTTTGTTGGCAACAGGCTCATACTTCATGTGGCATGATGCAGCGTCGCGCGCAAAATCAATAGCGTCGACAGCCAGTGCGGTGTGCAGCTCTCGGGCCTTGCCGTTTTCGTCCACACGATTCCAATCGTATATGCGATAAGTAACGTCAGAAGTCTGCTGAATCTCTACCACCTCAATGCCACTGCCAAGTGCATGGATTGTTCCGGCAGGGATGAAGAATACATCGCCTACCTTAACCTCGACACGATTCATCAGCTCGGGTAAACGGTCTTCGTTCAGAGCCTTAAGATACTCTTCGCGGGTGATGGAGTTGTCTTTGAATCCTACATATAATGCGGCTCCTGGCTGACAGCCCGACACATACCACATCTCGGTTTTGCCGTATGAGTTGTGGCGCTCGGCGGCCAATTCATCGTCGGGGTGTACCTGCACTGAAAGATCATCGTGGCAATCCAAACTCTTGATCAGAAGCGGGAAAGTTAAACCATAGCGGTCGTAATTCTTGTCGCCAATGAGGTTGCCCATATAAACCTCGATAATCTCCTCCAGATTATTCTTCTTCAAAAAACCATTGGCTACTACCGAGATGTCGCCAGCTACTGCCGACAGATCCCAACTCTCGCCATAGGCCTTTGTCGGATCTATTTTAACCCCCTTGCCCGCCTTTACGCTGGCGAGTAGCTCGTGGCCGCCCCACAGACGCTCTTTCAGACGAGGGGTAAATTTAATTGGATACAACATATTTTTTTTACCTAACCTAACTTTCTTATAAATTACTCTGCAAACATCTCTTCCACAGCAGCTATTACCTCGTCGGCCTCAACATCGAGAGGGAACACCTTTTCGGGTTGCAGATATACAATCTCGTGCTCGCGCTTGAATCTCTCTTCGCCAGCTCCGGTGATGTTCAACATAACAATCTTCTCGGGGTCAATTTTGCCATCTTGTGCAGCCTTGATAAGGGTCGCTGTTGCAACTGCGGCGGCAGGATGGATGTCGATACCCTCCAGCTCCTCAAAAAGTTTTGCAGCCTTACGAGCCTGGGCATTTGTAGCTACAAGAATCTCACCATCGGTAGCCTTCAAAGTGTCATACAAACCACCACGCAAACCATAAGGAGGCTTACGATTAGAGAGCACCTTGGCATCGATAATCATCACATCGCGGCGGGCCTTGTCGGCATCATAAGGAAGCATCGCTCGCGAATCGGCACGCCATGCGTCATACATGGGTACAAACGGAGCATTCTGCGATACCATAAGTTTCATCATGGTGTTGCCATAAGAGCCATCCTCAATCAAGCGCTGGTTGGCCTCCCATGCTGCGATAGCGCCTGTTCCGCTGCCTACTGCCTGGAAATAGTAGTCGGGAATTTGACCTATTGTAGTTGTTGCCGAAAGAACTGTGGTTGCCATACCGTCGCGGCGTGCAATATTTTTGGCACCACCCTCTGCATAGAACATAGGTGATTTAAGTGCCAAATCGCCCAAACGAATTGCATCGAAGTAATCTCCGCCTTCTGCGCAGCAGATAAGTTTTACACATGGATTCAGAGGTTTCTCAAACCATAAAGCCGAAAGGTTGTCGGCCGGTACCGATAGCAAAAGAGGAATGTTGTTTTCAGAGCATACCTTTGCAAATGCGCGAGCGGTGTTTCCTGCCGATGCAACCACGAGAATACGTTTCTCCTCCTCTCCCATACGGCCACATACGCTATATGCCTCAGTCTCCTTGAACGAACATGTAGACATCTTTGCACCATGCTTGGGTGAATAGCCGTTGAGTGTGATATAGAGATTCTTCAATCCCAAATGAGCAGCCAGCTTTTCGCTGCGGAATGTCACGGGAGCAGCCGAACCCTTGAGCAGTCGCTTGATTGGCAACCAATCACAGAATTTATAGAAACCGTAATCATCACCCTTAAGAGTGAGTCTCTTGTTCTCATAAATTGCGCGTACCAGCGAGGGTTGCTCGCATGTGCGATCTTCAAGCACCCAGCCCGTGTCCTCGAACTGGCGGCCGTTTGCTACACACATAAGGGTGTAGTTGGTAGGTTGAAACTTATCCATTATATTCTGAGTGTTATTATTTCGATTGGTGCAAATTTAACAATTTTGCGTTAAACATTATGCGATTAGGCTATAATTTTATATATTTGTAATATGGTAATTATCATTTAAGATTAAAAAAGGATTAACTATGAAACGATTTTTATTCTCTATTGCTCTTTGCATGATAGCTGTGTGCGGCTTTGCGCAGAATGACAAAAAAACTGATTGGGCGCAGTTCTATCGTTATGCCGAGGCTAATGAAAAACTTACTACCAATCCTGAAGTGGTGTTTATGGGTAACTCTATTACCGATAATTGGGCTCGTTACGATGTGGAATTTTTCGAGAAAAATAATTTTGTCGGTAGAGGTATTAGCGGTCAGACCTCTTCAGAGATGCTGGTACGTTTCCGTCGCGATGTAATCGACCTTAAGCCCAAGGTTGTTGTAATCCTTGCCGGAACCAACGATATTGCACAGAATAATGGATTTATCACTCCAGAGAATACACTTGGTAATATCATGTCAATGTGTGAGTTGGCCAAGGCCAATGGAATCAAGGTCGTTTTGTGTTCAATTACCCCTACATCTGTGTTCGGATGGCGTCGACATATTGAGCCAGCTCAGAAGATTCGCGATTTAAATAAGATGTTGGAGGCTTATGCCAAAGAGAGCAAAATCCATTTCTTGAATTACTATCCCGCGCTTACCGACGACAAGGGTGGTCTGCCCGAAAAGTGGAGTAAAGATACTTGTCACCCTAATCTTGAGTGCTATCGTACAATCATGGAGCCTATGGTTTGTGATGCAATTGACAAGGTGCTGAAGCGTAAGCCCGGTAAGCGCCACATCCCCAAAGTGGAATAGCAATTATTTGATACAATAAAAAATGCCGACATCCTAAAAAAATGCCGGCATTTGTTTTATAGCCTCGCAAGTATTGCTCCAATGCGTATCTCTGGATAGCTGTTTACAAGTGATCCAAGCGCTTGTAATGTTGTGTTTTCTTGATATTGTTTTGTCGTAGATGCTATTGCAACCAATTCGACAGCCTTAAACATAACCGCAATACCATCTTCACGCACCGTAACCCATGCTGTAATGGTATACTTCTGTTTGTTGTGCTCGGCGGTGATGATCATCTGCCCTGTTGAGGGAATATATGTGTATCTTGCTTCACCCTTCCTCTCTCCGCTGACAACGGTTGCCTTTCTGCGCTCAATATCGATGTAGTCACGTCCCGAGGCAATGCCAAATTTAGTAGCAAGGCTTGACAACTGACTTTTTGCGGCAGTTACGGCCATACTTGCCAATGCATCCGACCCGAGATATTCCATGTCGAGTGATTTATAGACCCATCGGCCGATAAGGTCGCTGTCTGACGGAAAAACAGGTTTGCTGGCAGGAGCTGTTTGGGTAGAACTGCCCATAAGGCCTTTTAGTAGGTCTGTGAATGATTGCGCAGCAACCTCTTGGTGTGACAAGCAAATCAAAGCCGAAAAAAGTAAAATGATCTTCCTCATATTATCTTGCGTGGATTTCAATTTAATATTTCACACTCTGTAAGCCATGCTTTGGCAGATGCGTCTGACGGCATTTGCCAATCGCCTCTAGGCGATAGTCCTACGCTGCCGACCTTGGGCCCGTCAGGCATTGCAGAACGTTTGAATTGCTGAGCAAAGAAGCGACGGAAGAAAATCTTTAGCCACTTGACTATGGTTGCATGGTCGTACACCCCATTAAACGCATGTTCAGCCAAAAATAGTATCTTCGATGGCGTGAATCCTTGTCGCAAGAAATTGTAGATAAAGAAATCGTGCAACTCATACGGCCCCACCAGATCTTCGGTCTTTTGCGCTATATCTCCACTCTCGGTTGCGGGCAGAAGCTCCGGGCTGACAGGAGTATCTACGACATCTATCAATGCCTTTTGCACTTTGGCGTTTTCCTCTGTTGCTGCGGCCCAATTGACAATCTGTCGTACCAATGTCTTGGGAACAGAGGCATTTACCCCATACATCGACATCTGATCGCCATTGTATGTGGCCCAGCCGAGTGCCAACTCACTCATGTCGCCTGTGCCGATTACCATGCCTCCGGTCATATTGGCCACATCCATAAGTATCTGTGTGCGTTCGCGCGCTTGGGCATTTTCATATGTAACCGAATGGTCGCCTTCGGGTAGTCCTATATCCTCGAAATGCTGGTGGCATGCTTTAGCAATTGGAATTTCGCGGAAAGTAACACCTAACTCTTTAATCAGCGTAACAGCATTCTGATATGTTCGATCGGTTGTTCCGAATCCCGGCATGGTAACGCCGGTTATCCCTTTCCGGTCAAGCCCCAGCATGTCGAAACTTTTTGCCACTACCAGCAAAGCCAATGTAGAATCAAGACCGCCCGAAATGCCTATAACGGCACTCTTGCAAGATGTGTGGCGAAGGCGCTTTGCAAGCCCAAGGCATTGTGTTTCAAATACCTCCTTGCATCTTGCAGCGCGTTCCGCATTTACAGATGGCACAAAAGGCATTGGATCGACATCTCTGTCGAAATTAACCTCTTGCTCGGGGGCGTCGATGGGTGAAAATATGTCAAATCGTCGATAGTCGGGTAGTTCAATATTGCAACCCGCAATATTATTTAGCAGACGTCGGTACTCGAGAAGTTGGGTGTCTACATCTGCAATAATAAGTTGTTTGTCAAGACTGTGATGCGATGCGTAAGCAAGCGTGTGCCCATTTTCGACTATCATAGCACCGCCCCCATATGCCAAGTCGGTTGAGGATTCTCCGAAACCTGCCATGGCTGTTATATAAGCGGTTGTGCAACGCCTTGAATGTGCGACGATTAGAGATGATAGGTATTCGTATCCGCCAACCTCTATCGCTTTGGCCATGGGGTTAAGGATGAGTTTGGCACCATATGCTGATTGCAGTGTAGATGGCGGGATAGGTGCAGTGGCATCTTCGCCAATCTCAACGGCGAACTGAACTCCGTCTATCGCAAAACTCAAATCCATGCCAAAAGGTACGGTGAATCCGGCCACCTCAATCTCTTCGGCAGCAACGTTACCCCCAGAACTAAAGTAACGCAACTCATTACGTTCACTGCTGTGGCTTATGTGACTTTTTGGAACGATACCGATAAGCATGCCCTGAGAGAGCACGGCAGCACAATTGTATAGGAAACTCCCCACCTTTAATGGCAGGCCTACAACAGCAACCAGCGACAAATCTGCACTTGCTTCAACAATCTGCATGAGGGCCTGCTCTGCACTCTTATGTAGAAGAGGTTGCAGGAAAAGATCCCCGCATGTGCATCCTGTAAGCGAGAGTTCGGGGAATGCTATAATTTTTACACCCTTTGCCGAAGCCTCCTGCATCAGTGTGATAATCTGTTGTGCGTTATGATTGCAATCTGCGACCGAAATTGTCGGTACGCCAGCAGCAACTTTTACAAACCCGTAGTTGTTCATCTTTTACTCCTTTATATAAGCATGGGTTATCTCCAATATGTAGGCTTTGTGGTAATCTTTTGCGGGATACCACTTCTCTATAATACTCTTGTCGAGGAAATTCTCCTCTCGTAACATATCGGTGTATAGTTTGCGGCACTCCAAAACCAGGCGTGCTTGAGATATCGCGGGCACATCATCGTCGGTAAATGCGACAGAAAGGCCTGCCTTTGAAATTTTATTCTCGTCGCGACCGGAGTGTGTACCGCAATATGTTAGCGCCTGACGATACTCCTCGTCGAGGAACGATAATGTGAGCATAGGCTCGCGCTCGGTGAACTCGTAGGTGAAACGTTGTGGACGAATAACTGCAATTGCAATGGGTTTGTTCCACATAAAACCTACGCCGCCCCATGATGCTGTCATGGTGTTGTGGGCAACATGATCACCTGCGGTAATCAACATCCAATCAGTGCCTATTGCTTTGATGAAATTATCGTCTATCAGGGATGGCGCAATCTCTTTAAATCCATTCATATTAGTTGATTATTTAGCCCACAGCTCGGCCAGATTAACAATCACCTTTACAGCCTTCTGCATGGTGTTCAATGAACAATACTCAAATTTGCCATGGAAATTCATGCCGCCGGCAAATATGTTGGGGCAGGGTAGGCCCATAAACGAAAGACGTGCGCCGTCTGTTCCGCCACGGATAGGCTTTACTATGGGTGTAACATCTGCCATCTGCATAGCCTCTTTTGCCTTTTCAATCACATGAGGATGTGGCTCTACCATCTTGCGCATATTGAAGTATTGATCTTTCAGCGTAAGTTTTAGAACATTCTCGCCGTAGCGTTTTTGCAGCAGATTGACGCAAGACCACATGTAAACCTTCTTTTGCTCGAATTTTTCGCTGCAATGATCGCGGATGATATATGAAATCTTTGCATTCTCAACAGTGCCGTTAAATCCTACACAATGATAGAATCCTTCATAGCCCTCGGTATGTTCGGGGCGCTCTACTGTGGGTAATAGCGCATTTAACTCGCATGCAACCTGAATTGCATTTATCATCTTGTTCTTGGCATATCCCGGGTGAACGTTGCGACCCTGAATCTCGATTGTCGCAGCCGCAGCGTTGAAGTTCTCATACTCCAATTCACCTTCGGCACTGCCGTCCATTGTGTAGGCGAAATCGGCTCCAAAGGCCTGCACATCGAAATAGTCCACTCCTCGGCCTACCTCCTCGTCGGGAGTGAAGCCGATGCGAATCTTGCCGTGCTTAATCTCGGGATGAGACATAAGATATTCGGCGGCAGTCATAATCTCTGCACAACCGGCCTTGTCGTCAGCGCCCAGTAGGGTTGTGCCATCGGTGTGAATCAATGTGTGTCCCACGAAATTTTTGAGCTCGGGAAAGTCGCTCACCTTCATCGTGAGCGAGCCATTTAGTTGGATGTCCGAACCATCGTATGATTCGATGATGTGCGGCTTAACATCCTTGCCACTCATGTCGGGGGATGTGTCGACATGGGCGATAAATCCAATTACGGGGGCATTGTCGCAACCATTGCTTGCAAGAATAGTGCCCATAGCGTAACCATATTTATCGACAGTGACATCTGTCATGCCCAATGAGCGCATCTCGTCTGCCAAAAAGTTCAGAAGCACGAGCTGTTTATCGGTTGAGGGAAATGTTGCACTCTCTTCGTCTGACTGTGTGTCGAAAGAGACATATTTTAGAAATCTATCTTTTAATTCCATGATATTCAGAACTTAATTATTATTGTCTAACGGGAGATATTATTCCTCTTTCTTTGCCTTCATGGTGTGCCATGCCATATATGCAATCAAAATTATATACATGGCCAAACCCAGCCACTCGGCATCTTTTGTTGCAGCCCACTCGGTCATATACCATTCAACACCCACGAATTTAAGTACAGCCGAAAGAACGCCCATCAGTGCGCCTCCGGCAATGAAACCGGACGCAATAAGCGTACCTCTGTCGAAACGGGCTTTGTTAAGTTTCTCGTCCTTTGAACGTGAGGATACAAACCAAGCAATAAGTCCTCCGATTACGAGCGGAGCGTTAAGATACATCGGGATGAACATGCCCAGCGAGAATGCCAGAGCCGGTACTCCGATGGCTGTCAAAACCAATGCCAATGCTGCGCCCATAAAGTAGAGTATCCATGGGGTAGAGCCTCCGGTCATCAAGGGCTGGATTACAGCTGCCATAGCGTTTGCCTGCGGTGCTACAAGGGCATTGTCGCCTGTAAAGCCATAGGTGTCGTTAAGCACAATCATCACGCCTGCGACTGTCGCAGCAGAAACAAATGTGCCAAGGAATTTCCATCCCTCCTGCTTGCGAGGAGTAGTGCCGAGCCAATAACCTATCTTTAGGTCGGTGATAAAACCTCCTGCCATTGATAGGGCTGTGCATACCACGCCACCGATAATCAGTGCGGCGGTCATTCCGGCGTTGCCGTTAAGGCCTATGCTCACCAAAACCAACGAACTCAGGATAAGTGTCATCAATGTCATACCCGATACGGGGTTGGTTCCAACAATAGCGATAGCGTTTGCTGCAACCGTAGTGAAGAGAAATGCAATTACAAAAACGATGAGTAGTGCAACAATACTCTGCACACCATTACCAAGCAGACCGAACTGGAAGAAAATCCAGCAAGCCAGCAGGGCAGCTATAAGCACCGAGAGGATTATCTTCATGGGCAAATCCTGCTGCGTACGCTCGATAATCAACGATTTTGCATCCTTCTTTGATGTTAATTCGCTGACTGCCAGACCCACAGCCTGACGAATGATTCCAGCTTGACGTATAATACCTATAAGGCCGGCCATGGCAATGCCTCCGATACCAATCGGGCGACCAAAGTCGGTAAATATGGTCTCGGGAGAGAGCGTTGCTGCATCGGGAGATACAGAGCCAATCAATGGTACAATCAAAAACCAAACGAGGCATGAACCGGCGGTGATGATGACAGCATATTTCAATCCGATGATATAGCCCAAACCCAATACCGCTGCGCTGGTGTTGAGTGAGAATACCACCTTGAACTTGTCGGCACACATTTCACCAAAAGCAGTAAGACGAGTGGATACCGCCTCGGTCCATGCACCAAAGGTGCTTACGGCAAAATCGTACAAACCGCCGACAAGGCCTGCCACGGCAAGCAATTTTGCCTGATTGCCACCCTTTTCACCTGATACCAGTACCTCGGTGGTGGCTGTAGCCTCGGGGAAGGGGTATTTGCCGTGCATCTCCTTAACAAAATATTTTCTGAAGGGGATAAGCAATACTATGCCAAGCACACCTCCCAAAAGAGATGAGAGAAAGATCTGATAAAATGCTGCGTCGAGACCCAAAATGTATAGCGCAGGCAGAGTGAATATAGCTCCGGCCACGATTACACCCGAAGAGGCTCCAATCGATTGAATGATAATATTCTGCCCAAGCATATTCTTCTTGCCGAAAGCTGTTCCGACGCCTACGGCAATGATGGCGATGGGAATCGCCGCCTCGAAGACCTGCCCGACCTTAAGCCCCAAAAACGCTGCGGCTGCCGAAAATAGAATTGCCATGATTACACCCATCGAAACAGAATAGGGAGTAACCTCCGCCGGCGATGAATTGGCCGACATGAGGGGCTTGTACTCTTCGCCCTCTTTTAGCTCGCGATATGCATTATCGGGAAGTGATACGTTTTGTTTATGTTGTCCCATATGATTTTGATATTGTATTTTTTTTTGTTGGAAAATTTACAACTAAATATATTTGTCACCTTTGTCGAACTTAACTTCGTCGATGTATTTCTTGATGCTCTGCTCTTCGCTGCGTGGGCATATCATAAGAACATCATCGGTGTCGACCACAATGTAATCCTTCAGGCCGTTGATAATGGCAACTTTCTCGTTCGGGATAGAAATTATTGTGTTACGAGTGCTGTGTGTGTAACAACCATCACCTAATTTGGCATTGGCGTATCGATCCTTGCGAGATAGCTGATAGACCGAACCCCATGTTCCCACATCGCTCCAGCCGAAATCGCCACAACGAACATAAACATTGTCGGCCTTTTCCATTACACCATAGTCGATGGAGATTGGTTTACACTCCGAAAATACCTGCTCGATGGCTGCTGCTTCTCGCTCGGTTGCGAGATCGTCGGTGATGGCCGAGAAGAGTGCATGGTGTTCGGGTAAATGCTCCGAGAAGGCTTTGATGATATTCTCAACAGTCCAGATGAAGATGCCGGAATTCCAGAAAAACTCACCGCACTCGACAAATGTCTGTGCAAGTTCGAGGCTTGGTTTCTCGGTGAAACACTTCACTTTGCTGATAGTATCGTTGTTTGACTTCTGGATATATCCGTATCCTGTGTCGGGACGGCTTGGTTTAATTCCGACAGTCATTAGTGCATCATTCTTGCGTGAGAAATCGAGACACTCGCCGATAATCGACAGAAAATCATTCTGATTAAGAATCAGATGGTCGGCGGGTGTGACAATCATCGAGGCTTCGGGGTGCAACTTTTTAAGCATATATGCCGCATATGCAATACATGGTGCTGTATTGCGACCTATGGGCTCACATAATACCTGACTCTCGTTGAGCTCGGGGATGTGCTCCAGAACCTGTTTTTTGTAACTGCCATTGGTGACTACAAGAAAGTTTTCGGCGGGCACTAATGGCAGGAAACGCTCGAATGTAGAACGGATAAACGACTTGCCTGTGCCTAAGATGTCAAGAAACTGCTTGGGCTTGGAACGACGGCTCATAGGCCAAAAACGTGTGCCTATACCGCCCGCCATTATAATGCAATATGTATTATTATTCATACTTTAATATAAAAAGAGATTTTAAGAATTATACAAAGATAAAAAAAATTCGTAACTTTGCCGCTTGGTATGTCAAAATAATTGATGAATAATGAAGATAAGATTGTTTACAATTCCTAATATGTTAACTCTGGGCAATTTGCTCTGCGGAACATCGGCTGTCGTGGTGTTGTTGACGCAGGGTGATTTTGTTGCAGCATTTTGGCTGATGGTGGCATCGGCAATATTCGATTTCTTTGATGGCTTTGCAGCCCGTCTGCTCAAGAGTACCTCGGCAATAGGTGTGCAGCTTGATTCTTTGGCCGATATGGTGTCATTCGGAGTGGTTCCCTCGGTGGCTTTATGGACTCTGTATGGCACAGCCCCCGAGTTGACTAACATGAGTGAGTGTGTTGTAAATATTTTGCAATATG
Organism: Alistipes sp.; assembly: GCA_017935185.1. Lineage (GTDB taxonomy): Bacteria > Bacteroidota > Bacteroidia > Bacteroidales > Rikenellaceae > Alistipes. The sequence continues at coordinate 6,236 of JAGBIC010000025.1, read as the reverse complement.
CAACGTTGATCATTGTGGCTTTTTCGGCTTTGCGTTTGGCTAAATTTAATGTGGACGACAGCCAGCATGCCGAGTTTTGCGGATTGCCGACACCTGCCAATGGCTTGTTCTGCTTGTCGATGGCTATGCTCGCGGTAGCAGGGGAGTTTGTTCTTTATAAAGAGATTATCATACTTCTTGCCGTTGTTATGGCTGTGTTGCTCGTATCGCCAATCAGAATGTTCGCCTTGAAATTCGCCGGATTTGGGTGGAGAGGCAATGAGTTGCGATATTCATTTATTGTATTTGCGGTAGCGATGATCGTACTCTTTACCCGTTTTGCAGTTCCGGCAATTATTTTGGCATATATAGTCATATCGATAGTAAGATATGCAATAAATTTGTGTAAAAAGTAGTTTGTTTTTAAGTGGCAACCCAATAACATGAGACAAACCATAAGCATAGTATTGAGTGTAGTAGCGGTGATGTTTATCCTGCTGCCAGAGTCGGCGTATGCCCAGCTCGATGCTGCTGCGCTGGCTCGTGCCCAGCGAAATGGCGAGAATGTCTCATTGGGCGGTACTAATCCCTATGCCTCGCAGGAGGGTGACGAGGAGCAGGAGTCGGCCGACTCCACACGTACCCGTCGTATCCGCAAGCCTTTGGAGTCGTATTATTTTAGTGATTCTATCAGAGCGCTGCCCAACTTTATGTGGAATGTCAGCCGCGAGATGGATGATGTAAAGATTGAGCCACTTGATACCACACTCCAATCGTGGAGAATCGACTATCCATATTACCTTAAGGGTGTTGGTGATATGACACTTGGTGGACTTGGCCAATCAACAATGCCGTTTAACTATTTCGAGCGTAATAGTAGCCCCGATTTTGCCTTTGCACAGTCGTATGATGCCTATACATATCGTATGGACAATGTGCCGTTCTATAATTCGAAGACGCCATATCTGAATATGACATATCTTGAGTCGGGTCAGAAGCGTTATCGCGAGGAGCATTTTGAGATTACTACGGCCCACAACATATCGCCATCAACAGGCTTTAATGCAAGCTATAAGGCTCGAGGTACTCAAGGATTATATGAGTGGCAGCGAACAACCAATCACAACCTTTCGGTTGCGGCCTCGCATACGGGTAAGCGATATTCTCTCCATGCGGCATATATCAACAATCGCATCAAACAACGTGAAAATGGTGGAGCTGTGGGTGTGTGGGCTGTCGCTGATACCACCTATGAACATCCGTCAGGCGTGCCGATGAAGCTGGCTGAAGCCGAAGCCCATAACTCATATCGCAACAATGCTTTTTTTGTTAAGCAGACCTATGCCATACCGTTGGCACCTGTCACCGACTATGATTTTTCGCTGGCTGACCTTCCGACAGTATATGTTGGCCATATTTTTGAATATAATGCGTGGAGTAAACTTTATAATGACAGGCGAGCGACTTATACCGACGAGCGTGGCTCGGTAAATGAGAATGGTGAGTTTGAGCCAGTAGAGAAAGAGTATTACAAAGATTGGTTTATATCGCCATTTGAATCGCGTGACTCAATTCGTGAGAGAGTTATCTCCAACCGATTGTTTGTCGAGGCGCAACCGTGGGATCGTGATGGTGCTGTGGGGTGCTTGGGCGGTGGTATAGGTATCGATATGTATGCATATTCACAACTCGCTCTTGATAACTACATATCAGGTAAGTATGGTGTCGAAAAAAAAACGGCCTGGTATGCATACGGAGCGGTTAGTGGCAAGATAAAGAAATTTGCCGATTGGGGAGCAGATGTCAAGTACTACCCATCGGGCTATAAGAGCGGAGATTTGGCGTTGAATGCCCATGTGGCACTCACGGCACGTTTCCGAGGTCATCCGGTTATCCTTCGAGGGCGTTTCTCGCAGACTCGTACTTCACCCTCATATTGGGAGGAGAACCTATTCTCGAACCACTATGTGTGGTCCAACTCCTTCGGTAAGGAGAATGAAACTCGTATAGAGGCATCGTTAGAGATTCCCGTTTGGGCGTTAGAGATTGGCGTATGGCAAGGTATGGTATCCAACAAAATTTATTATGATACCAACAGTATGGTTGCGCAGGCCAACAAGACGGTGAGCCTTACGAGTTTGTATGCTCGCAAAGATTTCCGCATAGGCGGACTTCATTTAGACCACAGGGTATTGATGCAGTGGAGCACCAATCAAGAGGTTGTTCCCGTTCCATTATGCAGTGCCTATCTGTCGTATTATTTTGAATTCTGGGCAGAGAGAAAGAAGGTGTTGCGTTTGCAGATTGGTATTGACGGACGTTTTAATACGGCTTTTTATGCCCCGTCATACAATCCAGCATTGGCTGCGTTTTACAATCAGCGTGATTATGAGGTTGGAAATTATCCCTACCTCGATGCATTTGTTACAGCTAAATGGAAGAGAATGCGTATTTTCTTGAAGTATCAGCATGCAAATAATGGATTGTTCGGCAACGGACAATATTTTACAGTGGCTGGTTACCCGCAAAATCCGGGTATGTTCAAGTTGGGCATTTCGTGGGGATTCTATGATTAGCGTGTTGTATTGCGCAGTGTGAGCTGCCCGCAAAACACACAATTATGTCAAAAAAGACAGCATTTATTTCGATCGTTCTTATTTTATTTACAACACTTTTGGGCTTTGAGCTGCTTGATGATGATGCGCTGAATGTAGCCATTCCTTCGCAGCAGAGCCAAGAAATTATCGCCACAGCCATTCATGAGGATAGTCTGATGGTTGACGAGTGGATCATATCATCATACGATAATATGATGCGTCGTATTGGCGAAGAGGAGGGGCAGGATTGGATTTTGATGAGTGCGATAGCCTACAGTGAGTCGCGATTCAAATCTGGTCTGACATCAAAACGCGGCGCAGTTGGTATTATGCAGATTATGCCAATTGTCGGTCGTCAGTTTAATGTTGATGTTGAGCAAATAGCCGACCCGGAAACAAACATACGTCTTGCCGGCAAGTTGCTGAAGCAAATTGACAAGACGTTAAAAATCCCCGTTTCCACTCCATATAACGATCGTATAAGTATTATTCTTGCTTGCTATAATGGTGGTATAGGACATGTTTCCGATGCCCGCCGTTTGGCAAAGAGCAACGGTGAAAATCACAATTCATGGGAGGTTGTGGCCCGCTATCTTCAGATGAAAGCCGACCCCGCAATTTATGAGAGCGAATTGGTTCACCATGGTAAATTTTCAGGTAGCCGCCAAACCGAAGCGTATGTGCGAGAGGTGCTACATCGCTACGAGATTTTTGCAAAAATGGTTGAGGAGGGTTTACCGATGGTTGCTCAAGCACAGTAAAAAAACAGGCCGTAAGCATTTTGCTTCGGCCTGTTTTTTTTGTTTGACAGATACTATTTAGAGTCTTTTTGTGATCTGTCGGTATATAAGAATCGTCGAATTTTCTTTGAAGGTGTCTTCTCGAACTCCTGTTCCTCTTCTACAACTTCGGTGATGCGAGAGAATCGATTAACCTTTGAGTTTACGTATTTCATAACTTCCTGCTTAATCTCTTCCATCTGCTTGTTCCACTCGTCTTTCTTGAGATTCCACTCGTCGCGAGTAACCTCTAGCCTGGCCATAAACTCATCTTTGAGCTTCTCAATAGCCTCAACGTCGAAATGAACCAAAGCAATCAGTCGACCCTCCTGTTCGGTTACAACAGACTCTGAAACGAATGCGTGTGAGTTTAAAACGGTCTCAATCTCCTCGGGATAGATATTCTCTCCGCTCGGGCCAAGAATCATATTCTTCAATCGACCTTTGATGTAGATATAGCCATCTTCGTCAATATAGCCTAAATCACCGGTGCGGAACCATCCGTCCTCAGTGAATACTGCTGATGTGGCCTCGGGGTTTTTGTAATATCCCTGCATTACACAGGCGCTTGTTGTTACAATCTCTCCGTGGCCTGTTTCGGGGTTAATGTCGTCAAGGCGAACTTTAACACCCTCCATGGCAGGGCCTGTGGCGCCAACCTTCACAGCTGGAGATATCTGACCTGCGATAAGTGGCGCAGTTTCGGTAAGTCCATAGCCAATGGCATATGGGATATTTGCCTCCATAAGGAACTTCTCAACGCGCTCATCGAGTTTCGAGCCGCCGATGAACAGGCGGGCACGACCACCAAAGGCCTGATTGAGCTTTTTACCTGCAATTCGGTGTAGGAAACGGCGGATAAAACCGATGCCGTAAAGTGTACTCATGAACTTGTTGGCGGTGAATTTGCCAAGAATCTGTGAGTTGTAAATCTTCTCAATGATTAGAGGCACAATAAGGAAGCATGTTGGGCGCACCTTACGTAACGCGGGAAGCAGTACCGATGGGGTAGGTGGCTTCTCAAGATATGTTGTGTTACCTCCTGTTGCAACGATATAAATCATACCCAGAGAGCACTCATAGGTGTGTGATAGGGGCAATACCGATAGCATTGAGTCATTGGGCCCAATGGGATACAATTTATATATATAGTTGATCTGCTGAGCCAAATTGCCGTGTGTCAGCATAACGCCCTTGGGCTGTGATGTTGTGCCCGAGGTGTAGATGATAACGGCTAAATCCTCGGGTGACGGAATTGTTGCTTTACCCTCTTCTTTCACCGTCTGCGAGATTACGTTCAGATTTTTTGTGCGGATGACGATATTTAGCGATGCAACGGTCTCTTTATTTAGCTTGGTGAAGAGTTTGTCTGATACCAATAGTGCTTTCGACTCCGAGTGTTTGATTAGCTTGTCGAGCTCTTCCGGTGTAAAATCGGGAAGGATAGGCACGGCTACCATGCCTGCTGTTGTGATTGCAAAATATGCGGCACCCCAGTTAGGCATGCTGCTACTCAAAATAGCAACTTTATCTCCGGCATTCAGGCCTGCACCGAGCAGCAGTTCCTTGATATGCTCAACGCGGCGACCCAACTCGGCATAGCTCACTTGCTCTCCGTTCAATATCGAAAATACGATATTGTCGGAAAACTTCTCCACACTAGAGTGAAGTAATTCGTGAAGTGTCTTAAAATTCATATATTTGTACTTGATAAGAAATTTTTTGCGAATATAGTAAAAAAATACTAAATAACGGCATTATAGTGTCTAATAAGGTAAATAATCTGTCCCATGCTGGAAAACGAGCGCATAAAGGTATTGTCGGAGAGAGCAGGCTTTAATCTTTGCGGAATAGCACCTGTTAAAAAATTCGATAATAATCGTGTGGTCTACGATAGGTGGCTAAATTGCGGCCATGTCTCATCGCTCGAGTACATGTGTCGTAATATTGACATGCGATTTGATGCATCTAGGCTTGTTGAGGGGGCGCAGAGTGTTGTGGTGTGTGCTGTTAGCTATAAATCTGCCATAAGTGGTGGCTATGGTAGCAAAGATAATTGTAAAATAGCATCGTATGCCTGCACTACTGACTATCATAAGACAATAAAAAAGATGTTGCTGTACATCTTGCACGAGTTGCAAAAAGAGTATCCTTCGCTGCAAGGCCGTGCATTTGTGGATTCCGCTCCAATTCTTGAAAAGCAATATGCCGTGGAGGCGGGTTTGGGCTGGATAGGGCGACAGTCGCTGCTCATTACACCCCGATATGGAAGTTATATATTGTTGGGCGAGTTGGTTTTGTGTGATAGAGTAGATGTTTATGATACGCCTTATGGCGGTATAGGTTGTGGTGAGTGTAGACGATGTATAGACCACTGCCCCACAAAGGCTGTCCAAGAGAATATGACCATCAACACCTCGCAATGTATCTCATGCCGCACAATCGAGGCGGAACAAGAGGGGAAGATAGATCTGAATGGCTGGATTTTTGGTTGCGACGAGTGTCAGAATTGCTGCCCATATAATCGAAAGGCCATGATGCATGACAACGAGCGCTTTGATCCTATTTTTGATCCGCGCCAGATTCGGGCAGATGAGTGGCTTGAGATGGGTGACGATGATTTTATGTCACGTTTCGGGCGAACGCCACTGAAGCGTTGTGGACTTGAGAGGATAAAACAGAACATTAAAAAGTAAGAAAATAGGCGACATTCCTTTGGGAAGGCCGCCTATATTTAATTTAATTGTTATCTCTGGAAAAATCTAACGAATAAGGGGAAATAATGATGGCAGCACTGATGTTCAATGACTTATGAGGACTTTTGATGAAAGCCTCGCCGATGCGAAAGTGCAAGGAAATGAAAGGTAATGAGGACGGACGG
>JAGBIC010000024.1 GCA_017935185.1 Alistipes sp. | reverse complement strand
ATGTATTTAACATTCTGTTGCAGGTACTCGATGATGGTCGTCTGACAGATAACAAGGGCCGCACGGTCGACTTCCGTAATACGATTATTATCATGACATCGAACATGGGCTCACATATAATTCAGGAGAACTTCTCGAAAGCCTTCGATGGTGAGGCTCTCTCGCCGGATGTCGTTGAGCATACACGACAAGATGTTGTCGAGATGCTTAAGGTGCAACTTAAGCCCGAGTTCCTGAATCGTATAGATGAGATTGTTATGTTTGAGCCGTTGACGAAGGCCGATATCGAGCAGATTGTTGACATCCAGATGGGTATAATTATCCGGATGTTGCTCCAGAATGGTGTCGAGTTGCGCTATACCGATGCGGCGAAGCGACTGATTGCCCAGATGGGCTACGACCCAATGTATGGCGCACGCCCTGTAAAGCGTGTTATCCAACGTGAGGTGGTGAACGATTTGTCGAAGAAAATCCTTGCCGGCGAGGTGAATCGTGAACGTGCAATTGTTATCGACGCCGAAGGGGAGCATCTTACATTCAGCAACTAACGGTAAGTTTTTTATAAGAGAGGGGTCGCTACTTATTGAGCCGACCTCTCTTTTTTGCAGTTTACAATATAATGCATATCTTTGTCGGGACAATATAAAAAGGTTGAAGATGAAAAAGTTTTTTGTTTCAATTGTATTTATAATAGCATTTTGTGCAAGCGCTTTGGCACAGGAGGCTGCGCAAGAGAAATTTCCGATGGTGACAATCCCAGAATCAATCACCGACCCTCACGCGCGCGCAGGATATTTGTGTGAGCATTATTGGGATAATGTGGATTTCGCGACTATCTCGGATGATGTGCTGGAGCAGGGATTTGTAGATATGGTATCTGTTTTTGCACTTATTGACGATGCTACACTCTCAAAGGCTTGGGCTGCGGCAGTGGCGCGTGCCGAGGGGGCAAAAGAGGGCATTGGCCGATTGTTGTCGGTAGCAGATAAATATCTGTATGGTGTATCTTCTCCCAACTATAATGAGGCGGCATATCGTCTGCTGTTGCAGGCAGCGTTGGTGTCGAAAAAGTTCCCCAAGGCAGAGAAGGCTCCATATCAGGCACAACTGATGCAACTTGAGATGAACGCCGAGGGTACGGGTGCCGTAGATTTTGAGTTTGCAAAGGCCGATGGCAGCAAAATGAAACTTTCGGAGGTGGAGTCGATGATAACGATTCTCTTTTTCTTTAATCCCGATTGCGTTGATTGCCGTATCGAGCGATTCCGCTTGACGCAGGCCACCCTTATCAACTATCTGCATCGTGCAGGAGGCGTGCAGGTCGTTGCTGTATACCCTTCAAACGACCCGACAGGTTTTGAGAAGGGAGTTAAAGACCTACCTGAAACATGGATTGTCGGATATGATGCTACGGGTCGTATTAAGAGCGAGGGTTTGTATGATTTAAGAGCTATGCCTCGCCTGTATCTGCTTAACGATAAGAAGCAGGTGGCGCTCAAGAATACTACGGCAAGTAAAATCGAGGCGTATCTGACCGATATCATGCGTAGTGGTAGCGAGGCACAGAAGGCCGAGCAGGCTACTACTCCTGCGGCAGAATAGATGGCAGAGTGTATATGAAAAACACACCCCAAAGGTCATTTGAGCTTTGGGGTGTGTCTTTATGCTGTATAGCTATTTGCTATTCGGGTTTTACCAACGAGAGGTAAAGCTCGTCGAGTTGTGCTTGATCGATAGTTGAGGGAGCATCCAACATCACATCGCGGCCTGCATTGTTCTTCGGGAAGGCAATGTAGTCACGAATTGACTCCGAGCCGCCGAAGAGCGAGCACAAACGGTCGAATCCGAATGCCAAACCACCATGGGGAGGCGCACCGAACTTAAATGCATTCATCAAGAAGCCAAACTGCTCCTGAGCTTTCTCGGGTGTGAAACCAAGAATCTTGAAGATGAGTGCCTGCAACTGTGCGTCGTGGATACGGATTGAGCCACCGCCAATCTCGGTACCATTACATACAAAATCGTAGGCGTTGGCGCGCACGCGACCCGGGTCGCTCTCCATGTAAGGAATGTCCTCCGGCTTTGGAGAAGTGAAGGGGTGGTGCATGGCATAGAAACGCTCTGTCTCATCGTCCCACTCAAACATTGGGAAGTCAACAATCCACAACGGAGCAAATTTCTTCGGATCACGCAAGCCAAGCTGCTCGGCAACATGCAGACGCAGGGCGCAGAGCTGCGTGAGAGCTTTGAACTTTTTGCCGCAAAGTACAAGCATCAAATCTCCTGGCTGGGCATTCATGCGCTCGGCCATAGCCTTTAGCTCCTCGGGAGTAAAGAATTTGTCGATAGAAGACTTGAGGTTACCTTGCTCGTCCATGCGAATCCAAACCAAACCTTTGGCACCAACTTGCGGGCGCTTTACATACTCTGTCAGAGCGTCAATCTGTTTGCGGGTGTATCCTGCACAACCTGTGGCAGCAAAACCAACTACATACTCTGCATCGTCAAAGACAACGAATGAGTGGCCGTGTGCCAAATCGGTAATATCATGAAATTCCATGCCGAAGCGGAGGTCGGGTTTGTCAGAGCCATATTTCTCCATGGCCTCAATCCACGGCATACGCTGGAATGGGGCGGTGAAGTCGATATCCATAACCTCTTTGAACATATATTTTGCCCAGCGCTCGAAAATCTCGAGTACATCCTCCTGCTCTACGAACGACATTTCGCAGTCGATCTGTGTAAACTCGGGCTGGCGGTCGGCACGCAAATCCTCGTCGCGGAAGCAACGTACAATTTGGAAATAGCGGTCGTAGCCGGCAACCATCAAGAGCTGCTTAAGGGTCTGCGGCGACTGAGGCAAAGCATAGAATTGGTTGGGGTTCATGCGGCTGGGTACTACGAAATCGCGAGCGCCCTCGGGGGTTGAACCTACCAAGTATGGGGTTTCAATCTCGAGGAATCCCTCTTTGTCGAGGAATGTGCGAATTGCATGAGCCATGCGGTGACGCAGTTCCATGTTGCGCTGCAATGGCGGGCGGCGGAGGTCGAGGTAGCGATACTTCATGCGCAGGTCATCACCACCATCAGAGTTCTCCTCAATGGTGAATGGGGGAGTCTGGGCCTCGTTCAATATAGTGAGGGTCTCGGCTGCCACCTCAATGTCGCCTGTGGGCATTTTTGGGTTTTTTGATGAGCGCTCAATAACTCTGCCTGTTACCTGTAACACAAACTCACGACCCAAGCGGGCTGCAGCTTCGCGGGTTTGCAGAGGAGAGTTCTCCTCTACCACAATTTGTGTAATACCGTAGCGGTCGCGTAAATCGATAAAGGTCATAGCCCCCAAATTACGCACCTTCTGAACCCATCCGGCAAGAGTTGTACTCTGACCGACATGGTCAATTCGAAGTTCTCCGCAAGTGTGACTTCTATACATAATTCTGTAATCTTTTACGTTTTTAATTCTTCTAACGGACAAAGATACAAAAAAATGGCTATTTCAACATATTATATTCTTGGTAGTAACTATTTTTTACTGCGATATCTCATTGTAACCACACTTTTCAGGGTCGGTATTTGATAGTTTGGCGATAATTGTTTATCTTCGTTGTAGAGTAACAAGGTATGAAAGAGCAAAATAGAATTGAGCGCGATGAAAAATTCATGCGCATGGCAATAGATGAGGCCCGAAAAGCGTTTGAGAAAGAGGAGGTCCCCATCGGAGCTGTTGTGGTTTGTGGCGACAGGGTGGTTGGCCGTGGGCATAATTTGGTAGAGACCCTATGCGATGCTACGGCTCATGCCGAGATGCAGAGTATCACGGCGGCAGCGTCAATGCTCGGTGGTAAGTATTTGAAAGGTTGTACTTTGTATGTTACTGTTGAACCATGTATAATGTGTGCCGGAGCGTTGGCGTGGAGTCAGATCGACAGAATAGTGTATGGTGCCGCCGATCCCAAAAGGGGATATACGACCGTGCAGGGCAGAGTGTTGCACCCCAAGACCGAGGTGGCGAGTGGGGTATTGCAGCAGGAGTGTGAGAATTTGATGAAAGAATTTTTTTTCAAGTTACGCTAAATGAACAAATGTCACTATAATGCAACTAGGGTTTTGTTATATTAAAATTTGTTCAATTGGAAAAAATATTTATCTTTGCAAAATGTTAATGAAACGATAACTAAAAAAATATAATTATAACCATAAAAAACATTTAATTGATTATGAAAAAGTTTGTTTTGATGGTGGTTGCACTTATGGGCTTGACCGCCGCAAATGCACAGGATGTTGTTGCTGTTTACAATGAGGCAGGTAAGGCTGTTGAGGCAAAGAATTATGCAAAGGCTGCTGAACTTTATGAGAGCGTTATTATTGACGGATCAGAGGAGGAGAGCGATGCTGCATTGCAGTGTGTTGAGAATGCAAAGAAGAATCTTCCTGTAATGTATCAGCGCATGGGTACTTCAGCCGCTTCAGCTGCTATGAAGGCTACCGATCCCAAGGCTAAGGATGCAAAGTTCGCAGAGGCTATCGCAAACCTTGAGAAGGCTATTGCAAAGTCAAAGGCTTATCGTAACACTCGTACCGCTGCCAGCGCTGCAAATGCTTTGGGTAAGGTTTATCAGGTGCAAGGTGGTACCTATTTCAATGCCGGTGATTATGCCAAGGCTGCCGAGATTTTTGCAAAGGGTTATGCTGCCGACAACAAGAATACTGCTATGGCAATGAACCTTGCAGAGAGCTACTTCAAGCAGGATAAGTATAATGAGGGTATGAAGATCTGTTCTGAGGTTGCTGCTTTGCCCGCAGGTCAGAAGTACGATGCTGCTATTGCCGAGGCAAAGGCCAAGATGGCTCAGTATACCAACAACAAGGTTGCTGCTATGCAGCAGGCTAACGACCTTGACGGTATCATCGCTATGGCTGCTACTATCGCAGATCAGGCTCTTGCACAGCGTGTATTGGTTCAGGCATACTTCGCCAAGAAGGATTATGACAAGGTAATCGAGTTGGGCGAGGCTGCTGCTGCTTTGCAGACTGACGACGAGAGCAAGAGTGCAGTATATTTCAACCTCGGTTCTGCATACAATGCCAAGGAGCAGAAGGATAAGGCTATCGAGGCTTTGAAGAAGGTTACTGCCGAGCCTTATGCAACTCCTGCCAAGGCTGCTGTTGCAGGTCTTACAAAATAAGAATATTTAGGTATAAAAAATATAGCTGTCCGTCGGGCAGCTATATTTTTTGTGCTTATGCGGGGTCCGTAATATGAACTATTTGTTACCGTCCTCCTGAATTTTATATAGATTATTATTCAACTTTTTGTCGCCTTTCATCTCGATTGCCTTGCCTGTTGAATCGTTGGGGCGAAGTTTGTTGATTGGCATTGTTTTCATAGCTTTAGCAGAATCGGCGGTAGGCTGTATTGCAGGCTTGCGACCAAACTTTGGAGCCTTGTGCATGGGCTGAAAGCGGCCGAAACGACCTCGGCCCATCTGTGGCATGCGGCCACGCTGCATTGCGCGTCTGAATTTAGGACGCTTGTTGTCGTTATAACGCTCAAGCTGCGCCTCATTCAGAATTTTTGCCATATCTTTGTCCAATGCCTCGCTTTGAGCTTTCGCCTCTTTCATGCGCTGAATATCTTTTTCGGCCTGCTTTACCAATAGCTTATATACTTTGTCGTATTGCTCATTGCCCAGCAATAGCTCTTTACGCATGCGCTCTGCACGTTGTTTGGCGATGTCCTCTGCGCTTAACTCCTTAACAGGTTTCGGTTGCTGTGCCGGTTTTGCTTTCTGTTGTGCCGTTGCGGATGCACCAATTGCGATGCAGATCATAATGCAGATGAGATTCTTTTTCATAGTCTTTATATTTTTATTTGATTAACAACTCTTTACAGGAGCTGACACAAAAATATGATACTTTAGCGATAGTTGGTGCTGATGTTAGGGTCAAATGTCTTTTTGGGGAGGTGAAGTGCCGTTTTGCCGAGATGAATATTTGCACATCTACCAACATTCAATGCCGTAATTTTCTGCAAACTCCTTGATATTGGCTTTTGTGAATACGGGATTGAGACCTTTTTTGCGTTGCTGGCGGTAGTCGTCTAGCAATAGCATCGCCTGTCGACCCAAGGCTGCCAGCGCAGTAAGGTTGCACAAGGTCATAAGCCCCATGGTAACATCGGCAAGACTCCACACCGTCTTAAGACTCAGCAATGCGCCCAGCATAACCATTGCGCTCACTGTAAGACGATATGCGATAAGTGCTTTGCGGGATTTGGAGATAAATCGGATATTGGCCTCGCCATAGTAGTAGTTGCCGAATATTGAGCTGAAGGCAAAGAAAAATATGGCTATGGCAACGATTATTCGGCCAGCTCCACCGATTTCGGCTGTCAGAGCCTCCTGCGTGAGTTGTACGCCATCACTTTCTGTGAGAGATACTCCGCTTGCCAGGATTATGAATGCTGTGCAGCTGCAAATCACGAGTGTGTCGGTAAATACCCCCAAAGTCTGAACCAGTCCTTGCTTGACGGGATGGGAGGTGGTTGCTGTGGCTGCTACATTGGGCGCAGAACCCATTCCTGCCTCGTTGCTGAATAGTCCGCGTTTTACGCCCTGCATGATGGCAGCACCTACACCTCCGCCTACAACTTGCTCCATGCCAAATGCGCTATGGATGATTGTGGATAATACCTCGGGCAGATGCTCTATATTCATTGCAATAACGACCAATGCAATTATAATATACCCTACAGCCATTATGGGGACCACGACACTGCTAACTTTGGCTATACGCTGAATACCGCCAAAGATGATAAGAACGGTGGCCGTGGTCAATGCGATGCCCATATGGATTTTGTCTATGCCGAATGCATTTTCAACAGCCTCGCATATTGTGTTACTTTGCACGGTGTTGAAAGCAAATCCGAATGTTACTATAATAAGGATACTGAATGTCACAGCCAGAGGGCGGCACTTCATGCCATGCATAATGTAGTATGCAGGGCCGCCGATATATGAGTCTGTAGAACGACGCTTATAGAGCTGTGCCAGCGTACTCTCGACAAACGCATTTATAGAGCCGATAATAGCGATTACCCACATCCAAAAGACAGCTCCAGGGCCACCTACGGCTATTGCTGTGGCTACGCCGGCGAGATTGCCTGTGCCGACGCGGCTTGCCAATGATACGACGAATGCCTGAAATGAGGAGATGCGTTTAACACTTTTATCGTCACCTTGTTTATTATCGATGAATTGACGGCACATCTCGCCAATCATTCCGAAGAGGGCAAAACGGCTGCGGATGGTAAAATATAGAGCACATATAAGCAATGCAGCTATCATTACATAACTCCATAGCAGGTCGTTGGCGGTGTCGATGATGTGTTGTAGCATAGGTTTTGTTGTTATCGTGTTTTCTTGCCCATGAAGTTCATGACGGCATCAATGAATACCATTGGGTGCGTAGGTGTTCCGGGAAGCCACAAATCAACCTCGTGACTCTCAAGGAACGAACGGCCGATAGCCTTGCTGTTGGCAAAAAGTCCTCCAGAACAGGCCTCCGAACCACAAACGATTACAACTTTTGGCTCGGGTATGGCGTTGTAGCAAATATCCAAGGCCTCTGCCATGTTTTTTGAAATAGGGCCAGTGATAACCACTCCATCGGCATGGCGTGGTGAAGCCACAAACTCAACACCATAGCGCCCGAAGTCGAAGTTTACGTTGCCTGTGGCATTAAGCTCCATCTCGACAGAAGCATCTCCCGCAGCCGAAACCTGACGTAATTTGAGAGCCTTTGAAAAAAGACGCTTCACTTCAGGGCGTATTCGTTCAGGATGAAACTCGATTTTGTTCTCGTTGGGATGTACTACCAAGGCCTCACGCGAGGTTGAGCCTATATGATAGTCGTTGGTAAAACGGATGTTCTTCGGTGCTTTCAATGCACATTCACCGCAAAACAGGCATTTACCCATGTCGAGCGAAAAAGGAGCAGTTGTGATGGCACCCGTAGGGCAGATGCGTGCTGCCGCCTCGACATTGCTCATATCGTCGGTTGCGGTAAGCTCGGGACGACCTCGAAATTCGTCGGTTAACTCAACGGCATTCAGATCGGGGATGTATTGCTTGCCGTGGCTATTCAGTACCTTTATTTTTGGTATTATCATAGTTTTGTCTTCTCGTTGTTTGTGAATTATAGGTCGTGGCCACAATACGACAGGTTGAAACTCTTGTTGCATATAGGGAAATCCGATATGCCCTCACCTCGTACTGCGATAGCCAGAGCCAACCAATTGTGCAGGCTCGGATCTTTTACTTTGTAGGTTGAAATCTCGCCATCGATGTTTGTTATGGCAACGTGGCAAATTTCGCCTCGCCAACCCTCCAGCAGCGATATCGCCATGGCTTCGGGGTTGAGCTTGATATCGTAGTCAGGTTGCGGTATTGCGGTGGGATGGTAGGCTGCGAGCATCTGTTCAATGTAAGAGGCCGACTGCGCAACCTCTCGGCAACGAATCATTAAACGTGCCATAACATCTCCCGTATGCTCTTTTATGCTTTGATGCGATATCTTATCGGCAAAACAACCATAAGGATGAGAAGCGCGTATATCGCGCTTTGCTCCGGCTGCTCGGGCTGCCATACCTACTGCGCCTATGCGGTAAATCTCTGTGCGTGGAACTGTTCCACACTGCTCAAAACGCGATAACAGGGTTGGAGAAGAGCAGATGTCGTCTACAACCTCGCTATAACGGCGGGCAATTTCATTTACGTTTTTGCGAATCATCTCAACCTTTTCGGCTGTGAGAGGTTTGTTGCTGCCGCATGGGCGTATAAGTCCCTTGCCAAAACGATTGCCGCACCAAGCCTGAGTCGTATTGATAGTCATGGTGCGCAGTGCTTCGCAGGCAACCTGCCCCAGCTGATATGCCACATCGGTAGAGAGCGCTCCGGTGTCGGCTATATGCATAGCCATGCGCTCAAGCTCCAGTCCTACGCATCGTTCAATAACAAGGTTGTCAGGGGCATTTTTGCCACACAGTTTTTCTATGGCAGTGGCAAATGCCGTGGCGTGTGAAACTGCGCTGTCGCCGGCGATAGACTCGGCAAGCAGTGTCTGTCGCAAACGATTGTTGGTTGATATAAATTCATGCTCAATACCACGATGCTGGTAGCCTAAAGCTATCTCGAGATGCAGAACATTTTCGCCATTACATATAAATCGGAATGCGCCCGGTTCAATAATACCTGCGTGTATGGGGCCGACATTCACTTCGTGCAGCGATTCGCCCTCGATTGTGTAGAACGGATAGTTGTCGATTGTGGAGTTGCGGTTGCGTCTGTCGAATGAAAAGCGCAGCGGCTTGTTCCATGGCATCGAATCGAACTCTACATTATAAAGCTCGGAAATCTCTCGCTCGAAGACGTGCATTGCAGGATGCAGTGCTGTGAGTGAGGGTAGAGCAACATCATCGTAATACTCCATGGCGTATGATGCCACCAATATCGAATGTTTGCTGTCGTCGAGAATAATAATGTAAAATCGCAAGCGATTGCCGTCGGGGGTGGCAAAGTAGTGCGCAACATGAACAGAATCTTGCTTAAGACGCTCTTTCAGGTCGTCATACAAGGCTGCGTACTCGACTTCGGGAATCTCTTTAAGGGGAATGGCTCCCGATAAATTATCTGTAATATAATAATCCATGCGTTAGAGTGTTACAATTGTGTCAATCAGCGCTTTTAGCGGTGCGGGTTGCCAGAATCCGAGAATTATGGCCAAAATAAGCAACGAAATTGCGCTGTATGATAATCGGCGATTTATGTTTGAAGTGTGTAGCTCATCCTGATTCGGCTGGTAACACAACTTGATGAGTCGATAACATATCGAGTAGATAACAATGCACAACAGCAGTGTCATGGCTATTGCCAACCACCAATCTCCGCCGGTAAAGATTTCGGTGAGAATCATTAACTCTGAGATGAAGAGGGGTGATGGCGGGAATGCCAACACGGTAACCATGCCTACTATGATACCTATTGCACCAACCTTGTTGATGTTGATATAGTCGCCGAGGCGGTTTATGCGGTAACCGTTATATATCTGTCGGATAACTGCAATTTGCAGGAACATGCTGCTCTTGATAAAGGTGTGGCATACCACATGGAACAGTGCAGCCCATATACCTATGCCGCCAATGCCGAGGCCGATGGCTGCAATACCCATATTCTCGACAGTAGAGTAAGAGAGGAATCGTTTGTAGTTGTTTGTACGGCGCAGGAAGAGCGCTCCCACACATAGGCTCAAAATACCGATAATGAGCATTACATTCTGTACCCACTCGAACACAGCTGTGTGAGCAAATAGTTTGTATACTCTGAATATTGCCAAGAATCCTGCATTCACAAGACCTGTCGAAATCAATCCGGCGGCAGGTGCGGGTGCTGCAAAGTTGGCATCAATGCCGATTGTGTAGAGAGGAAAAATCTCCATTTTACAGCTATATCCCGTAAGGATAAGCAAGAATGCGGCTTTTAAATATAGGGGGTCACCATTTGCAAGCATGGTGGCAATGTCGTCATATCGCAACGAGCCGTTCGATGCGGCGGCGCAAAGCAAAAGGATTCCGAGGTAGGCGATGGCGATACCCGTAGAACATACAAACAGATATTTCCAAGTGGCTTCGAGGGTGTCTTTCGAATGGCGGTGATACAAAATTCCTGCTCCGCACAATGTGGTAGTCTCAAGCAAAATCCATGTAACGGCAATGTTGTTTGCAAAATATACACCCGTAATTGCGGTAATTAGTAACAGCAGCAGTGCAAAATATGTGCGATAGTTCTCGATTTTATCATCCTTGAGATACTCTACCGAGTGGATGATAACATATGTTGATACAATCGCCAGCAAAACGTAGAATAGCGCTCCCGCCTCATCGAATGTGAAAAATTCGCCGGATGTTGAGAGGTAGTCACCTCCTAAAAATAGTTTGATAAGGAAGGCTAAATGTGTTGCTATATACAATCCGCACATTATATGCACGGTGCGGCGACTACGGGCGAAAAAAGTGCCGGCAGCAACAATGAGCCATATTGCAAAGAAGAGATATATCATGGTTTTAGTCCTTAACGTGGGTTAGTGAATCGCTGTCGTCAGTGTGAATCTTGTCATCGACCTTTGTCATAAACAAACTTAACATCAATACCGACATCAAGATATCGAGCATAATGGCGGCATTGATAAGCATCGGCATCTCAACTCCGATAGCCATCGAAAAGAGGAATACACCATTTTCGATAATCAGGAAGCCTACCATGTGGGTAAATATGCGAGAGCGAAGAACGATGAGAATCAATCCACTCAAAAGAGCATACATAGCCACCCCGAAGAAGAGCATGTGTATTGATGAATCGGCAACCAGATAGGTGGTTATGGCACTCACGATTAGTGCTACAAATGAGAGTATAAGAGCATTGAATTGTGATGTCCCTGAGGTTTTCACACGATTTATCTTTGTCTTCTTGATAACACTCATTAGGATGTGGGGCACGATTATAGCTTTGAAAATGAGTGTTTCGAGTACGATGAACGATAGCTCGAGCCAATCGAGCGAGTGCAGGCGCAAAAGTGCAATGCCAAGCAGTAACCATCCCTGTATGGTGATTATCGAGGCATATTTGCGGAATCGCTCGACAAGTGCCAGATTGATGAGCGTGATGACGTATAATATTATAAGAGCCAACAGCATAATACTAAATATTTATATCAAGTTGCAGCAGGTAACCCAAGAAGAAAATCAGGGCGGCCAGCGCTGAAATGGTTACTATGAATGTGGTGTTGCGCACCAATTTGTTGCGGGCCTGAGTAGACTCCACGACTCCTATTGTTATTCCTGTAAGCAAAATGGCAAACGGAGTTGCAAACCACCAGTGGAAACAGAATGTTGCGGCAACGGCATTGGCTGCAATCATTGCAAAACATGCGCTCTTGAGCCATCCAGCAATATGGATAAGTGCCATGTCGATACCGCTATAATCCAGACACATCACTTCGTGAATCATGGTTAGCTCCAAATGTGTGCGAGGGTCGTCTACCGGCACACGACCCGACTCGACAAAGGTTATCCTGATGAAAAGATATGCTACCAAGAACATTACGATTGTGAGATTCAGGTTGAATGATTGCTCTTGTGCAAAGATGTCGGCAAATGATGTGTAGCCGCAGAACATGGCAAGTGTTGCGAAAGCTATCATGAGCGCAGGCTCGATAAGTGCGCCGTATAGGGCTTCACGCGCAGCACCCATACCCTCGAATGAGCTGCCTGTATCCATAGCCGCCAATATGAGTATTGTGCGAGCAAGAGCCAATGTGTAAGCAAAGCAAACCATGTCGCCCTCGAATGAAATAAGGGGATTCAGATCGGCTACGGGGATAAAAAGTGTTGCGACAATGGCTGCACCGATATAAATTGCGGGCGCAATGCGAAAGAGGGCAGTTGTCGTGGTAGAGTATACGCTACCTTTGTGCAGAAGCAGATTCACGTTGCGTAAATGCTGCACAAAGGGGATGCCCTTGCGGCCGGCGAGGAGCGCGCGTGTACGATTTATCACACCCGGGATTGCGAGTGCGGTCAACAATATAAGTAGAGTATTAAGCGCTATTCCCATACCTTTAGATGATGTTAAGTATCGACAAAATGAATATCGCCACAAGGAACAACAGGGCGAAAAGTATGTAGTTGTTAATCTTTCCTGTACGCAGGCTCATCATGCGTTTGTTGATGATACGCAATAGCTCCACCCACCATGCGGCAAAGAGTCTGTCGATTTTGTCTTTGTGGCGGATGTTGTAGTTGTGTGAGCTGGGGAAGATTTCGCTCTTTCCAACGGTGCGACCTTCGATTGTGTTTTGTGTGAGTGTTGTGGCGATAGACTCCAACCCTTCAGAGAAAGACTCTCCCGTATACTGCATACGGATGTTGGGCGAGGTGAAGCCGCAACCCCATGTTGGGCCTTGCTCAATGGTGCGACTTTGTTGTGCGCGACTCTTGAGCAGATAAATGAGCCCGATGACGATAATCAGCAACCATGCTGTGAGCGATATGCGTTCCAGATTCGGAATGATGTATGCGTCAATTGTTTTCTCGGCGGCCGGATAGAATTGCGACGCTACGCTTTTGATAATGTTTATTGCAAATTGAGGGAACAGACCGATGAGGATAATTCCTGCGGCAGGAATAGCCATAGCGCCGATACGGCAACTGTCAACCTCTTCTGATTCGGCCACGTGATGGTGGCGTGGAGAGCCGAGGAAAATAGTGCTATATAGTTTTGTGAAGGCCATTACAACCAATCCTCCAATTAAAGCCAGCGAAAATATTCCTGCGGCGCAATATAGTGTGCCCACATCGCTGCGCACTCCGTCCAACATTCCCAGATATATCAGATATTCGCCGACAAATCCGTTGAAGGGAGGTAGGGCGCAGATTGCTGCCGTGGCGACGAAGAAGAGTATCGCCGTTACGGGCATGTGCTTTGCAACTCCACCAAAACGGTCAAGGAGTGTGGTGTGCATCTGAGAATAGATATTACCTGCTCCGAAGAATAGTAACGATTTGAACAGGGAGTGGTTGAGTGTGTGCATCAATGCTCCGCATAATGCGAGTGTGGCCATCACATGATGCCCTGATGCATAGCCCAATGTTGCCATTCCGAGTGCTATGAATATTACTCCGATGTTCTCGATGCTTGAATAGGCCAAAAGGCGTTTGGCGTCATTCTGCAATGTGGCAAGGATGACACCCCAAAGGCCTGTAATAATACCTACTGTGAGCAGTATAACTCCTGCGGTGTGTAATTGGGCGTTGTCGGCGATATACCACAAAACTCGCATAACGCCATATACGCCGGTCTTAATCATTACTCCCGACATTATGGCCGATACATGCGATGGGGCTGCGGGGTGTGCTTCAGGAAGCCACACGTGCATGGGGAAGAGTCCGGCCTTCATGCCGAAGCCAATCAGGAATACAATAAACAGGGGAATAGTCTTCTCTCCCGAGAAGCATATTGCGAGCGCATCAAATGTACCCATGCCTGTCGCCGAGAAGATTCCGACAAAGCCTGCGACCAGAAAAATGAAGCCTATGTGCATCATTATAAGATAGGCTAGGGCTGCGCGCTGCACCTCGGGGCGTTGTGCATCAAATAGAATCAAAATAAACGAGGCGATAGTCATTAGCTCCCATGCAAAGAGAAACGAGAAACCACCACTTGATATGACTACCATCATCATCGAGATTATTAGTATCGCGAGCGATGAGTAGTGGAGCGATATATGTGTTGATGATTTTTTCGTCAGGTATTGAGCCAGGTATCCGCGAGAATAGATTATTGTGGCGATACCTGCAATGCCGATTATTATCAGAAACAGAGCCGACAGCGGGTCGATTGTAATTGTCTCGGCACCGAAAATAGTCCTCGGCAGATGCAATAATGTCACTTGCCGCGAGCCTGCCAGAACTCCAATGGCCGGAATTGCCAATCCGAATGCTGTGGTGGCCACAGCAGCAAGGGCAACCCAAACCTTATGTTTGATGGGCGTTAAGAATAGCAGTGCTATCAGCAGGCTTAATGCGATTAGTAAATAGAGGTAAAACATTTTACAATAAGTGTTTTGTCATTAACCTTGAGCCAATGCGTGGCGCGGGATTACAAGCCGTTTATTGTGGCAACCATTACCGTGGCGGCAACTGCTGCGGTTTCGGTGCGCAAACGTTGGGTGCCCAGGGATATTGGCTCGAATCCGTTTTCGAGTGCAAATTTAATCTCTTCCGGCGAAAAATCACCCTCGGGGCCGATTAAAATCAACAATTTTTCAGTTTTTTTAATAATTGACGGCAAAAAGAGTCTTTCGCCGCAGTTGCTATCGCAGTGTGCAATGAATTTTCGGCCGTCGAACGGGCGGGCAATAAGCTCTTTGACGGGGGTCATATTTTCAAGTGTCGGATGGTAGGCCTTGAGTGATTGTTTTACGGCTGAAGTAATCACACGCTCTTCGCGTTCATGTTTTATGATACGACGTTCGCTGTGGTCGCACTCAATGGGAATGATACAGCTTACACCCACCTCGGTGGCCTTTTCGAGAAACCATTCATAGCGGTCGATATTCTTTGTGGGGGCAACAGCCATGGTTAGCTCGTATGGTAATTTCTCATACTCCTCAATGGTTTTTACCACCTCTACGGTGCAGTGGTGTTGGTGTGCTTCAACAATGCGACACTCATACATATTACCGCGGCCATCTGTCAGATGCAGTATGTCACCGATAGATAATCGCAATACTCTTATACAATGTTTCGACTCTTCTTCGTTTAAAGTATATAGCGGAGGAGTGATGTCGGGCGCATAAAATAGTTGCATAGAATTTGGTTTAATATTATCTTTGCAAAGATATAACATAAATTGCAGGTATGAAAAGCTTTCCGAATATATTATTATATATATATCTGTTGATGACAATGGTCTCATGTGGAAGTGGCGCGAAGCAGAATGATAACCCTTTTTTCGAGTCGGAGTGGTCTACGCCTTATGGTGTCCCCCCATTTGATAGAATTACCAACAATCATTTCAAGCCGGCCTTTGAGTATGGCATGTCGTTGCATAATGAGGAGATTGAGGTGATAGTTGCATCAAAGGATGAGCCAACATTCGATAATGTGATTCTGGCTTATGATAATGCGGGTCAGATGCTCTATCGTGTGAGCAATGTATTTGGTATGCTCGAGTCGGCCGATACCGATGAGCAGAAGCAGGCTCTTGCGGCAGAGTTGATGCCTCGTCTTGCAGCTCATGACGATGCTATAATGATGAATGACAAGCTCTTTGAGAAGATTAAGTCGGTCTATGAGCGTCGTCATTCTTTGGGTCTTGATGCCGAGCAGTTACGCCTTACCGAACTGATTTATGATGATTTTGTGCGTTCGGGAGCTTTGCTTTCACCAAAAGACAAAGAGGAACTGAAAAAGATTAACGAGCAACTTTCGTTGCTGGAGGTGCAATTCGGCGATAATATGTTGGCCGCCACAAATGCCTATACCAAGTCTGTCACTGCACCCGAATTGAAGGGAGTCCCTACAATCTTGCGTGCCGAAGCGGCTCAAAAGTCCAAAGAGATGGGTGGTAATGATTATGTGTTTACACTGCAAAAAAATAGTGTGCTGTCGATACTCACATATGCCAATAATCGTGAGTTGCGCGAGGAGATTTATAAGGCATATTTGGCCAGATGTGCGGCGGGAAGCGAGTATGACAACAATAAGATTATTGCCCAGATAGCTTCATTGCGTTACCGTAAAGCCGCCTTGCTCGGTTATGATAGTTATGCGCATTATGTTATATCGGACCAGATGGCTTCAACGCCCGAGGCTGTATATGGGCTGCTGGAACAGATATGGGGCTATGCTCTTGCGCAGGCCAAGACCGAGCTTAATCGCATGGATACTTTGTTCCGTCGCGAAAATTCGGATGCAAAGTTTGAGTCGTGGGATTGGTGGTATTATGCCGAGAAGGTGCGCCAGAGTGATTATAGCGTTGAGGAGGATATGGTACGTCAATACCTTTCAATCGATAATGTCAAGGGAGGAATCTTCTTTTTGGCAAATCGCCTTTACGGCATAACCTTCCGCCCGATACAGGTGCCGGTATATCACTCTGAATGTGAGGCCTACGAGGTGATAGATTCGGATGATACAGCGTTGGGCGTACTATATTTCGATTTGTATCCGCGTGCAAGCAAGGGTGGCGGAGCATGGTGTGGAACTTATGTCGACCAGAGCTATAAGGATGGTAAGCGTGTAGCACCCGTTGTTAGTATAGTATGTAATTTCACTCCTCCTGCCGACAATCAGCCGGCTTTGCTTTCGATTGATGAAACAGAGACCCTTTTCCATGAATTCGGCCATGCACTGCATTCTCTTTTTGCTGAGGTAAAATATCGTGGACTTGCCAATGTTGAGGGCGATTTTGTGGAGTTGCCGTCGCAGATAATGGAGAATTGGGCTCTCTCAACCCCGATGTTGAAGCAGTATGCCGTTCATTATCGTACGGGAGAGGTTATGCCCGACGATATGATAGAGAATATTCAGCGAGCATCGAAATTCAATGAGGGGTTCAATACCACCGAATTGGTTGCAGCGGCACTCTCCGATATGGATATTCACTCGTTGCGTAGTGCGGAGGAGATTGATCCTACACAGTTTGAGCGTGTGGCGTTGAATGAAAAAAGAGGCCTGATTCCTCAAATTGAGCCACGTTACCGATACCCCTATTTCGGTCATATTTTTGATGGGGGCTATTCGGCGGGATATTATTTCTATATTTGGGCCGAAGTGCTGGATAAGGATGCTTTTCAGGCCTTTGTCGAGAGTGGCGATCTGTTTGACAAAGCCACAGCCGAGCGATTCCGTCGCGAGGTTTTGTCGAGGGGTGGAAGTCGTGCCGGCATGGATATGTATCGAGCGTTTAGAGGGGCTGAACCTGATAATAAAGCGATGCTTGTCGCCCGTGGACTTATCGAAGAGCAGAAACAGGAGATTGATTCTAAGCCCAGAGCGGTAGCGGTTAAGGTAGACACTCGCGAGCAGGCTCGACAGCGTGCCGAGCGTTCTCGCAGGGAGCGCGAGTTGGCCCGTATGAAGGCCGATTCGATGCAGAGCGATTCGTTGGTGGCCGATAGTGAGATTGTTGCCCGATAAATGAAAATAATAGATGAAAAACCAAATAAAAAATCATGAAAAAATCACTTTTAATTATGACTTTCAGTGCTTTGTTGGCAGGCTGTGGCGAAAATATGCCTGTGGCCGTTTTGCCTGAGATTGACACTAATAATCCGTTGCTGGCAGAGTGGAATACTCCTTATGCCACACCTCCATTCGACGAGATAGAGCTCTCCGACTATGAGCCGGCTATCGAAACTGCTATCGAGGTTTCTCGTGCCGAGATTAAGGCTATCATCGAGAATCCTGCAAAGCCCACCTTTAAGAATACCATCGTTGCCATGGAACGTCAGGGTGCTTTGCTGAACCGTATTTTGGGTATATTCTATAACTTGCGTGAGGCCGACACCTCTGACGAGATGGAGGCTATTGCAATGCGTGTGCAGCCCAAACTCACTGCTTTGAGTAATGATATTGCTTTGAACCCCGAGCTTTTTACTCGTGTTAAAGCTGTTTACGATGGCTCTCGCCGTGGCTTGTCGGATGTCGATGAGAAGTTGTTGGAGGATAGCTATAAGAGTTTTGCCCGTTCGGGAGCCGCCCTTGCGGATGCCGACAAGGAGTTGTATCGCCAATATACAACCGAGCTTTCGGAGTTGACTCTTGTATATGGCCAGAATGCTCTTGCGGCAACCAATGCCTTTGCGCTTAATATCACCGATGCCTCGAAGGTTGCCGAACTGCCCGCATTTGTTAAAGAGTCGATGGCCGCCGATGCAAAGGCGCGTGGTGAGAAAGGTTGGACAGTAACCCTGCAATCGCCCAGCTATATACCATTTATGACCTATTCATCGCAGCGCGATTTGAAAGAGAAAGTATATCGCGCATACAACTCGAAAGCACTGGGTGGTGAGTTCGATAATACGGGTATTGTTGCCAAGATTGTAAACCTGCGTCTTAAGATTGCCAACTTGTTGGGCTATGAGACATATGCCGATTATGTGTTGGAGGAGCGTATGGCCGAGAGTGCATCTAATGTGAATAACTTCTTGGCGGAGTTGCGTGAGGCAACTTTGGAGTATGGCAAGAAAGATTATGCCATGATTAACGATTATGCCCACTCGCTCGGTTTGAAGGGTGAAGTTATGCCATGGGATTGGGCATATTATACCGAGAAGTACAAATCGGAGAAGTATGCTATCAGTGATGAGCAGGTGAAGCCATATCTTAAGCTTGACAATGTAATCAAAGGCGTCTTTATGGCGGCCGAGAATCTTTATGGCCTTTCATTTGTTCCAAATGATAAGATTCAGGTTTACCATCCCGATGTAACAGCTTATGAGGTTTACGACAAGGCAAAGAGCGGCAAGAAAGAGCTGCTTGCTGTGTTGTATCTCGATTTCTTCCCCCGCGCATCAAAGCGTAATGGTGCATGGATGACCGAGTTTCGGGGCGCAAAAAAGATTGAGGGTGTGGAGACTCGTCCATTGGTATCACTTGTGATGAACTTTACCAAGCCTACCGAAACCGAGCCTTCGTTGCTTACTTTCGATGAGTTTAACACCTTCCTGCATGAGTTCGGTCATGCTTTGCATGGAATGTTGGGCAAGGGCGAGTATGAGTCGTTGAATGGTACTAATGTGTACCGCGATTTCGTGGAGCTTCCCTCGCAGATTATGGAGAATTGGGCTACCGAGAAGAGCTATCTTGATCAGTGGGCCGTTCACTATAAAACGGGTGAGGCTATCCCCGCCGAATTGGTTGAGAAGATCGTTGCTGCCAAGAACTATCTTGCTGCATATGCCAATTTACGTCAGCTCTCGTTCGGCTTGAGTGATATGGCATGGCATACTCTTAAGACTCCGTTTGAGGGCGATGTCGAGCAGTTTGAGCGTGAGGCTATGAAGTCGGTCCAGATTACTCCGGTTGTTGAGGGTACGGCTATGGCTCCTGCTTTTACTCATATCTTCTCGGGAGGTTATGCTGCTGGATACTATGGTTATAAATGGGCCGAGGTGTTGGCTGCCGATGCCTTCTCGTTGTTTAAGCAGAACGGAATCTTTGATGAGCAGACGGCTGCATCGTTCCGTAATCTTTTGGAGCAGGGCGGTCAGCGTCATCCTATGGATATTTATGTGGAATTCCGTGGCCATAAGCCCGAAACCAAGGCGTTGGTGGAGGCCATGGGTCTTAAATAATCTATTTAGTATGCGTATAGTGAAATTTACTTTGCTGCTTTTATCGTTTGTAGTGACGATGGCGGCTTATGGTCAGAAGAGTAGCGGTAATCCGATTTTTGCTGGTGATTATGCTGATCCTGAGGGTGTCGTGTTTGGAAAAACTTATTGGATATATCCAACATTCTCGGCAGCCTTTGATGATCAATTGCATTTTGACTGCTTCTCATCAAAGGATTTGGTTAAGTGGACAAAGCACGAGCGTATTATCGACAATAGCAAAATCAAGTGGTTGCGCCGTGCTTTGTGGGCGCCTGCCGCTGTCGAGAAAGATGGTAAATATTATCTCTTCTTTGGTGCCAATGATGTTCATGAGGGTGAGATTGGCGGAATTGGCGTAGCTGTTGCCGACAAACCCAATGGGCCTTTTGAGGATTTGCTGGGAAAGCCTCTTATCGGCGAAATTGTGAATGGGGCGCAGCCTATCGATCAATTTGTGTTTAAGGATAAAGATGGCACATATTATATGTATTATGGCGGGTGGCGTCATTGTAATGTGGTGAAGCTGGCAGATGACTTCAAGAGCATTGTGCCGTTTGAGGATGGCACGCTCTATAAGGAGGTCACCCCAAAAGATTATGTTGAAGGCCCATTTATGTTTATTCGCAACGGCAAGTACTACTTTATGTGGTCGGAGGGCGGCTGGACAGGCCCCAATTATCGCGTGGCCTATGCCATTTCAGACTCTCCTTTCGGCCCATTCGAGCGTAAGGATGTTATTCTGAAACTCGATGAGGATATCGCCACAGGTGCAGGTCACCATTCGGTGATACACAATCCCAAGAGCGATAAATATTATATTGTCTATCATCGTCGTCCCAAAGGCTCAAATAAGCGCGACAATCGTGTGACTTGTATCGACGAAATGCATTTCGCTCCCAATGGGGATATTTTGCCGGTGAAGATGACATTCGAGGGTGTAAAGAAAGATAGATTGTAATAGAATCAAATCATAAGACAAACTGCCTGCCTAAACCAAAGTTGGGCAGGCAGTTGTATTATGATGCGTATTTAGTTTGATGCCGCATTCCATAAATCACGCTCTTTGCCAATTTTGGCTCCTTTTCTGAATATTGTCATATGTAATTCTTTGTTTTTTGAGTTTTAAATTCAAGGATTTTGCATATCTTTGTAAATGGGAAAATGTGAATAACCCTCAAGGAGGGTAGCGCCGAAGAGGTGCGGAGTTCAGATGCCCCTAAAATCTTAAAAAATAGAAAAATGCAAAAATACATTTTGGCAATGCTGTTTGCCGTTACCGTTATCGCATGCGGCTCGCAACAGCGCAGAGCCGGCTCTGCGCAATCTAATATTGTCGAGCCTGTGCGCTATGGATTTAAAGTAAAAGCCGAATACCCCCATAGCCGTGAAAGTTATACTCAGGGCCTGCAATATGTCGATGGCATCATGTGGGAGGGTACGGGTGAATATGGCCGTTCCGAGATAAATACCTATCAATTGGGCGAGCAGCCGCAAACAAAGGTTAAATTGCCCAAGAGTGAATTTGGTGAGGGTATAACGTTGTTGAACGATAAATTATACCAGCTGACGTGGGAGTCTAAGGTGTGTCATGTCTATGATGCGAAATCGTGCAAGAAACTGAAGGATTTTCGTTATCCGGGCGAGGGCTGGGGGCTTACGAGCGATGGAGTGTCGCTATATATGTCCAATGGCTCGACAAATATCTATAAAGTGAATCCCGAAACTTTCCGACGTGAAGGCAGTATCACTGTTACGATGCGTGGCCAAGTGGTCAATTTCATAAATGAGTTGGAGTGGATTGACGGCAAGATTTGGGCTAATGTCTACACCACCGATTATGTGATAATCATCAATCCGCAAACGGGTGTTGTCGAGGGCCTTGTCGACTTAAAAGGGTTGCTGAAGGCTGATGACACATTCGATGATACCGATGTGCTTAACGGTATAGCATATGATGCCGAGCAGAAACGAATATTTGTCACAGGAAAGCGTTGGAATAAAATTTACGAAATAGAGATTGTAAAACGTTAGTATTATGAATCTCAGTGAGTTGCTTGTTAAAAAGATTGTAGTGCTGGATGGTGCTATGGGAACCCGACTGCTTGAGCAGGGCAAAAAGGGGGCTCTTGAATTGCTCAATGTAAATGAACCGGAGGCTGTGGAGGCCATTCATGAGGCGTATATTGAGGCTGGTGCGGATATTATCACCACAAATACAACGTGTGCCGATGCTCTCTCCCTCGAGGAGTACGGTCTTCAGGAGCGTTCTTATGAGATTACCCGAGCCGGAGCAGAGTTGGCACGCAGAGTGGCCGATAGGCACTCCACCTCGCTCTCTCCCCGATTTGTGGCGGGCTCGGTAGGCCCTACAACCCGCAATTTGACTCTGGCCTCTGATGCTATGACGGAGAAGGTTGCGGAGGCATACGCCAATGTTATTCGGGCATTGATTGACGGCGGTGTAGATATGATTCTTATTGAAACGGTTATGGATGCCCGCAATGCCGCATTGGCTGTTGAAGAGTGTCGTAAAATCGACAAGCAAATACCAATTATCATCTCGGCCGTGCCCTCTCGAATAGAAGGCCGTGTGGCGAGTGGGGCGACAATATCAAAATTCCTTGAGGATATTCCATTGGATGAAGTGGTGGCTGTCGGATTCAACTGCTCGCGAGGTGTTCAGGCAATGGCTTCGTCGCTTAAGATTTTGGCCGATAGTTGCGATAAGGCCGTTGTGGCTTATCCGGCAGCCGAATCGCTTGGTGAGCCTGCAAACAGATATGCAAAAAATATGGAGCAGCTGTGTCGTGGCGGGGTGGTGAATATCATTGGTGGCTGTTGCGGAACAACACCGGAGCATACACGCCACATGGCAAAACTCGCAGCGCGCTGGCGTCCACGCAAAGTTAAACGAATCAAGTAATTTTTAAGAGTATGGATACAGTTCAGTTTCGTCGTTATCTGCATAGTCATCCCGAACTCTCGTTTGCAGAGAAGGCAACTGCCGAATTTATTTCGCAACAGCTGTCGGAGTATTGCATCGAGCATCGCCCTATTGCAGGCACGGGCGTGCTTGCCCGTATTGAGGGCCGTAAGGGAAATTTGAAGCGATGTGTGGTGTTGCGTGCTGATATTGATGCGTTGCCCATGTCGGAAAATACAGGAGTGGAGTGGGCGTCGCAGAATCAGGATGTGATGCATGCCTGCGGTCATGATTGCCATGCATCGATACTTTTCGGCGTTCTTAAGCGTATGCAGGCGGATCGAAATTTCGAGGGTACACTCTTTGGTCTGTTCCAGCCGGCTGAGGAGCGTGCGCCAGGTGGCGCTATGCTTGTGATGGAGGAGGATCCATTCAAGGATTACGATGTGCAGGCGGTTATTGGAGAACATGTCGATTCTGAACTTGAGGTTGGCGAGCTGGGCTTCTGCCCGGGTAAGTTTATGGCCTCGGCCGATGAACTCTATTTTACGATCAAGGGTGTGGGTGGCCATGCTGCGATGCGTAGCCGTATTAAGGATGCGGTTGTTGCGGCGGCCGATTTTATCATGCGTCTGAATATGCTCAACAGCGATATGTGCGTGGTGTCGGTTGGCGGTGTTAAGGCTGAAGGCTCGACGAATGTTATCCCCGAAGAGGTTACTTTGGCGGGAACGATGCGTACATATAGCGAAAATCTGCGCACTCGCATAAAGGATATGATAGCCCATATTGCCGAAGAGATTGAGTATAAATACGATGTTGAGATAATTGCCGACCCTCGCCACGGCTATCCTTGTGTGGAGAACGACATGCAACTCACCTACGAGGCGATGCTGTTGGCCGATAGCGGCGGATTCAAAGTACGGGATTTGGATATGCGTCCTACCGCAGAGGATTTCGGCGTCTATTCACAGCGTTATCCATCGCTGTATTATCGTTTGGGTGTTGGCGCAGAATCCGGTCGTGCGCATACCTCCACCTTCCTTCCTGATGAAAGATGTCTGGAGGTGGGAGAGGAGTTTATGTATCAACTTGCTTTAAGTATATTGAATAAATGAAACAGTCAAAAAAAAGCGTCTCACGCAAATCGTCTGCAAACCGTCGGGCCGACTCGTTGAGTATCCGTTCGGCATTTATTGTAAATATGTTCAGGGAGTTTCCCGAAAGGGTTTTCTCTTTAAAACAGTTGGCTTCGGCTTCGGGTGGAAATTCGCGTGATGGCCGATATGTTGTTCGAGATATCCTTGAGGAACTTATTTCGACGGGAGTGGTTGTGAGCCACGGCCGAGATAAATTTCAACTCTCGACAAGTCAATTACCCCATTTTCGTGGCACGGTGGATATGGTCGCATCGGGTGCGGCCTATGTGCGTGTTGAGGATTTGGAGTATGATATATATGTAAATCCCCGCAATGTAAACTATGCACTTGAGGGAGATTTGGTGGAGGTGGCATTGCATCGTCAGGCCAATCGTGATGGCGATAATCCCGAGGGCGCTATTACGCGAATAATTGAACGAGCAAATAAACAGTATGTTGGAGTCGCCGAGGTGAGTCGAGCCGTTATTTTCGTTCGTCCCGACTCTCGCAAGTTGCCTATGGATGTCTTTTTCCCCCGCAAGGCGTATCCCGAGGTGCATGATGGTGATAAGGTTGTCTTTCGCATAGAGGAGTGGCATGAGGGGTTGAAGAGTCCCAAGGGTGTTATCGTTGATGTGCTGGGGCCTATGGGCGATAACGATGCCGAGATGCATGCTATTTTGGCCGAGTATGATTTGCCGTATCGTTTTGAGCCCGAGATTGATGCAGCAGCGGAGGCTATTGATGGCCGTATTACCGAACGTGATTACGCCGAGCGACGTGATTTTAGGGGCGTTACCACATTTACGGTAGACCCTGCTGATGCCAAAGATTTTGACGATGCCCTCTCAATACGCAAAACTGATGACGGATTTTGGGAGATCGGAGTACATATTGCCGATGTTACCCATTATATACGTCCCGAGTCGCTGCTTGATCAGGAGGCTCGTGACAGAGGAACTTCGGTCTATCTGGTTGATAGAACTGTGCCGATGCTACCCGAAAGGTTGTGTAACGAGCTATGTTCGTTACGCCCGAATGAAGAAAAACTTTGTTTTTCGGCTGTTTTCAAACTCAATGATGATGCCGAGATTTTGGATGAATGGTTTGGCCGTACGGTAATATACTCCGATCGTAGATTCACCTATGCCGAGGCCCAGGCCCGTATCGAAACCGGGGTTGGAGATTATGCCGAGGAGATTGGAGTCATGAACCGTCTTGCCCAAATAATGCGTGCCGCGCGTTTTAAGGCGGGTGCGGTAAGCTTTGAGCGTGGCGAATTTAAATTTATCCTTGATGAAAAAGGCAAACCGTTGGGAGTATATACCAAGGAGCAGAAGGAATCCAATCAGATGATCGAGGAATTCATGTTGCTTGCCAATCGTCGTGTGGCCGAATTCTGTACTTTCCGCAACGAAAACGGTCGAAAGGTACCTCGCACAATGGTCTATCGAGTGCATGATGAGCCCAATGAGGAGAAGCTGACCCGTTTCCGTGATTTTGTGTTGCGTTTCGGTTATCAGTTCCGTGCGTCGAAAGGACGTGCTGTGGCAAAGGCTATAAACAAACTTGTGGGAGAGGTGAAGGGCCGTCCCGAGGAGAATGCCATACAGTCGTTGGCAGTAAGAAGTATGGCAAAAGCGTTATATACCACCGATAATGTGGGGCATTATGGTTTGGCGTTTAAGTATTATACTCATTTTACATCGCCCATTCGTCGTTATCCCGATATGATGGTGCATCGCCTGCTGGCTCGTTACCTTGAAAACGGC
The DNA here is from genome assembly GCA_017935185.1 of Alistipes sp. GTDB lineage: Bacteria > Bacteroidota > Bacteroidia > Bacteroidales > Rikenellaceae > Alistipes. The sequence goes on along the minus strand of JAGBIC010000024.1, from coordinate 48,837 downwards.
AAGTCGGCCGACAAACGAAAAATCGAGGCGCAATGTGTTTATGCTACCGAGCGTGAGATTGTTGCATCGGAGGCCGAACGCGCATCTATCAAATATAAGATGGTTGAGTTTATGCAGGATAAGATTGGCGAGATGTTCAAGGGCCATGTGTCAGGCATGAGCGAGTGGGGCGTATATGTCGAATTGGAGGATACTCACATCGAAGGCATGGCATTCCTGCGTGATATAGAGGGAGATTTCTACTCTTACGATGATGCCCGTTTTGAGGTGGTCGGTCGTGCGACAGGCCGTCGTATAGTCTTTGGTGAGGAGGTCTGGATTAGGGTTAAGGGTGTCGATATGCGCCGCAGAACCATCGATTTTGAACTTATATTGGGTAAAAAATAGGATTTCTTGCCGATGATTGCAGAAGAGATATTTGCCAAAGCCCGTGATAGGGCTCTGCTTAGTGCCGATGAGGCGTATTGGCTCTGGGAGCAAGCTCCGCTTGAAAGGCTTGCTGCGGTGGCTGACGAGGTGCGAAGGAGTGTGGTAGACAATCCGGGGGTAGTTACATGGCAGATAGATCGCAATGTCAATATTACCAATGTCTGTATTTCTGGTTGTAAATTTTGCAACTTTCATTGTAAGCCCCATCAAGTCGAGCAGGCATTTGTGACCACTATCGATGAGTATCGCTCTAAAATAAAGGCTATGCTTGAATTGGGTGGTGATCAACTGCTGTTGCAGGGAGGGTTGCATCCAAAATTGGGAATAGAGTTCTATGAAGAGTTGTTCGGTGCGCTTAAGTCGGAGTTCCCCAATGTTCGTTTGCATGCACTGGGCGCTCCGGAGGTGGCGCATATAGCCCATATAAGCAAACTCTCGTATCGTACTACATTGGAGCGGCTGATTGCGGCGGGTCTTGACTCTTTGCCAGGGGCGGGAGCCGAGATTCTGGATGAAGGTGTGCGTAAGAGGATATCGCCGGCAAAACCCGGGGTTAAGGAGTGGATAGATGTGATGCACGAGGCTCACCTGATGAATCTGCCCACCTCGGCAACAATGATGTATGGGCATGTGGAGACAGCTCGCCAGCGTATCGACCATTTGCTTAAGATTCGTGATTTGCAGGCTCGTTGCCCTAAAGGGAATTGGGGATTTGTGGCCTTTATTCCGTGGATATTCCGCTCTACGGGTACGCTGTTGGAGCGTGAGGGTGTTGAGTCACATTTTTCGCCATTGGAATATATCAGAATTATCGCAGTCAGTCGCCTTGTGCTAAATAATATCCGCAATATTCAGGCTTCGTGGCTCACGGTGGGTAAGGCTACGGCGCAGGTGGCACTGCATAGTGGCGCAAATGACATGGGCTCTATAATGATTGAGGAGAATGTGGTTTCGAGTGCCGGCGCACACAATAGTTTTGATGCCATAGGTATTCAACAGGCCATTCGGGAGGCGGGTTTTGAGCCGCAATTGAGGGATCAGCTCTATCGTAGGCGGGCGCTTGATGGCAAGATGAAGAATAAATTTGGTATTAAATAATGTTAATTGATTAAAAATAATTACCTTTGCACTCCGAAAACTGACCCAAACATAGAAAAAACGATTGAAACTATAATAAAATTATGAAGATTACAAGAGAACAGCGAGAATTGGGCACCTCTATTCTGAAGGTTGTCGTTGGCGAGGCAGATTATGGCGAGGCAGTAGACAAGATGCTGCGTGACTACAAGCGTAAGGCAAATATTCCGGGATTCCGCCCCGGTATGGTTCCTATGGGCTTGGTACGCAAGATGTATGGCAAGAGCGCCGTTGCAGAGCAGGCTTATAAGATTGCTTCAAACTCGGTATTTGAGTATTTGCAGAAGGAGAATATCGACTATGTTGGTGATGTAATTCCCTCGGATGAGCAGGGCGATTTCGATTTCGAGAATAACACCGAGCATGAGTTTATGTTCGAGATTGGTGAGGCTCCCAAGGTTGAGCTCGATCTCTCTGCCAAAGATAAGTTGACCTACAACAAGATTAAGGTTGACAAGAAGATGCAGAATGCCTATAAGGACAATTATCTGCGTCGTTATGGCCGTTTGGTCGATGTAGAGAAGATTAAGAAGGATGAGGCTTTGACCGTTACTCTCGATAATGGCGATATCCATGTTGAGGATGCATATGTAGGCCTTATCTCAATGAGCGATGAGGAGCGTAAGCCCTTTATCGGTAAGAAGGTGGGCTCGAAGATGAAGGTTAATGTAAACGAGCTTTACAAGAGTGCTTCGCAGCGTGCTTCAATTCTCCATTTGAAGGAGGATGAGTTGGAGGGTATCAACCCCGAGTTTAAGTTGGTAGTAAAGGAGATTCGTCAGTTCGCAAATCCTGAGCTGAACGAGGAGTTCTTCAAGATGGCATTCCCCGAGGGTAATGTTAAGAACGAGGAGGAGCTCGATAGCTTCCTGTTGGCAGAGATTGAGAAGGAGTTGGGTCGTGAGTCAGATTATCTGTTCGTAATCCGTGTCCGCAACTTCCTTATGGAGAAGGCTAATCTTCAGATGCCTACCGAGTTCTTGAAGCGTTGGTTGTATGTAATCAACGAGGGTAAGTTCTCGAAGGAGGATATCGAGAAGGATTTCGATGCATTTGTTAAGATGTTCACTTGGAACTATATCCAGAAGACCATCATCAAGGAGGCTGAGCTCGTTGTAAGCGGTGAGGAGATTAACGCCGAGGCCAAGGAGTTCGCAAAGGCACAGTTCGCCCAGTATGGTATGCCTTCTGCTCCCGAGGAGATGGTTGCAAACTTTGCAAAGCAGATTCTCGAGAACAAGGAGCAGGCCGAGAAGATTTACGAGAAGCTCTACGAGTTGAAGGTTGTAGAGTATGTTAAGTCTAAGATCAAGGTGACTTCTAAGGCTGTAACTTCTGAGGAGTTTGCCAAGTTGGCACAGGAGGCTTAATGAGCCAATGTTCGGCCGGCGGAGTATAGATTGCTAAAGTTTGTCCTTTAAGGTCGGATTCATATTAAATAATTTAAGATTTGGGCTCTGGGCGTAAAGTTTGCAGAGTCCAAATTTTGATTTAGTAGAAAAGTTATGAACGAATTTGAAAAGTATGCCCGCGGCTATTGCGGCATAAGCAGTTTGAAGCTGCACGACTTCAAGTCGATGCACTCGGCATATGTCTCTCCCACAATCATAGAGGAGCGACAGTTGAATGTGGCTACCATGGATGTGTTCTCACGATTGATGATGGATCGCATTATCTTTCTCGGTGCCCCTATTTATGATGACGCGGCAAATATTATCCAGGCACAGTTGTTGTTTTTGGAGTCGGTGGATCCTGCCAAAGATATCCAGATATATATCAATTCTCCCGGTGGCTCGGTGTCGGCTGGATTGGGTATTTATGATACCATGCAGTTGATTTCATGCGATGTGGCAACGATATGTACAGGTTTGGCAGCATCAATGGGTGCAGTTCTGCTTACGGCCGGTGCTGAAGGGAAACGTTCTGCTTTGCCACATTCGCGAGTTATGATTCACCAGCCGTTGGGTGGTGCGCAGGGGCAGGCTTCCGATATCGAGATTACAGCTCGTGAGATTCTGAAGACCAAACGAGAACTCTATGAGATTCTCTCGTCGCATTCGGGTGTGGATATTGAGAAAATTGAGCGAGATGCCGACCGCGATTATTGGATGTCGGCCATCGAAGCCAAGGAGTATGGTCTTATAGACGAGGTTCTTGGCCGACGCCAAAAATAATATTACAGAGAATAACTATGTCACAATCACGATATAAAGGTGGCCATAATGGCGAGGATTGTTGTGCCTTCTGTGGTGCAAAGCGCAGCGATGTGGCTCTGATGTTTCAGGGCTCGGGTGGCGTAAATATATGTAACAACTGCGTTGAGCGGGGTTATCAGATGCTCTCGGAGAGTGAGTTGGTTGAGGGTGCAAAGTCTAAAAAGGGTGATAAGTTCAATAATATGGAACTTATGAAACCCGCCGAAATTAAGGCTTTTCTCGATCAATATGTGGTAGGTCAGGAGGATGCCAAGCGCTATCTGTCGGTGGCTGTATATAACCACTATAAGCGAATTTTAAGCCGCAAAAAGGGTGGAAAACAGTCGAAGGACGAAGAGGTGGAAATCGATAAGTCGAACATCGTGCTTGTAGGCCCTACGGGTACAGGAAAAACCCTCATGGCTCGTACTATTGCGCGAGTGCTGAATGTCCCCTTTACAATTGTTGATGCTACGGTACTCACCGAGGCCGGATATGTGGGCGAGGATGTCGAGAGTATCTTGACCCGACTTTTGCAGGCGGCCGACTATAATGTCGAGGCGGCCGAGCGAGGAATAGTATTTATTGACGAGATAGATAAAATTGCCCGCAAGAGCGATAATCCGAGTATTACTCGCGATGTTTCGGGCGAGGGCGTGCAGCAGGCTCTGTTGAAGATTTTGGAGGATGCTGTGGTGAATGTGCCGCCGCAGGGCGGCCGTAAGCACCCCGATCAGAAATTTATTCAGGTAAATACAAAAGATATATTGTTTATCTGTGGCGGAGCTTTCGATGGTATCGAGAAGAAGATTGCCCAGCGATTGAACACCCGCGCGATAGGCTTTGGTGTGCAGGGTGCAATGCAGATCGATAGAGAGAATCTGATGAAGTATATCATGCCGCAGGATTTGAAATCTTTTGGCCTTATTCCCGAACTGGTGGGTCGTTTGCCGGTGCTTACATATATGCATCCGCTTTCGCGCGAGACTTTGCGCATGATTCTCACCGAACCAAAGAATGCCATCATTAAGCAATATAAGCAACTTCTGGCTATGGACGACGTGAAGCTCAGCTTTGATGAACAAGTCTTGGATTATATTGTAGATAAGGCAGTTGAATATAAACTCGGAGCCCGAGGCCTGCGTTCTATATGCGAGGCGATAATGATGGATGCCATGTACGATGTTCCTTCGTCTGGTAAACGCTCGTTTAATGTTACGCTGACTTATGCAAAAAAGCGTGTTGAAGGAGCGAAATTTTTAGAACTAAAACAAGTAAGTTAAGATAAATATATTATCTTTGTGGATTAGTAAAAGAATCCTAAACACTATGATGGAGTACACCAATAAACTCAACAGAGCAGCCGATAATATCCGTATCTTGGCTGCCGCAATGGTAGAAAAAGCCAAATCGGGTCACCCTGGCGGAGCAATGGGTGGTGCAGATTTTATCAATTTGCTTTACACCGAATTTATGCATTATGATCCGGAGAATCCCGCGTATCCTTTCCGTGATCGTTTCTTTTTAGATCCGGGGCATATGTCGCCGATGCTATATTCGGTGCTTATGTTGTCGGGATTTTACTCTATGGAGGATTTGAAGAATTTCCGTCAGTGGGGTAGTATCACTCCGGGCCATCCCGAGGTGGATGTAATGCATGGCGTGGAGAATACTTCAGGCCCTCTGGGACAGGGTCATGCCATGGCGGTGGGATCTGCTATTGCCGAGCGATTCTTGGTAGCGCGTTTTGGTGAGTGGATGGCTCATAAGACCTACACCTTTATCTCAGACGGTGCTGTGCAGGAGGAGATTTCGCAAGGCGTTGGTCGTATTGCAGGCCATTTGGGTCTGGCAAATCTCATCATGTATTACGATGCCAACAATGTGCAGCTCTCAACCAAGGTTGACGAGATCGATTCAGAGGATGTGGCAGCAAAGTACCGTGCATGGGGATGGCATGTGCTGGAGGTCGATGGTCACAATGTCGAGCAGTTGCGTGCAGCACTTAAGGAGGCTAATGTCCAGACCGAGAAACCTACCTTGATTATCGGCCATTCAACTATGGCCAAGGGCGCTATGGGTGCTAATGGCGAGAGCTTTGAGGGTAAGGTGTCTACTCATGGCCAGCCTTTGTCGGGTGCAGGAGCTGATTTGGCAGCAACGGTTAGGAATCTGGGTGGTAATCCCGAGGAGCCGTTTATGGTTTTCGAGGAGACCAAGTCTATATATGAGGCACGTCGTGCCGAACTTATTGAGTGGGCGGCAAAGCAGCAGGCCGTTGAGGCTGCTTGGCGTCAGGAGAATAAGGAGTTGGCAAGAAAACTCTCTCGTTTCTTGTCTGGCGAGTTGCCTGATATCGACTACAATAAGGTGGATGTTAAGGCCGATACCGCCACACGAGTAGCTTCGGCTACCATGTTGGGCTTATATGCCGAGAAGGTCGAGAATATGATTGTGGCCTCTGCCGATTTGAGTAACTCCGATAAGACCGATGGCTTCTTGAAAAAGACCAAGGCCTTCACTAAGGGCGATTTCTCGGGTCAGTTCTTCCAGGCAGGTGTTGCCGAGCTCACCATGGCGTGTGTAATGAACGGTATGGCTCTGCATGGTGGTGTTATTCCTGCATGCGGCACATTCTTCGTATTCTCGGATTATATGAAACCTGCAATACGCCTTTCAGCACTTATGCGCTTGAAGGTGATTTATATATGGTCGCATGACTCATTCCGCGTGGGTGAGGATGGCCCGACCCACCAGCCTATTGAACATGAGGTGCAGATTCGTCTTATGGAGCAGTTGAGAAACCATCAGGGCGAGCGTTCTATGGTAGTTCTGCGCCCTGCTGATGCCGAAGAGACCGCAGTTGCATGGCAGTATGCTCTTACAGAGAAGCGTCCTGTCGCACTTTTGCTCTCACGCCAGAATATATCAAATCTTCCTGCCCTGAATTGTAGCCGCCGTGATGAGGCGAAGCAGGCTGTCAAGGGAGCTTATATAGTAATGGATTCGGCCAAGGCTCAGGTTGTGATGTTGGCATCAGGTTCAGAGGTCTCTACCCTTATCGAGGGTGCTACACTTTTGCAGAAGGAGGGTATTCCTGTGCGAGTTGTGAGCGTGCCGAGCGAGGGATTGTTCCGTGACCAGCCCAAATCATATCAGGATAGCGTTCTCCCCAAGGGTGTTGTTCGCTATGGTATGACATCGGGTCTTTCGCTAAATCTGCAAGGCCTTGTGGGTGAGAATGGCAAGATTCATGGTTGTGACCACTTTGGCTATTCTGCACCATTTAAGGTGCTGGATGAAAAGTTTGGTTATAATGCCCAAACGGTTTACGAAGAGGTTAAGTCTTTGTTGAATAAATAGCATTTGTGAGCGGGTTGTTGTCGGCCCGCTCGCTTGAAATTATAATACTAACCTAATGTGATTACATGGTGAATACCGTTTCACCATACTTATCATGTCATCCAAATTCAGCATGATAGAGAACAAAATAAGACTTCAAGACAAAACTTTTCGAGTAATGATTCCTGCCGAGCAGATTGATGCTGCGGTGGCAAAGGTGGCCGATCAGCTCAATGAACGATACCGCGGGCGTACCCCAATTTTTCTAGGTGTGTTAAGCGGCTCGTTCCTCTTTTTGAGTGATTTGGTTCGTAAGGTTACCTTTGACAGCCAGATGGCCTTCATTAAGATATCTTCTTATAGCGGCACACAATCATCGGGTCAGGTGACGCAGCAGCTTGATGTCGATTTCGATATTGAGGGCCGAGATATCATCATTGTCGAGGATATTGTTGAGACAGGTCATAGCATGAACTATCTGTTGGCCCATTTGCGTGCCAAGAATCCTGCCAGCATTGCTATCTGTACGCTCTTTTTCAAGCCCGAGAAGTTTTTGTATGAGTATCCTATCGATTATGTTGCCTTGTCTATTGGTAATGAGTTTATTGTGGGGTATGGGTTGGATTATAACCAGCTAGGGCGAAATCTGAAAGATATATATGTCATTGACGAATAATCATATATTGGATGATGGGCGTCGCTTGCCTTTGGTGGAGGATTTCTATACCATCCAGGGCGAAGGCTACCATACGGGCAAACCGGCATATTTCATCCGTTTGGGTGGATGTGATGTCGGTTGTCGTTGGTGTGATGCCAAATATACGTGGAATCCAAAGACTTTCCCTCCGGTGGATGTGGATGTTGTCGTGGAGCGTGCCAAAGCGTGCGAGGCGCAGGCAATTGTCATTACAGGTGGCGAACCTTTGCTGTATCCGCTCGGGGTACTTACTTCGCGTTTGCGTGAAGAGGGCTTGGAGATATTTTTGGAAACATCGGGAACTCATCCGTTTAGTGGAGAGTTTGACTGGGTCTGCCTTTCTCCCAAGCGTCAGCACCCGCCGTTGGATGAGGCTTTTGGCCGTGCGCATGAGTTGAAGGTCATAATTCAGGATGAGTCTGATTTTGAGTGGGCCGAGCAGAACGCCCGTCGCGTGGGTCGCTATTGTCGTTTGTATTTGCAACCCGAGTGGAGTGTGTTCGAGAAGATTATGCCCTCAATTGTGGAGTATGCAAAACAGCACCCCAAGTGGTCAATATCGGTTCAAACACATAAATTTATGCGTATCCCATAGTTTGCTGTTGTTATAGTACGATGAGTGGTAAGATTAGTAAAAAGATATGGTTTGGTGTTACTGCTGTGATATTTGTCTATACAGCAGTGTTGACTGTGCGTAATCTAATCACTGTAATTAAGGTGAACAGCCGTATCTCAAGACTCGAGGAGCAGCGTGATCACTTCCGTGCCAGAGTTGAGGCAGATAGCACAATGCTTGAGCGACTTAACTATGACGAATATCTTGAGCAGTATGCCCGTGAGGAATTTCATATGCAGCGAGCGAATGAGTATATCTATATAATTGAGGATTAGGATTTGTGCATCCATAAAAGATAAAAAGCGACCGCGAAGGTCGCTTTTTTTATAGTACGTTGCTTAGCATCGGGAAGATTCTCAATAGAGCCTCTATTATATGATTGCGATTAGCATCCTCGCGCATAATTATTAGCACTGTGTTGTCGCCGGCAATAGTACCGATAATGCCCGGGCAATCGAGGTTGTCAATGGGAACCGATATTGCACTTGCATAGCCGGATTTGGTCTTAAGTACTCCCAAATTTCCCGAAAAGGTCAAGCTTGTGATGTTGTCAGATATGTTTGACGACACGTTTACATCGTGATGAGCGGTGTTGGGCAAAACATAAACATAGCCTTTGGTCTTGTGAGGGACTTTCGCTACGTTCATAAATTTCAAATCACGAGAAAGTGTACTTTGGGTAATCTCTACTCCGCATTCACGCAGTCGGGAGATAAGCTCCTCTTGCGAGCCAATGAGTTCGCTGCGAATGATTTTGCGAATAGTCGCGAAGCGTTGAGTTTTTTGATTCATGGCTGGTTAATTTACATGCTTATGCAAATATATAAATTAAATGTTGTTTTTGCAATACCAGATTATGGATTTTTTGAGTGTTATCATGTGTGACTGTAATATTTTGTGGCCAAAACTGTAAAATTTACTTTGTGAGGGTTGTTGCCGAATTTTAAAATTGCATAAATAGCATAATTATGCTGCATTTATGCAAATATGCGGGAATCTTCTTATATATATAAATATAGATAATAAAAAATTTGCATATCGCGTATTATTATGCAATATTTGCAGTCCCAAACGATAATAATATATAAACATATAAAATTCGTACTAATGAAAATCGATGTAATGGTCGCAAATGAGAAACATCTGTGTTTTGTAACACAGATTAACGATGCGATCGATGAGGCTGCAAAACAGCGTGGAACGGGTATCGCCCGTCGTACTGACGAATATATCGCCGATAAAATAAATTCAGGTAAGGCAATCATTGCTGTCAATCGTGATGAGTTTGTGGGGTTCTGCTACATTGAGTCATGGGGACATGATGAGTTTGTCGCCAACTCGGGATTGATTGTTCGCCCGCAATATCGCGGTATGGGCGTGGCCAAACGTATCAAACAGGCTGCGTTCGACCTTTCGCGCAAGCGTTTCCCGAATGCCAAGTTGTTTGGTCTTACAACCGGTGAGGCTGTTATGCGTATTAACACCGCTTTGGGTTATGAGCCTGTTACCTTTGCAAAGCTCACCGACGATGAGGCTTTCTGGGCAGGTTGTCAATCGTGTGTGAATTACGATGTGTTGCAGCGTACAAATATGACAAAATGTCTCTGTACGGGTATGATATATGATCCGGAGAAGGTCGCTAAAAAACAGGCTGACGAGGCAGCGGCGCATGCGACACAGAAGAAAGCCTCGTTCTGGAGTCGTCTGTTTGGAAAATAATTATTGTTCAGGAAAAAATAGAAGTAAAGATATGAAGAAAGTAGTTTTAGCTTACAGTGGAGGTCTTGACACATCGTTCTGTGTGAAGTATCTTACCAAAGAGTTGGGTTATGAAGTTTATACAGCACTTGCAAATACCGGAGGTTTCTCAGCCGAGGAGCTTAAGGCTGTCGAGGAGCGCGCATACGCTTTGGGCGCAAAGCAGCATGTGAATCTGGATGTTACGGGAGATTACTATGGCAAATGCATAAAATATATGGTCATGGGTAACGTGTTGCGTAACAAAACATATCCTATCTCGGTAAGCTCGGAGCGTACTTTCCAGGCTTTGGCTATCGTGAATTATGCCAACTCAATCGGTGCTGATGCTATTGCTCACGGCTCAACGGGCGCGGGCAATGATCAGGTGCGTTTCGACCTAACTTTTGAGGTTTTTGCGCCGCAGGTGGAGATTATTACTCCTACACGTGATATGAAACTCACTCGAGAGTATGAGATTAACTATCTTAAGGAGAATGGTTTTGAGGCTGATTTCACAAAGATGGAGTACTCGATCAACAAGGGTGTTTGGGGTACCTCTGTTGGAGGAAAAGAGACCTTGTGCTCTGCCACCAATCTGCCAGATAGTGCATATCCTTCGCAGTTGAAGAGAGAGGGTACCGAGTCGCTCGAGATTGAGTTTAAGAATGGCGAGGTTGTAGGCGTAAATGGCGAGGCTGTTTGCGGTGTGGCTGCAATCAATAAATTGGAGGCTATCGGTTCGGCATGGGCTATCGGTCGCGATACTCATGTGGGTGATACAATCGTTGGTATCAAGGGCCGTGTTGGTTTTGAGGCGGCAGCTCCCATGCTTATTATCAAGGCACATGAGCTATTGGAGAAGCACACTCTAACCAAGTGGCAGCAGTATTGGAAGGATCAGCTCGGCACGTGGTATGGCATGTTTATGCATGAGGCTATGTATTCCGAGCCTGTTATGCGTGACATCGAGAAGTTCCTTGAGAATAGCCAGCGTAATGTATCGGGTAAGGTGTTTATCACCCTGCGTCCTTACACCTTCACTTTGGTGGGTATCGAGTCGCCTAACGATTTGATGAATGCCAAATTTGCCGAGTATGGCGAGATGAACAACGCGTGGACCGCCGACGATGTCAAGGGCTTCACCAAGATTACATCTATGCCGCTTAAGATATATCACGCTGTAAATCCCGACGAAGAGTAATGATTAGAGTAGCAATAGCTGGCGGAGCAGGCTATACGGCAGGTGAACTTATTCGTTTGCTGGTCAATCACCCCTCTGCCGAGTTGAAATATATCCAGAGCGGGTCGCATGATGGAGAGCCTATCAGTTCGGTGCATACCGACCTGATATATAGCGACCTGAAGTTCTCGAATATCAATTTCGAGGATATTGATGTGCTGTTTATTTGTATGGGTCACGGAAATTCGGCCAAGTTTTTGGCTGAGAATCCTGTGCCGGAGAGTGTGAAAATTATCGACCTCAGCAACGACTTCCGTTTGAAGGCCGATGCAGGCGAGTTTGTATACGGCGCACCCGAGCTCAATCGCGAGCAGATAAAAGGTTGTCGATGTGTAGCTAACCCTGGTTGCTTTGCCACCTCGATAAACCTCGCATTACTGCCTTTGGCCGATGCAGGTATTTTACCCGAGGAGGTTACAGTAACGGGTATTACCGGCTCAACCGGCGCGGGTCAGAAGCCGACACCCGACACCCATTTCAGTAACCGTAATGCCAATTTGTCGAACTACAAGGTGTTTACCCATCAACATTTGGGTGAGATTGGTGAGACCGTTGTAGCTGCCGGTGGTTCGGAGTCAACCGATATAGCTTTTGTGCCTGTGCGCGGTTGTCATGCGCGCGGTATAATGAGCGATGTGGTGGTTCGTCTGGATAACTCGTTGGAGGAGATTATCCGAATATTCAAGGAGTATTATGCCGAACATCCGTTTGTGTGTGTGAGCGACAAGCCGGTATATATGAAACAGGTGGTAAATACCAACTACTGTTTTATCTCATTGCAGAAGGAGGGCCGTAGGTTGCTTATCACATCGGTGGTAGATAATCTGCTTAAGGGTGCATCAGGTCAGGCTGTGCAGAATATGAACCTGATGTTCGGCTTAGACGAGATGGAGGGCCTGAAATTAAAAGCCTCATATTTCTAAACGAAGTGTTATGAAACTTTTTGATGTATATTCATTGCTCGATATGGAGCCTGTGAAGGCTTCGGGGGCATATTTGTGGGATAAAGATGGTGTGGAGTACCTCGATTTTTATGGCGGTCATGCCGTAATATCTATCGGTCATACCCATCCGCATTATGTCGCAAAGATTACCGAGCAGCTCTCAAAAATAGGATTCTACTCCAATGCCGTTATCAACTCCCTGCAAGCGGAACTTGCAGAGAAATTGGGCGTGTTGTCTGGCTATGAAGAGTATGAACTATTTTTGTGTAATAGTGGCGCCGAGGCCAATGAAAATGCTCTGAAGTTAGCCTCGTTTACCACTGGCCGTGAGCGAGTGCTTTCGATGCGTGGGGCGTTCCATGGGCGAACAAGTTTGGCTGTAACGGTTACCGATAATCCTAAAATTCAAGCACCGGTTAATAAGAACGACAAAATTTCGTTTGTGGCCTTGAATGATGTGGAGGCGTTGGAGCGGGAGCTATCAACCAAAGAGTATGCTGCTGTGATTATCGAACCTATTCAGGGTGTGAATGGTATTCAGGTAGCTACCAATGAGTTTTTGCAGGCGGCCCGCATGGCATGCGATGCAACGGGAACACTGCTTATCTGCGATGAGGTGCAGGCAGGTTATGGTCGTAGCGGTAGATTTTTCTCACACCAATATTCGGGAGTAAAGGCCGATATTATCACTATGGCCAAAGGTATTGCCAATGGATTCCCTGTGGGTGCTGTTATGATATCTCCCTCTATTCCCGCTGTTAAGGGCATGCTGGGTACAACCTTTGGCGGCAGTCATCTGGCATGTGCAGCTGCAATTGCTGTGGCTGATGTTGTTAAGGCTGAAGGTCTGGTGGATAATGCCCGTTTGATGGGCGAAAAGATTGTGGAAGGTATCAAGGGTGTAGGTGGTGTTCGTGATATCAGAGGTAGAGGTTTGATGATTGGTATCGATTTGAGTGTTCCTCAAGCCGACTTCCGCAAGGTGTTGCGTGAGGAGTTCCATATCATGACCGGCTTGAGCGGTCAATATACTCTGCGATTGTTGCCTCCGTTGATGATTGGTGATAAAGAGGTTGAACGATTTGTCGAGGCTTTCCGTGCTACGGCAGTAAAATTTGGGATGTAATTTACAGAATGAAGATAAAAGTCATTAAGATAGGCGGTAAACTTATCGAAAACAATAGCGTATTGGCTTCGCTGTGTGATGCTTTGGCGTCGCTTGGCGAACCTTTCGTTTTGGTGCATGGCGGTGGTGTAATGGGCTCACATCTGGCGCAGAAGCTGGGCGTTGAGGTCAAGATGCATGAAGGCCGCCGTATCACCGACTCTGCAACACTCGATATTGCGGTTATGGCCTATGCCGGTCTTGCCAATAAACGTTTGGTTGCTGCTTTGCAGGCGCGTGGTGTGAATGCTTGCGGGCTGTCGGGTTGTGATATGGCAGTTGTGAAATCTCATCGCCGAGCCGTACAAGAGATTGATTGGGGGTTTGTTGGCGATGTGGATGATGTGGACGACGATATTCTGGCTATGTTGCTCGATAAGGGAGTGATACCTGTAATATCACCCATCACTTTCTCGCCAAAGGGCGATTTGCTTAATACTAATGCCGATAGTGTTGCTTCAGCTGTGGCAGAGGGCCTGTCACGTCGCTATGAGGTTGAATTAGTCTTTACTCTTGATAAGGCGGGAGTCTTGCTTGATGTGAATGACGATAATTCACTTATTCGCGAAATTACCCCTGCATTATATGCAGAATTGCGGGCCGAGGAGAAGATTCATTCGGGCATGATTCCCAAGATTGATAATGCCTATAAAACAATCGAGGCGGGTGTCGCCTCGGTACGTATTACTTCGCCCAATGATTTGAGGGGCGGGACCGTAGTGAAAAAATAGCCTATATGAATTTGGAACAGGCCATAGAGTTATTGCAAAGGATAATTGCGACACCATCTGTCAGTCGCGATGAATCTGTTGTGGCCTCTATTATAGAGCAGGAGTTCCAGACTCTTGGTTTTGTTCCACAGCGTAAAGGTAATAATGTTTGGGCCGAGGCGTGGGCACACGATGAGTTAAAACCTACTATTTTGCTTGATGCCCATATAGATACCGTCAAACCCAACGTGGCGTGGACGCGCGACCCTTTTGCTCCTACTATCGAGGACGATAAATTGTATGGCCTGGGTAGCAACGATACAGGCGGAAGCCTGGTCGCATTGATTTCGGTATTTGCGCAACTTGCGCAGTCCGAGCAGCCCTACAATCTTATAATGCTTGCATCGGCCGAAGAGGAGGTGACGGGCATTGGGGGTGTAAGAGCTGTGCTGGAGGAGTTGGGGCACATCGATTTGGCAATTGTCGGTGAGCCGACTGCAATGCATCCTGCTGTGGCTGAAAAGGGGCTTATGGTATTGGATTGTGTGACTCATGGCGTGTCGGGGCATGCGGCGCGCAATGAGGGTGATAATGCCATCTATAAAGCACTGAAAGATATAGAGTGGTTCCGTACGCACCGTTTTGAGCGAGTGTCGCCGTTGCTTGGAGAGGTGAAGATGTCGGTAACGGGCATTGAAGCAGGTACACAGCATAATGTTATCCCTGCCGAGTGTAAGTTTATGGTTGATGTGAGGGTGAATGAGTGTTATGGCAATAAAGAACTTTTGGGTGAGATATGCAGTTCGGTAGAGTGCGATGTCGTAGCTCGCTCGACACACCTTAACTCGTCGGCTATTGCCCTTACGCACCCCGCCGTGGAGCGTCTGGTAGCTATGGGAAGAGAACCTTTCGGGTCGCCAACCATGTCGAATCAGGCTGTTATGCCTTTTGCATCGTTAAAGATGGGCCCGGGCGATAGTGCCCGCTCGCATACGGCTGATGAATATATTCTTATCAGCGAGATAGAACAGGCCATAACGATATATAAAGCTTTGCTTGATGGATTGAAAATTGAGAAAACTGAATAGATATAGATATGAAACTTTGGGATAAGGGATATTCAACCGACTCATTTGTCGAGGAGTTTACTGTGGGACGTGACCGCGAGCTGGATTTGTATTTGGCCGAGGCTGATGTGTTGGGAAATATGGCCCACATGAAGATGCTTCACTCGATAGGCCTGCTCTCTGATGCCGATTGTGAGGCACTTGCCGAAGGTCTTAAGAAGATATACCGTCAGGTGCTTGCCGGCGAGTTTACAATAGCCGAGGGGGTTGAGGATGTTCATTCACAAGTGGAGTTTCTGCTCACCGAGATGTGTGGTGATGCCGGAAAGCGTATTCACACAGGTCGTTCTCGCAATGATCAGGTGATGGTCGACCTGAAGCTATTCTCTCGCAGTGCTCTTATCGCTTTGCAACAGCAGATAGAGGAGTTGTTCGAGGTGCTTATGGCCAAAGCCGAGGAGTATAAAGATGTCCTCATGCCTGGGTACACTCATATGCAGGTGGCGATGCCTTCGTCATTTGGCATGTGGCTCAGTGCGTATGCCGAAGCATTGGCAGATGATTTGTTGATGTTGAAGGCTGCTTATGAACTTGTGAACACCAATCCTTTAGGCTCGGGGGCTGGTTATGGTTCGTCTGTACCTCTGAACAGAACTATGACCACACGCCTTTTGGGATTTGATGATTTGGCTTACAATTCAGTATATGCCCAGATGCAACGCGGTAAAACCGAGCGTACTGTGCTTACTGCGATTGCGGCTGTCGCGGCTACTGTTGGTCGATTGGCGCAGGATGTGTGTCTGTATTCTTGTGCCAACTTCGGATTTGTCAAGTTGCCCGATTCATTTACCACCGGCTCGAGTATTATGCCTCATAAAAAGAATCCCGATATTTTTGAGCTTTCGCGTGCGAAGTGTAATCGTTTGCAGGCGATGCCTATGGAGGTTACACTTATATCTACTAATCTGCCGTCGGGATATTTTCGTGATATGCAGCTTACAAAGGAGATTTATGTGCCGGCATTTAAGGAGATTGGTGATGTGTTGCGTATGGTAAAGGGAGGTATCGAACAGATGTGGATAAACCGCGATATTTTGTCAAACGATATCTATAAATATCTGTTTACCGTCGAGGATGTGAACGATGCGGTAGCTAAGGGCGTGCCTTTTAGAGATGCATATCGGGAAGTGGGCATTCGTGTACACGAGGGTCGATATGAGCATGATGGCCGAGAACTGCATCATACCCATGAAGGAAGTATCGGCAATTTGTGTCTGGATGGTATTGCGGAGAAGTTTGTCCGACACAAATTTGATTATAGCACTGCGTTACAGGCCGAGGAGGAGCTGATGCAGTAATATGGGGTCGGAGATAATAAAATGGTGCGGGATTTTCTCGCACCATTTTTTATTTGACATTATTTATTGGCAAGGAATTGCTTGGCTATTTCACGAACTTCGTCAAATGCCTGCATGCGTGTGAGCCATGCTGCGAGGATATAGAAGATTATTCCGGTGCAAATCTTGATAGTTAGAGATGTTGCCACACCTAAATCAGCAACAGTTGCGCCAGTAATCATCACTATCAAATACATTGCAACTGTCAAGATTGCGACAGGAAGGATTGTTTTTATCAGGCTGTATACGCTGCATTTTGTATAGCGTTTTGCCGCAGCAAGATTAAGAGCCATTTCGCAAATGGACATAATAACCAATCCCCAGGCAATTGCTTCAACGCTCCATGGAATTGTTATGGCGAATATGATAGTCATGATGACTTTTTTTGCAATCTCCAGCCTGAGAATAATGCTGCCATCACTTTTAACTTTCAGAACATTATATGCTATGGCTGCCATAGGGTAGAAGAGCCCTATAAGGCACAATGTGCGGAAATATGGTATTGCAGGATGCCACTCGGCTTTGAGCAGTAGCGTGTAGAATTGCTCTGCGGTGGCAATCAGACCGGCCATAATAGGGAAGATTATGAATGCCGTAATCATCATAACACGTTTGTAGCCCACGACAAACTTCTCTTCATCGTTACTGATTTTTGAGAGGGCGGGAAACGTTACGCTCTGAATCGACTGCATGGTGGAATTTACAGGCATGTCTTTTAGTTTTTGCGCCTGATTGAAGTAGCCCAAAGCATTGCCGGAGTAGATTGTGCCTATAAATAACTGTGCTACATTATTATATAGTGCTGTTATCATGTCGGTGCCTATCAGTCGTAGGCTGTATGGGGCCATTTGATGCAAAGACTCGCTACACTTTACCCGTTTGGGTCGCCACGGGCTGCGCCACCAGAGCAGTATAGCTTTGGTAGCCATGAGAGATACCCTTTGCCCCACAAGACTCCAAATACCGCATCCCGCCAATGCCATTGCGATAGCCAGCAGACCGCTTATCACCGAAGATGAGAGAAGTATGGTGGATAGCTGGGCAAAGCGGAACTCACGCACCATGATAGTGTTCTGGATAACACACAATGCATTGAGTGGCAGGAGTAAAAAAAGAACAGGAGCAACCTTTGCGAGCATGGGCCAACCATAAAAGTCGGCCACAAAAGGGGCTATGGCTGTGAGAATAATATAAAGGGCAAGAGAAGATATGATATTGAAGCGGAAGACGGCGTTAAAATCACTCTGGTCGGGGTTGCTCTTGCGAATTAACGTCTGCGAGAATCCGCTGTCAACGACCACTTGAGCCAATGCAGTGAAGACGGCAAGCACAGCTATAATGCCCATGTCGATGGGCATCACGCGGTTAGCCACAACAATGCTAACCACTATTTGCAGCAGGGCAGAGCCTATTTTCTCTGAAATACTCCATGCTACGCCCGATGCTACACGCTTGCCAAGTTCTCCATTGCTTGCCATTGTGCAAAGGTTTTTAATCGAGCAATGCCTCTATGCCCAAACGGTATGAATCCAGTCCAAATCCCATTATCGAGCCTTTGGCCACGGGGGCAATCATCGATATATGGCGGAACTCCTCGCGAGCCAAAATAGAAGATATATGCACCTCGACGATAGGAGTCGTTACGGCGGCAATGGCGTCGCGCAGTGCAACGGAGGTGTGGGTGTAGCCACCTGCATTTAGTACTATTCCGTCGTACTTGCCCACGCTCGCATGGATAGAGTTTATCAACTCGCCCTCGATGTTTGACTGGAAATAGTCGAGCACAACCTTGCCGGAATATCGTTCAGCCAAGGTTGCTGTGTACTCCTCAAATGTAGTTGTGCCGTAGATGTTTACATCTCTTTTGCCCTGAAGATTCAGGTTTGGGCCATTGAGGATAAGAATCTTTTTCATATGTTTGCCACAGTGAAGAGGTTAAAATAACCCTCCCGACAAATGCGCCGAGAGGGTTGATAGTAAAGCTTTTAGCGTGCAGCGAGGCAAGCCAATGCAATAGAGTATTTCTTTGTGAGAGCCGAGTCACCGCGAGAGGTGAGTACGCAAGGAACTTTTGTGCCCATAACCATTGCGGCCAACTCTGCGCCACCTATGTGGGTAGCAGCCTTAAAGAATACGTTAGCAGACTCAATGTTGGGGAAGAGCAAGCAGTCGGGCTCGCCGGCAACGCTTGAACCGGTAACCTTCTTATGCTCGGCAACCTCCTTGTAGAGTGCAACGTCGAGAGAGAGAGGGCCGTCAACGATAACCTTGCCCAGCTGGCCGCGGTCACCCATCTTTGCCAAAATAGCACCTTCGGTAGATGAAGGAACGGTGGGCAATACCTGCTCTGATGCGGTGATGCATGCAATCTTGGGAACATCAACACCGAGAACCTTTGCAGTTGATGCAAGATAGCCGATAAGTTTTACCTTCTGCTTGAAGTCGGGAGCAGGGATAACAGCCACGTCAGAGATTGAGATAAGCTTGTCGCGACCTGGCAATTCGATAACGGCAACGTGGCTCAAGACGCCCTTGGGAGGGAATAAGCCGGCCTCCTTGTTCAGAATGCCACGCATATATTTGTCGGTAGAAACCAGACCCTTCATCAAAACATCAGCCTGACCGTTTACTACTGCCTGAACAGCCAACTTTACGCAAGTAACGTCGCTTGACTCGTTGACGATGTTGAATACGCTAGGGTCGATACCCAACTCGGCACATGCTGCCTCGATGGCAGTCTTGTCGCCGTAGAGTGTAGCCTCCACCAAACCCTCTTTCCATGCATTATAGACAGCCTCGATAGTGTGTGTATCCTGTCCGTAAGCCACTGCAAGGCGCTTTCTTCCTCGCGCTACCGCAGCGGTAACAATCTCATCCAAATGTGTAATCATCGTTATTTATGTTTTTAGTGTATTATAAATTCTTTGTAAGGTTATATGTGTCGGTAGCAATTACCAGCTCCTCGTTGGTGGCGATAACAGCAACTTTCACCTTTGAATCGGGGGTCGACAAAATTGCATTGTCGCCATGAGTTGCAGCATTGATGCTCTCGTCGATTTTGATACCCATAAACTCCATGTTGCTGCATACGCTGCTGCGCATGTCAGAAGAGTTCTCACCAACACCGCCTGTGAAGATAATAAGGTCTACACCGCCCATCTCGGCTGCATACTCACCAATGAACTTCTTGATTCGTGAGTAGTACATATCGCGAGCGAGGATGGCTTTCTCGTTGCCGGCCTTGTAAGCCGCATCGATGTCACGCATGTCACTTGATATGCCTGAAAGACCTTGTACGCCCGACTTCTTGTTCATCATTGAGTTAAGCTCGGCATAGCTCATGCCCTCCTTCTCGCCGATGTAGGTTATGGCGCTGGCATCTATCGTGCCGCAACGGGTACCCATTACAAGACCATCCAGCGGAGAGAATCCCATTGAAGTGTCGTATGATTTGCCGTTAAGAACTGCGGTAATAGAGCCACCATTGCCGATATGGCAGGTGATAATCTTAGAGTTGTTGATATCTATGCCTGTAAGAGCTGCACCCTCTTTGGCCACGAACTTGTGGCTTGTGCCGTGGAAACCATATTTACGAACACGATACTTGTCGTAGTACTCGGTGGGAATGGCGTACATATAGTTTGTTGCGGGAATCGTCTGATGGAACGATGTGTCGAATACTGCCACCTGCGGAATGCCTGGCAGAACCTTCTCAATAGACAAAACTCCCTCCAGATTTGCAGGGTTGTGCAACGGGGCAATCTCAAACAAAGAGCGAATATTCTCTTTGGCCTGCTCATCTACGATTACGCTGCTGTGGAAAAACTCGCCACCATGTGCCACGCGATGACCTACAGCCTTTACCTCGGTAAGGTCGGCAATCACGCCGTGGTTGGCATCGGTAAGGGCTTTGAGTACCAAACTGATACCTGTAGTGTGGTCGGGTATGGGCATCTGCAACTCATACTTCTCTTTGCCAACCGGCTTGTGGGTAAGGATACCTTCCGGCAAACCAATACGTTCAACCAAACCTTTAGCCAAAAGGGCGTTGCTCTGCTCGTTGATATCAATAACCTGATATTTGATTGATGACGAGCCGCAATTCAAAACTAATACAATCATAATAATGTTTTATTTTAAGTTTATTTGTTAATCTTGCACAACAAAACCCCAAGTAATATGCCGTTTGGTGCGGGGATATTTCCTGGATACAAATTTTGTGGTATGCCACAATGATATTTTCTCTACAAATATAATAAATAAAGTGTATCGGTATGCGAAAAGGGGCGAAAAAAACTAATTTTTCGCCCCTTTTGTTGGAAGAATTATCGGTTGTTTATTGTTGCTCGGTATAATATTGTATCATACGCTTGATGGCGCGCTGGCATACGGGGCAAAATTGAGTAGCCTCGTTGTCGCGCATACGGCACACTACCGCGGGTCGATACATGCCCTTGGTGAGATATCCGCCACCTTCATATACACCAACCGTGTAGTTCTTTTTGCGTTTTTCGGTTGGCTCGGTGGGTATTTCACTCTTTTTGTCGAGCATATCTTTCCATTTTGAGTCGAAATCTACAAGCGAGGTGATGTTCTGCTCCCAAGGTTCATAACCGAGTTTGTAGGTGTTGGCCGCGTGATCCTCATGTTCATAGAAATACTCGTCGGCCAAAGCTCCGAACGAGTGCCCAAATTCGTGAACCACCACGGGTTTGAATTGCGGATTGTGGGCTGTGGTGAGTGTGTATGAGTTGTAAATTCCGCCTCCTCCATAGGTGTCGGTATTGGCCAAAATAATCAGGTGCTCATAGGCTACGCCGGTTAAATTATCGTGGATTAAATGAACACTGTTGGTGGTAAGGTAGCGTGGTGAATAGAAGGTCATGAAATTGGAGTTCATGGCAGTTTCACGCCATACATTGTCTTGCGGAACACTAACGTCGCTATGTTTTGATACATTCTTGACAGCCACTACGTTAAAGCGTTTTTTGAATGAGGCAAAAGGCTCGTAGCTGAATATCTCTTCGCAGGCAGTGCGTGCATCCTGCATGAAAATATCCATCTCTTCTGCTGTGTAACCTTCAGCCATAATGGCAATGTCGATACACTCGGCGGGTGAGCCGTTGTGCATTATATACTCATGCCCGATGGCAGAACGGCTATCGAAATTGCGAATCAGTTTGTCGTTAGGTTGTATGCTATGTGTAAGCGTAGTCTGTATGTTACCCTCGTTGTCGTACAAGGTTATTTCGGCCAAAACTTCGCTTTTGGGTAGTGGGGTGAGAATGGTAAATTCAAAGCTTTTGTTGAGCTTTGACGCCTCATCCGTTACAACCCACTCTTGAAACAGGCTGGAGAAACTTGTACGATAAATTATTGCTTTACTTACAGGGTCGATTAACTTTAGCTCTCCGTTACCTTTTACAGGAATTTTGTCGAGATTTATGCGGCGACCCGCCCAGCCTTCAAATGAGGTCAATTCGTCAAGGGCAACTATCTGCATTGAGGCATTGCCACTGAAAATGTAGTCTATACGCAGAGTTCGCTCGGTGAAAAAAGTGTCGAAAGAACTCGCGGCAGCAGTCGAGAGCGAAAATATCAAAATTGCGAATATTGAAAAGAACTTCCTCATTTTTTTATTCTGTTAGACCCTCTTCAGGATTGATGAATTTATATCCCATGCCCTTTACCGTTACAATGCGCTCTTCTCCGATTTTTTGGCGCAATTTGCGGATGTGAACATCGATTGTGCGGTCGCCGACAACAACCTTGTTGCCCCATACTTTCGTATAGATTTCATCTCGGGTAAACAACTTGCCGGGCTCTGACATAAGTAGCTGAAGCAGAGAAAATTCTTTGCGTGGCAGAACAATGTTTTCTTCGCCATGTCGTACGAGAAAATGTTCGGCGTCAATCACAATGTCTTGTGACTCTTCGGCTGGCTTTATGCGTTTGAGAATAGCTTGTACGCGACTGCGCAGAATATTCATTTTGATAGGTTTGTTGATGTAGTCATCGGCGCCGGCATTGTAGCCTTGAAGCTGGGTCTCTTCGCTGCCGACGGCCGAGAGAAATACCACCATGACATTCTTTAAAGCAGGCGAACGGCGTATCGCTTTGCAAGTCTCAATACCATCCAAAACGGGCATCATCATGTCAAGCAAAATTAGATGGGGTTTGGTTTTTAATGCCGTCTGCAGGCCGTCTGCACCATTTGATGCAGTGAAAACTTCGTATCCGTCGCGTTCGAGATTGTATTTCACGAACTCCAGAATATCGTCCTCATCATCGATAAGTAGTATGCGGTATCCCATAATTATGATTTAATTTTCTACAAATATACAAAAAACTGTGTAAAAAAACGGATAGAGATAGGATAAATTCATTATATTTGCACGTCTATATGCCTGCGATTTTGCAGGGGAGATTAAAACAAATAAGTGATGGCTACTGAAAATTCTAACCATGCAGCTCCTGTGGAGCTTGTCGGCAATGCCGAAGATGTGAAAAATCAACCTACAATCAATCAGAAAACTTTTGAAGAGGTCGCTGATTGTGAGAATGTTAATGTGGCAGCGGAGTCAGAGGCCGTTGCAGATTTTAGCGAGGAGAATGCCCAACTCGATGCCGAGCAGGCCGGTCTTGCCATTGAAGGTGAAATGGCCGAGGAGGAGGCTGTGGCTGATGTCGACAAAAATGATTTGAGTGGCAAGAGCAAGCAGGAGCTTGTTGAAATATTTGCCAATATGCTTGAGTCGGAGCCGGTGCAAACTCTTCGTAAAAGTGTTGAGGCTATTAAGATTGCTTTCTACAAGTTGCATCGTGCCGAACTGGATGCTGCACGCAAAGCTTTCGAGACCGAGAATGGCGAGCAGGCCGAGTTCGTGCCGGCGGTAGATGAGGCAGAGGTCAGACTCAAGGAGTTGTTCAAAGAGTATCGTCAGCGTCGTGACGAGTATATCTCATCACTTGACAAGATTAAGGAGGAGAATCTCCAGGCCAAACTCGCTATCATCGAGGAGTTAAAGGAGTTGGTTAATTCGGATGAGACGTTAAACAATACCTTTGCCAAATTCCGCGAGTTGCAGCAGCGTTGGAAGGAGGCTGGTGTAGTTCCCCAGCAAAAGATGAAGGATTTGTGGGAGACATACAACCTGCATGTTGAGAATTTTTACAATTTTATCAAGATAAATAAAGAGTTGCGAGATCTGGATCTCAAGAAGAATTACGAGCAGAAACTGCAACTTTGCGAGCAGGCCGAGGCGCTTGTTGTCGAGCCTTCCATTGTGGATGCTTTCCATAAATTGCAGAAGCTCCATGATGAGTGGCGTGAGATTGGTCCTGTGGCAAATGAGTACAAAGAGCCGTTGTGGGAGCGGTTTAAGGCGGCTTCAAGCCGAATAAATAAGCAGCATCAGGAGTTCTTCGATGCTCTGAAGCAGGAGCAGATGAAAAACCTCGAACTCAAGAGTGAGCTTTGCGCCAAGACCGAGGCTCTTGCCGAGCAACTTTATACCTCTCGCAAGGAGTGGAATAAGGCGAGCGAAAATCTGTTGGAGATTCAGAAGGTGTGGCGTACCATCGGCTTTGCCCCCAAGAAGGATAACACCCGCATTTATGAGCGTTTCCGCACAGCTTGTGACCGATTCTTCGAGGCCAAGCGCGAATACTATGCAGGTGTAAAGAGCGAGATGGAGCACAATCTGCAACTCAAGATAGAGATTTGCGAGGCCGCCGAAGCTTTGCAGGGTAGCGAGGATTGGAAACATGCCACCGATGAGTTGCTGGCTTTGCAGGCAAAGTGGAAAGAGGTGGGTGTCGTGTCACGTCGTTACTCTGATCAGGTGTGGAAACGATTCCGTGCGGCGTGCGATAAATTCTTTGAGCGTAAGTCGCAACATTTTGCCAGCATTGAGGATGAGCACGAGGCAAACTTGCAAAAGAAATTGGCTCTGATCGAGGAGATGATGGCTGCCGATATCAAGAGCGAGGGATACAATGCCATTAAGGAGTTCCAACGCCGCTGGAGTGAGATTGGTTATGTGCCCATCAAGCAGAAGGATTCTATCCAGAAGAAATATAAGCAGGCTGTAGACCAGATGTTCGGTATATTGCGTGGCTCGGAGCGTGATCGTTCGATGAATCGCTATAAGGAGCGTTTGCAGGATATGAAGAATGGAGGCGATAAGCGTCTTCGTAACGAGCGAGAGCGTCTTTATGGCAAGGTACGTCAGATGGAGCAGGATATCGCTTTGTTGGAGAATAACATCGGATTCTTCTCGAAATCAAAGAATGCCGAGGCTATGATAGCCGATATTCGCGAAAAGATTGCTCGTGCAAAACAAGAACTTCAGGATACTATCGAGAAGGTTCAGATGATAGATATGCAGACTTCTGAGGGCGTTGCCGAAAAGGAGTAAGATGCACACAAGGCGATCGGTCTTTGATTACGGTTTAGTTTGTTGTTTAAACATTAGTTAATAATAGAGTTATGAAATTGAGTAAACCAAAATACATCTTCGTTACGGGAGGTGTAGCGTCATCGCTTGGTAAAGGTATTATTTCGGCAACAGTTGCACGACTGTTGCAATCACGTGGTTATTCTGTTACAGTACAGAAGTTTGATCCCTATATCAATGCTGATCCGGGTCGTTTGAATCCCTATGAGCATGGTGAGAGCTATGTTACGGAGGATGGTACAGAGTGTGATCTCGATTTGGGCCACTATGAGCGTTTTACTTCTATAACAACATCTAAGAACAACACTGTCACCACAGGTAAGATATACAAAGAGATTCTTGAGAAGGAGCGCCGTGGCGAGTATATGGGTAAGACTGTGCAGGTAATTCCCCATATCACTGACGAAATTAAACGTCGTATACAGTTGTTGGGTGCAACCAAGAAATATGATGTGATTATCTCGGAGATTGGTGGAACGGTAGGTGATATCGAGTCATTGCCTTACATCGAGTCTGTACGACAGCTTCGTAATCAGTTGGGTTATCAGAATTCGTTGCTGATACATTTGGCCTGGGTGCCTTATATGGCTGCGGCATGTGAGATGAAGACAAAGCCCACCCAGCACTCTGTAAAGGAGCTCCAGTCGGAGGGTGTGCAGCCCGATGTTCTGGTGTTGCGTGCCGAGCATAGCTTGCCCGAGGATGTTCGAAATAAGGTGGCGTTGTTCTGCAACGTAACTACCGATGCCGTAGTTGAATCTATCGATGTTCCCACAATCTATGAGGTCCCCTTGCGTATGCACGATCAGCATCTTGATGATGTAATTCTGCGTAAGTTGGGTATTACCGATAGCGAGGAGCCAAACCTTAAGTCATGGAGCGAGTTCGTGGATAAGATTAAGAATCCCAAGTATAATGTTGAGGTTGCATTGGTTGGTAAGTATACCGAGTTACCCGATGCCTACAAGTCAATCAACGAGTCATTTATCCATGCCGGTGCGACAAACCACTGCAAGGTGAAGGTTACCTATGTCCCTGCCGAGCAGCTTACCGCAGCAAATGCCGAGGAGTTGCTGGGTGGCAAATCAGGTATCTTTGTAGCTCCGGGTTCGGGTGTGCGTGGCTTTGACGGTAAGGTTGAGGCAGTGAAGTATGCCCGCGAGAATAATATCCCATTCTTTGGTATCGGTTTGGGTATGCAGGCTGCCGTTGTTGAGTTTGCCCGCAATGTGCTCAATTTGAAGGATGCCCACTCTAAAGAGCTTGACCCGCAGACCAAAGCTCCCGTTATCGACCTTATGGAGGAGCAGAAGAAGGTTACCGAGAAGGGTGGCACTATGCGTTTGGGTGGTTATCCATGTGCGCTCAAGGCCGGCTCGAAGGCTCATCAGGCCTATGGCGCCGATTCTATCGTGGAGCGTCACCGCCATCGCTATGAGTTTAATGGAGAGTATCTCAAGCAGTTTGAGGATGCCGGTATTATTGCATCGGGAATCAACCCTGAGACCGGTTTGGTTGAGGTAATCGAGTTGAGCGGCCATCCGTGGTATGTGGCAACACAGTATAATCCCGAGTATAAGAGCACAGTAGCAACTCCTGCGCCTTTGTTTGTAGCATTTGTGGCTGCCGCCCTTGAGTTTCAGAAAAATTGTAAGGCGAAGAAAGCCGCAAAATAATTAACGTGTTAATATCTTAAAATGGATAAAAAAACTATCATTGGAATTGTTCTCATGTCGCTGATTTTTATCGGCTATGTGATGTATAGTTCCAAACAGCAGGCTAAATATCAAGAATATATGGAGCAGGTGCAGGCCGAGGAGCTTGCATCACAGCAGGCCGAGGCTTCGGCCGAGCAGACCGTACAGACATCTGCGGAGCAGACTATCAATGCCGATTCATTGGCCGCACAACGCGAGGTGGATATGTTTGGAGCAACACTTGTCGCTTCACGCAACCTCGAGAGCGAAGTGGTAAATATGTCGAATGACTATTTGTCGGTGGATTTTAGCACTAAGGGTGCTATGATGCAGAAGGTCGTGCTTAAGGAGTATACCAAATATGCCCCCAAGGAGGAGAGAAACGAGAAGATTGTTCTCTTTGATCCCGCGACTGCCAAGTTTGACATGGAGTTCTATGTTAAGAATGGCTTGAAAAATGTTCCGGTGAATACTTCGGAGTATGTCTTTAAAAACGAGGGTGTGCATCGTTTGGGTGATGCGCAGGTTCTTACCATGACTTTGGAGGTTGCTCCGGGCGCAGTATTGCAGTATGAGTATACACTCTACGACAAGAAGGATCCGGCACGTGATTATATGCTCGATTTCAATGTTAAGATGGTAAACCTGGCTCCGATTATGGCGGGGCAGTCAACCATCGGCATGGAGTGGAGTAACACCACCTATCAGAACGAGCGTAGCTATAAGAACGAGAATCTCTATACAACTCTCTCATACCGTTTGCCCGGCGAGGAGGATGTCGAGGATTTGGGTATGAGCGAGAGCGATAAATCCGAGCAGTTGCAGAGCGAAGTGAATTGGGTGGCTTTCCGTCAGCAGTTCTTTTCGCAGGCTTTCATCGCTCGTGATAACTTTGCATATGCTGATATGGGCTTCACAACAGCTGCCGAGGGTTCAGGTTTCTTGAAGAATTATACGGCCCGTATGGGTGTGAAATATAATCCTCAAATTACCGATTACTCATTCTCGCTATACTGTGGTCCCAATAAGTATGCCGTGTTGTCGAATGTTGTGGGTCCCGATGGCGAGAGTATTGCTATGGAGCGCCTTATTCCGTTGGGCGGCTGGCTGGTTGGTTGGTTCAACCGCTGGATTGTAATTCCTGTGTTCGATTTCTTGCGTAACTATATTGCAAGTTTCGGTATTATTATCCTGATTCTTACAATCCTAGTCAAAATTCTGATTTTCCCGTTGACCTATAAGAGCTACCTCTCTACCGCCAAGATGCGTGTGATTAAGCCTGAGATGGATGCTTTGAATGAGAAGTATCCTCGTCAGGAGGATGCCATGAAGAAGCAGCAGGAGATGATGAATTTATATAAGAAGGCAGGTATTAACCCCATGGGCGGATGTCTTCCCATGTTAATTCAGTTGCCCTTGCTGTGGGCATTGTTCCGCTTCTTCCCTGTGAGTATTGAGTTGCGTGGCCAGTCGTTCTTGTGGGCCGATGACCTATCATCGTATGATAGTGTGTTGCAGTTGCCTTTCTCTATTCCGTGGTATGGCGATCATGTGAGCCTCTTTGCATTGTTGATGTGCGTGACAATGGTTGGTTTCTCGCATTTCACATATCAGCAGCAGGGTACGGCAAATCAGCCCGGTATGGCAGGAATGAAGTTTATGATGGTCTACATGATGCCGGCAATGATGCTCTTCTGGTTTAACGATTTTGCTTCTGGTTTGTGCTACTATTATTTGGTGTCGCAGATTCTCACCATGATTATCATGACAAGCATGCGTCGCTTTGTTGATGACGATAAGATCCGTTATATTATGGAGAAGAATTCAGCCAAGCGCAAGAATAGCAAGAAGTCGAAATTCCAGCTGCGTTACGAGGAACTTATGCGTCAGCAGGAGGAGATGATGCGCCAGCAGCAAAAGGCCAAGCGCAAGTAGTTTGTTGACCTTATATAATAAATCGGAGTTGTTATTAACAAACAACTCCGATTTATTTGTATCTACGACTAATCTATCTGCATAAGATAGCATCGCTGTTAAGCTGATTCTTAAGTTCTTCCAGCGATGAGAAATGTCGCTCATCACGAATTTTATCGAGTAGTTCTACTTCGATTGTTTTGTTATATAAATCACCATCAAAATCGAAGATGTGGGTTTCAAGTAATCGTGTGCGGCCGTCAACAGAAGGACGCATACCCAGATTTGACATTGCTTTATACTCTTTTTGGCTGATTCTTACACGCGAAGAGTATACTCCGTTGTCTGCGTCGTGCAATTCGCTTGCATCGATATTTGCCGTGGGAAATCCCATCTTGCGTCCAAGCTGTGCGCCGTGTATTACTTTGCCTGTTATAATCATCTATATATTTTGTGTTAACTTTTGCACAAGCGAGAACTCCGAGAAGAATTCTTTTGCAAGTACTCGCAGTACGGTGTATGATGGGATGGCCAGAAGCATGCCTAAAATACCGGCCATATATCCAGCAATGAGAATTACAAGGAATACTTCAAGCGGATGTGCCTTAACTCGTTCCGAGTAGATTGTGGGTTGTAGAATGAAGTCGTCTACACCCTTAACACACATCAGGGTGCAGATTATGATAGTCATTGTGCTGACAGCTGTCATGCCGTCAATAGGTGTAACCAGGCCAATGAATGCCGATACGATACCTCCCATTAGAGGCCCGGCGTAGGGCACAACATTCATAACACCCATTATTAGTCCTATCAATAACGCATTGTCGGTTTTCATGCCGAAGAGAATCATTATGGTCGATATTATAACCATTAGTATAAGGCTCTCGGTCAATATTCCGGTAAAATAGCGTGATAATAGTAGTGTGATAGAGTCTAATGCGTGTGTTACATTATTCTGCAACCTTTCGGGAAACATCGCTTTTACCATCGAGTAGAACAATCCGTCCTCTTTGAGGAAGAAGAATGTGATAAACGAGATGGAGAATATTGTTATAAGCATCGACAGCGCTGTCCCCACTATTGATGTGAATGTGTTGTTCAGCGTGTCGTAGTTTATCAATCCCTTGAGCGAGGTTATCAACGTGTCGGTAAGCGAGAATTGCGTTTCCGGCAATGCAAATGTGTGCTGAAGATAGGCCTGTGCGTGGGCGATAGGTTGCTCGACGGAGGCTAGTACTGTCTTGAAGTCGAGGTGCGCAAACTCGTTTATCTTACTGAAAATAAGCGGTATAAAGAGCGAGAATATCGACATGAAAAGAACCAGTATCGCCAATAAAGTAATCGAAGCTGCCGCCCATCGTGGCATTTGGAAACGACCAATATGCTGTTTTGAAATCCAATTTACGAGCGGACGCCCCATGATGGCCAATACGGCTGACACAAGGATGTAGATCACCACTGAACTGAAATACCACATCACAAATAGTATGGCGGCCGTAATGATAAGGCCGACTGTGAAACGAAGTATGTTCTGAGGGGTGATGCTCATTTGTTTATTGTCGTTAAATCCGTTTTATTAGTGTAGTCGCACCAAAGGAGTCTGGGAGCCTACTACGGGGTCACCGATCTCAACAAGCAACTCGCTGTTCTTTGGTACCAATACATCAATGCGTGAGCCAAACTTGATGAATCCGAATACATCGTTCTGCGATACATTGTCGCCAACTTTTATGTAGGATACTATGCGACGTGCAATGAGTCCTGCCACCTGTCGGAAGAGTACTCGTTTCTGATTCTCCATCTTCACTACGGTGGTGGTACGCTCATTTTCGGTTGATGACTTGGGATGCCATGCAATCAGAAAACGGCCGGGGTGGTATTTGTAATACTCAACCTGACCACCTACCGGAAGCCAGTTCATGTGGATGTTTGTAATCGACATAAAGATTGAAATCTGCAACATCTCCTCCTTGATATATTCATCCTCATGCACAATTTCGGTAACAACAACCCTGCCGTCACATGGTGAGAATACAAGTTCCGGGTCGTGGATTTTCACACGGCGTGGCTCGCGGAAAAAAGCCACGATAAAGAACCAGAATGCAATGAGTATTACCGCGCTGGTGGCAAGAAGTCCAGTTCCCAGATGCTGGCTCTGGAAATAGTATATCAGCGACCATAGTACAAGGCAGATAAGACCCGATATGGCGATGATTCTGTAACCTTCTTTATTGATCTTCATATGGTTGTATTTTAAGGTTTCTTATGCGGTTAAAATATAAATGCGTATATGCAGGCGTAAATGAAAACAAACGGTGCTGACATAATCAGTGCATCAAAGCGATCCAGCCAGCCGCCGTGCCCCGGAATGATATTTCCTGAATCCTTGATATCTACCGAGCGCTTGAAGAGTGACTCTACCAAATCTCCGAATACTCCGGCGAGGGCAGCAACCAGAGCAAGACCCATCCATGCTATGGTGTTTACCTCAAGAATTGTGGCTGCAACATATCCCATGGCGATAGCACCCAGTATTCCGCCAAAGAATCCTTCCCATGATTTTTTTGGCGATATGCGCTCGAAGAGTCGGTGTCGACCCAAAGTAATACCAAATAAATAGGCAAAAACATCGTTGGCCCAAATTATAAAAATATAGAATATTACTATCCATGGGTTCCACACGCCATTGCCAAGCAACATGGGGATTACAAGTAGCAGCGACATAGGCAGAGCTACATAAAATGCACCCATAAGTGATGAGGCGATATTGGCTATCGGTGTGGAGCTCTTGCGGTAGAGCTCGCAGATGCACATTAGCGGAATGACTGCGATCAGTGTCCCCAAAGAAGCAATTATTAGCATTGTGCCTGCGCTGTCGGTCTTTGTGTCCAAAAAGAGCATTATTGAGAGGTTGATGCAGAAGATAACCAACCCCAAAAATATTCCGAGCAACTTCATCGGAGTGTAGCCTGCCTTCTCTGAGAGGTTGTAAAACTCCCACATACCGCCAATAGCTATAACTCCCATCAGAGCGGCAAAACTCCATTGCGATGCAAGTATCGAGCCGAGTAACACGATCAGCATTACTAGACCACTCAATGTTCGGATGATGAAATTCTTTAATTTATCACTCATGTCGTTTGGATTCTGTTATTCGGCAACAGCTACTCCTTCCATAGCCTCTTTATCTTGAGGCTCTGCCGGTGCCTCTTTTGCCTCCTTGTTTGCGTTTTGTTTGCTTTGTGCCGATTCACCCAAAATGCCTACAATATCCTCGGCGTAAATTGTCTCCTTCTCAAGCAGGAGGTCGGCCATAGCGTTTATCTTGTCATTATTCTGCTCGATAATCTGGCGGGCACGGGTATACGCCTCGTCCAAAATGCGACGCACCTCGGTGTCGATTTCGGTTGCCATATGCTCGCTATATGGCTTGGTGAAGGTGTCGCGAGTGCCACTTGAATCGTAATAGCTTATAGGGCCAACTTTCTTGCTCATTCCGTAGAAGGCAACCATGGCATATGTAGTCTTTGTGGCTCGCTCCAAATCACTCAAAGCGCCTGCCCCTAATGTGCCGTAGTTTACCTCTTCGGCAATTCTGCCGCCCAGCATACCTGCCAAACGGTCCTCCAAAGCGGCATTTGTTACATGCACGCGCTCTTCGTCCGGTACCGACCATGTGGCACCCAGGCTGTTGCCACGAGGTATAATTGTAACCTTCAATACGGGGTCACACTCTTTGAGCATCCACATCACAGTGGCGTGCCCGGCCTCGTGAATGGCTGTTGCACGACGCTCCTCCTGTGACATAACCTTATGGCGCTTCTCCAAGCCACCCACAATGCGGTCAATGGCTGCGGTGAAGTCTTCGCGCTCAATCTGCTTTTTATTGTTGCGGGCAGCAATTAGAGCCGCTTCGTTGCATACGTTGGCGATGTCCGCACCAGAGAACCCGGGGGTCTGCTTTGCCAAAAACATGCGGTCAATCTCTTTGTCAAGTTTCAGGTTACGCATGTGTACAGCAAAAATCTCTTCACGCTCCTTGGCGTCGGGCAGACCTACATCTATCTGGCGGTCGAAACGCCCTGCGCGCATCAATGCCTTGTCGAGAATGTCGGCTCGGTTGGTGGCTGCAAGTACAATCACACCGGCGTTGGTCTGGAAACCATCCATCTCGGTAAGCAACTGGTTGAGAGTGTTCTCACGTTCATCATTACCCGAGAAACCTGCATTTTTTCCGCGGGCACGGCCTATGGCGTCAATCTCGTCAATGAAGACAATACATGGTGCTTTCTGCTTGGCCTGCTCAAACAGGTCACGAACTCGTGAAGCACCTACACCGACAAACATCTCAACAAAGTCGGAGCCTGAAATTGATAGGAAAGGAACATTCGCTTCGCCGGCAACAGCTTTGGCCAATAGGGTTTTACCTGTTCCCGGAGGGCCTACAAGCAGAGCTCCTTTGGGAATTTTTGCACCCAATTCGCGATATTTGTCAGCCTTACGCAGAAAATCCACAATCTCCATAATCTCGACCTTGGCCTCGGTGAGTCCTGCCACATCTTTAAATGTAACTCGTTTTGTGGGGTTGTCTTTGTCAAACTCCTGTGTGCGAGCTTTGCCCACATTCATGATATTGCCCCCTGCACCCCCGCCGCGCGACATGCTGCGGATAAGGAAGAACCAAATGCCGATAATAAATACCCATGGGAGGATATTGAGCAAAATATCGCCCCAACCCGTAGTTTCGTTGAAATATTCGATAGCAACGGGGTTGCCCTCTATTTGGGAGTCGGTGACAGCCTGTTTTACATCGCGGTCGAGAATATCTACCGAACCAATGGTGAAAATAAGTTGTTCGCCATGCTCGGGGATTTTTTTGAATTCGCTATTGTCGTCACCGTTACGGTATTTTTCGATAGCCTCATCGGTGAGGAATACTTGTGCCGTATTTTTATTCAGCACCTTAATGCGCTCCACTTCGCCATTGCGAATGAGCGATTCGACTGTATTCCAATCACTCGAAATGGGGGTTGCTCGGCCCTCTCCAAAAAAAGAGTAGGCCAGAATACAACCTATGATGAATGCCCAGACCCACATGAAATTGAATCTGATATTCATATTGAAATTATCTTTCTTTTTAGTTTTTTTAGCCATAAATTACTCAAACAATGTCTGAAAATTACAATTCATATTCGTAATGCTTGATTGGGGCATCGGCCCAGAGCTCTTCGAGTTTGTAAAAATCACGAAGTTCTGTTTGGAATATGTGTACTACTACATCAACATAATCCATGGCGATCCAAAAAGCATTCTGTTGACCCTCAATGCGCCATACCTTTTCTCCCAATTTCTCAAGCATATCTTTCTCAATGCCGTCGGCAATAGCTGCTACTTGGGCTGTTGAGTCGGCGTTACATACTACAAAATGTGAGCAAATGGCTCCATCAAAGCCGGTCAAATCCAATGATGCAATATTCTTACCTTTTTTGTCTTGAATTGCGGTAACTATGGTTTCAATCAAATTTTCCATAAATTTAAAATTCCTTCCCTTCGGGAAGACGTAGTTTTTAATTTATTGTAAATGCATATGCACATAACTTTGCAAAGATATATTTTTTTTGTGAGACTGCGAAATAAATCGGGGCGAGTTTGTGTTGTATGGGTATATAAAATGCGATATTGTGCCCAAAAAAACTTTGGAATACACAATATCGCATAAAATTTCTTCAAAAACTTCTATCAATGGCCCTGCGTAGGCATGATATCTATTTCGCAGCCAGCTCGACGCTGATTTTGTCGAGAATGGTATGCTCTAATGCATTTATGATAGAATTTTTGACATATGTGCGGCGTATGGCGATGGCAATACGGCGTGAAGTGGCATTTTTTGCAAGCGTCTTAATCTGACGTTTGCGTGCTGCGGGTACATATTCCAAAGCCATTTCGGGAATGATTGTCATGCAAGAGGTGCAATCCACGATTCGCATCAAAGTGTCGAGAGATCCCGATTCAAAATAGTAGTGTGAGGGGACTTCGCGTCGAGCATGGCACAGTTCAATAATCTGGTCACGCATACAGTTGCCTTGACTCAAAAGTATAAGATCCTTAAGGTCAATATCTTCGATGCGGATATTGGAACGCTCGAACAATGGGTTTGAGGGTGATACATAAGCATAAAAACGGTCGCTGAAAAGATCTCGCTCGATGATACCTTCGCCACATGTTCCGCTGGCTACAAGAGCTGCATCAATTTTGTCGCGTCGTAGCGCATCAACGATGTCGGCAGTGACCATCTCGCGGATTTCCAGCTCTACGCGCGGATAACGTTTCACAAAGTCGGGGATGAATTTGTGGAGCAGGTAAGGGGCAATGGTGGGAATTACACCCAATCGTAATTTTCCTGCTGTTTCGCCTTTCATTTCGGCCACCGACTCGCGAATTGTGTTGTATGCCTTCAGGGTCTCTTGGGCTTGTGCAATGACAACTGCTCCGGCTTCGGTTGGAATAACGGGTTTTTTTGAACGATCAAGCAAAATAACGCCTAACTCCTCTTCAAGAGCTTTAATCTGCATAGAAAGCGAGGGCTGCGTGACAAAACAATGTTCGGATGCAGCCGAGAAGCTACCGCAGTTGGCAACTTCGATAAGATACTGTAATTGAATAATGGTCATACTTGTAGGTTGTTTTTCAAAATAAATAATCGGCATAGGTTAAGCGCCAATTTCATTATACAAAATTATAAAAAAAAATTATAGATGCAATTTTTTTTGCTCATCTTCGATAAATTAGTACTTTTGTGACTAATTCCTATTATGATGCTAATTATGCTAATGTTAGGATTCTTCGTGAAATAAATAAGAAATAGAAACTATATTAAAATGGGAAAAATTATTCTTACGGGCGATCGCCCCACCGGAAAACTTCATTTGGGTCACTTTGTAGGTTCATTGTGTCAGCGTGTTCAGTTGCAAAACTCGGGTGAATTCGAGAAGATATTTATTATGATTGCAGATGCGCAGGCACTTACCGATAATGCCGATAATCCCGAAAAGGTGCGTCAAAACATTATCGAGGTGGCACTCGATTACCTTTCGTGCGGTATTGACCCTGCAAAATCTACAATATTTATTCAGAGTATGGTGCCGGAGCTCACCGAGTTGGCATTCTATTATATGAATCTGGTGACCGTTGCCCGTTTGGAGCGTAATCCGACAGTGAAGAGCGAGATTGTGATGCGTGAGTTTGGCAAGTCAATTCCTGTTGGTTTTTACACTTATCCCATTTCGCAGGCATCCGATATCACAGCGTTCCGAGCTACAACAGTTCCCGCCGGAGCGGATCAGGAGCCTATGATTGAGCAGACTCGCGAGATTGTGCATAAGTTTAATTCTATCTATGGCCCTACATTGGTGGAGCCCGAGATTTTGTTGCCCTCAAATTGTGTTTGCCAGCGTCTGCCGGGAACAGATGGTAAGGCAAAGATGTCGAAATCACTCGGTAACTGTATCTATCTGTCGGATTCTGCCGAGGATTTGCGCAAGAAGGTGATGAGCATGTATACCGATCCCAACCATATTCGAGTTGAGGATCCGGGATCCATCGAGGGCAATTGTGTATTCACTTATCTCGATGCGTTCTCAACTCCCGACCATTTTGCACAGTTTTTGCCCGATTATGCATCGCTTGATGAGTTGAAGGCTCACTATAAGAGTGGTGGCTTGGGTGATGTGAAGGTTAAGAAATTCCTTTATGCGGTTTTGCAGGAGATGTTGGAACCTATTCGTGCTCGTCGTAAGGAGTATGAGCAGGATATCGAGGGTGTATACGATATATTGAAGAAGGGTTGTGAGGTAGCACGTGCCGAGGCTGCCGAGACCTTGAATATGGTTAGAAATTCAATGAAAATCAACTACTTCGATGATATGGATTTAATCCGTAAGCAGTCGGAGATGTATAAGGCAGCAAAATAGTATAACATTCGGTTGCGGTAGCGTTTTTTATGGCAGATTTCAAGCAACGTGTAGCACAGTGGGCGCTCGATAAGATTCAGCGTCTTGGGGGGCGTTTGAGCGAACGTCAGATGTTGGCATTGCTGGCTGTGCTTGTCGGGTTGTTTGCCGGTTTGGGTACATGCTTCTTTGAAATGTTGCTGCATGGTGTGCGAGCTGCACTCGTTACGTGGTTCCCCGTTGATAAGGCGCATGTGCTTTACTTGATTTATCCTGTGATAGGTATTGTGTTGGCAACGTTGTTTGTCAAATATATTGTCAAGGATGAGATTTCGGAGGGTGTTACCCGAGTGTTGTATGCCATGTCCCGAAAAGATTCCCGCATTGCTGCTCACAATTGTTGGACATCAATCGTAGGAGGTGCCACCACTATCGGTTTTGGTGGCTCGGTTGGCCCTGAGGCGCCTATTGTGCTTACGGGTGCAGCGATTGGCTCTAATGTGGGTAAATTGGCTCGCTTGAATTACAAGGAGCTTACCCTTATGTTGTGTTGTGGAGCAGGCGCAGCTGTGGCAGCTATCTTCAAGGCACCGATTACCGGTGTGGTATTCGTTTTGGAGATTCTTATGCTCGACATCACAGCGGCCTCGGTATTCCCGCTTATTCTTGCTTCGGTGACAGCTACGACGACTGCACTGATTTTTAGGGGATTCGATCCTATTATTGCCGTAACCCTGAGCGAAGCCGACCGATTTATAATCAATCATATTCCGTTGTATGTATTGCTGGGTGTGTGTTGCGGCTTTATGTCGTATTACTTCACCTCGATAAACTCTATCGTTGGCTCATTCGTAAAGAATATATCATCGCAGTACAAGCGATGGGCATTTGCCGGAGTCGTGTTGGGCGTTTTGATATTTATCTTCCCTCCACTTTATGGCGAGGGTTATGAGGGTATGACGTCGCTTATGCATGGCAATGTCAAGGCTTTGTTTGACAACTCGCTCTTCTTCCGATTCAGCAATATCGAGTGGCTTGCTATTGTCTATGTCACCGCCATTATGTTCTTCAAGGTGGTCGCCATGGCTACAACCAACGCTTCGGGAGGTGTCGGAGGAACATTTGCCCCTTCACTGTTTGTGGGTGCATTTATGGGTGCAATTGTTGCTTTGGTCTGCAATGTGTGTTTCAAGTGGGATATATCGGTTGTGTCGTTTTCGCTGGTTGGTATGGCGGGTGTAATGGCTGGCGTAATGAAAGCCCCGTTGACCTCGATATTCCTTATCGCGGAACTCTCGAATGGCTATGATCTGTTTATCCCTTTGATGATTGTTGCGGCCACCTCGTTTGCTGTGGATTATACTCTCGATCGCGACTCCATATACACCAAGCAGTTGCGTATGCGTGGTGAGCTGCTTACCCATGATAAGGATCAGTCGGCATTTGTCTTTATGAAGTTGGAAGAGTTGATGGAGACCGATTTCATTCGTATTAAAGAGAATATGACTTTGGGCGATATTGTGCATATAATATCATCGGCACGTCGCAATATCTTCCCTGTGATTGATAATTTTGGACATCTTTTGGGAGTGGTGCAACTTGATGATCTGCGAGAGGATATGTTTAAACGAGATAAGTGGGGTAGGTCTATTACCCATTATATGATACAGCCGCCATATAAGATTCTCGAGCATGAGATGATTCAGAGTATTCTCCCACATTTCGAGAGCAATCACACATGGATGCTTCCTGTTGTTGATAAGAATAATCGTTATTTGGGATTTATTTCCAAATCGCGAATACTAAACGCTTATCGTGAGGCGTTAGTTAAGATATCGCAATAATGCAGAATGTGTGTCTTAAAAAAACAGATGATATGTCGATAAAAAATGTTGTTTTCGACTATGGTGGAGTCCTTGTCGATTGGAATCCTCGTTATTTGTATGACCGCTATTTTAACGATCAGGTAAAGAGCCAATGGTTTCTGGATAATATTTGCCTATATTCATGGAACTTACAGATGGATGGCGGCAAACCCTTTGCTGAGGGTGTGGCCGAGTTGCAGGCTCAATATCCCGAGTGGAGCGAGGCTATCGCAATTTATCATAGCCGTTGGGAGGAGATGATGGCCGGTGAGATTGATGGTACAGCCGAGGTGTTGCGTCGTTTGAAACGTGCGGGGTATGGCATCTATGGCTTGACTAATTGGTCGGCCGAGACTTTCCCGATTATCCGAGATAAATACTCGGTTTTCAAGGAGTTCGACGGCATGGTCGTGTCGGGCGAGGAGCATCTGCTGAAGCCTGATCCTGCGATATATAGGTGCTTGCTGGAACGATATTCTCTTGAGGCCGTCGAATCTATATTTGTTGACGATAATGCCGATAATGTGAGTGGCGCAAAGAGTGTAGGCATGCAGGCTGTGCGATTTAGCACGGCGCAACAGTTGGAGAGGGATTTGCGAGAGATATATAAGTTGGAGTTTTAATAAATATGGCTGCATTTTGAATATGTGCAGCCATATTTTTTTTGTTATTTCGCAAATCGATAGCGGTATTTAAATCTGCTATCGGGGGCTGAATCTCCCTTGTCCATACACTCCTTTATATCTCCCGTGCGGCAGCTGTTGTCTACCCACTTGAAATCTATGGTAAATTTATCTGCCGAGGTGATGCCTATCTGATTAAGGGGAATCTCCATCTCCATTGCATTGCCTGTAACATGGTATTTTATGTCGGCAATCTTTTCCCAGTTCCAGCCTCCTTGTGAGCGTTCCAATGCCCCTTTATGGCGGTTTATGGCGTAGTCAAAGCCCTCCCAATTTTTGTCAGAACCCGTTGAGAGATATAGCGTCATCCAAAAGTCCTCCGGCGTGGTAATCGGCTCGGCACACTCTACCATGAAATATATCTTTTCATTGCCGGAGCACACCTTCGTAGATATAATGTCGTTGCGCCCGCTGTTGTTTGTATAACGACCTATACGACCCCAGCCGATGGCATCGCGGGGCGAAGTGTCGCCGCGATAATCTTTATATTCTGCCACTCCTAGTTTCCAATCGGTGAAATTCCCGTCTATTGTGGGAGTATGTCGCTTTGAGTGGGTGGTGATGGGCGTAATACCCTTGTAGCGGCGAATGAAATCCACCATCTGGTAATAGTAGTTGTCGCCAAAAGAGCCACGTGTCGGCTCCAAATCACGGCTAAACTCTTCGTTGAACTGATCGACAAAGAAAGTTGTGTAACCATCTCTCTGATAACTGTTTGCAAAGCTCATGTTAGGCGGAAAGAGCTGTCGCTGGGCTGTCCATTCGTTCCATCCTGTGATAAATACAAATCGAGGGTCAATCTCCAAAGCCCGTTCTATCTCTTTGGCAAAATAGATACCCTCACCCGATCTCCAATCGGCCTTTTCGGGTTGGTGTGTACCATCGTGGCTGCGGCCGTGATTGGTGTGAGGGTGTGTTGCGGGACATATCGAAACCTGCTCGGGTTTGTCGGGAGATTCCGCCCATCCGGCCTGCTGGGGATAGTAATCTGCCCATGTCCATTTGTTATGGCCATCGCCAAACCATTTGCCCTCTTCTCCGTTGTGCGATGCAAACCATGTGCGGCGAATAGTGAAAAAGGCTTTATGTTCCTCGGTGGCGGCCTCTTCGGGTGTTAAAATAAGTGGCTTGCCATCCCAATAGTACCATAAATCGGGGTGGTGCTGGGGCTTGTAGAACTCATTATACAACTTTTCGAGCGTTGGGCCGGGATTGGAGTTTAGGATAAATGCTATTTGTGGCGTATTACCACCTTCGGTACGAATTTGCTCATATACATTGCATAGCCTTTCGACGATGGGAAGGTAAGTAAAACTGTTTGTAACATCAAAGAATATCACATCAACGCCGGCTGTGGCCAACATTTGGGCATGGCGGCGCATCACCCACTCGTCGTTGGAGAGGTAGTAGCCGAAATATGGCTCGCTCCAGTGGTGCATAACCCTTCCGCCGCCAAAATGGGGATTGTCGGGCGAGGCATTGTAGGCTGCCTGATTGTTGTAGGGTGATTGAGTGTCGTTTGCGGTGGGTGCGACAACGTCGTTATTGTTGGCAGGGGTGTCGTATCCATGGCATCCCAACCAAAGGAAATAGAATATTCCAACCTGTTTGTCTTCGCGTGCAGTAGGGTAGTTGTCGGGGTCTATCTCTCGTTCCAAATCGTCAATAGCCACCCATTGCGTGGGGTCGCCAGGGGTTTGAACAGCCTTGTCGCATGAACAGAAGAAGAGCCCTGAAATGAGGAATGAAGATGTGAGTATATGCAGAAATTTCATATGATGGAATATTAGGTTTCTACAAAAATACAAAAAAGCCCCGAATTGATATCGGAGCTTCTGTGCTTTATGTTGCGGATTTTGACAAATAAAATATCTGTATTGATTACCAGATTTGTTGTATCATGACAATCAGGTCATTCCATATGTAGTACATCAGAAAACCTCCCACAATGAGCTTAAGTCCTGTTCCTACAAAGAATGAGAGTAGCGACCCTGCTCCAACCACGATTGCCTTTTCGATGGGTTGATTCTGGTTGAGCATCTCTCCAATCACAGCTCCGGCAAATGGCCCTAATATTATTCCCAATGGCCCAAGCAGAAACATGCCGGCAATAACTCCGACGGTAGCTCCTACCACTCCGGCGCGCGAGCCGCCAAACAT
The DNA here is from genome assembly GCA_017935185.1 of Alistipes sp. Taxonomy (GTDB): domain Bacteria; phylum Bacteroidota; class Bacteroidia; order Bacteroidales; family Rikenellaceae; genus Alistipes. The sequence goes on along the minus strand of JAGBIC010000024.1, from coordinate 7,431 downwards.
TTTGCTGAAATAGCCGGGAAGAATGTAGTCAAGTAATTTTGCAATGGCAGATATAGCACCCCACAACCAGAGTTGCCCTTGGCTCAATGTGGATGTAGAGGTGAAATATGCGCATATTAAACCGACATAAGATAGTATTGTGCCGGGGAGGATGGGTATGATAGCGCCTAACAAGCCAACAATACCGCACACCAAAGCGCATATAGCCAATAGGGTATCCATCTGCGGATATTATTTTACTATTTTATTGGTGGCAGAATCGGGGAAAATCACCCAAGGTTTAAACTCTTTGGCCTCCTCGAAGTCCATCAATGCATAAGATACGATAATTACCAAATCGTCTACCGCGACCTTGCGTGCGGCGGCTCCGTTCAGGCAGATACATCCGCTACCTCGCTCGCCTTTGATAATATATGTCTCAAGACGCTCGCCATTGTTGATGTCGAGTATCTGTACCTTCTCGCCTTCAATCATGTTTGCTGCCTCCATCAAATCCTCGTCGATGGTGATGCTGCCAACATAATTAAGATTGGCCTGAGTTACTCTTACACGGTGAATTTTCGATTTTAATACCTCAATCATCATACCGCTATTTTATTTTTACGTTGTCGATGAGTCTAATCTCTCCGGCCTGCACGGCTATGCAGCCCTGAATACGCTCGTTTTGATTCCATGATTCAACCTGCTGCATGGTCAAAGCGTCTACAGCCTGAAAATATATAACCTTCAGCAAAGGATTCAGCTCCACCTGCTCCACAACCCAGTTTGTCAGGGCGGCTGGAGCAAGCTCCTTGCTCATTGCAGCACATTGGCTGATAACCTCGTAGATGTGGGGTGCGGCTATGCGGTGCTCGGGCGTGAGCAGAGTATTTCGTGAAGATAGTGCAAGGCCGTCTGTGTCACGAATTATGGGGCACTCTACAATCTCAACATTCAGGTTGAGTTGTGCTACCATAGCCTTAATTACCGCAATCTGCTGGAAATCCTTCTCGCCGAAATAGGCTTTGGCTGGTTTTACAATGTAAAACAATCGACTTACAACCTGTGCCACGCCATTGAAGTGTCCCGGGCGTGTTGCACCCTCCATGACCTTGTCAATCATTCCGAAATCAAATTGACGAGTATCTGTCTCGGGATATATCTCCTCCACCGATGGCATGAATACGAAGTCGGCTCCGGCGGCCTCGAGTACTGCGGCGTCGGCTTCTGGTGTGCGGGGATAATTCTTCAAGTCGTTTTTGTCGTTAAATTGGGTGGGGTTAACAAAAACACTCACCACTACAGTGCCACACTCCCTGCGGGCCTTCTCCACCAATGAACGGTGGCCGGCATGCAGTGCGCCCATTGTGGGAACGAAACCTATCTCTGATGGCTCTACCGAGGCCAATGCTTCATGTAGTTCGCTTACTGTGCTAAAGATTTTCATATTTTTAGTCCTGTAAAACTGCGGCAAAGTTATATAATTATATCGGAATTAAAAATTCAATATTGCTATAAAAACGATATATAATCAAAAAAGTCCTCGTTTATAAGGACTTTTTTGATATGAATAGGGAATTTCTATCCTAAACGTAGGTTAATTGATCGAGGGCAGGAAAGAATACTCTTTAGAGTATCCGAGCATTTGCTCAACGTAATTGCTCTTGTAGATGAGCTTGACATCTACAATCTCTCCATTGTTTTCAACCAACTCATACTCGGGATTTACAAAGCCGCTGTATGGCTCGATGCCGAGTTTGCCGTAGCGCTCCAAAACCTCTTTGTGAATCTCGGGGTCAATCTTTACGGCGTAATCCTCCACCAATTTGCGGCCGGCCTCGTAGTCACCCTTTGACTTTATGCGCTGAACCTCGCGGAGCAACTCGCCAAAGAGCTTGCGCAGAGCGTCAAAATCATTCACTACGATATAAGATTTCCCATCCTGTTTAACCCATTCGATAACGTTATCCTTTTTACCTTTCTCGTAGCACCACTCGGCTATGAGTTTGCGGTTGCGCATGTGTGACTCCTCGACATTCTTGCCAAGTTCGATACGTGAGAATTGGGTCATCATGCCGTTCATAATGTAGTCGGCGTATTGTGCCTTTGCAACGTCAAGAGATGGGATTAGACCAATCTCAATCAGTTTGGGGTCACCCAAATAATAGAGTCCGAATAGGTCGGCACGAGCCTCCTCAAGAGTTGAGGTGTAACTCTTGAGCTCGCCACCCTTAACGCCTGCCGCCAGCTGACCTGAACCGTGTCCCAGACACTCATGCAGGTCGGTGTGGAGGTCGTCTGCCAATTTGCCGTATTGCTTGATTCGGGCACGGTCCTCCTCGCGCAGCATGAACTCTTCGTTAAAGCCATTGCCCTGTGCCGCTTTATCGTATGCATAGGTGATATTGTCGATTGTTACCGACTTTGAGCCATACTCCTTGCGAATCCAGTCGGCGTTAGGCAGATTTATGCCAATGGGAGTTGCGGGGTAACAGTCGCCGCCGAGCATTGCAACGGTAATAACCTTAGCCGAAACACCCTTCACCTCCTTTTTGCGGAAAGCGGGGTCGATGGGTGCGTTGTCCTCAAACCATTGTGCATTTGCCGAGAGAATTTGCGTGCGACGGCATGCTAGGCTGTCCATGAAGTTTACTGTACTCTCCCATGAGGCTTTACGTCCGAGCGGATCACCGTAATCTTCGATAAATCCGTTTACGAAATCAACATTCGAGGTGTTGTCGCCAACCCACAAAACATTATATCGGTCAAACTCACGCAAATCCCCCGTACGATAGTAGTTTATCAGAGTGTTTATGATGCTCTTCTGGGGCTCGGCGGCTACCTGTGCAGCCTTTTCAAGCCAATACACTATCTGCTGAATGGCTGCCGAATACATTCCGCCGAGTTTCCAAACCTGTTCAACGATATTGCCATCCTTATCCTTTGTGAGTTTTGAGTTCAGACCATAAGAGATAGGGCGGGGATCATCCTCGTCTCGCATTTTGGTATAGAAGTCCTCAACCTCCTGCATGGTTACTCCCTCGTAATAGTTGCATGCCGAGTTGGTTACCATATCCACACCGTCGGTCTGATCGAGTCGCTTGGCGTAGAGCTCGGGGTTGAAGATAATATCGTATAGCAAAGCGTTGTCAATAGCACCCTCTTGCGGCTCGACATATTTTGCAACCATCTGTTCGAACCATGCACGCGAGAACTCGGGCTTGAATTTGTCATTTGAGTAGTGATGGTGAATACCGTTTGCAAACCACACCTTTTTGAGGTATTTCTCCATGGCGACAAACTCGGCGTTGGCGCGATCTCCATCGTATTTGGTGTAGACCTGCTCAAGAGCGCGACGTATGGTAAGGTTATATTTGAAATTTTGATCAAACAATATATCTCGACCGCACTTCGCAGCCTCTGACAGATAGTAGATCAGTTTTTTCTGCTCCAAAGGCAGATTCTCGAAGCCAGGGACTTCGTAGCGCAGAACCTTGATGTCGTCGAAACGGTCGATAACCCAAGGCATATTCTCTATTGATACGGGCTCGGCTTCGGGAGCCTTTTTGCTACAAGCATTAAAAATGCAGAACGATAGTGTCATAATCAAAAGTGTTGAAATTGAGCGAGTCGTCTTCATAATCAAATCGTTTCACATGTGAATATTTGTGCCAAAGTTACTTATTGAAATTCAAAATTCAAAATTAAGAATTCAAAATAGGGTTTTCGAGTGCAGTATTTTTTGTCAGTTGATTGGCTTTGGAATAAAAAATAAGGCAATCTTCGCAAAGACTGCCTTACGTTTCGATTAAAAATATCGTTGCCTACTTTTTGTAGTTGTGACCACAGGCTTCAAACCACGGGTTTTTTAAATCTTCTTTATTGTATTTTAATTGCTCTCCTTCGGGATAGGAGCGTGTGTGACCACCTGCCTCGGCCAAAATCAATTCTCCTGCGGCCGTGTCCCATTCGTAGGTGTTGGTGGTGCGGATGTAGTAATCGATTTTACCTTCGGCCAGCATGCAGAATTTGTAGGAACTGCCTTGCTCGATAACCTCCAAATCGGGGTGCTGGGCCTTGATTTGAGCGATGCGCTCATGTGTTTCGGGGGTCTGATGCGAGCGGGAAATTGCAACCTTGAATCCCGAATGGTTGCTCTCGATTAGGGGCAGGCGTTCCACGCGACTTTCAATCTCCTTACGGCCGTATTTCGGATCTTCGTCGGGTATTATGTCACGTACGAGATATGCACCTTTACCTTTGAGAGCCATATACATCTTGTTGTAATAAGGTACGTATAGCACCGATGCAACGCACTCGTTGTCGGCCAAAAGAGCAATGTTTACCGTAAATTCGTTTGTGCCGTTAATGAATTCAACTGTACCATCCAATGGGTCTACCAATAGAAACAGATCCCAATTTCGGCGTTCCTCATAGAGCATCTCACGCCCCTCTTCGCTCAGTACGGGGATGCGGGTAGGACCCAAATACTCTTTTATGGTGTTGTGCGCTATTCTGTCAGCCATTGTGATGGGCGTTTTATCGCTTTTGAGGCTGATGTCGTAGTCATCTTTGTTTTGGTAGATTTTCATTATGGCGGCACCCGCTTTTACTGCCGCATTGAAGCATTGTGGTAGCAGAAGTTCGCGGATTTGTTCACCTATTTGGTTTTGAGCCATCATTTATAATATAAGTTTTAAGATTCTTTTGTAAAGTTAAGAATAATTTATTAAACGATGAATTTTCTTGGCCTAAAAAACGAACACATTTGTCGAAAAAACCAAAATATGTTATATGATGACCAACTTCTTTCACCATAAAGTCGGGCCGAGAAAAATCCCGCTGCGCATATCAATATGAGGGTGGTGCCCAAAGCGGCAACGGCCGCGACTCCCCATGTTATCCATGTTGTTAAAAATAACGTAACAATCGTGCAAAAAATTGCAACCTTTAGAGTAGGTTTGATGTGTTGGAAAGTGTGAGGGGTGTAACTTATCGGCAGATAGATGTCGAGTGTTGCTTTTTTGTTGATTTCCCTAATCAGGTGAGAGGAGAATCCTCCATGTTCGATGATGGTTTGGCGGCGGAATATGTAGCCCCCTTCACCAACATGCGAGATTAGAAGCTCGATATTCTTATAATTGGATTCCGATAGTATTATGGCTGCAGATTCGATGGCATGACGATGCAAGAGAGTGTGCGAACGTATGGGCAGGAGAAATTTGTAAGAGGCCACCGAGGCGGCGGCATCAAAATCGTCGTATGCCGACCTCTGTTCGCAGTCTATCAGAACAAGTCGTCGGAAATTTCTCGAGCTGGAGCGGTATAGATTGCGAATGCGCGCGGTGGGTAGCTCATCTGAGGGGCTGCAATTGACCTTTATCATTCGGTAGTGCGCTATGATGTGTGCGAATTTTTCGGTGTGCAGTTGTGCGTCCAAGACGATAATTACCTCGTAGCGGTCATATTCGACATTCAGCAGTTGTTCGATATGGTAGAGATTGTCTACCGCGCTGCAAATCACCGAGCAGCCGACAAACCCCAGCGATTCGTAGCATCCTGTTCCCTCGTCACACAGCTCTTTTCTGGTTCTTATCGATTGCATAATGCGGAGGGTATGCCTTGCGGCGGCAAGCGAGATTGCGCTTAGTGTGAGTAGAAATATTGTGAGCGATACGTTCATAATCAAATCGTTGCGGCTATTTTTGTCAATTTTCTTTTGTGTGAATTGATCAGTTTCTCGGCGTGGCAACTCTCTTCGATAGAAAAGAGCGAGCGCATGGTTTGTAATGAGTAACCTTCGGTAGTTATATGGCGGCATAAATCTTTTCGTTGCGAGGGTGGCATAGTTGCCAATCGCTCGCGTATCCGCGTGCGTGATAGCGTGCGGCCGAGGGTTGCCAAAGTATAAAGTGCTTCGGTGGCTATCTCATTGTCGCTTTCTGTGTAAATGATGTGGCAGAGCTGTTTCTCGGCGATATTGATGCCGAATGCGCGTACTATGGCGATTCCCAGCATGCGAAGGTTGCGGTTGTGACTCTCCAGCAATGGCTCATATGCAATCGGCAACAGACCTCGTCGCAAAAGCGCTATTATGCGGGCAATGTCGGTGTGCTGCAACTCGAAATCCAGTGAAGCTATGGTCTTTATGGCGTGCGAGGGCTTAAGTGCCAAAGTTGCCAGCAGGGCATTTGTCCGCACAAGGCTGTTCCTTGAATTTATGTTGTGGAGGAGTTTGTCGGACGCCTCCTCCGATGCGGGCAGGCAACTCATCAGCAATAAAAGATGTGAGCGCCTTATCCCGCGGGAGAATGTTATCGCGCGTGAGAGGAATCTCTCGAGCCGGTTGATCTGCGTGATCTGCTTTAATTTGTCGGTATCAATTCCGTAGGTGTGGCTCACGACTATGTATATTGCCTCTGCTAGTGCCATGCGCTGCCGGACGCCTCGGGCTGTGATTTGCTCTGAAGGTGTAATCTCACCCAGCATATTCACCAATTGCTTGATGTAGCGTGCCTTTAATTTGCTGTTTTTTTCGAGTTTCGATTTATGGGGCATGGTGAAGGCCATGATACAAAATAGAAGGGCCGCCGCCGAAGTTATTATAATATATAATAGTGTAAATATATTCATCGCGTGTCGTTTGATTGTAAAAATTGATTGATTTTGCTTTGCAGCCGCCCCATGCATATCGGAAATGTCATGTATTGATCAACCCCGCACTCCAGCAGACTGAGTACGATATGCTCCGATTGGTGCCATGCGATAACATAAATAGCAGGCCTGCGGCCTCCGCGGAATCGTATGCGCCTTATGATGTGCGACCCGTTCAAGAAGGGTGCTATTGCTATGATTATCACAAGGTCGGGCTTATGCTCGATACAGTGTCTGATTAGCTCCTCGGGCGTGTCGCAGTACTCCACGTCGGCGGTGTCGGCAATTACCTCGGCGATAAGTGTGGCGGTGTGAATTTGTTGCGAGTATATTATTATTTTGCCCATTCTCAGAGGATGTTTAGCCCTCCATGCTCTTCGAAAAATGTGCCAAATGCTAAATTATTGAAAAAAAAGAGGGTTTGCACTTGTTTTGAGAATATTTTTTGTATATTTGCAGGCCGAATTTCGGCTAAATTATAATTTCATTTAGAATAATGTACGTTATAGTAGAAATCGCAGGCCAGCAGTTTAAGGCTGTGAAAGGTTGCAAGCTCTATGTTCACCGTCTTCAGGGCGACGTAGAGTCGTCAGTGAGCTTCGACAAAGTCCTGCTTGTAGACAATGACGGTCAGGTTAAGGTAGGTGCACCTGCAGTAGAAGGCGCCTCAGTTAAGTGTAAGATCTTGAAGCACCTTAAGGACGATAAGGTTTTGGTCTTCAAGAAGAAGCGTAGAACTGGTTATCAGAAGTGCAACGGTCACCGTCAGTACCTCACCCAGATTCTCGTGGAGGATAT
>JAGBIC010000023.1 GCA_017935185.1 Alistipes sp. | reverse complement strand
TATAAGAGTAAGCAGCTACTGCGATGGGACCCAACAACTGGGGAGCCAACTTTGCAGTCAAATAGATAGCTGTGGGACCGTCAGCACCACCAATGATACCGATAGAACCTGCCTCGGCAGGGGTAAAGCCCATAGCCGATGCACCCAAGAATGTTGCAAAGATACCAAACTGTGCAGCAGCTCCCAACAAAAGGCTCTTGGGGTTAGCAATCAAGGGACCAAAGTCGGTCATCGCACCTACACCAACGAAAATCAAGCAAGGATAGATACCTAGCTTAACACCGAGGTAGAGGAAGTCAATAAGACCACCCACACGGTCGAAAGTAGTACCGTCAATAGTCCAGTGCACATGACCACCCTCAAACAACTCGGTGTGATACATGCCCGCACCCGGCAAATTGGTCAACAACATACCGAAAGCAATAGGCAAGAGCAACAAAGGCTCATACTGCTTAACAATAGCCAAATAGAGCAAGAAGCAAGAGATAACAAGCATTACCAGCACACGCCAATCTGCAAATATACCGCTGATACCTGACTGCTCAACAAAGTTCATCAACGACTCGCCCAAATCGATGTCGGCATCAACTGCCGCCTCGACAGCCGCAGGAGCAGCCGCAGCAGCGTCGGTAGAACCCCACGCCTGCACCGACAAGCCCATAGTGGCTACGACGAGCAAAACCATAATATATTTCATCACTTTCTTCATTGGACTTTCCATTTTAAGGTTATGCCAACTCGATAAGTGCGTCACCCTGCTGTACTGCCTGACCAGCTGATACATGAACAGCCTTTACAGTACCGTCGGCGGGAGCCAAAATCTCATTCTCCATCTTCATGGCCTCAATAACTGCCAACTGCTGACCAGCCTTAACTGCATCACCAGCCTTAACACTGATAGATACAACACTACCAGGCAGTGGAGCTACGATAGCATTTGCACCTGCGGCAACTTTGGGAGCAGCAGCGGGAGCAGCAGCAACGGGAGCTGCGGCAGCGGCGGGACGGGGAGTAGCGATCTGGGGAACAACAGCCTCGGCACGCTCTACCTCTACGGTGAACTTCTTACCATTAAGTTCAACCTCTGCTACATTGTGCTCGATCTCGGCGATGGTAGCCTCATAGTGCTTACCATTGATATTGAAATTTAATTTCTGCATTTTCCTTACTAATTTAGAATGTTATACTTTTCTGGTTCCACGGTGAATAAGCCGCATCTTCATGACGGATAGTCAAAACATCACTCTCCTCGTCATGCTGATTGTAGAATGTATGCAAGACATAGGCAAGAGCGGCCATCTCCTCGTCCTCATTGACAGCAGGAGCGGCTGCAGCTGCAACAGCAGGCTGCGCCTTGGGTTTCTGCACAAAGATTACACCGAAAGATTTCACGATAAATATAAGTAGTACGAGTACTAAAAATACCAATCCGAAACCTACGCCTGTAATCAAGAGTGCGTTACCCCAATTTATTGCTAATAGTGTCATATTCTTTCAACCGTTTTATTACAAAGGAATATTGCTGTGCTTCTTTGCAGGATTGCTCATGCGCTTGGTCTGCAATGACTCCAACGCACGGATTACGCGGAAGCGAGTGTTACGAGGCTCGATAACATCGTCGATGTAGCCGTAGCGAGCTGCGTTGTAGGGGTTAGAGAACTTATCCTTGTACTCCTGCTCCTTCTCGGCAACAAACTTCGCCTTCTCCTCTGCATTCTCGAATGCAGCCAAAGCCTTGGCATGCAATACCTCAACAGCACCACTTGCACCCATAACTGCAATCTCGGCAGTAGGCCATGCATAGTTGATATCGCCACGGATGTGCTTTGATGACATCACGATGTATGCACCACCGTAAGCCTTACGAAGAGTAACTGTAACCTTGGGAACAGTAGCCTCGCAGTAAGCGAACAACAACTTCGCACCATGGGTAATAACGCCACCATACTCCTGACCTGTACCGGGCAAGAATCCGGGAACGTCAACCAAAGTTACGATAGGAATATTAAATGCGTCGCAGAAGCGAACAAAGCGAGCTGCCTTACGGCTGGCATTGATATCAAGCACACCTGCCATAAAGTTGGGCTGGTTGGCGATGATACCTACACTCTGACCATTGAAACGTGCAAAGCAGGTGATGATATTCTTGGCATAAGATGCTGCGCTCTCCAGATACTCACCATTATCAACTATACCACGAATAACCTCATACATATCGTATGGTTTGTTGGGATTGTCGGGAATAATCTCATTCAAGATATCCTCCTTACGTGCGATATCGTCGGTGCAGGGAATCTTGGGTGCATCCTCCATATTGTTCTGAGGCATATATGAGAGCAAGCCGCGAATCAATGCGATACCCTCCTCCTCGGTATCTACTGCAAACTGTGCAACACCACTCTTGGTTGTGTGCATATCTGCACCACCCAACTGCTCCTGTGTTACATCCTCGCCGGTTACGGTCTTAACAACCTTGGGACCTGTAAGGAACATGTTTGAAGTCTGACGGCGCATGATGATAAAGTCGGTAAGTGCAGGAGAATATACTGCACCACCGGCGCAAGGGCCAAAGATAGCTGAAATCTGGGGAATAACACCAGAAGCCATCACGTTGCGCTGGAAGATATTTGCATAACCTGCCAATGCATTAACACCCTCCTGAATACGAGCACCACCCGAATCGTTCAAACCGATACAGGGAGCGCCGTTACGCATAGCCATATCCATCACCTTGCAAATCTTATCAGCAAGTGAGATTGAAAGTGAACCGGCAGTTACAGTAAAGTCCTGTGCAAAGACATACACCAAGCGGCCATCGATGGTACCGTAACCGGTAACTACGCCATCACCAAAGGTGTGCTTCTTCTCCATACCGAAATCATAGCAACGGTGAGTAACGAACATATCGAACTCCTCGAAGCTGCCTTCGTCCAAAAGCATCTGGATACGCTCACGGGCTGTGTACTTACCCTTATCATGCTGTTTTTGGATAGCCTTCTCACCGCCGCCCATACGAGCAATCTCGCGGTTCTCGATCAACTTGGCTACCTGCTGTTTCTGAATTTCGCTCATAGCAAATTTTATTTTTTTTGATTGATTATTTGTTCTTATCTTCGCACAACTCGGTCAAAATGCCCTGTGTTGATTTGGGATGAAGGAATGCAATAGTCAAACCCTCGGCACCCTTACGTGGAGTCTTGTCGATCAGACGTACGCCCTGTGCCTCGGCGTCAGCCAACTGCTCCTCGATATTCTCGCAAGCCAAAGCCATATGATGAATACCTACACCACGATTCTCAATGTACTTTGCAATGGTTGAGTCCTCTGAAGTGGGCTCCAAAAGCTCGATTTTGGTCTGACCAATCTTAAAGAAAGCGGTCTTAACCTTCTGATCAGCTACCTCTTCGATAGCATAGCACTTAAGGCCCAAAACATTCTCCCAATAGGGAATGGCCTCCTCGAGATTTTTCACGGCAATACCGAGATGCTCAATGTGAGAAACTTTCATAACTTTTAAGAGTTTAATAGTTTATTTTTTGTGTAAATTTTGGTTTCGTAATCTATCAGCGCAAAACTCCACAAAGTTACTGCTAAAATATTGAATTACGAAATATTTTCACCACTTTAATTAAAAATTAAATCCATTTTTCAGCACTCGGCAAAATTGCACGTCGCGAGCGAAATTATTAGACCTGTAATGGGTCGGTTTCTGGGTCTCTCGCCCATTTTACTTTTATATCGCGAATAGTTTTCCTAAAACTTTTGTTTCTTTGCCCGAAAGTTGCTAATTTCGCTCCGACAAACAAACCCCACTTCGGAATGAGACATTTTCTATTAACAATACTGCTCGCATGGTGCAGTCTCGCCGCGACTGCACAGAACGTCATCATTGGAGAAAAAGTACCCGAGATGCGCATAAAGCAATGGTTAATGGATCTTCAACCAGAAGCTGCCGATTTTACCTGCATACTCTTTCACCACTCTGAGAGCCCACTATGTCGCCAATGTCTGGAGAAAGTTAAAGGGCTAGCCGACAATTTCGGCCGCAGGCTGAATGTTGTCATCGTAACAAAAGAGTCATACAGCAAGGCCGGAACGACAATGACACAGCACCTTGATGACCGTATCGGAGTCGCATTCGATGACAATGGCAGAACATTTCGATATTTTGGAATCAAATTCATACCCTACTGCGTGATAACAAATCACAAGCGACGTGCCGTATGGTGCGGCAATGGTAATCTGCTGAACGAAAGAATTATACATAAAATCATAACCGAAAAATAGCATAACAGAATGGCTTTCACCAAAATAGACCACTACGAGAAAGAGTACATCGACACTCATCACGACAGCGCTTTGAATGTTACCGAAGGTGTTGCAGACCAGCCGATAGTAAACCCCTATTTCAAACGTAAGAAGCGCCGCAAGCTGACAACCGATGAGTATGTAGAGGGTATCCTAAATGGCAACATTACCATCCTCTCGCAAGCTATAACACTAATCGAGAGTAATCTGCCCGACCACTATGCTCAAGCACAGGAGATTATCGAACGTTGTCTGCCGCATGCAGGTCGTTCGATACGCATCGGAATCACCGGTGTTCCCGGAGCAGGAAAATCAACATTCATCGAGGCTGTGGGCAACATGGTAACCTCGCTACGTCACCGTTTGGCCGTATTGGCTATCGACCCCAGCTCAGAGCGCAGCGGAGGTTCTATTTTGGGCGATAAAACCCGCATGGAGAGCATCTCCAACAACCCCGACATCTTCATCCGTCCTTCGCCCTCGGCAGGCTCACTCGGAGGCGTAGCCCGCAAAACACGCGAGACAATTGTTTTGTGCGAAGCCGCCGGCTACGACGTGATTTTCATCGAGACTGTAGGCGTAGGACAATCCGAGACGGCTGTTCACTCCATGGTAGATATGTTCCTGATGTTGCAAATCTCAGGTGCTGGAGATGAGTTGCAGGGTATTAAACGAGGTATTATGGAGATGGCCGACATGATGGTCATAACCAAAGCCGATGGAGAGAACATCCACAAAGCGGAGCTCGCAAAAGTGCAGTATCAAGGTGCGCTCCACCTCTTCCCCACTCCGGAGTCGGGATGGCGACCTAAAGTATACACCTGCTCATCGCTGGCACAGACAGGGCTTGAGGAGGTTTGGAAAGGTATAGAAGAGTATTTGGACCACATCGAGGCCAATGGCTATTACACAGCAAACCGCAATCGTCAAAATAAATATTGGATGTATGAGAGTATCAACGAGGCTCTCAAGAGCAGTTTCTATCAGAATCCTGTCATCGCCGAGCGCATTGCCGAGATGGAGCAACGTATCCTGGATGCCAAAGTGAGTTCATTCATTGCCGCAAAAGAGCTCCTTGACATATATTTCGGAGAAAAATAGCATAAAAATTCATAAAAAGTGGATATACCGCATAAAAACATGCCCACTTTGTTGTATTATGAAATTTTTTTAGTAATTTTGATAATTCATTACGTACTAACACCTTAAAAAATGATATTATGAGCAAGGTAAAATTCTTTCGAGGAGGAGATATTCCTCTCGAATTGCATAAAGTACGAGTAGTTCAAAAACTACACCTCGTACCTATCGAACGCCGTCTTGAAGCGATGAAAGATGCTGGTTTCAACACATTCCGTTTGAGTACCCGTGACGTATTCCTCGATATGCTTACCGATAGTGGCACCAACGCAATGAGCGACAATCAGCTTGCCGCAATGATGCATGCCGATGACGCATATGCAGGTTCACAATCATTCGAGCGTTTACAGAAAGCCGTCGAGGACGTATTAGGTAAGAAATATCTGCTTCCCGTACATCAGGGACGTGCTGCCGAAAACGTAATCGCCCGCACTTTTATCAAGCCGGGCAACCTTATCCCGATGAACTACCACTTCACCACCACTCTTGCACACATTCAAGAGTGTGGCGGCCGTGTAGCCGAGTTGCTTCACGACCATGCATTGGAGCTGAAGTCTGATCACCCATTTAAGGGAAATATGGACATCGAAAAGTTGGAGAAGTGCATCCAAGAAACAGGCGTTGAGAACATCCCCTTCATCCGTATGGAGGCCTCAACAAACCTTATCGGAGGTCAACCATTCTCTTTGGCAAACCTCATGGACGTACGTCGCATTGCCGATAAATACAACATTATGTTGGTACTTGATGCAAGCCTTATCGGCGAGAATGCCTACCTTATCAAGCAGCGTGAGGACAACTGGAAGGAGAACTCAATGGGCGAGATACTTAAGATGATGACAGGCCTGGCCGATTTGGTATACTTCTCAGCCCGCAAACTTTCATCTTCTCGCGGTGGAGGCATTTGTACGAACCAGCGCGCACTTTATGCCAAGATGGAGGCAATGATTCCTCTATTCGAGGGATTCCTCACCTATGGTGGTATCTCGGTGCGAGAGATCGAGTCAATGGCAGTTGGTCTTTACGAAACCCTCGATGAAACAATGATCAGCCAAAGCCCCAACTTCATCAAATATCTCGTAGAGGAGCTTGAGAAGCGTGGAGTACCCATGGTTACTCCTCCGGGCGTACTCGGTGCCCATATTGATGCAATGAAGTTCTGCGAGCACATCCCGCAGGAGCAGTATCCCGCCGGCGCATTAGCGGCTGCTCTATACATCTGTTCCGGCATTCGCGGCATGGAGCGTGGTACTATTTCAAGTGTTCGTGACGAGGATGGCAACGAAATTTTGGCAGACGTTGAATTGCTACGTTTGGCTGTACCTCGTCGAGTGTTCACCCTTTCACAAATCAATTACGTAATCGACCGTATTGATTGGCTCTACCAGAACCGCAAACTCATCGGAGGCTTGAAATTTGTATACGAGCCACCAGTATTGCGATTCTTTATGGGCGGCTTGGAGCCTACAACAAATTGGCCTGCCCGACTTCTTGAAAAGTTCCGCAAAGATTTCGGCGATAGTTTGTAAAACAACAAATACCACAACGAGAGAAGCAGGGCCCAGACCCTGCTTCTTCTATTTATAGACATACAACACAACATTTCTGCGATGCCGTAATATATCATCCAACACCCTCATAGCTTGTTGCGACACCACGGGACATCCCCAGCTGCCAATAGTCGGTAGAGGCCATATCGGGAACGAGGTCGTATATCGCCATCCATGCAAAACCACACATCTACGACGCAATTCAGTGTTAGATTCTTGCAATCCATCCAAACGATAAGCAACACCATATCGCCCTTCATATCGCTCTGCCACAAGAGCATAACCGAGGGAACTTAAATGCGAGCCATCCTCATTGGAGACCGCAGCATAACAGCTCGGGATATGACTATAACGGCTTCCACTGCCGTGCGAGGCAACAAAAGCATGCATAGCACAATCCTGTGCCACATCCCACACCACCAATCGCCGACGCCCCGAATGAAGCGACAAATCCCACAGCAACACAATCGTGTCGTTATATCCATTCTCGCGGCAATACGCCACAGCATGGGCTGCTTGGCGACGAAAACGAGCAACATCTATCATGCCAACTCTTTTGCCAATCTCTCCACCAACTCGGGCATACCCACAGCCGCACGGGCTTTAATATGCTCAAGGGGATTGCGAATCATCGCCACATCGGGATTTCCAGGATCTACCACATAGATAGGCACTCCCGACTTGGCATAGCGCACCAACATAGCCGCAGGATACACCGCCAGCGACGTTCCCACAACTATCATCACATCTGCCTCGGCTGCTATTTGCGTGGCACGGTCGAACATTGGCACCGACTCGCCAAAAAAGACAATATGCGGTCGTAACAATGCGCCATCCTCGGCTCGGGCATCTAAAGCCTGCTCCCAGCCCTCAATAGAAACAATCAAATCACTATTACGCTCACTACGCAGTTTCATCAGCTCACCATGCAGATGGGTTACCCTCGTCGAACCCGCACGTTCATGCAGGTTATCGACATTCTGGGTCACCACCTCCACATCAAAATATTTTTCCAACTCGGCAATAGCATAATGGGCCGCATTGGGCTCAACCGCAAGCAACTCCTTGCGTCGTTTGTTATAGAATTCTATAACCAAACCCCTATTTCTCACCAAAGCCTCGGGGGTGCAGACATCCTCAATACGATAATTTGCCCACAAACCATCGGCATCACGGAAGGTCGAAAGGCCGCTATCGGCACTCACACCGGCACCTGTAAAAACCACAATCTTTTTCATTCCTTAATATGCTATTTTTCTTCTGTTACGAGCCCTTAATTCACGCTGCAAAACAATATCTCTATACCTCAACACACTGCCACGCCAACGCCATAGGCAATACGAGCCATAACCAAGCGAAAGCAGCATCAGAATACCGACGATCCACGCATCAGCCTCCAGCGGAGCAGCCTTTACAATAAATCTCCACACTCCGAATCCGGTGAATGCCGCTCCGAAAGAGAGCAATAACAACGCAAAGTTCTTATAGCGGCGAGTTGGCAGTTGTTTATCGACAAATCCAACCAATATTGCTACCAACACAGAGACATACCACTTCAAATCGGGGATATAAAAACCCAGACCCCGCAAGACAAAAACCACCGCAAGCAGGATTAGTACGCAGACAACCGCAGTCGAACCACGCAATGCACGACGTATCGAGAAACGCTTCATAGCAACAAACATCTAAGAATTATTTTCTTTTTTTCGGCGGCCATGTAACAACTCCTCCCGTCGCTCAAAACTATACCTGCGCCAGCGCACCATGCTGACACCTCCCATGGTAAGAAGCACTACTCCGACCACATAGAGAAGTATTTTCAGCCACTGCTGCAGTTCATTCTCGGCGACCTGCACATAAAATATGGCAGCTACACCTATCGCACTTAACAAAAATGCCAAAACGCGCCACATCTTGCGAGGCTCCATAGTCAACACTTTGTGTGCCACGGCGGCAACAAGGCCAACAACGCATATGCCGTTAAATATCATCATGCCGACACCGTCATGCCACTCAAAAACACTTGCCAACACATTGCCCAAGCCCAATAGCAGCAGCACCGAATAGATTGCCCAACTCTTCAACCTAACACCACCAAGCGGCTGCCACTTGCCTATTCTAATCCCTTTCATACAATTGAACTCTAAAAAACACACTATTCATCCTTGCGCCAATGCTTGAACTTATATCGAGCCATAGCCCATACAAGACCTGCTACTGCAAAAAGGCCAAGAAACAGAGCCCTATCCTCCTCAGAGATAGCCGAACTCTCGCCCTTTACATAACGAACCAGCAAAACAAGCACCACAGCCACAAGAATACCTATCGCAAGAGCACTACCCCAACGGCGACACTTACGCCAAAAAAGTCTATCGCTTGTACGCCAAAGGCTGATGCAATACCAAACGAAAAGAACTACGGTCATTGGCAGAATTATCCAATCCAACACTGTATCGAGCACCTGAACAGCTTCGCTATGCGCCCAAAGCGCGTCTGACATACGCTGTATATAATTTATCGTCACCGAGGCGAACAACAGACACAGCCAAACATTTTGAAACCACTTCTTACTCAACTCCCCCATAATGCTTATCCAATTATCAGTTTATAAATCCACATCGTAAGCGTTGCGAAAAATATAATCACACTACACATCATACGCTCTCTTTCTCGCTACTATTCTCCACTGCAACCTTATTGTTCTTCTTCAAGCGCCCATACCGGCGCAACGCATCCGAAATAATCCATTGCAGCTGCCCGTTGATGCTGCGAAACTCATCATCCGCCCAACGTTCAAGGGCATCCATTGTCGCAGCATCAACACGCAACACAAAACTCTTATTTTCCGTCTTCTTTGCCATTACCCAATTTTAATGGTGCATAGTTCCAGCATTCACAACAGGCTGCGCCGACTCATCAGCACACAACACCACGAGCAGGTTTGTAACCATTGCCGCCTTACGCTCCTCATCCAATTCAACGATACCATCATCACCCAAACGGTCGATTGCCATCTTCACCATTGAAACCGCACCCTCGACAATCTTCTCGCGAGCCGAAATAATAGCATCAGCCTGCTGGCGGCGCAACATCACGGCGGCAATCTCGGGGGCATAAGCCAAGTAGTTGATACGTGCCTCTACAACCTCAATACCCGCAATCGCCAAACGCTCTGAAAGGCGCTCCTCAAGCAGGTCGTTAATCTCGCTGCTGCTACTTCTCAAGGTTACAGCATCACCACCGGCAGTGTTATCATCATAAGCATAACAACCTGCCACCTGACGTAACGCGGCATCACTCTGCACCGCCACGAAGTTCTCAAGCATACGCATACGACTACTTTGGGTTACCATGCCCGAGCTGTCGGCGGTTGCATCAATATCGAAAACGGAACGATAAATCTCATCACGCTTAAGACGCCATACCAACACAAGACCAATCATAATAGGGTTACCGGTTTTATCGTTCACCTTTATAGGCTCGGCATTAAGATTACGTGCGCGCAATGAAATATTTTTTGACGACATCAGGAAATTAACCCAATAAAATCCTGTACTATAAAACGAACCGCGATATTTACCAAAGAAGGTCAAAACGCGGGCCTCGTTAGGCTCAAGAAGCATAAAACCTTTGCAAGAGATAAAGGCAAGCAGAAGAATCAGGATGCCCGACACAACCAAGATTGGGCCAAGAGGTGCCTCGCTTTCAGCGCCCTTAACAATCATAAATATCGACCCTACGATGGCCGCCAAAATAATTACAAGCGCTACAAATCCGTTGATTTTCCAACCTGTGTACTCGAAATTTTTGTTCTCCATAAGATAATTGTTTTAGTTAATTGTTAGTCTTTTTATTTTAATATCATTTTGATATCACAAAGATATAACCAATTCGGGCAATTTTCCAAATTTTTCCATCACTTTTTTATGAAAAAATTGCAGTTCAAATTAAAAAGCAATATCTTTACACTAATAAAAACATTTATACATCATGAGAAAAATGCTATTCGGGGCCATCGTCGCCGCCACTGTTTTATTCGCCGCTTGTGGCAATCATATCGACAATGTACGCCTACTTTGCTACAACGTACACAACTGTGTAGGGCTCGATAACAAATTCTCATGCGAGCGCATTGCCGATATTATCAATAATTCCGAGGCTGAGGCTGTTGCGCTGCAAGAACTCGACAGCGTCACAAAGCGCCACCCCGTCGACGTATTGGGCAAATTGGCAGAGCTCACCAACATGCACCCGACATTTGGGCCATCGATTGATTATCAGGGTGGCAAATACGGAATAGGCATTTTAACAAAAGTAAAGCCCCTATCTTCGCGCCGAGTTCCACTTCCCTGCCGCTCTGAACCCCGTTCACTACTGATAGTGGAGCTTGAGGAGTATTATTTCTGTTCTACCCACCTATCACTACACCGAGAGGATAGAATCGCCTCAATCGAAATAATCATCAATGAGCTATCAAAGCTTGACAAACCCGTAATTATTGCCGGAGACTTCAACGATACGCCCGACAGCGAACCTATGAAGCGATTGGCAGAGCATTTCCAGATATTTCAGAAGAGCAATAGCGGAGAACACACATTCCCCGCAAATACCCCAAAGACCGAGATTGACTTTATTGCCCTATACACAGGCAAGGGTGCTACAGCCAACGTCGCAAGTCATACCGTGGTATATGCGCCCGTAGAATCGGATCACAGCCCCATCTTCGCCGAGATATCGATTGAGCAGTAAATTTATGTATTGAAAAAAGATAGATGAAACTTTGTTAAAAAGAAAAAAAGAGTATATCTTTGCCCCACGAATTTGCAATGATTTGATGGTGTGAGCCAAAATTCAAATGCAAATCACACTCGGGATGTAGCGCAGTCCGGTTAGCGCACCTGCTTTGGGAGCAGGGGGTCACAGGTTCGAATCCTGTTATCCCGACAAAGACAACTGAATAGCAAAGCGTAAATTCAGCAAATCGAATTCATCGGGATGTAGCGCAGTCCGGTTAGCGCACCAGCTTCGGGAGTTGGGGGTCACAGGTTCGAATCCTGTTATCCCGACTGATGACAACAGCAGAACTTCTGTTCTGCTGTTTTTTTGTTGTAAAGGCCGTTTGCAAGTAAACTTGCCCAGCCTTTCACAACAAAATCATTGCTTCGCACTTTTGTCATACGAATAATAGCATTACTCACTTAATACAGGTTGCGAGGATAACAAAATATTTTATTCTCAAAGGTATCCTCGCTTCGGCTTCGCCGTTCGAATCCTGTTATCCCGACTGATGACAACAGCAGAACTTTTGTTCTGCTGTTTTTTGTTGTAAAGGCCGTTTGCAAGTAAATCAACAAAACGCATCCGGCTATGACGCAAAAAAAGAGAGGCAAAAACCTCTCAAATATACCTAGAGCAGAACCATGGCATAAGCAGATGCAACATATGTCACTATGTAACCCACAGCAAAAACAGCAACACCCTTACCACCCTTCAGATTTGTCGCTTCAGCGAAAGCCTTATAATTCCAATACAGATACCATACAAAACCCACCATTGAAACAATACCCACAATCGATAGAATATTTGAATGCTGGAGTGCCACATCCAGATTGCTATCCATAATCGAACCGACAATATGACGGATACTTGGAAAAGCGAAAACAAGCAGCGTCAGATAAAATGGTATTCTTGCAAACATATTAAATGCGGCAACATCTACAAAACGCACCTTGGATTTTGAAAAAATCAACGCACCGACATAAAGCACAACACTGAATAGCAACCATAGGATAACCTGTCGCAATGTAGCTGCCCATAGCGCATCGCCCAAATAGTTTATTTGCGTCAATGAAGTTGCTCGCAGGCCCACCTGCCACGAAAATATCGCTGCAAGAATCATAGCCGCAATACCCCAGCACCACGCCTGACGTAACGGCAAATAATGGAACGGATTAAGGATTTTCTTCCACATAATAACTATATTTTACAATTAAACTTAAACCTACTCGGCATATTTTTGTAACTCGGCAATAACATCGTCCAACCGGTTACGAACCGAGGGATAGCTCAGACCGAGCTTAGCAGCCATCTCCTTCAGAGAGCCGCTACACTTGATAAAATCTATGACAAATTTTTGATCATCATCACTCAATCTCATCAGTGCGGGCAACAAATAATCGCCCTCAATACGAGTATTGCAACCATGACAATTCAGCGCCTGCACACGCAATGTAGCACCACAGGCGGGGCAATTCCTCGGTAAACGCTTTTTGTTATCTATCATCACACATCTATTTTAGAGTTACATATTCTTTGATGTTTATATGCAAATATAGAAACAAAATTCAATATAAACAATATATGACTTAATTTTATTAAATAAATATTTAATTTTATTAAACAAAGACTTCAACTTAATGCACATATAACAATAAAAAAGCCACAGCATATTACTGTGGCTCATTATTCCTTATAGGGAACTATAACAAGCGATTACTGCTGAGGTTGCTTGGCCTTCAACTCCTCATACAACTTATTATACTTCTCATACTTGGCCATCATACCATCCTCATCACGAAGACGGAATGTGAGAACCTTCAAAGTCTCAACAGTTGTGTAGTCATTGGGGCGAATCTCAAGCGACTTCTCGAGATACGGAACAGACTCCATATATGTAGCAGTAACCTTTGCCTGATCAGCCTTCCACTCGTCGTTGCTCTTATAATCACGCTTATTGATCTCGTCGTTCATTGCATCAGCCTTTGTAATATAGAAGAAGCCGATATAGAACATTGACTGTGCATCCTTAGGATCAAGCTCAACAACCTTCTTGAAAGAGGCGATACTCTCATCATAATTCTTCAGGTTGTAGAAGATCTGACCACGGCCATACCACAAATCGCGGCTCTTGGGATCGCGCTGCAAAGCGGCATCAACCATTGCAGTGAGGTCAGAAATATCACCTACGCTACCGCTTGAATAAACATTGATAAGACCATTGATGATGTTGATATTCTCAGGATACTTTGCCAAACCCTCCATCAAAACCTGCTTTGCACGCTCGAGGTTAGCCTGACGAACTGAAGAATCCTCCTGTCCGAAATAGCCATGGTAGAGGTAATAGTAGATATCACCGGCCTCGTCATTATAACCAGCTGCCAACGCCTTGTTCAAAGCATCAACACCCTTGGGGAAGAATGACTTATCCTTTGTCTCGCTTGCAGCTACAACATACAGATAACCTGCATAGTAAAGGAAAGCGGGATCCTTCTCGGCACTATATGCGGGGCTCTCCTGTACTGTATAAGCAGCCAAGAAATTATCAGCAGCAACAGCATAGTTACCTATCTCCATGCTGGCGTTACCATTCTGTGAATAGAAGCTGTGAAGCTTCTGCAAACCATCCATGACAACCTTGCCCTGCTTCTCATCCAATGAATAAGCCTTATTGAATGACTCCAAAGCGACAGCTGCCAAATCAACATCCTTAACACTCTGGGTCAAAGACCAACCGGCAATCTTACCACCCACTACATACAATTTGAACCAAGGATAGGTCATCTCTGTATAAGCCTGACCCGCAAGCTTAACACCCTCCTTTACAGACGATGCTTTGCCAATAGAAATCTCTGCAATTGACATCTCCATTCCGGGGAAGATGTCCTTTACAGGTGCAGATGCTGCCTCATAGTAAGCCTTACCACGGGCAATCCAAGTAGCAGCCTTTGTGGCCTTCTTCTCATTCTTTGAGTCAGCATCAGCCTTCTCAAGTTTTGCCAATAGAGCCTCTTTGTTAACTTTCTGTGCATTTGCAACCGGAGCAGCCATAATCATTATAGCCATCACCGCAAAAATCAATCTTTTCATAAAGAATCTTTTAATGAAAAACGTGTTTATATTATAAATTATTGTTTACCGGCAAATTATTCTGTCATAGGACTCACCTCCGAAGCCTGTCCCGCAGGCGATACTTCCTCTGTCGCAACCTCGGCCTGCTCCTCCTCATCACTGACAGGAACAGCCATAACAGATGCAATGACATCACCTTCGCGAAGATTGATAATTCTCACGCCCTGCGTAGCACGACCGGCCAGACGAATCTGGTCAACCTTTGTGCGGATAGTAACGCCCGAACGGTTGATAATCATCAAATCATTCTCGTCGGTAACAGCCTGAATAGAGATCAAATCACCTGTTTTTTCGGTAATATTGATTGTCTTGACACCCTTTCCGCCACGATTGGTTACACGATACTCGTCAAGATCGGTACGCTTACCATAACCATTCTCCGACAATACAAGGACATCCTGCTTTGAATCGGGCTCGATACATATCATACCTATAACCTCATCACCTTCATCGAGCATAATACCACGAACTCCGGCACCGACACGACCAATAGGACGCACTGTCGACTCATTGAAACGAATAGCCTTACCGCCACGTGCCGCAATCATCACCTCGGCATTGCCACTGGTAATCTTTGCCTCGATAAGCTGGTCACCCTCGCGAATAACAATTGCATTGACACCATTCTGACGAGGACGAGAATAGGCCTCCAGCTTGGTCTTCTTCACAACGCCCTCGCGAGTACACATAATAATATAGTTATTATTGATATACTCGACATCGTTCAAGTTTTTGGTGTTGATATAAGCTCTTACATTATCGTCGGGCTCAATCTGGATGATATTCTGAATTGCACGCCCCTTCGATGAACGAGTACCCTCGGGGATATCATAAACCTTTAGCCAATAACAACGTCCCTTCTCGGTGAAGAAAATCATTGTATTGTGCATCGAGGCGACATATATATGCTCGATAAAGTCCTCATCACGTGTTGCGCTACCCTTTGCACCTACTCCACCGCGATTCTGGATACGATACTCGGCAAGAGGAGTACGCTTGATATAGCCCATGTGAGAGATGGTGATAACCATATCGTCATCGGCATAGAAATCCTCAGGATTAAACTCCTCTGAAGAGTAAACAATCTCGGTACGACGCTCATCGCCATATTTAGCCTTAATCTCCAGCAACTCATCCTTAATAATCTGCATCTGCATATCAACATTTGCAAGGACATTGGTGAAGTACTCGATTTGACGCTCCAACTCTGCATGCTCGGCCTCGAGTTTATCGCGCTCCAAACCTGTTAGCTGACGCAGACGCATCTCAACAATAGCTGCCGACTGAAGCTCGCTCAAACCAAAGCGCTCCTGCAAAGATTGCTTAGCCACCTCGGTACTACGTGACGACTTAATAATCTGAACAATTTCGTCAATATTATCCTGCGCGATAAGCAGACCCTGCACGATATGCATACGAGCCTGAGCCTTATTCAAATCAAATTGAGTACGACGTACTACAACCTCATGACGATGCTCTACAAAATACTTGATCAAATCACGCAAGTTCAGCACCATAGGACGGCCTCCCACAAGAGCGATATTGTTCACTGCAAACGAGGTCTGCAACTGGGTATTCTTAAACAAGGTGTTAAGTACCACGTTGGCCGAAGCATCACGCTTGATATCAATAGCAATACGGGTTCCACTGCGATCACTCTCATCATTCACGTTAGAGATACCCTCTATACGCTTATCGTGAACCATCTCGCCGATTTTCTTACACAACTCACCCTTGTTAATCATATAAGGAATCTCGGTAACGACAATGGTCTCGCGACCTGCAGCATCAGTCTCAATCTCGGTGCGGGCACGCATCATAACACGGCCACGGCCTGTGAGCAACGCCTCCTTCACGCCCTCATAACCATAGATAAGCGCTCCGGTGGGGAAATCGGGGCCCTTAACATACTGCAACAACTCCTCACACTCGCACTCGGGATTGTCGATATATGCACAACATGCATCTATCACCTCTCCCAAATTATGGGGAGCCATATTTGTAGCCATACCTACAGCAATACCGCTGGCACCATTCACCAAAAGCAAAGGAATCTTTGTCGGCAATACGGTAGGCTCTTTAAGAGTCTCGTCGAAGTTGGTGGTCCAATCGATAGTATCCTTATCGATATCAGCCATAACATCGTCGGTAATCTTACGCATGCGGGCCTCGGTATAACGCATAGCCGCAGCGCGGTCACCGTCAACCGAACCGAAGTTACCCTGACCATCTACCAAAGGATAACGCATAGCCCACTCCTGCGCCATACGCACCATAGCCTCATAAACCGAGCTATCACCGTGGGGATGGAATTTACCCAACACGTCACCCACGATACGGGCCGACTTACGATGTGGCTTATCGGAATATAGGTTCAATTCGGAGCTCATGTCATAAAGAATACGGCGATGAACCGGCTTCAAACCATCACGAACATCGGGCAATGCTCGCGACACGATGACCGACATCGAATAGTTGATGTAGGCCTCTTTCATCTGTTTCTCAATATTAACAGGAATGATTTTACCTGTCAATTCGGGAATCTTTTCTTCTTCAGTCTGCATTCTAAAATCCATTTTCAAAGTTAGCGCACATTGCGCATGCTTTTAATTAAGCAAAAGTAGTGATTTTTGAGCAAATAAACAATTTTATATAGGTATTTTTAGCATATAAGCAATATTTATTATCGCAACTCTGCCATTATTGGCCATTTTTAGGCGATTTGAGCGCAAAAAATAAAATCCCCGACACCTTGTCGGGGATTTTGACTTTCATTTGTGCAATATAATATCCGATTCATTCTCTTCCAGCAAACATTGTTTAATAAACATGCTGGAGAAATCCAATGTCTGCTATTGGATGGAGGCTCTATCTGAAATCTATAACCTCATAATCCTTATACTTGCGGCTGTCGAATTTTGGAGCAGCATCTTTTTGGCTCGTAAGGTGGGATATATTCACCTCGACCTTATCATCATAGAGGATATAGACAATCTTTTTAGGACGGCCACTCTTCTCTTCAACCGTAAGATATATCTCACCTTCGATATCTTCATTATTGGGACGCAGATATATTGTCACATCAGCGCCATCGCGCGACTGAAACTCTGCCACATAATCAGAGCCGACAAAATCGAAGCAACGGGTGGGATTGTCGAGTATGTTATTACTTTCGAGATTCATATTGTCGATACTCACCTCTTGACGAGAGTTCTCGACCTCATAACGCAATTTTCCATCGGAATAGACCTCAACATTATCCACCGAGATGTAATAGCAATCACCCGAAACGGCGTACTCGCCTTTAGCCTTATAAGAATCCGCCACAACGTCAAATTCCGCCTTATAATTACCGAGGGCCTTGACATACTTCGCAACACGCTGCAATACCGCCTGAGAAGCCTCATCGGCTACGACAGGCGCACAAAGCAGCACAAAGATAGTTGCCAATAAAAATCTACGCATCACCAATCCCATATCTCACTAAAACACGCCCAACTCCTGCAATTTAGCCTCAAGAGAAGGCAAATCGTAATACTTTATCTCGCGTGCTTTGGCTCCCATCTGCGGGCCAACGATGCCTGCACGCTCCAACTGCATCATAATACGACCGGCACGATTAAAGCCAACTTCATAATTACGCTGTATGGCAGAAGTTGAGATTATACCGTTTGTAACTGCGGCACGAGCGACCTCGCCAAACAACGAATCATACTTTACCGGAGCACTGCTCTCTCCATCCGAAGCCATAGCGCCATCGCCACCCGCATCGGGCACATAGTCAGGCAGAGGATACGCCTCGGTATAGCCCTGTTGCTTGGCGATATAATCCACCAATCGTTCCACCTCTTTTGTCTCTACCAATGCGCACTGGATACGGGTCAGCTCACCGTTATTAGAGAACAACATATCACCCCTACCTATAAGCTGATTAGCTCCCGGCTGGTCGATAATGGTACGAGAGTCAATCATCTGCATAACACGGAATGCGATACGCGCCGGGAAGTTTGCCTTGATACCGCCGGTAATAACCCTCACATCGGGGCGCTGGGTAGCGATAATCAGATGAATACCAACGGCGCGAGCCTTCTGTGCCAAACGCATAACGGGAACCTCGACCTCCTTGGCAGTCATAATCAAATCGGCAAACTCATCGACAATAACAACAATATACGGCAAGAAGCGATGACCTTTTTGAGGATTCAACCTACGGCCAACGAACTTTTCGTTATACTCAACGATATTGCGGGCAGTAGCCATCTTACACAATTCAAGACGACGCCCCATCTCCTCGACAAGAGAGTTAAGCACATATACTGCCTTCTTCGGATCGGTTACAATAGCCTCATCCTCCGACTCCATCTTGGCAAGAAAATGACGTTCCAACTTGTTATACACCGAGAACTCCACCATCTTTGGGTCGATAAGCACAAACTTAAGCTCGGCAGGGTGCTTGCTATAAAGCAACGAGGTTATAATTGCATTAAGGCCCACCGATTTACCCTGACCCGTAGCACCCGCAACAAGAAGGTGTGGCATCTTTGCCAAATCGAAGGTATAGTTTCCATTCTGAATTGTACGACCAATAACAATTGGCAATTCGGCTTTGCTATGCTGGAACTCCTCGGAACATATCGACGAATACATCGACACAATCTGCTTGTTGCGGTTAGGCACCTCGATACCAATAGTTCCGCGACCGGCAATCGGCGCAATGATACGAATTCCCAACGCCTTAAGGCTCTGCGCGATATCTTTTTCAAGGCCCTGAATCTTTGATATCTTGACACCCTGCGCCTGCACAATCTCATATAGCGTTACAGTAGGCCCGACCGTAGCATTGATATCGACAATAGGTATGCCGAAATTCTTTAGGGTCTGCTCAATACGGCACTTATTGTCGTAAATCTCAGCATCGCTCACCTTGTTTTGCGACTGGTAGTCCTCCAGCAACGACACATAGGGCTTTTTATAAGAGTCCAAATCCTTCAGCGGGTC
Organism: Alistipes sp.; assembly: GCA_017935185.1. Lineage (GTDB taxonomy): Bacteria > Bacteroidota > Bacteroidia > Bacteroidales > Rikenellaceae > Alistipes. The sequence continues at coordinate 74,544 of JAGBIC010000023.1, read as the reverse complement.
ATAGAGTGTGTTGTCAATATCTTGCTCATCAATAGTCTTCACACGATTCTCCCTCACCTTAACGACAAGTGCATCACGCTCATCATCAATTGCCACGGCACTCGGATTATTTACCGCATCAACATTTTGGGGTTGACTACCTTGCGCTGTACGAGGAACAACACTTAACTCATCGTCTAAAGCCTCTGCTACCGATGACTGAATGCCACTATTACTACCACTTGACAACAGCGCATCAACATCCACCTTGCGAGGCGTCACACCATTGGGAACAACCACAATATCATCATCTTCATACGAAGCTAAAACCGTAGTTACAGCATCATCCTGCACTGCATTTCCACACTCCTCGATTATAAAATCATCATCAACACCGATTTCAGCACGTCGTTCAGCTGCTTTTCGCTGCGCCCCGAGATACTCATTAAGATTCATATTTTCTCCCCGCACGGCACTTGAAGTTATGGTGAAGTCATCCTCCTTTGGCTCTGACGGTTGCGATGGTTGTGATGGTAACGTAACAACAGAAGGCTGATTATCAATAGGTTTCTCAATAACATACCCGGGTTGTTGATTTGGCGCAGACTTGGCCGCAGGCTCATTTCCAGCCTGTCCCGACTCGTAAGCTGTCGAACCGACAATCTCTTGCTCATGAGGCTGTGAACCATCATCAGCAACAGGTTTATGACCCTTTACCACCTGATCCTTAACGACATCTATAATCATGCCGCCCTGCTTCTCGATATCATCTCCCCAACGATTCACAACACGCATAAAATTGCGATTGACGAATACGCCAGTAAGAATCCATCCTGCAATAAGTACCAAGAGCATTCCGAAACCTCCGATAGCATTCGACAAATCGGTAGCACACGCATGCCCCAAATCACCACCGACATTATAGGGTAGTTGCCACTTCAGACCGACAAGACCCATAGTCAAAGCACCCATAATAAGCAACAATGCCGCGCTCAATGCAAAGTGGTTGAGGTGCAATGGCTTACGGCGAAAGATACGCCAGCCCAACATGGTGATAAATATGGGTAGAATTATACCGAACACACCAAATGAACAGTCGACCATCCAATACGCCACACGAGCGCCGGCGCCATTGCAGATATTCTCAAACGGAATCACCTCGCCTGACAAAGCCACATCATTACACAGAGCCGACAAATCCGATGACCAGTGCAAGAAATGCGAAATCACCGAAAAGAGCGAGAAAATTCCCACTATTAGCAACACGAAACCCGATATCCACAACGCATTATCATACGATGCGGAAGCTGCAACGCTCTCTTTTCCTTTGGTATATGCCTTCTTCTTTTGTGCCATATTTCAGTATAATATTTTGGATTTCCCTCTATTATATAACGTTTGAACAACTATAAAATTATGCTTTTGCAATCCGCAAAACACTATCTACTCTTTATCATAGGCTTTAAGACGCAAGCGCTCGCGATAATCATCATCTGCAAATGTCAAAAACTCCATCTGCGGGATATTATCTTCGGCAGCTCGAAGATTATACTCATCAAGCAGGCTCTCCACCCTCTTTTCAACAGCCTCACCCGAATCAATCACCCGCACGTCACGCTTGCCGATAACACGCTCGATAACGCCACGCAAGAAAGGATAATGAGTACAACCCAACACGATAATATCGGCCCCTGCAGCAATGATTGGTTCAACTACATCGCGCACCTTCTGTTCGGTGGATGGTGACTCTTCCATATTCGCCTCAACAGCCTCCACAAAACCCTCGCCAACAGCCTTAACGACCTTTACACCCTCGCCATAACGCGATAGCGTCGATAAGAATTTCTCGCCTTTAAGGCTTCGCTCGGTGGCTATAACGCCAACCACACCACTGCGAGTTGACATGCAGGCAGGCTTAATCGCAGGCTCAAGCCCGACAATGGGAATTTGCGGAAAAGTAGCCCGCAAATGCGATATGGCAGCAGCAGTAGCAGTATTGCACGCAACGACAACAAGCTTACATCCTCTATCAATAAGAAGTTGCACCGATTGTGTAGCATACTCCTTAATAGTCTGTTCGTCAAGCGAACCATATGGGCAATGTTTACCGTCACCCAAATAGATCAACGACTCATTCAGCAACGCTCGGCGCAGCTCACGCCACACCGACAAACCGCCAAAACCTGAATCGTAAAGACCTATGGGATTATTATTCATTCTTTTTAATTACAGACAAAATATACTCTATCAATTCGGCATCGCTACGCTCGGCGCACTCCACACAATGTGTTGCCTGCATATAATAGGGCTCTCGCTCTGCCATATTTTCACGCATAAAGGCGACCAACTCCTCATCGTTCAAGCCACGCAACTTAGGACGTTTCTGGCGACCTCGCGGGCTTAATCGTGAGGCAATCTGTTCGGCAGTGCGACGTAGATAAAAACTTTCGCCGACACTGTTAATCTTCGCCATATTGTCACGCCATGCAGGAACTCCGCCACCGGTAGATATTACCATATCACCATCTGCCGCAGACAATTCATCGATAATCGATCGCTCCAAATTACGAAAATACTCTTCGCCCTCATATCGGAATATATCGCTTATGGCTGCACCCTCACGCTCCTCAATCAGAGAGTCCATATCGACAAACTGCATATTGGCAGCTTTGGCCAACTTCTTGCCGAGCGAGCTCTTGCCACAACCCATATAACCTATCAAAAAAATCTTCATAAGCATTAACCTTTGGATCAGAACAGATTGAGCTGCTCAGAGTCGATAACAATCACCTTATCAGGTGCAGGCTCCTGACTATGCTGTGTATCCGTGGCGACATCTTCCGTAATATCTTCATCGGAAATATTCTCGACCCGTTCAAAATCAACCTCAACAACAGCATCAGTATCATACTCCACTGCGGCATCGGCCTCTACACCCTCACCCTCATTCGCCTCCGGCTCAGGCATCGGTTCGGGCTCAATAAAGCGCAAAGTATCGACCTCATAGGTGGTTATGCGCTTACCTTTGGCACGAGCGCTCTTGACTCCGACAAATGTATCGACATCAACCTCATCGGCAGGACGCATGGCGTGTGCTCCCTTATAGCTGATGACAAGAGTAGCCCCCTCCTTATCGGTAAGAGTAACAAACTCCATACTCTTTTCATCATCGAGGAATGGCAACATCTTATCGCTATTCTCCAGCTGGAAGCGTTTCATATAGTAGTAGTTCTGCTCCTTATCGAAGTAGCACAAGCTGTAAACCTTACCTGCGTGATACTTCTCCACACGAACGGTTTCGTCGGGGAAATGCTGATCAACACTGAAGCCTGTGATGTAGTATTGGTATTTCGAAGTCCAAACAACAATCTTGTCATCGCCCTTGAACTCACCCAGCAACTCACCCCTGCCATCAGTATTCAGGCGACGCACGTCATCATCGTACCAGATATTCTGGCCACCGAGGGTTGATGTTCCACGCTCCTTAAGCACAATCTTATGTATTCCGTAACGAGAGAAGAGGTTACCCTGACTCTGGCGACCCTTGATTGCAACCGTTGAGAAGTCTAAATCAACGATAAGTTTCTTCAATCTCGGACGCGGACGGAAATAGATCTTAAGCACCTCGGCCTCGCCATTGGGATTAACCGACATATAGAGGATATCGCTCTTGGGAGTACCCTTGGTGAGGTTATACTCTTTGTCGCGTGTGATACTCTTTATGGCACAACGCTTCATCATGATTGCACCACCTCGGCCATCGCGATATAGGACATTGTATATCGTACGCTCATCATTACGCCTGAACACGCCGATATAATAAATATTCTTATCAAAGAAGGCCTTATCGCTCACCTTGGTAATGACATAGCGGCCATCCTTCAAGACCACTATAACATCGTCTATATCGCTACAATCGCAAACAAACTCTGCATCTTTCATGCTCTTGCCGATACCAAAGAATCCCTCGGCGCGATCGACATAAAGTTTGGCATTGGTAACGGCCACCTTCGTAGCCTCGATAACGTCGAACTCGCGAATCTCGGTCTTGCGGTCACGACCCTTGCCATACTTTTCACGGATACGCTCATAGTACGATATGGCATACTCGGTAAGATGCGCCAAATCGTATTTGGTTGCCTTAATATCCTCCTCGATTTTCTTAATCTCGTTGTCGGCCTTATCGGTATCATATCGAGAGATACGGATAAATTTCAACTCGGTCAATCGCTGCACATCCTCGATGGTAACCTCACGACGCAACAATTTTTTGAAAGGCTCAAGGCCCTTATCGACAGCCTCATATGCAGCCTCGCGCGTACGGCAACCCTCGATAAGTTGATAGAGTTTATTCTCGATAAATATGCGCTCGAGCGACGCGGCATGCCATGCCTCGTTCAACTCGCCCAAACGAATTTCCAGCTCCCTACCCAACAAAAATTTGGTACGATCGGCCGAGTGGCGCAAGATATCCTTGACACCCATGAAACATGGTTTGTCATCAACAATCACACAAGCATTGGGCGATATAGAGACCTCGCACAAAGTGAAAGCGTACAAAGCATCGATGGTTTTATCGCTCGATTCGTCGTTGGCCACATGCACAACAATCTCGACCTTATCGGCTGTAAGATCATCCACCTTCTTGGCCTTGATTTTACCCTTCTCGATAGCCTTGATGATAGAGTCCTTGATACTTTCAGAGGTTGTCGAGAAAGGAATCTCGGTAATAACAAGCGTGCGCTTATCGACTTTTGATATGCGGGCACGAACTTTCACAGCTCCGCCTCTCAAACCGTCGTTATAACGGCTGGCATCCATCAATCCACCCGTGGGGAAGTCGGGCAAAAGCTGAAAATCCTCACCTTTCAAATGGGCGATACAAGCCGATATCAACTCATTGAAGTTGTGGGGCAGAATCTTTGAAGCCAAACCGACAGCAATACCCTCGGTACCCTGCGCCAACAGAAGCGGGAATTTAACAGGCAATGTAACGGGTTCTTCGTTGCGGCCATCATACGAGCGCATCCACTCGGTGGTCTTCTTGTTATAGACCACATCCAAAGCAAATTTCGAAAGGCGTGCCTCGATATAACGACCTGCAGCAGCCTCGTCGCCTGTGAGAATATTACCCCAGTTACCTTGGGTATCAATAAGCAACTCTTTCTGACCCAGCTGCACCAAAGCATCCTTGATTGACGCATCACCATGGGGGTGATACGCCATCACCTGGCCCACGATATTCTGCACCTTATTACGACGACCATCATCACAACACTTCATGGTGTGAAGGATACGGCGTTGCACAGGTTTAAGGCCATCATCGAGATGTGGCACGGCACGCTCCAAAATAACATACGAGGCGTAATCGAGAAACCAATTCTGATACATGCCCGTAAGTTTTTTCAGGTTACCCTCATCGCCAAAGAGTCGGTCAAATTTACCCTGCTCGGCAGGTTGCACCTCATCGGCGGCCATCACTTGGTCGTCGATAGGGTCAACATCCTGCTGCTCCAATATATATTTTTCGTCTGCCATCTATGGTAGATTTATTTGTTTCCGGTTAGTAAATTATGCAATAGGCTCATCGTAAATATCCTCTTCGATGCGAAGGTTGTTCACGATAAAGTTCTGGCGCTCGAAGGTATTGGTACCCATATAGAACTCCAGCAAATCGCTGATAGGATCATCCTTGGTAAGTCGAACTTTATCCAAACGGATATTCTCGCCAATAAGTTCCTTGAACTCGTCGGCATTGATCTCACCCAAACCCTTAAAGCGGGTAATCTCGGCAGTAGCACCGCACTTCTTGATAGCGCGTTGACGCTCCTCCTCCGAATAACAATAGAAATTCTCTTTCTTGTTCTGCACGCGGAACAGTGGCGTCTGCAAAATGTAAAGGTGGCCGCTGCGGATAAGTTCGGGGTAGAACTGCAAGAAGAAGCTGGTCATAAGCAGGCGGATATGCATACCATCAACATCGGCATCGGTTGCGATAATCACCTTATTGTAACGCAGATTCTCCAGTCCATCCTCGATATTCAGTGCCGACTGCAACAAATTGAACTCATCATTCTCGTAGACGAGCCGTTTGGTAAGGCCATAACAGTTTTTCGGCTTACCGCGCAAGCAGAAGACCGCCTGCGTCATGGCATCGCGACTGGCTGTTATAGGTCCCATAGCCGACAAACCCTCGGTAATGAAAATCATGGTCTTCTCGGCCAACTCGTTTTTGCTGTCGGTAAGATGCACCTTACAATCACGCAACTTACGATTGTTTACAGCCACCTTCTTGGCGGTCTCACGAGCCTTTTTCTGAAAGCCCGAGATAGCCTTGCGAGCCTTTTCGTTTTCGTTAATCTTCTTCTGCAACACCTGAACCGTTTCAGGATTCTTGTGCAGGTAATTATCGAGATTCTCTGCGAGGAAATCGCCTACAAACTGCTGCATCGACACCCCCGGAGCAATCTCCTTCGAGCCGAGGCGGATTTTGGTCTGTGACTCAAACACGGGGTCGTTCATTCTGACCGATACGGCAGCAATCATTGATGTTCGCACATCCGAAGGGTCGTAATCCTTTTTGAAAAACTCCTTAACCACCTTGGCTACCGACGCACGGAAAGCGGCCTGATGTGTTCCGCCCTGCGGGGTATACTGACCATTGACAAATGAATAATAGCTCTCGCCATAACCCTCACCATGGGTAATAACCACATCGATATCGTTACCCGAGAGATATATTGGCGGGTAAAGGGGCTCTTCCGAAAGATTATCGTTCACCAAATCAAGTAGACCATTCTTCGACACGAACTCCTGACCGTTAAGTATAATCTTCAAGCCGAGGTTCAGATAGGTGTAGTTACGCACCATCTGCTCGACATAGTCCATATTATAGCTATACTTACCGAAAATCTCCTCATCAACACGGAACTGAATCATGGTACCGTTACGCTCTGCAACGCCACTCTCCCAGCGGTCGGACTGCTCAAGGCCCTGCGCAAAGATTACGGTATGGGCCTCGCCATCACGCACAGAGCGAGCCGTAAACTCGCTTGACAGCATATTCACAGCCTTCACGCCGACACCATTCAGACCAACGGTCTTTTTGAACGCATCGCCATCATACTTACCACCGGTATTCATCTGGCTGACAGCAGCCGACAGCATTTTCAAGGGGATACCTCGACCATAGTCGCGCACAGTGACCACATTGTCCTCGATGGTAATCTCGATTTTATCGCCCGCGCCCATGATAAACTCGTCGATAGAGTTATCGACAGTCTCTTTGATAAGCACATAAATACCATCGTCGACCTGCGAGCCATCACCCAACTTTCCGATATACATACCCGGACGCAGACGCAGATGCTCGCGAGGCGACAAAGTCTTTATCGCATCATCACCATAAGCCGCAACATTAGTTTTATTCTTTATCTCATTTGCCATATTCGCAATACTTTCATTTCTACACCACAAAACTACCGTGGCAAAGTGTCATTTTCTGTCACTTAAAATCTTATCGGAAAATTATTTTTGCTTTTCGGCCTTAATCTCATCGCGAAGTTGGGTCAGAGCCTCAACCATGCGCTCCTGAGTTTGCTGCATCAACTCCTTAACCTCCATGGCTCGAATCTGCTCCACAGGCACGGGAGGAAGAACTCTGATACCTACGCGGTTACGCCAATTCACCAACCAGCCCTTGCGGAAGAACTCGTTTGTACCGGTCATTACAATTGGAAGAATCTCCACCTCGGCCTCCTTTGCCAGATTAAAAGCACCGGCCTTGAATCGGTTTATCTGACCTGTTTTCGAACGGGTTCCTTCAGGGAAAATTGCCACACTCACACCACGGCTGAGCCACAGTTTACCCAAACGAAGCATCTTGGCCATAGCCTCGGAAGCGTTACCACGCTCGATAGGTATATCGCCGTGAATTGTGAGCAGCGGGCCCATGAACGGCACACGGAAAACCTCACGCTTTGACACCCAACGGAAGTTCAGAGGAATTTTATACGCTGCAAAAATATCGAATCCGGAATTGTGGTTCAGCACCATGACGTAGGCTTTATTCTTGTCGATATTCTCCACACCGTCAATGGTGCGACGAATAAACGGAGGCACACCATACAGCAATCCGCATATCCAACGAGAGCACTCGTGTACCCAACGGCGACTCTTGTCAAACGGATAGGTCACAGCCAACACAATAATTGATAACACAAACAAAACCGACACCTGCAAAAGGGTGAAGATATAGTATAAAATTGTCAGCATAATAGAGTTTTTTAGACGATAAATATTCAATCTTGCAAATTTACTCTTTTTTGAACGACCTCGCAAAAAAAATCTCCCCTTTTTATTAACAATTTCAACAACGAAGGCCCACAATTTGAAAATATCGATTCTATTTGATATCTTTGTCTTATGACTATCGGCAAACGTTTGCAAGCAAATGCAACCGATCGCAAGCCATGAACGATATGTCCCACAAAAGAAAACCTTAAAACAGATTAAAAATATGTCACTTTTTTCAATATTCGGCGGAGGCAAAAAGCCCCAATACCCCACCGATGAGGTGGTTTATGGCGATGACGACAAAGTCATCTTCACATTCTTCAAACACGCATCACTATCGATAACCGTCGGTGATAAAATCATATACACCGACCCCGTTACAGGGTATGCGAAATATTCACAGTTACCAAAGGCCGATTTGGTGCTAGTGACACATTCACACTACGACCATCTTGACCGTGCTGCGATTGACGATATTACAACACGTGACAGCATAATCGTATGCGACAAGACCTCAGCCGAGGTATTTGAAGGCGAGTGTGTATTGATGACCCCGGGCATGAAGGCTGTGGCATTTGACAAAATTCATATAGAGGCCGTTGCTGCATACAACACCACCGAGGGGCACACCGATTTTCATCCAAAAGCCCGCGAAGATTGCGGCTATGTGCTGACCATCGACAACAAATTGCGCATATATATCCCGGGTGACACCGAGCCGACACCCGAGATGCTGGCATTAAAGGATATTGACGTTGCTTGCCTCCCCGTAAATCAGCCCTACACCATGACAGTCGACCAGGCAGTAGAGGCTATCAAGGTTCTGAAACCAAAGATTTTCTACCCTATCCACTACGGTGAGGTGGAGGAGAAGACCGACATCGAACGACTCTGCAAAGAGCTGGAGGGTGTTACCGATGTGCGAGTATTCCCGATGGAATAATCGCCTACTGCAAAAGAAAATAAGCCGGAGCTGATTGACACAGTTCCGGCTTACGTTTTTTTCATGAGGATTACTCATCTTTCTGATATAGGATATGCTCCACGATAAAGGCGATTATCAAGCCAAGGCCACCACCGACTAAAACCAAAGCTCCACAAACAAGTTCCTTGTCATTAAAATTAAGTTCCTGATTGATAACCGCAACCCATCCAAAGAAAAATCCCAGACCGATACCCAACAGCAACAGTCCCCAGCGCAACGGCCATGCCGCAGGATGAGAAGGCTTTTGCTGTGCCACCGAAGCTCCGCCACCCAATCCGATGGGCATACGCTTGGTATACTCCAACAGATTATCGCCCTCCAAACGTGACAACGCCTCCATACGCTCCTTCTTAAGGATTAGGAGCTCAAACCACTTGTAGAAAAAGAAAGCAATACCAATAAAACATGCAAATACAAAAAATTCATCAAACATAACTCTTAATTTTTATTTGTTAAACACTAATTTTCTGCTCCAATCGAGACTCTTTGCCCTTTTAGACGCACAACACAAGAAAAGGTTACAAATTTTATTGAAAAAAATAAAAATAATTTTTCATGGCAATGTGTAACCTTTTTGCGAACTTTGCGTCTAAAGGGTAACTATGCTAAACAACGAGAAAGAACTTTTAGAGAGAATCATCGGTGGAGAGAGCGAACTTTTCTCCAAAGTGATGGAGCATTACGCCCAAGCGGTGTATGCCCTCGTTGTACGCATAGTAGGCTCGGCAGAGGATAGCGAAGAGCTGACGCAGGATATATTTATAAAGGCATACGAGCAACTACCCTACTTTCGATGGCGCAGCACATTCTCGACATGGCTCTACCGCATAGCCTACAACAGTGCAATATCTCATGGGCGAAGAAAACGGCAGAAGACAATTGAGATTGACGAACGCCGGCTCAGGCAGGTCTCCGACTCGGCATTAGATGAGATGGAGCAGGGAACAACAGGCCACTCGATAGAGGCTCTGCAAAAGGCAATCGGACAACTTGACGTCGAGGAACGAGCCCTAATCACACTCTTTTACTATGAGGAGAGGCCAATATCAGAGTGTGCAGTGATTTTAGGTTACAGCGAGGGAAATGTAAAGGTGCGCCTGCATCGAATTAGAAAAAAATTGTATATACTCATAACACAATACTCCGATGAAAGAGAATAACATGATAAATAGAGCTTTAGGGCGCACTCACGTACCACAACTGCCATCCGACTTCAACAACAAGGTGATGGCAAGAATCGACATGCGGGCCCGCCAGAGAGAGATATTGGCCGAGGTCGGAATGTGGCTGATGTATATCGTATTAATAACGGCATTCCTTGGCGCAGGCGGATATGTCACCTCGAAATATTTCACATTTGATTTTAACAAAATATTCGACTATCGTCCGCAATTTGAGATACCATCATTGGAGTTGGATTATTTGGCCGAAGCCATCTCCACATGGGGATGGACAGCCATTCTCATGCTATCATTGCTACTCGCCGACAGCTATATTCGCCATCGAATACGCATTCGCAAAATCAAATAAATTACGACAAAAAAGCCCCGACCTTTTCACAGTCGGGGCTTGCTTTACTCAAGAGGTTTATTTCTTCGCAGGAGCGACCTCTGCATTTATCTTAACCTTTTTCAAAGCCTTGATAATAGCAGCATCGCTCGACTTGGTTGCATCATAGGTGACAGTCACAGTCTTTGACGGAACATCTACCTTCACCTCCTTGACACCCTTCTGGAAAGGAAGCGAATTATCAATCTTCTTTGCACAATTCTCGCAATCAACATCTGTGATAAAAACAGTTGTTTTCAACGCTGCATTCTTCTTCTGTGCCATAGCGTCAGAGAGACCGAATCCCATTACTGCCAATAGGCAAATCATTACAATCTTTTTCATAGTTTATTGGTTTTTGTGTGTTAATATTTTTCTGTTAATAAAGGTTATATCGCAATCCGATATAGAATTTTCGTCCCATCAGCGGGCCCCACACGCTCGACGAGTTAAATGCCGGCGAGAATGGGTTTGCAGGGTTGAGAATAGGGTCTTTCTGCATATAGTTGGCAATATTCTCGCAACCTACATATATCTCGACATCACGCACCTTGTGGCTCACTTGAGCATAGAACATCGGATAGGCAGGCGACATATCGGCACGAGTAATATCGCCATCAAGCGATGGGCGGCGCATCGGGCCGTTATATTGGGCTGTAACATCAAACACCCAACGACGATACGGGGTAGCATATTGGACATTCAGCAAGGTCTTATAGCGGCTTGTGAGCGGACGCTCGACAAGATGTGCCACACCGTCACGCATAAGGCTCACCTTGGCATTGGTATAGCGATAGGTGGCAAAAATATCGAGGCCCTGAACGGGTGTCCACTGAAAATCGACTTGATAGGTATCGGTAAATGAACGGCCATCGGTATTGTAGATCCAAATCTCATCATCTGGAGTACCGCCAGCGTGACCCAACTCCTGATCGGCAAGAACCGTGTTGTAAAGTTGTGTGCGGAAATAATCGAAGCTCAAAGTTGCATCATCGTAACCACCCAATTTAATATATTGCGTGAGGCTACCTCCGGCAGTGAGCGCTTTTTCGACATCATCATTCAAATCTCCAACCAATGCCTTGCGACCCGTTGCCAACATCCACACGTTATCGGTTATAATGCTTGCGCGGCGATAACCCAGTCCCACCGAAGCACGTAAAACAGTAGACGGAGTGATATTCCAGCGCATATGCGAACGGGGCGTCAATGCAAAATACTCTTTGGGGGTATAATGTAACATATTTGATTGGGCATCGGCAGTTTTACCGGCACGATTCTCGGCACCCAACCAATCTCCACGCAGGCCCAGAACCAGCGAGAACTTCTCAGGCAGGTTATAGGTATACTCGGCATATACACCCGGCTCGAAATAACGCATGCGATTATTTGTAAAGCTACTCCAGCGATTCTTGGGATCGGGAGCCGCGCTTGTGGTGGGATGCGCCTCGATGATATTGTTCATAATATCTTCATTGCCGTTGGATATTGAAGCCGAGGCGCCAAAAATCATTGATGAACGAGTCGAGAAATAGTGTGCATACATAAGATTCAGCCACCATGCGCTATCGTGACCATCGTAATCGTTCAAGCCGAAATAGGCATCTTCGCGGAAATAGTTATAATCGGCAACAAAAGCAATATTCGAGCGATACTCCTCCTCGGTCTCGGAATCAAACACAGCTGCACCAACGGGCGTTCCCAGCTTAAAATAGGCATTCACGCCATTGTTGTTCATATGCGAGCCATACATCGAAAGGCTCTGCTCCATATCCTCACGCATCGACTTCTTATAATCGACCTGACCACCCAAACGATTCTCGTTAACATATTTCCAGCCCCAACGCACCTGCGTACCACCGGCAGTCTGCCACAACCACTTATTGGCGATGTTTATCTGCTGCGTTTGAGGAAGGTCGCGGAATGAATCTTTATTACGATCATGGGCATGAGTATCCAATGAACCATGCGCCAAAATAACAGTCGACAAACTCTTGTCGGGTGTGAGGGGTATTGCCGACGACAAGTTGATCTCGGGACGTAATTCACTATCGAAATAGAGGTTCAGGAACAAACGCTCCTCGTCGGTCGGTTTGCGATGCTCCATATTGATCTGGCCCGTAATGGCCTCATGGCCGGCCGTTACAGATGAAACTCCCTTTGAAACTTGTATAGAATTAAGCCACATTCCCGGAGTATAGTTCAACCCATATGGGGCACTCAAACCACGCATAATAGGGCGATTTTCATCGAGAATCTGGGTATAAGTACCCGTAAGGCCAAGCATCTTGATTTGACGCGCGCCAGAAATAGCATCGCTATAACCTACTGTTACCGATGCAGAATTTTCGAAGCTCTCGGCAAGGTTACAGCATGCCATCTTACAAAGGCCGGCAAACGATATGGTTTCGCCCTTCAGCACTCCGTCACGCTTGATATAATTACCTAGATTGCTCTGAACAACAACCTCCTCGATTTCGGTATCGCTCTTAAGTTTAAAATTCACCTCACTGACACCGGCAGCGACCTGAATAGTGTCATTTTTATAGCCTACATATGTGGCAACAAGTTTATCGTAGCCCTTGACGCGATATAGTTCATACGCACCATTGATATCGGTAGCCACGCCAATTGAGGTGTTAAGCCAATATACCGACGCACCGATTAAAGGTTCGTCACCTTCGGCTGCCGACACCACACCCTTCACATTCTGGGCGTTTGCAGCAAAGCCCAAAAATAGAATTGCATTAAGAAGTAAAATGTTTTTGATTTTCATAATTTACTCAGTTCGTTAATATAATACGACATAAAGAGTTTCAAACTCTTCACATAACAGATATTATACTAACGCCGGAGGAGCGCGCAACGAACTGCATCGGACGTAACCGTCCGCAAGTAGAGGCAAGATAAGTTGCCGATACTCGTTATTTAGAATGACCTCATCAACCACACCATACAGCAACTCCTGAGCAACAAATGCAAGCACCATAGAGTGGCGCATAATGGTCTCGTCGTCGGTAATACGCGGTTGGGTATAAAGTTCCACCTGATTGGAATGGTCATGATTACAGCAATGATGATCTGTAATTTGCACACCCGCGCACTCTTCATGACAGGAGTGAGTGCATTGGTGAACATGAGCAAATGAGGTGTGGATATCGGCATGATGATGGTGTTCACACTCGCAAGTGAGCGAAATGACACTACCTGCTGCCAACATCGAAATGTATAGCAGCAACATCACAGCCGATGCAAAAGTTCTTAATCCACCGTCCATCATTAGCTACTCATCCAATAATCCACAATCCTTAAGGGTGTCAACCCACTGCTGCGCATCGCGGCAAGCAGTCTCGGAGTCTATTTCGTATTTATTTACAAGCACAGCAGCCGCATCTTCAATACTAAAATCACTGCCAAAGAGAGCCTCCCATAAATCAAGGGCGCTCTGATTGAATCCCACAATACGGGTTTTGTTGACCCCATAACTTCCGTGCAGAACAACAACATTCTCGCCAGCGATATTTCGTATTGAGTATTCCTGCTTAATTTTCATTGCCTTAAATAACTACTATTCCGGTACAAATATAATAAAAAAAATGGCAACAACACCTTTTTTTTGTAATTTTGCAAACATGACAAAGTCAAACACCATAGACGAGAGCCTGCTTTACTCAGTATTGAAGAAATATTGGGGCTACACTACTTTTCGACCCGGGCAATATGACGTTATCAAAAGCCTTGTAGCAAGACGTGATACACTCGCTTTAATGCCCACCGGTGGCGGCAAATCACTCACCTATCAGGTGCCGGCTATGGCCACGGATGGGTTGTGTATTGTGATAACACCCCTCATCGCACTGATGAAAGATCAGGTAGACAGATTGCGCAATATTGGCATTTCAGCCGTTGCAGTACATTCTGGAATGTCATTCACCCAAATCGACATAGCGCTTGACAACTGCGTTTATGGCGACACGAAATTTTTATACGTCTCGCCGGAGCGACTTGCCACCGAAGTTTTCCGTCTGCGTGTTCAGCGAATGAATGTCGCACTTATCGCCGTTGACGAGGCTCACTGTATCTCACAATGGGGTTACGATTTTCGTCCCTCATATCTACGCATAGCCGAGATAAGGCAGATGTTGCCCGACACTCCCCTGCTGGCATTAACAGCCTCAGCGACAGAATTGGTGGCTGACGACATAATGAAGCAACTGCATTTTGAACAACCCAACATAATACGAAGCAGCTTTTCTCGACCAAACTTATCATACGCCGTACGTCACACCGACGACAAGAACGAACAATTACTGCGTGTAATAAACAATGTCGATGGTTCGGGTATAATCTACATGCGCTCTCGCGAAGGGTGCGAGCAACTTGCCGAGATACTACAACAGCAGGGCATTTCGGCCTCATACTACCATGCAGGACTGCCGCATGCCGAGCGTGCCATGCGCCAAGAGGAGTGGACATCGGGCAAAAATCGTATAATGGTTGCCACCAATGCATTCGGGATGGGTATCGACAAAGCCGATGTTAGATTCGTTGTTCACTATTCGATGTGTGATTCGCTCGAAAGCTACTATCAGGAAGCCGGTCGTGCCGGACGCGACGGCAAACGCAGCTACGCCGTGCTATTGGTTGCATCCGACGACAAAGAGAGGGTTGTAAAGCGATTCAACAGTGAATTTCCGCCCCTTGATGAGGTGAAAATGATATACGAAAAGGTGTGCGACTATCTGCAAGTGGCTATTGGGGATGGCCTATACGCTTCGTATATATTCAACATTCATGATTTTTGCGCCAGAGAACGTATATTCGGGGGCAAAGTAAAGGCTGCCATGCAGCTATTGCAGCAAAATGGCTACATGACACTCACCGAGGAGATGGAGAACCCTGCACGCATAATGTTCTGCGTCAGCCGCGATGACCTCTATAAGATAAGGGTTGACAGAAACGACCTCGACCATATTATACGTATTATCCTTCGTAAGTATAATGGTGTATTTTCAGAGTTTCGTGCTATTGACGAGCAGGAGCTGGCGACGTTGAGTGGCTATACCGTTGCCCACATTAAGGAGTTGCTGAAACGTATGTGGCAGATTAGAATTATCAGATACATACCATCCAACACCTCGCCCATGATATTTTTTGACGAGGAACGCCTGCCGACAAAAGATTTATACATATCTCCCGACACCTACCTACATCGCAAGCAACTCACCAGCCAGCGTTTCGACCACATGTTGCAATATGCCGAGAACGAGAGCGAGTGCCGCAGCATTGTCATGCAGCGTTATTTTGGCGACAAGGATGCCACCCCCTGCGGCGTGTGCGACATCTGCCTTGAGAAGCGTCGTAACACCTCAAAACAAGCGGAAAATATTCAAGAAATGGTGCTTAAACTATTGCAGAGCGAGCCTTTGACAGCCCGCGAGATATGTCGCCAAATAAAAACCGACACACAAACAGTATCGTTGACGATAGAGAAGATGAAGGCGGAGGGTAAAATTTCCGCCACAACAGATGGTAAACTCATAATTATTGAGTAACTTTACGGCTCGAAATTTGAGCCAATGAGTTTTCAACCCACCATATCAAACGAGCAGACATCAGCACTCCCCTCTGCACACTTCGACGGCGAGATTATGGTCATCGACCGCGAAGAACAGATAGAGAGGGCATGTCGAGATCTCGCATCACAGAAAATCATTGGATTTGACACCGAAACACGCCCATCATTCAAGGCCGGTGTAACAAATAAGGTTGCCCTACTGCAACTTTCAACACATGACAGATGTTATTTAATACGCCTTTGCCGCACCAAACTACACAACTCTATACTCAAGATATTAAGTAATCCGAAAATCATAAAGATTGGTGCCGATGTGGCTGGTGATATCCGCTCACTGCATGTGTTACGCAACTTCAAAGAGCGCGGATTCATCGATCTTCAACAGATAGCTCCACGCTGGGGCATTGAGGAGAAGAGCCTGCGCAAACTTGCCGCAATTGTGCTTGGACACAGGGTGTCGAAGGCGCAACGCCTGAGCAATTGGGAGGCATATTCGCTGACTCCACAACAGCAAATGTATGCTGCGACTGATGCATGGGTCTGCATAACCTTATATGAGGCGTTGATGGCTGCCGAGCCAACCAACCCCAAAGTAGAGATAAAACCATATGCCGCCGAGCCAACAGAGCGTGTGAACCTAAAAAGGAGAATGACACCCCGCAAGGAGACACATCGTCCGACACGTCACACAACGCAGCAAAAACAAACCGAGAGCAAAAAATAACAATTATAACAATGAGGGCACAAATTTATCTTCGTCACGGCAAAGAGGAGTCTCTTATGCGTCGCCACCCATGGATATTCTCGGGGGCCATCGAACAAGTAAAATTCGAGGGCAAAGAGCTAACCGAGGGAGAAATTGTAGATGTCTACACAAAATCGGGCAATTTCATTGCCCGAGGCCACTACCAAATCGGCTCCATAGCTGTCAGAGTCCTTAGCTTCGAGCAAAGCGAAGAGATTGACGCCAAATGGTGGCAGAAGAGAATTGCTGTTGCCTACGACGTAAGAGAGACACTGGGTCTGACAGATAATGCCGATACCAATTGTTATCGACTTATACATGGCGAGGGCGACTCTCTACCGGGACTCGTAATTGACATATACGACAGTACGGCGGTAATACAGTGCCACTCGGTTGGTATGTATCGCTCACGTCATGCCATAGCCGATGCGCTGCGTGCCGTTTATGGTGAACAACTAACTGCCATCTACGACAAAAGCTCACAGACGGTACCGTTTAAGGCCGGACTGAACGCTGTTGACGGCTATATCTGGGGACATTCAGACAAGAAATCACATGTAGTATTAGAGAATGGCGAGAAATTCATGGTAAACTGGGAAGAGGGTCAAAAAACAGGTTTTTTCCTTGACCAGCGCCAGAATCGCGAATTGGTAAAACACTACTCGAAAGGGCGCACAGTACTAAATACATTCTGCTATACAGGCGGCTTCTCGGTATATGCCGCCTCGGGCGGAGCTGTCGAAGTCTGCTCGGTGGATGCTTCGGAGCGAGCCGTAAAACTTGCCGAGGAGAATATGAGGCTCAACTTTGGTGATACGGTTAAACACTCGGCTGTAGCTGCCGATGCAGTGGAGTATATCAAGCAAATTGGCAACAAATACGACCTGATAATTCTCGATCCACCTGCATTTGCCAAACATCACAAAGTGCTGGGCAACGCCATGCAGGGATATAAGCGCATAAATGCCAGAGCGCTGTCACAGATCAAAAGTGGAGGAATACTCTTCACATTCTCCTGCTCACAAGCCGTCTCAAAAGAGCTGTTCCGAACCACCGTCTTCTCGGCAGCAGCAATAGCAGGACGCAAAGTCAGAATACTGCATCAATTGACTCAACCCGCCGACCACCCGATAAACATCTATCACCCCGAAGGGGAGTATCTGAAAGGACTTGTGTTATATGTTGAATAAATAAAAAGAGCCTGCCTAACATTGCGTTAGACAGGCTCTTTATTTATGATACTTGACCAATTATGCCTCCAAAGCGAAACGCTTGTAAGCGATAACATTAGCCTCCTTATCAGCCTGCTGCAAGTACTCGCGGATAGAGATCTTCTCGCCAACGAGAGCCTGATTCAACAGAGTATTCTCCTCGAAGAACTTACGCATCTTACCCTCTGCGATCTTTGCCAAGATAGCCTCGGGCTTGTTAGCGTTCTTGGGATCCTGCTTCATCATCTCAAGAGCGATAGCCTTCTCCTTCTCAACAACCTCTGCGGGGCAGTCATTCTCATCGATAGAGATAGGAGCCATAGCTGTAGCCTGCATAGCGATGGTGTGAGCAACCTCCTCAGAAACCTCCTTGTTAAAGCCAAGGATAGTACCGAGCTTCTTGTTGAAGTGAACGTAAGCGTTGCAATAGGGAGCCTCGATACGGCCATAGTAAGCCAACTCAACCTTCTCGCCTGTCTGACCAGACTTCTCGGTTACCATCTCCTCTACGGTGATACCCTCGGCATTCTTGATAGCCTTCAAAGCCTCTACATCAGCTGCATCGTTTGCAACAGCGATATCAAGAATTGCGTTAGCTGAAGCTGAGAACTCTGAGTTCTGTGCTACGAAGTCAGTCTCGCAAGCAAGACACAACAAATAAGCCTTCTGGCCTACGATCTTGGTTACAACAACACCCTCTGATGCGCTACGGTCTGCACGCTTGCTAACAACGAGTTTACCCTTCTCACGGATAATATCCTTTGCGCGCTCGTAATCACCCTCTGCCTCGATGAGAGCCTTCTTGCAGTCCATCATACCTGCACCCGTCATCTTGCGGAGCTTCATTACATCTGCTGCTTTGATTTCCATAATAGTTTTTTGTTTAATGTGTTAATAACTTCTCTAATTTCGGAGCTTACTCAGCCTTCTGCTCGGTGGCAGCAACAACCTCTGCAACGGTAGCCTCCTCAGCATCTACAGCAGCCTTAACAGCCTTCTTGATGCGGGGTTTAGCCTCCTTCTTTGCAGGAGCAGCAGCCTCTGCCTCCTGTGCTTCCTTCTCCTTCTCGAGCTTGCGCTCCTCTGTTCCCTCTGCAATTGCAGTGCAAACTACGTCAAGGATAGTAGCGATTGACTTTGCAGCATCATCAT
Organism: Alistipes sp.; assembly: GCA_017935185.1. Lineage (GTDB taxonomy): Bacteria > Bacteroidota > Bacteroidia > Bacteroidales > Rikenellaceae > Alistipes. The sequence goes on along the minus strand of JAGBIC010000023.1, from coordinate 55,051 downwards.
TTGCCGGAATTACGTAATCGATGTCGGTAGGATCACAACAAGTATCAACCATGGCAAATACAGGGATGCTCAAACGCTTAGCCTCCTTAACGGCGTTTGCCTCCTTCTGTACGTCGATAACGAACAGAGCAGCAGGAAGACGAGTAAGATCTGAGATAGAACCAAGGTTCTTCTCCAACTTAGCACGCTGACGCTCAATCTGGAGTTTCTCACGCTTTGAGAAATTATCAAAAGTGCCGTCGCCCAACATCTTATCGATGGTGGCCATCTTCTTAACGGCTTTACGTATGGTGGGGAAGTTGGTAAGCATACCGCCGGCCCAACGCTCTGTAACGTAAGGCATACCAACGGGAGCTACCTTTTCGGCAACAATATCCTTTGCTTGTTTCTTTGTTGCTACAAACAACACACGGCGACCGCTCTTTGCAATCTGCTTAAGTGCTGCTGCAGCCTCATCGAGCTTTACAACTGTCTTGTGAAGATCGATGATGTGGATGCCGTTCTTCTCCATGAAGATATAGGGAGCCATTTTAGGATTCCACTTACGCTTCAAGTGACCGAAGTGAACGCCTGCATCCAATAATGTATTAAAATCTGTGCGTGACATTTTAATTTTTTCTTTAAATTTTAATTTCTCTTTACTTCAATCCCCCAAGGTAGTGGCCTTGCCAATCCGGGAGATTTTCCGCGACGGGGCAACCCGTAAGTAATACCTATATATAATAAATACGTAGCAGTCTTTCGAATTTTTAACCCTCGTCGTGCTTGCCGAAATTCGGTCGTGTAAGGATTAACGCTTACTGAACTGGAACTTACGACGTGCTCCGGGCTGTCCGGGCTTCTTACGCTCAACCTCACGAGAATCGCGAGTGAGGAAACCGTTCTTCTTCAAAATTGAACGGTGCTCAGCGTCGATTTCACACAACGCACGTGCAATACCCATACGAGCGGCCTCGGCCTGACCCTTGATACCACCACCAACCAAATTGATGGTTACATCATAATTCTCCAAAGTGTTAGTAACCAACAAAGGCTGCTTAACCTCATACTGAAGAATGTTCAAGGGGAAATAAACGTCGAGAGCGCGCTGGTTGATTGTAATCTGACCATTACCCGGCTTCACGAATACGCGAGCCACAGCTGCCTTACGGCGACCTACGGTGTTTACAACTTCCATACTGTTTACTTAATCTCGTTTAACTTAATTTCCTTGGGGTTTTGTGCTGCGTGAGGATGCTCTGCGCCAGCATAAACCTTCAAATTCTTTAGGATAGCAACACCCAGACGAGTCTTGGGGAGCATACCCTTTACAGCGTGCTCAATTACGAACTCAGGCTTCTTTGCCAAATAGTCCGCAGGAGTAGCAAAACGCTGGCCACCGGGATAGCCGGTGTGACGTACATAGACCTTGTCGGTCATCTTTGCGCCTGTAAGCTTCACCTTATCGGCGTTGATAACGATAACATAATCACCGCAATCAACGTGAGGAGTGTAGCCAGGCTTGTTCTTACCGCGCAGGATTTTTGCAACCTGCGAAGCAAGACGTCCCAATACCTCGTTGGTAGCGTCGATAACCACCCACTCTTTCTGAACAGTAGCGGCGTTCAACGAGATAGTTTTGTAACTTCTTGAATCCATCTTTTACGTTTAAGTTAATAACTTGTTTTGTAATCCTATTCCCGCATATTTACGGGTGCGCAAAGATAGTAAATATTTTTCATATATAACAACATCCCTGAAAATAATTTATAACTTTCTGAATAAAAAAGTCATAGAGCCTCATTTCGCGACTCTATGACATATAAAAACTCACATTTTCAACAAAAAATCCTCCAACACAGACTCATTGGCCTCGATAATGTCAAAACCACGCGATTTCAACATACTTTCATGCAACACATCTGGGAGCTGTGGCTGAATTCCGAGTGAATTTTTGACAACCTCACCAAATTTTGCAGCATGTGCTGTTGAAAGATAAAACCCATCCACATCTAATTGCTTGGATGCTAAATAACCAATCGCACTATGCGGATCCGACACATAATCGTATTTATTATATATCTCAGCCATGGACTCCGCTATTTGTTTATCATCACACGAAAATCCACGCACTTCAGTCTGCAACGCCTTTACATTGTTTCCACACAATGTCATCATACGTTCAAAATTACTCGGATCACCAACATCCATGGCATTGGCTAATGTATGTACCGATGCACGCGGATGGTATTGTTCGGTTTGTAAGAATTCCGGCACTACATCATTTGCATTTGATGCAGCCACAAAACCTTTAAGCGGCAAACCCATTCTGCGGGCCAACATTCCTGCTGTAAGATTTCCATAATTACCACTCGGAACAACCACTTCGGGAAAATCCCTACCAGTCATATAAGACCAAATGCAATAACCATAGAAGTAATAAAATGATTGTGGAATCCATCGCAACAAATTTATTGAATTGGCAGATGTAAGACGAATACGTCCACGTAAAGATTGGTTACGAAATACTGATTTAACCATACGCTGGCAATCATCAAAATTGCCACGTACTTTAAGCGGAAAGATATTACCACCAAGTGTTGTCATCTGCGCCTCTTGTAATGGACTAACCTTACCATCGGGATATAAAATCACCACACGCACACCCTCTACTCCATAAAAACCATGAGCAACGGCACTGCCAGTATCGCCCGATGTGGCAGTAAGTATCGTCAAAGGCTCTTCACCGCACAAATGATTAAGCATACGCCCCATGAAACGAGCCCCAAAATCCTTAAATGCAAAAGTAGGCCCATGAAACAATTCTAGATTATAGAAATTATCACCCAAATGATTCATGACGATTGGGAAATCATAAGCCTCATGCACAACTTGCTTGACAACATCCGCCGGCACGTCATCAAAAAGTTGTTGCGCCAGATACGACGCCATCTCGGCATACGAACACTCGGCCAGCTTCTCAACTCGCTTCATATCAACCAGCGGAATACGCTCAGGCATAAATAGCCCGCCATCTGCAGCAAGTCCCGCAAAGGCCGCCTCTGTAAGTGGCAAACGATGTAGATGCGATTTATCTCGTGTACTATAAAATTTCATTACTCATAAATTTAGTCATTCAACACTCTTGCGCCCTGATTCGACACCTTACTCACATATATATCAGACTTCACATCTAGTTGTGCAAAATGCTCACGCATCACTTCTCCTACACGTTCAGCCACTTTCATGTCGGCCGACAATGCAAAGACTGATGGTCCCGCACCTGAAATATTCATCGCCAACGCTCCTACCGCCAACACTTTCTCACGCAACTCGTCAAATTGCGGTATAAATCGTTTACGATATGGCTCCACGACTACATCACACATGGCTCGACCAACCAAATATACATCCTTGAGTGACAATCCGGCAACAAGACCCGCGACATTTCCCCACTGCTTCACAGCCGTGCGCAAGGGAATCTCCTTGGGCAAGACCTCTCGCGCCATACGTGTACTTACCATAATCTCGGGATGCGCCACCGAACAACAGAAATTATCAGGCACTGGCAGACGAACAATATCAAGCGGTTCATAGCTACGCAACAGCACCACACCGCCCAATAGCGACGGGCCAACATTGTCTGCATGCGGAGTTCCGCCACTGATAAGTTTTTCACCCTCCATGGCAAACTCCACTAGCCTTTCATCTGAAAATGGTCGCCCAAGCGCCACATTCAAAGCATATACTGCAGCTGCCGACGATGCGGCACTTGACCCGATACCACTACCGGGGGCAATTTTCTTTTCGATAGTAATCAGCACTTTCTTACACTCGCCATAGGCCGCCAACAACGCTCTCACGGCAGGGGTTACCACATTACTATCAACATCTTCGGGCAGCTCTACGCCACTATTGTTTATAATAGATATACCCTCGCCATCCAAGACTTCCACAGATATAACATCGCCCACTCCATCAAGGGTCATTCCCATAACATCAAATCCACAACCCATATTTGCTACGGTAGCCGGCGCAAAAACTCTTACTTTGTTCATTGCTTACAATTTAATATATACCATTCACACATGCACACTACGTGCAAGTGAACAAAATTGAACTCTAATTTTCTGATTTCGTTTGGCCGATTTCTGTTACCTTGACAGAACTATTTGTGACATTTCAGAATTATGCCCACATCGGCAATAGATAACTACACCCCCATAGGGGTAATTGTAGTGGCTGTTGTGGTCGTCGTGATAATAATAGAAGAGATAATACCGACAATAATATACAAACAACCAACGCCGATTGTAATCGACGTAACCATAGCTGCTATATTATTGCTGTTTACCATTTTTAATCACTAACCTATTGCAAATATATATTAAAAAAATTTAACATCCAACTTTTTGGCTAAAAATATTTCATTTTAAAATCATTTTTCCAAATATGCAGCACCTACCTATAAGATATACCACTAATATACAGCTATTTACATAGCTTACAGATTATTATATTGCAAAAATAAAAGTCTGTCTAACAAGTTCTAAAAATAAAAAATAGCCTGCCTAACAAAAGCTTGTTAGGCAGGCTATTTGATTTTTATATCTGGCGGCCAAATTAGAATTTGAACATCGCTCCCACACTTATTACCACAGGATTGGGGCGGGGACCATCGAACATGGCCTGCCACTTTATTGCAGCCGTCATTTCAAAAATATCGGCAACATCAAAATCCAAACCACCTCCAAGGTTTACACCGGCAGCCCACTTACCAATATCATTGACTGTAAGACCCGCAGCAGGATACAAACGTACAACGCCCATATCAAATACATAGTGTGCATCACAGTTAAGGTCCACCGAGCAGCCGTTATGCAACAAAGCTGTAATCGAGGGTTCCAATCGCAAGTTGCTATCGAAACGATAACGAGCCATACCTCCAACACCTATCACGGTATCACCTGTATTTGTGTAGATACCAACACGGGGACCAAATGCCCAACCTCCGGCCTCTTGAGCCGATGCCGCAACAGCAAACAGAGCCGCCACAGCCAACAATAACAATTTTTTCATATTCGTAAAAATTATTTTGAAACAAAAATTACTATGTTCATCTGGCGTTAATAGCTATAAACCAACGATTTAACAGCACGCCGACAACAAAATAACCTTATTTCCTTGTTACACATCGTTTCTCAAAGATACGAAAAATATTCATTATTACCACACATTTTCAACAAATAGCACATTTCTTCACATAAATACGCAAAAAAAAGAGGCTGTCTAACAAGTCTTAAAAAATGAGAATCACCCCCATCAGAAGCACTCTGACGGGGGTGAACTCGTAAAAATCAAACTTGTTAGACAAGCTCTCGCATACTATATATTATATAATATTAGTACTCCAACTTTGCCATGCGCTGGTAGCTGTTGTAACGCCACTTGGCATTCTCCTCGGCAGCAGCAAAGAGTTCCTCAGCCTCTGCGGGGAATGACTTCTGAAGAGAAGTATAGCGAACCTCCTTCATCAAGAAGTCACGGAACTTCGACCAATCAGGCTCCTTTGAATCCATTACGAAAGGATTCTTACCCTCGACCTCGAGCTGGGGATTGTAGTGCCACAAGTGCCAGTAACCACACTCAACAGCCTGCTTACCTACGGTCTGGGTGCGAGTCATACCGCCCTTGATACCGTGATTGATACAGGGAGCATAAGCGATAACGAGTGACGGACCGGGATAAGCCTCAGCCTCCTTAAGAACGTTGAGCAACTGTGCCTGTGATGCACCGATAGATACCTGCGCAACATATACATAACCATAAGTCATGGCGATAGCACCCAAATCCTTCTTGCGGATACGCTTACCGCTTGATGCGAACTTGGCGACAGCACCTACGGGGGTAGACTTTGAAGACTGACCACCGGTGTTAGAGTAAACCTCGGTATCAACCACCAAAATATTTACATCCATACCTGATGCCAACACATGGTCTACACCACCGAAACCGATGTCGTAGCCCCAACCGTCACCACCGATAATCCACTGTGACTTCTTAACGAGCCAATCCTTCATCTCAAGAATCTTCTGGCAGATCTCGCAATTGCCATCAAGCATAGGCAACAGACGCTCTGAGATCTCTGCAGACTTCGCCGATGAGCCACGATTCTCGATCCACTCCTGCATTACAGCTTTCAATTCAGCAGGAGCCGCCTCTGCTGCAATAACCTGCTCCATATAAGCCTGAACACGGTCACGCAACTTCTCAACGCCTACATGCATACCCAAACCAAACTCGGCATTATCCTCGAAGAGTGAGTTAGCCCATGCGGGGCCCTGACCCTTAGCATTTGTGCAATAAGGAGTAGAGGGAGCCGAACCAGAGTAGATAGAGGTACAACCTGTTGCGTTTGCAACCATCATCTTATCGCCAAAGAGCTGGGTGATAGTCTTTATATAGGGAGTCTCACCACAACCTGCACAAGCTCCAGAGAACTCGAACAAAGGCTGTGCAAACTGTGAATTCTTAACAGTCTTGGTCTTGTCAACAACCTCCTTATAACCAACAGTCTTGATTACAGCATTCCAATTCTCGGCCTGACCCAGCTGCGACTCAAGAGGCTTCATAACCAAAGCCTTGTTCTTTGAAGGACATACGTCAACGCAGTTGCCACAACCGGTACAATCCAAAGGTGATACCTGAATACGGAACTTGTATGCCTTGGTCTCGCCCAAGCCCTGCTTCCAAGCCAAACCGCTGGCTGCAGCCTCCTCCTCAGTAGCAAGGAACGGACGGATAGCAGCATGAGGACATACATAAGAACACTGGTTACACTGGATACAGTTGTCAACCAACCACTCAGGAACATTTACAGCGATACCACGCTTCTCGTAAGCAGCAGTACCATTATCCCAAGTACCATCCTCACGACCGTTGAATGCAGATACGGGAAGATCGTCACCCTTTAATGCGTTGATAGGATCAACAACATTGCGAACGAACTCGGGACGTGACAAATCTACTGTAGCAGCAGCTGCCTTAACCTCGATAGAGGCCCACTCGGCGGGAACCTCAACCTTCTCAACAGCATTACCACCTGCATCAACAGCAGCATAGTTCATGTTAACAATATCCTCACCCTTCTTACCGTAAGACTTCAAGATAGCCTTCTTCATCTCCTCAACAGCCTTCTCGAAAGGAATTACATTTGCAATCTTGAAGAATGCCGACTGCATGATGGTGTTGGTACGTGAGCCCAGACCCAACTCGGCTGCAATCTTGGTTGCATTGATGATATAGAAGTTGATATTGTTCTTTGCCAAATATGCCTTCATATGGTCGGGCAAAGTGGCACAAGTTGTAGCTGCATCATGAACAGAGTTCAACAAGAATGAACCACCCTTCTTAAGACCTTTCAATACATCATACTTGTCTACATATGAAGGAACGTGGCAAGCCACAAAGTCAGGAGTAGTTACCAAATAAGGCAAGCGGATAGGTGAATCACCAAAGCGCAAGTGTGATGAGGTATAACCACCCGACTTCTTTGAGTCGTATGAGAAATATGCCTGACAATACTTATCGGTTGTACCACCGATAATCTTGATTGAGTTCTTGTTTGCACCAACGGTACCGTCAGCGCCCAAACCGAAGAACAAAGCCTCGAAAGTTCCCTCCTTCGCGAGAGCAATCTCCTCACCAACGGGCAATGAGAGGTTGGTAACATCGTCGTTGATACCAACAGTGAAGTGGTTCTTGGGCTCTGCAGCGAAGAGGTTCTCAACAACCGCCATAATCTGAGCAGGAGTGGTATCCTTTGATGAGAGACCATAGCGACCACCGACAACCAAAGGCTGATTCTCCTTGCCATAGAACATATCCTTTACGTCAAGATACAAGGGCTCGCCATTTGCTCCGGGCTCCTTGGTACGATCCAAAACGCAAACACGCTTCACAGTTGCGGGAACTACATCGAAGAAATACTTCTCTGAGAAGGGACGATAGAGGTGTACGGTGATAAGACCCACCTTCTTGCCCTGAGTTGCAAGATAATCGATAGTCTCCTTGATAGTCTCGGTTACAGAACCCATAGCTACGATGATGTTCTCGGCATCCTCAGCACCATAATATGTGAAGGGCTTGTAGCAACGACCTGTAATCTCAGAAATCTTTGCCATTGTCTCGGCAACCATATCGGGAACAGCATTGTAGAACTTGTTAGAAGCCTCACGAGTCTGGAAATAGATATCGGGGTTCTGAGCTGTACCACGAGTTACGGGATGGCTGGGATTCAAAGCACCTGCGCGGAATGCCTTCAAGGCATCGCGGTCAAGCATTGAGGTAAGCGATGCGTCATCGATAACCTCCACCTTCTGAATCTCGTGTGAGGTACGGAAACCATCAAAGAAGTGCAAGAAAGGCACACGAGCCTTAAGAGCTACGATATGCGCAACACCTGCCAAATCCATAACCTCCTGAACAGATGAAGTTGCCAACATGGCAAAACCGGTCTGGCGAGCAGCCATAACATCCTGATGATCACCAAAGATTGAGAGTGACTGCGCAGCCAAAGCACGTGCTGAAACGTGGAATACGCCCGGCAACAACTCACCTGAAATCTTATACATATTGGGAATCATCAACAAAAGGCCCTGTGAAGCGGTGAAAGTTGATGTAAGGGCACCACTCTGCAATGAGCCGTGTACAGCACCTGCAGCACCAGCCTCTGACTGCATCTCAACAACCTTTACGGTCTCACCAAACATATTCTTCTGGCCTTGTGCGGCCCACTCGTCGACATACTCTGCCATAGTCGATGAGGGTGTGATAGGATAAATAGCAGCCACCTCCGAAAATTTGTAGGCGATGTGCGCTGCAGCATAGTTACCATCACATGTGATAAATTTCTTCTCTGACATACGTAACGTAATTTTGTGTATTTTATGAATTTTGCGTTATTTACATTTCTGCCTTTACGGAATACTCCACAAATCTTGGCAAAGTTACAAAATTCCCGCAAAAATTCATAACTTTTTTGTGTTAAAATTCTAACAAGCGAATAGTTCATTCAATCATAAAAATAAAAAGTCGGGATAGTCAGACAATATGACGGCAAACTTTATTGAGCCGAAGGGATTTTTTTCATGAAAAATAGATAATTTTGCAGACGATTCATAATTCTTTCGGAGTTAAGTTGCTACTATGATTACATATAAACAAACCACGCTTAGCAATGGCCTGACAATTATAGCAAACCGAGACCGAGCATCGGCAATGGCCGCAATAAATCTGCTATACAAAGTCGGAGCCCGCAACGAGCAGCCGCATCGCACGGGATTGGCTCACCTGTTTGAGCATCTGATGTTTCGAGGCACACACAATGTACCCGTTTTTGATACTCCCGTTCAGATGGCATGTGGCGAGAACAACGCTTTTACCAACAACGATTATACCGATTTTTACATCACCCTGCCAACCGACAATATTGAAACCGCCTTATGGCTCGAGAGCGACAGAATGACAGGGCTCAACCTCTCACACGAGGCATGTGAGATTGAGAAAAGAGTGGTAATTGAGGAGTTCAGGCAGCGTTATCTGAATCAACCTTATGGCGACCTGAACATGCTTTTGCGAGCGCTGGTATACAAAGAGCACCCATACCGCTGGGCCACGATAGGTCTTACACCTCAACACATCGAACAGGCCACAGATGAGGAGATTGCCGAATTTTACCGCCGTTTCTATCATCCGTCAAACGCTATTTTATCGGTTTCGGCCGACATTGAGCCGGAGCGAGTTTTTGAATTGGGAGAGAAGTGGTTCGGCCACATCAAAGACTCATCCCACCCAATAGCACCCATTCCCGTTGAGCCCGAGCAGACCGAAGCTCGAACACAGATTGTAGAGCGCGATGTACCAGCAACAACCATCACAATAGCATTTCACATGGGCAATCGTCTATCGGAGGATTTTTTCTTGGGAGATATGACCTCCGACCTGCTTGCCGGCGGCGACTCAGCCCGACTTTATGAAAGACTAATCAAACGCAAGAGATTGTTCGCCAGCGTAAATGCCTATATATCGGGAGATGTCGACTGCGGCATGTTTGTCTTCACCGGACAGCTTCTGCCCACAACCACCGAGGAGCAGGCATTACAAGCCTTTCAAGAGGAGATGGAGGAGTTGCGCCAAGGCAAAATATCGGAATACGAAATCGAGAAAGTGAAAAACAAGTTTGAGGCAAACACACTATTTGGCGAGTTAAATGTAATGAACAAAGCCATTAACTTGGGATACTACTCGATGATTGGTGACCTTGGACTCATCAATCGAGAAGTTACCATCTACCGATCACTCACAGCGGAGCAGGTCGCCGCATTTGCCCGACGCATATTCCGCAACGAAAATTTATCAACATTGATTTATCGAGCAAAGCAATGAAACAGCCGCCATTGACCATACCCACAACAATAGATGTACCAGCCACAGCGAAACGGCTATGCAAAAACGGTACTCCGATATATATAATTGATTGCCCCGAATATGAAGTGGTTAGAGTTTCGTTTGTGTTTCATGCCGGCACAATCACCCAAAAGCATCCGTTCACAGCATCAGCGACCGCAAACATGCTGGCAGAGGGGAGCAAAGAACTGACATCACAACAGATTGCCGAAAAATTAGACTATTACGGCTCGTATTTCGACATAAACATCGACAGGGATTACTCATACATAACATTTTGCTCATTGGCAAAATTCTTCCCACAGACGGCCGAGGTTATTGAGCAAATCATCCTCCACCCCACATTTCCCGAGAGCGAAGTTGCAACCTACTGCAACAAGCGTAGCCAGCAACTTTCAATAGAGCGCCGCAAGGTTGAAACGCGAGCGAGAGAACATTTTGCAAAGGCTATATTCGGAGAAAACCACCCATACGGTATTTCGTATCCCGAAAGCGAGTACGCCAACCTCACCCGCAACCACCTCGAAGAGCACTACAAAGAGCGCTATACCGCTCAAAACTGCATGGTGGTATGCAGCGGGCATATTTACCCCAACATCCTCGAAGAGATAGTCTCGATTACCGAGCAACTGCCATCGACCGGCTTATTATACAGCCAGCCGATCCCGCCTTTCGAGAGTTGCCACGAGAAGATGATACAACATGACGGTGCAGTGCAATCTTCGATACGCATGGGGCGACTGCTCTTCTCTCGCACTCACGAGGACTTTATACCCATGCAGGTGCTGTCAACGGTTTTAGGCGGATATTTTGGTTCTCGACTGATGCAGAACTTGCGTGAAAGGAGTGGATTTACATACGGCGTATTCTCGGCTATGGTGAATTTCCAGCACACAGGATACCTCGCCATAGCCACACAGGTAGGAACAGAGGTGACGCAGGAGGCGCTAAACCAAATCGCCCACGAGATAGAGATTCTGCGCAACAACCCCATACCCGAAGATGAGCTAAATCTCGTCAAGAACATTATGGCCGGAGAGATGATGCGCATACTCGACGGGCCATTTGGCATAGCCGATGTGACAACCGAGAATATTCTTTGCGGCTTTGACAATTCGCACATAAACGACAATCTGCAACGTATTCGCAACACCACCTCGGAAGAGCTGCTTGCGCTGGCCCAAAAATATCTCTGCACCGACGACATGGTGACGGTTGTAGTTGGAGATTTCAACGCCTAAAACATTACTATCTACAGAGTACGGCACAACAAAAACTCCCGACGGGTTTCCGTCGGGAGTTTTATTATATAATCTTTACAGATTATTTATCCTGATATAGGAATCGCTTGATACTGCGCTTGGGAGTCTTCTCAAACTCTTTCTCCATAATCTCATAACGGCTAACTCGCTCGTATGAGGCAACCATGGTATTCAGTGTTTTTATATTATCCTCAATCATGGCAATCAAGGCATCTCCCTTAATATTCTCTTGAGCCGCCTGATCATAGTCGGGATAAATAAGCGCTGTAAGGATACCCTTGCGCTCCACGACCAACGACTCCAGCACCAAAGGCAGGTTATTGAGTTTATCCTCGATCTCCTCGGGGTAGATATTCTGGCCCGTACCTGTCAAAATCATGGTCTTGCAACGGCCCTTGATATAAATGGTACCATCGGCATCCATCACGCCCATATCACCGGTATGCAACCAACCATCATCATCAAGCACAGCCTTGGTAGCCTCCTCGTTCTTATAATATCCAATCATCACATTCTCGCCATGAACAAGGATCTCTCCTGCCACATTTTGAGGATCGGGTGAATCGATTTTTGCATCCATCAACCCGGGGAGATACTTACCACAAGAGCCAGACTTGAACTCACAAGGAGCTGTAACACTGATAAGAGGTGCACACTCTGTCATACCATAGCCAATAGTAAGCGGGAAGTTGATTTTACGCAAGAAGGCCTCGGTCTCCTGATTCATAGGTGCGCCACCCACAATAAAAATCTTTGCCTCGCCACCAAAAGAGGCCAAAAGCTTTGTACGGATGATAGAGTAAAGAGCCGTATTCACCAAAGGTATCTTCATGGCAATACTCATAGGACCTTTCTCAAGCATGGGCATAATCATCTTGCGATACACCTTCTCAAGCACCAAAGGCACACAACATATCATAGTAGGCTTTACATCCTTCATTGCCTGCACCAGAATGGTGGGTGAAGGCATACGACCTAACAGAGTGATATGACCACCCACTACCAACTGTGCCAAAAAGTCGAATGCACAGCCATAAGCATGAGCCAACGGCAAGAACGACAGTGTGCGTCCATGTTTGTGAAGGAATGGGAGACCTGTTTCGGGGTCAATGAAATGCTTACCAAAGACCATGTTGCCAGTCAAATTATTCACCGATAACATCACACCCTTTGACGAACCTGTTGTACCTGAGGTGTAGTTAAGCAAAATCATATTCTCATTGGGCACATCGCTAAAATGAATATCCTCGGGTTTGAAACCGTTAGGATATTTGGCTGCAAAATCTGCATCGAGCGCTGCACGAGCCTGTTTGGCAACATCACCCTCACGCTCATATACCACACTGAAATTTGAGAGCACAAATGCCGCCTCCAACAAAGGCATGCGATCGGTGTCGAATGACTGCCAGAATGTATCGCCGGCAAAAGCCACACGGCTCTCTGAATGGGTGATAATATTCTCGACATCAGCAGGATTAAAATCCTGAAGGATAGGCACGATTACAATACCCTTTGTGATGGTTGCAATATAAGTAATACACCAATTGATATCGTTTCGTCCAATCAGAGCGACCTTATCACCAGCCTTAATCCCGAGTTTATCAAAAAGTATATGCAATCTGGCCATCTGCGAGGCCATCTCGAGATAGGTAAGAGTGGTCTTACTGAAATAATCGGTCAAGACCGGCAAGGCGTGATTCTCTCGGAAACTCGCCTCGTACATTTTAATCAAATTTTCTTGTAACATCGGATAATATTTGGTTCTTCTATTTCTTCTCGTCGGTTGTGGGCGTCTGCCCCGCATTTGGCGGCGTAGTATCACGACGCTGCCAAATATAAATCTTTGACTCTGTTCCACTCTTGAGTCTCTCGATATTCTTACGATGCGACCACAACAACAAAGCTGCGACAGCAAAGGCAAAGATTATGAAAGTGAACGATATATCGTTATTTCGTGACCACTCGCTCGACGAATAAATTATTACGAACATCGGAAAACAACATCCCGCTGTCATCGATGCAAGTGAAACATAATGCGAAATCATAAAAACCAAAGCCCATACTGCAAAACAGAGCAGGATAATCATCGGATAGATACCTGTCACTGCGCCCACAAGAGTTGCCACACCTTTACCACCCTTGAAATTGGCAAAAATCGGGAAGATATGACCGGCAACGGCTGCAAACACTGCCAAAATCTTAAGGTTGATGAGCCATGCCGAACTAATATCTGCGTCATAACGCATCAAGCCCAACAATGATACTGCAACAAAGCCCTTCAAAAAGTCCAATGCGAAAACCGGCAAAGCGGCCCTACGCCCCAAAACACGCAGCATATTGGTCGTGCCCGCATTCTTGCTGCCATGCTCACGGATGTCAATTCCATAATATTTTTTACCGATCCAGACTGCACTTGGAATAGATCCCAAAAGATATGCAATCATGAGCATTGTAATAACGCAATAATATGTAATAAAACTCCAACTTGCCATAGTAATTCACATGAAAAATAACGCAAAAAGAGGACGCTCTTTTGCGCAATAATTTTATTCAACAATATTATCAATATTGCAAATATACATTATTTTATCTTATTATTAAGCTAATTGGGAATAAAAAAACATAAAATTAGCAGATTCTGCACATTATTTTTTCACCAATAAGTCATATAATCGGCACAAAAATCCTATTTTTTTAGATATTTTCAAAAATTATGTGGTTAACAGGCATTTGACATTGTGAAAACCTGCTGTTTGTGGTGAAAATGGTCTATTTTGTGGCCAAATAGCACCTTTTTTCACACAATTTGGTATTTTTTCACTGATGCCACAAAGTAGAAATGACAATATTCCGGAAAAAAGAGTGATGCCGCATAACACATTTGAGCGAACAGTATCCACGTTATAATTTTTCACATGTTCAAATGTCAATTTTGCAGAAATTTGTTGTACCTTTACGGCGATTTTAACACCATAGAATCTAATAACAATATGAAAGATACATTGAAGAGTTTTGAGTGGTGGCGCGAAATGACGCAAATCACAATTGGATGCCTACTCGCGGCTATCGGTTTCGTCTTTTTTATCAACCCATACAATATCGTTCCGGGAGGAGTATACGGTTTGGGCATTGTGTTGCACAACATATTCCCTACAATTCAGGTGGGTACATTCGGCTATATGTTTGATGTACCGCTATTGCTATCAGCACTTATTATTTTTGGCAAGCAGTTCGGTGGTCGTACCCTATATGCGGCATTCATTACTCCGGGCCTTATGAATATCATATCATGGTTATCATATCCCGATACAGAAGCCCTCCAATCGCTCGACCCCGCTTTACTATTGGGCGGCTCATTGGATCTTTCCAATCACCTTATTCTGGCATGTATCTTCGGAGGTGTTACACTGGGCGTAGGTCTCGGTCTTGTAGTGAGATGCAACGCCACCACTGGCGGAACAGATATTATTGCAATGATTCTCAACAAATATTTGAACATACCCTTCTCTCGAGCGGTCTTGACTGCCGATTCATTTGTTGTACTAACAGGTCTGGTTGTTATTGGTTTCGGTATCGGAAGTACACAAGAGGCAGGTGGTTGGTTGCTGTCGCTATACTCGCTTATATGCATATTCATATCTGCCCGTGTTATTGACCACGTAATTGATGGTGCATCATACAATAAATTGTTGTTCATTATCAGCGATGAACACTCCGAGCCATTGCGCGAATACATCATCAACGACATGGAGCGTGGCGCAACCTACATTAAGGCATCGGGTATGTATAGCAACAACGACAAGGAGATGATATTTTTGGTTGTAAGCCGTCGCGAGGTATCACAGGTTCAGAGGAAAATCCGCGAAATCGACCCCAAAGCATTCCTCGTGTTAACCGATGCATACGACACATTCGGTGAAGGCTTCAAACCATTCCCTGAAAAGGAAACCGTACTTAACAACTAACATAAAATTTAAGTATGCTAAACGCGAACGGCCTGCGCCCTTTGACAGGTGACGGGCGAAAACTATTTATCGAAACGTATGGTTGCCAGATGAACGTTGGTGACAGCGAGATTGTACTCTCTATAATGCAACAAGAGGGGTACAGATATACCGACGATATAAATCAGGCAGATATAATACTAATCAACACCTGCTCGATTCGTGACAACGCCGAGCAACGCATATGGGGACGACTCAACGACATGCGCCGCCTGCGCAAACAGAAGCCAGAGCTACTTATCGGCATCATAGGATGCATGGCCGAGCGTCTAAAAGAGCAGCTCACACAAGGCGAGTTGGCGGTTGATATCGTCGCAGGCCCCGATGCCTATCGCGATTTGCCAAATCTGGTACGCATGGCCGAAAGAGGTGAAAAGGGTGTGAATGTACTTCTGTCGCAAGAGGAGACCTACGCCGAAATTGCACCCGTACGACTCGACAAAAACGGAGTGAGTGCCTATATTGCCATCATGCGAGGCTGCAACAATTTCTGCTCATATTGCGTAGTGCCTTACACACGAGGGCGAGAGCGCAGCCGAGAGGCCTCAACAATCATCGCCGAGGCTCGCACACTCTTCGAAAACGGTTATCGCGAAGTGACACTATTGGGGCAGAATGTAAACTCCTATCGCACAGGTGACGTGGATTTCCCCGCCCTATTGAAGGCTGTGGCCGAAATTTCGCCTCTGCTTCGTGTGAGGTTTGCTACATCGCATCCAAAAGATATGAGCGACAAGTTATTAGAGACGATGGCTTCAATGCCTAATATTTGTCGTGCGATACATTTGCCGGCGCAATCGGGCTCAACAGTGATGCTTGAGAAGATGAACAGAAAATACAGCCGCGAGTGGTATCTGGATCGCGTGGCTGCCATACGACACTACATGCCTGACTGCGCAATAACTACCGACCTGATTGCCGGCTTTACAGGCGAGACAGAGGATGACCATCGCCAGACGCTCTCGCTGATGGAGGAGGTCGGCTATGAGTTTGCGTTTATGTTCAAATATTCTGAACGCCCCGGCACATTTGCACAACGCCATTTGGGTGACGACATCCCCGACGATGTGAAGACCGCCCGTCTGACCGAGATTATAAACCTTCAAAACAAACTCTCTGAACAGAGCAATCTGCGTGACGTAGGCAAAGAGTTTGAGGTGCTGGTCGAGGGTACGTCTAAACGCCGCGAGGATCAACTTTTCGGCCGCACATCGCAAAACAAAGTTGTGGTATTTGATCGAGGCGACCATAAGGTAGGCGATTATGTTCGCTGCCGAATAACCGGCTGCTCATCGGCCACACTCTTCGGAGAGGAGATAAAATAATACAAAGAGATAAAAAATCAGGGGTTTATTCGAGTGAATAAACCCCTTTATTATGACATCCAAACGACTATTGGAACAACATCGGAGCAAACTCCGACAGATAAATTCGCCAATTACGCCAAATGTGACCACCATCGCTCTCGCGATACTTGTAGGGGAAGTTAATAGAGTCGAGATACTTCATAAAATCGAGGTTTGCCTTATACAAGAAATCGGTATTTCCGCAAGCAATCCAATAAAGCTTAAAGCCATTGTCACGCTGCGCCTTAAGTGACTCCTGAATCTCTACATTATCACCAATACGGGCTGCTGCCGAGAACAGACCAACATAGTCGAATGTCTTGGGATATGTGCGTGAAATATTAAACGAGTGGCCGCCACCCATCGAAAGGCCTGCAACAGCTCGTGCCTCCTTCTTTGCGATAACACGATAATTGCTCTCAACATATTTGATAACATCACCGAATGACTGCTCAAAAGAAGCTTTGGGACGAGCACCACCGCCCATGCCCATAGCGGGCTGTGTCATACCTGCTGCCGACTCGCCCGGGGCAGCCTGCTGACCTGCATTTCCGTTGGTCATAACAACAATCATCGGCTTGCACTTGCCCTGAGCAATGAGATTGTCGAGAATCTGCGATGTACGGCCCAAAGTAATCCAAGCCTCCTCATCACCGCCTGCGCCATGCAACAGATAGAGCACTGGGTACTTATCTTTACCGCTCTCATAACCAGCAGGAGTATAGATGGTCACGCGGCGGTCAATACCAAGTGTGGGTGAATTGTACCATGCTCGACGCACGCTGCCATGAGGCACATCATTGACCTTATATATATCGCCACGATCTCCATTGATGATAAATATATTCATCACCGAAGCCACATCACGATTGATATAAACATTTGCAGGGTCACAAATCTTGACGCCATCAACCAAAAAGTTATAGCTATAAAGCTCCGAACGCAACGCGGGAACTGATGCTTCCCAAATATTGTCGGCATTGAGTTTCATCTCCACATTACGAATATCCTCTCCTGCGGTGGTTGTAAAGTCGCCGGTTACAACAACCTTCTTGGCCTCGGGGGCCTTCAAACGGAAGGTTACACTATTGTCGGGATGAATCTCGGGAGATTTTACATTAGCACGGCTACCCAAAGCCTGCTGTGCAAAGGCAGCAGATATCATACATAGAACTGCCACTGCCAGAGTTAATAATTTTTTCATATCAAGAAGTTTTAAGTTGGTTTTGCTTTATTCACCGATAAAGATATGAAATAAATATTTTTTATACAAATTATTTTGGCATACAATATGTCTTATTACACAAATATTTCCCGAAACAGAACTATATTTGGAAAATTGCTTTATTGGACATAACTTTGCCATCAAGAATTCGAGAGGGGTCGCGACTCTCACAAAAAGTGAAAAGAGTATGAAACATGCATACGTTTTCCCCGGCCAAGGAGCGCAGTTCTCGGGCATGGGAAAAGAGATTTATGAAAACAATACCAAAGCCAAAGAGCTTTTTGATAAAGCAAATGAGATTTTAGGTTTCAAAATAACCGATATTATGTTCAACGGCTCTGACGAGGAGCTAAAGCAAACAAATGTAACGCAGCCTGCGGTATTCCTACACTCTGTAATTCTTGCAAAAGTAATGAATATCGCCCCCGATGCCGTTGCGGGTCACTCACTCGGAGAGTTTTCGGCATTGGTAGCTGCCGGAGCAATTTCGTTTGAAGACGGATTGCGCCTTGTGGCTAAACGAGCTGCGGCGATGCAGAGATGTTGCGAAAATAACCCGGGAGGAATGGCGGCTATCTTGGGACTTGACGATGCGAAGGTCGAGGAGATTTGCACACAAAGCGATGGTGTGGTAGTAGCTGCCAATTACAACTGCCCGGGGCAGTTGGTAATTTCAGGAGCAGACGAAGCTATCAACAACGCTTGCTCGGCATTAAAAGAGGCCGGCGCCCGACGTGCATTGCGTTTGCCCGTTGGAGGAGCCTTCCACTCACCACTTATGGAAGATGCAGGCGCAGAATTGGAACAGGCCATAGCCGATACCAATTTCAACACCCCCGTGTGCCCCATATATCAGAATGTGGATGCCGCACCGCACACCAATCCCGAAGAGATTAAGGCCAATTTGATTGCTCAATTAACCGCACCTGTCAGATGGACTCAAAGTGTAAAGACCATGATTGCCGACGGGGTGACAGAATTTACCGAATTGGGACCCGGTGCTGTTTTGCAGGGATTGATAAAAAAAGTGAGCGCAGAGGTCACTGCTGAATCAAGAGCAAATATATAATCCCGACCACTTTTGCATAAAGATTAAGTATACCAACTAACTTTTTGATAAATTTACCGTTATGCGCCGCGCGTAACGGTATTTTTTATAAATTTAGTTAAAATAATTAAAAACTCCTTGATGTTTTAAGTGGAAGTTATTATATTTGCAGAAACAATTTCAATCAATTCAAAACATAAACGATGTCATCACTAACCGAATTTTTCAATATTCAGCCCAATGAGAGCTTGAAGGGCATCACCCACAAAAACAACATCATCAAGCGTAATATTATAGCCTATATGGCTGTAAACGGTGAATGTACACTCTCGGAATTGACCAAAGAGTTGCATATTAGTGTTCCGACAATCACCAAACTCGTTCAAGAGCTAATTGACGAGAACATAGTAAATGATTTGGGTAAGGTGGAGACCCCCGGAGGTCGTCGCCCCAACGTCTTCGGCCTGGCCAATTCGGCAATCTACTTTGCAGGGGTAAATGTTGCACGTGACAATATGACATTTGTTATCACCGACCTGCAGAACAACATCATCAAGGAGGTGGTAGACAACTCATTTGAATTGCAAAACCGTCCGCAGTGTCTTGAAAAAATCTGCTCAAATATCGAGAATTTCATAGATGACTGTGGTATTGACCGAGCAAAAATTTTAGGCTTGGGTGTTTCGATTGTCGGCCGCGTAAACCCTGAAACAGGACGCAGCTACATGTATTTCACATCAAGCGAGGAGTCGTTACGTGATATTATTCAAGAGCGAGTAAAAATCAGAGTGTTACTCGAGAACGACACCCGCGCCCGTTGCTATGCAGAATACAACTGCGGCCGTTCAAAGAACGAAAGTGATGTGATTTATCTGCACTTGGGGCGTGGTGTGGCCATCGGTATTGTAATTGATGGCAAGCTATATTATGGCAAGAACGGTTTTGCCGGCGAGTTTGGCCATATTCCATTCTTCGACAACGAAAAGATATGCGCATGCGGCAAAAAGGGATGTCTTGAGACAGAGGTGTCGGGTATAGCTATTGAGGAGAAGCTTATCACACTTATCAAGAGCGGTGTAAATACTATTTTGCGTGAGAAATACGACAAGGGCGAGCAGATTCACATCAACGACATCATAGCTGCCGCACAAAATGACGACAACCTCTCTATTGAGCTTATTGAGGAGGTTGGCGAGAAATTGGGCAAGGCTGTGGCATTCCTTATAAACACATTCAACCCCGAGACAGTTATCGTAGGTGGTAATTTGGCTGCAGCAGGTGACTATATTATGTTGCCACTAAAGTCTTCGACAAACAAATATTCGCTGAATCTTGTCTACAAAGATACCAAATTCCGCCAATCGAAGATGTCGGAGAATGCCAATGCATGGGGCGTAGCCATGCTCATCCACAATAAGATAATCGGACTATAACAACAAGCATGAACATCGAGGGAAAAATCTGCTGTCTGCGAGCATTGGAGCCGCAAGATCTCGATGCCATGTACAGTTGGGAGAACGATATGACCACATGGCGAGTAAGCGGAACTACGGCTCCGTTTTCTCGCCATATACTTTCTCGACTTATCGAAGAGCAGCAATTTGACATATTCGCCACGCGACAGATGCGGCTTGTTATTGAAGAGCTTGCTTCAGGCTCAACTGTTGGCGCTGTGGATATATTTGAATTTGACCCTCTAAACAGGAGAGCCGGCGTGGGAATAATCGTAGCACCACCCTACCGGCGCAAAGGGTTGGCCCACGATGCGCTGCTCTGCTTACAACAATATGTGACAACACACCTACACCTTCACCAGTTGTGGTGCAGTGTGCTTTCCGACAATAAGGCAAGTGTTAATCTCTTCAAAAAAGCCGGTTATACAGAGTGTGGACTCAGAAAGGATTGGGTGCTGGATAGCAAAGGGTGCGTCGATGAAATTTTAATGCAAAAGATTCTCGAATAACAATAAACAGCGGACGAAATAATATTTTCGTCCGCTGTTGTTCTGTTATTATAGCTATCGCCCAATCATCATATCCATTTTCGACAATCTATTGCTAATGTAATTTTTCATAAATTTAACCTCCGCCTCATACGAGCCCAAAGCCTGATGATTCTCATGTACGCGCTGATCCAAAACAGGCCAACGTTTAAAGTTTAGTTTCTGCGACTCATCCATCTCGGCAGCCTTTGTATCGACATATGCATTGAGCGACTCAGCTGTAAGGACGCTACCTCTGGCCCATTGCCACATTGTTCTCAAATCAGAGCGAGCCCTAATATCCTGCTTAACTATTCTATTAACCATATCACGCACAGTCTCGCTTGCAACAGAGCCACGACTCGCATAGACAAAATCATTCAGATTATTGACGGGATAGGTGCGCACATCATTATCGAACGCAAGATCGAAATCCCACACAGGGCCAACATAAAATTTATCGCTATTGCGATCTTTGCTCATATACACACTCCAATATGTATCGGTATTGCCACTTAATTCACCCACAATAAAGTGCTGGAGGAAACTAGGCAGATCGAGATATTTTCTATATCCCGTTTTCTCGTCTGCAAAATTTGTGGCAAAAATTGCACCTTCCAGTCTATTAAAATAGTCGGTAATATATTGTTTATGCTCTGGAGTAATAATATCCTCATCTGGCGATTTTATAACAACAGGAATACCCTTGTTTGACATAAAATAGCACTGCTCATTGTAGTAATAAGCGTCTATTTCAATAAGATAACCGCCCGTACGAGATATTGTCGGCGATTCATTCTTTTTCGTTTCAGTAATATCCACACGCCCTTTTTTCACATCGATTTGGTCACACAACTGATAACACCCTCGATACTCACCATTGACAATAACATCTACAGGCTGCGCATAGGGAGTGTATAACATACCCAGACGACGGCTTATCTCAAATGCAACCATATTGCGCATAAGTGTTTTATCGCCGTAATTGTTTATGAGGGTCCATTTCTTTGCCTCGGCAGGAGCATCAAGCACCCTGCATTTCTTGTCAAACTTTATTCGATATGGTTTCTTGGGGAAGTTCCAACTCGCATTACCACGACCGCGCACTCCGGCCTTCTCTCCCACCAATATTTTTTTGCCATTATCGGAGATGATATATACATTGCTTGCCACCTCATACTCCTTCGAGTCTATCTCTTTGCCACCAGAGGTATTTATCACAACAGTAGGCAAGTTGGTTACCTGATATAGCTGCGAATCATCACCCTCGCCCTCTTTGCCAAAGAATGCCAGCTCGGCCAAATTACATCTGACATCATTGGGTGTAACATACCTGACATAGCGGAATCCTCGCGAACACTTCACCTCACCATACGTCATTTGCGAATCCGTGCCCGCCTGCTTAATCATATAGATAGGAATCGCATCACTGAAATCGGCTTGATTAGCCCCCTCAATAACAGCCAATTCAACACGTGAGCCATACCCTTTTCGGGGTGCATAGCCCACTTTTGTTATTACATGCTTCTTGCCCAAATCAAGACCCACCCATGTGTTAGAACGCTCATACGAAGCAAAGAATGTGTCAAAATCGCGGTCAAACACATTGCTTTTGGTATTAACAGTTTGAGAAAACTTATTGCCATTCTCGTAATCAACAGAATATGTAGTGCCAATCACAGTCCCGCTCAACGAGCCATCGCTCGTTGTTGTCTGCTCGGGAGGCGCGGGCGGAACATAATTGGGGTTTTTCTGTTCGGGAATATCATATCCTCCGGATGAGCAAGAAACTAAAAAAACGAATATTATCAATAAATATTTACGCATATCGATAAATTGTATCATCCTATATATCACAAATATACAACATTTTTTCATATTACGCATTACGCATCGCACATTTGATAACAAATAAAAATATCCCTTCCAGGCAAGTTTGTGCATGTGGCATTTTTTTGTTTCAATATAAAATGATACCTTTGCGTATAGGTTATTACAATAGGTTATGAGCGTTGCACAATTTTTGGCCACAAAACATCCTACGGCTTTTTCATTTGAGGTATTGCCTCCCGTAAGAGGTAAAAGTATAGAGCAGGTATTCAAAACCATTGAACGACTTTTACCATTCAACCCCGCGTATGTAAATATTACAACCCACCGCACCGAGGTAGTATATCGCGAGGTGAGTGCAGGTGTTTTTCAACGCACCACCGAGCGTACACGTCCGGGTACCGTGGCCATTGCCGCTGCACTCAAAGGTCGCTACGGCATAACCACCGTACCCCACATGATATGTAGCGGATACTCCCGCTCGGAGTTGGAAAACGAACTTATCGATTTATCGTATTTGGGCATCACCGACCTACTGGTATTGCGTGGTGACAGAGCCAAAGGTGAAAACCGCTTTACACCCGAGAACGACGGACACGCCCACGCCATAGACCTCTGCCACCAGGTAGAACGCTTCAACGAAGGTTTAATGTTGGACGGTAGCGAACACGAAGCTTTGGGTGACAAATTCTCGTTTGGAGTAGCAGGCTACCCCGAAAAACATGAGGAGGCCATGAATATTGAAACCGATATCGAACACTTGAAGGCGAAAGTTCTGGCCGGCGCCAAATATGTCGTAACACAAATGTTTTTTGACAACAAGCGTTATTTCGATTTCGTAGAGAGATGCCGCAAAGCCGGTATAACTGTTCCTATCATACCCGGAATAAAGCCGCTCACAACACTTTCACAGCAAACACTGCTTCCCAAAACCTTTCATATTGATTTTCCCATGGAGCTATCTACCGAATTCAGCCGCTGCCACAGCAACGACGACGTAAAAGCTTTGGGCGTGGAGTGGGCTATAGCACAAGCCCGCGAGTTAAAACAGGCAGGTGTTCCAAGTATACATTTCTATTCAATGAATGCCGCAGCAGGAGTGGAAGCCATCGCCAAAGCGGTATATTAACATTTGGGATATGGCACACACCATAGAAAAGATAATCGGCAAGCGTATTCTCATCCTCGACGGGGCAATGGGCACTATGATTCAGCGCCATAAACTCAGTGAGGAGGATTTCAGGGGTGATATTTTACGACATCACGACATCAAGCTGGAGGGCAACAACGATCTCCTTGCCCTCACACGCCCTGATTTAATTGCCTCTATACACCGCCAATACCTCGAAGCGGGTGCCGACATTATTACAACCTGCACATTTAATGCACAAGCCGTATCGCAATCCGAATATCACACCGAAAACTTGGTGCGCAAGATAAACCTCTCTGCCGCACAAATCGCACGCAACGAAGCCGACCGCATGACTCTTCTCACGCCCGACAAACCTCGTTTCGTGGCCGGCTCGATAGGCCCGACCGGCAAGACAGCCTCCATATCGCCCGACGTTGACAATCCGGCGATACGAACGATTGACTTCGACACGCTGCGCGAAGCCTACATGGAACAGATTGAAGCTTTAGTAGAGGGCGGCGTGGACGTTCTGCTTATGGAGACCCAATTCGACACTCTCAACACCAAAGCAGCATTAGATGCGGCGCATGAGGTCTTCCGCCGACACGACAAGAGTGTGCCAATAATGGTATCGATAACCATCGCCGACAAAGCCGGCCGCATGCTGGCGGGACAGACCGTAGAGGCATTCTTGACAAGTATAGCACATGCCAATATATTTTCGGTGGGAATAAACTGCTCGTTTGGCGCTGAAGAGATTTTGCCACTGCTCAAGCAGATGGCAGCACACGCCCCATACTACATAAGCACGCATCCCAACGCTGGCATCCCTAACGAGATGGGAGAATATAACCAAACCCCCGATGTGATGTCCCGCAATATCGAGCCATTCATCAGACAGGAGTTAGTGAATATAATTGGGGGTTGCTGCGGTACGACTCCAGAGCACATAAGAGCCATAGCTGAAGTTGCATCATCGGCAACAACAATTCATCATCCAACAATAGGACACACAGGATGGCTGGCAGGCCTTGATGAATTTTATGCCGACAAGGGATTTATAAATATCGGAGAGAGATGCAACGTTGCAGGAAGCCGCAAATTTTTACGTTTAATTAAGGAGAAAGCCTACGATGAGGCATTGTCGATAGCCCGCTCGCAGGTTAGGGCCGGAGCGATGATTCTCGATATAAACATGGACGATGGAATGATTGACACACGCCACGAGATGTGCCATTTCCTAAACCTCATGGCCTCCGATCCGGAAATCGCCCGACTGCCTTGGATGGTGGACTCTTCTCGTTTCGAGGTGATTGAGGCGGCACTGAAGATGATTCAAGGCAAAGCAATCGTCAATTCTCTATCTCTCAAGGAGGGCGAAGCCATTTTCCTTGAGCGTGCGGCCAAAGTCAAACAATTGGGTGCAGCACTTGTCGTGATGGCTTTTGACGAAGAGGGTCAGGCTACAACCTTTGAGCGAAAGATTGAGGTATGCGCACGAGCATACCGACTGCTTACCGAGAAGCTGAATTTCAATGCCGAAGATATAATTTTCGACCCAAACATCCTCACCATAGCCACCGGAATGAGGGAGCACGACAATTATGCTCTTGATTTTATTCGTGCAACCGAGTGGATTCACAAAAATCTGCCACAGGCAAAAGTGAGCGGCGGAGTGAGCAATCTATCATTTGCATTGCGTGGCAACAACTATCTGCGAGAGGCGATGCATGCTGTATTCCTCTACCATGCTATTGCGGCAGGGCTTGATATGGCGATTGTAAACCCTACTACATCGGTGATGTATAGCGATATTCCCTCGGAACTTCTGGAGGCTTTGGAAGATGTCATTCTTGCACGCAAGGAGGACGCCACAGAGCGGCTGTTGTCGCTGGCAGGACAATACAACAACGCTGACGAGCCGACGTTGAAGACCTCTTCTGACCGTAAGCAAAGGTCGGTTGCCGAACGTTTGGCCACCGCATTGCAACAAGGCGACAACGAGTATCTGGCAGACGATATTGCCGAAGCTTTGAGTGTGTACCCCACCCCTTCGGCCATAATCGAGGGGCCTCTTATGCAGGGTATGACAAATGTCGGAGAGCTATTTGGTGCAGGTAAAATGTTCCTGCCGCAGGTAGTCAAGAGTGCCCGCACCATGAAACGTGCGGTTGAAATTCTCCAACCACACATCGAAGCCGGACATAGCGCTACTACAAGCAACGGACGATATCTGCTTGCCACGGTAAAGGGTGACGTACACGACATTGGAAAAAATATTGCGGCGGTAGTATTGGCTTGCAACAATTTCGAGGTTATCGACTTGGGTGTAATGGTTAGTGCCGAGCAGATAGTCAAGGCCGCAAAAGAAGAGCAGGTGGATTACATCGGACTAAGTGGCCTTATCACTCCTTCGCTTGATGAGATGTGCCATGTAGCCGACACATTACGCGAGGCCAACATCGACAAACCTCTGTTTATCGGAGGCGCAACCACATCGGCGCTACACACCGCACTGAAGATAGCACCGCTGTATGGCGGCCCTGTATTCCATGTTAAAGATGCATCACAAAATCCCATATTAGCGATGCAGATATCAAGCGACAATCGGGAAGATATCATCAACGAATTGTATACAACCCAAGAGATACTCCGCAAGCAACATAGCAACAAGCAATCTGCAAACGAAGATAATGCTGATAATATATTGCATATCGACTGGTCAAAAGAGCAAATCACAACGCCGTCATTTGAGGGTGTTCGCACTATTGACATATCGATAGCAGAGATACGCAGATATATAAATTGGATTCACTTCTACAACCTATGGGGCATTGCGAAGGGTTCGCCCGAAGCCGAGAAATTGAAACTCGAGGCAGAGGCGTTGCTGAACGAAATAGCGACTAGGCACGCGCTTATCGCCCGCGTGGGATTTTTCAAAGCCTACGGCAACGACAATTCCATAGTCATATCTCACGCACCCGAATGCCCTTGTTGCGGAGGCTTGACCCCCTCAACGACGATTGCCACTCCGCGCCAGCTTCAAACGAACAACGATGGATATCGGCTCGCATTATGCGACTTTGTTGCACCCAAGGAGTTTGATGACCACATCGGTGCATTCGCAATAACCATATCCGGGTCTTTCGTGGCAGAGTTGGAGCAAGCCAAAACCCAAGGAGATGAATATCGTGCGTTGATGTTACAAAGTTTGGGCGACCGTCTTGCCGAGGCGGCATCAGAGTGGTTACACGAAAAATGCCGCAAAGATTTATGGGGATATGCACCCGAGGAGTCTCTCTCCATAAAAGAGATGTTCCAAGCAGCCTACCGAGGCATACGCCCGGCTATTGGCTATCCATCGCTGCCCGACCAGCGTACTATTTTCCCCATTGCCAAACTACTCGACATCGAGCAAATCGGCATCACCCTGACAGAAAACGGAGCCATGTACCCACAATCTTCGGTTTGCGGATTATACATAGCCTCACCGCATGCAAAATATTTTGTTATAAAATAGAAAAAATAAGCCGCCCCAAACGAGGCGGCTTATTGCTATTCTGTTTATCGGCTGCGCACCGTTATACTCTTTTCGCCAAGGCCATCACCCTTAACCTTAAGAGTAATTCTGCCACTTTCGCCACGTAATGAGCGGACAATAGCCAAAGCCTTTCCATTGAAAAGTTTCATCTTTGAGCCCTTAAGCGACTCCATTCCTGCGGCATTTCCGTTATCCACACCAACAAGTTCGCCTGCGCCCGACACTTCGAAATAGAGTTGATTCATGGCTGTCGGCATGAAATTACCATCTTTATCCACACAATCGATAGTGATATATGACAAATCATATCCATCAGCCTTGATCACGTCACGGTCGGCTGTGAGCTTCATCGATGCAGGCTCACCAGCGGTACGATGACTCTGGCGCATAACCTCCTTGCCATCTTTATAAGCAACAGCTGTAATCTCGCCTGCCTCGAAGGGCACACCCTCCCACAAGGCATGCAGACGTGTGGCACTCTTTGCGCTACGACCCAGCGAACGACCGTTGAGCAGAAGCTCTACCTCATCGGCATTATTGTAGTATGCCCACACATCAATCTTATCACCAGCATTCCAGTTCCAATGGGGGAATAGGTGCAATGTAGGTTGTGATGTCCACTCGGCACGATACATATAGTAGCAATCTTTCGGGAAGCCACAGAGGTCTACAATACCGAAGTATGACGAACGAGAAGGCCATGTGTAAGGCGTGGGCTCACCCAAATAATCGAATCCTGTCCAGATGAATGTGCCGGCACAGAAATCACGGTCACGAACTGCTATCCATGCCTCTTCATGCAACTCGCCCCACGGGGTTTTTGAGTGGTCGTAGGCAGAACACTGATGGTGCTCGGTATCGTATGACTGACCTCGAGGAGGTATTTGATGGACAATATTTGTGGGATTTACATAGAAACCTCGGCTATTGAGCGACGAGGCGGTCTCGGAGCCTACAAACGGCATATTGGGATACCACTCCTTGACAGAGTCGTAATCTTGAGTGTGATAGTTGAAGCCCACAATATCCAAAGCGCCCGAGCGCAACAAATTATTGGTGGGTCGAGTTTCGTTACATCCGGCAGTTACAGGGCGGGTATTGTCGTATTTCTTTAATGTAGCCACCATATGACGGGTCAAGAGCATGCTTGCATTAACCTCGTCGCTCTTTACCACATCCTCATTTTGGCCAAGATAGTTCAACAGCAGATTACGCTGTTCGGTGGGCAAAGTCTCAAATTCTGCGCTATGGCTATTCCACTGCTCGAGAATTTCGTTGCCAACACTCCACATGATTATTGAGGGGTGATTGCGGTCACGCTTCACAAAATCGACCATATCACGCTCGTGCCACTCATCAAAATAACGGGCATAATCATATCGTGTTTTGGGACGACGCCACATATCGAAAGCCTCATCCATTACAAGGAAACCCATCTTGTCACACAAGTCAAGGAGCTCGGGAGCAGGAGGATTATGCGAAGTACGGATAGCATTAACTCCAAACGAACGTAAAATCTCCAGCTGACGCTCCAAGGCACGACGATGAACAGCTGTTCCCATTGCACCCATATCGTGATGCATGCAAACACCCAACAGTTTCATGTTGCGGCCATTGAGAGTAAAGCCCTTATCGGCATCAAACGAGAATGTTCGGATTCCGAAAGGTGTAGAGTAAGTATCGACAACCACTTCGCCGACAACTTCGGTAACCAACTCATACATAGCTGGATTCTCAACGTCCCAACGGGTGGGATTAGCAACTTTCAAATCGGTCGCCACCTCGATAGTTTTACCGGCAGCAACAGTAATCTCCGACTCCGCAACACCAACCACACTACCCTCGGGGTTTTTGATAGTATTTACAACCTTTACCTGCTTATCGGCTGCGCTCTTGTTGGTAATGGTAATCTCGGCATGCACCGAAGCCTCTTCATCGCTCACCGCAGGCGTTGTGACATATGTTCCCGAGTACTCGACAAAGAGCTGCGATGTGGTCACAAGACGAACATTTCGATATATGCCGCAACCTGCATACCAGCGAGAGTTTGGCTGCTCCGAATTATCGCATCGTACAGCAATAAGATTCTGCTCGCCGGCCGGCTTGAGATAGGGGGTAATGTCGTATGACATAGACGAGTAGCCATAGGGACGATAACCCACTTCATGACCGTTCACATAAACAGTGCTGTTCATAAACACACCGTCAAACTCGACATTCACCACCTTACCCTCTATATCGGGAGTGACAAAATGCTTGCGATACCACCCTATTCCTCCCGGCAATGCGCCACCCGAAGGAGTTGACGGGTTGTCTTTCGAGAACTCGCCCTCAATACTCCAATCGTGAGGCAGATGTAATTTGCGCCATGACGAATCATCATATTCGTTTGTAGCATAGGCCTTATCATCCCCAAGAGCAAAGCTCCATTCAAAATTGAAATCCTCGACAGAGCGAGGGCCCTGCTGCGTAGTACAGCCAAAGAAAAGAATGGCTGTCAGCAATAAAATCGTTGTGTTCTTCATATTAACAAGTTAGTTATGTTGATACTTATTCGTTTGCAAATTTACGTTTTTAACCAATCACTACAATGAGCAGAATAACGGCACAAGAATAGGCACCGAGAAATCTACAACAACACCATGCATAATCGAGACAAAAACCCAATCCCTGCCGGATGTGCAGGTGATTATTGGCAGTGTGACATCCATGGTTGTAGCACCGCCGGAGCTGATTGGAGCTAACGGGCCGAAATACCGCACCATAAGAGGTGCAAAAATCAGCGTCATCATCTCACGAAAGATATTGGATATAAGCGCAATAGTACCCAACTCTGCCGCAGCCTGCACACCGATTGAAGCCTCCTTTAGCGATGTCACAAGGATTGATGACAATGAATAGTATCCCATACCGCTACCGACTGCCATAACCTCAAAAACGCTCCATCGGCTAAACAAAAACGAAATAGCGAATACCGAAATTAGAGTTCCGAGGATAGTTCCTATTGGCAACAACAGCATTTTGGGTGATATTGCGCGCAAAATCTCCTTAATACGGGGATCGCTACCAACACCTATACCCACTTGAAGCATAAGAGCATACAATATCCACATAGAGATATCGCTATTTGACAAGAACGATGGCAGAACATCGAATTTGCCCACCAAACATCCTACAACAAATGCTGCTATTATGATTATACTACTCCACATCCGCCCGATTTCTGCTCTTATACATATATTTATAAATACATGCCGCCGCCAACACACTTCCCGCCACACCGGCTAAAGCTATCAACAATGCATCGCCACCCAGAGAAAAGAGATTCTGCATAAGCATACGATTAGCCCCCACCTCCTTGCCCATAAAAAACAACAACAGCAATATAGTCAACATGGTTGTGGCCGAGATATACCTCACCGCCCGCCATCGACGCACGAGATAACCAATAGCTATCCCAAGAAACATCACTGCAAGTATAGAAAACATAATTTGTGGGGTTTATTATCACAAAGTTATATTATTTAGTCCGACAAATTGCCAAAAAAAGAGTCATTTTTTCGTTTTGCAAGAAAAAAATCAAAAAAATATTATATTTTTTGGTACTTTGTTTTGCAAAATACCAATTAGTGTATTATATTTGCACCAAGGAAATACTTAAACACACTAAAATATTCACAAATTATGAAAGAGACTATCAATGTAAACATCGCACAACAAGCTTTTACGATGGACATGGATGCCTATTCAGCTTTAACCGCCTATCTTGACGACATCTCACGGCGCATGCCCGAGGGTGACACCGAGACCATGGCCGACATCGAGAGCCGCATTGCCGAAATCTTCCGCGAGCGAGTTCCATCGCCCATGATGGTTATCACCTATAGCGTGGTTAAAAACACTATGAGTCAAATCGGTGATGCCGAAAATTTCGGCATGGCAAACCGTCCACTCAATGATTCTAAAAACAAAAATCGTGGAGTATTGAAATTTTATCGTTCACGCTCCAACCGCTCTATCGCCGGCGTATGCGGTGGATTATCGGAGTACTTTGGAATTGATGCAACACTCATCCGCATACTTGCGCTTGTGTGCATCTTTGCCGGCGGCGCAACCCTTTGGCTTTATCTGATTCTTTGGCTTGTAGTGCCATACGAGCCCAAAGAAAAATAAGCTACACTCTCACAACTATTACAATCAAAAGTATTAAACTAAAAATAACAACGATATGAACGAAGACAATGTAAAAGTACAGATGCGAAAAGGTATCCTGGAATATTGTATTCTTGCAATTTTATCACGAGGAGACTCCTATGCACCAAAGATCATTGCCGAGTTGAAAGAAGCACAGATGATCGTAGTTGAGGGTACGCTCTACCCTATTCTCACCCGACAGAAAAATGCCGGTCTGCTCACATACCGATGGGAGGAGTCGCCACAAGGCCCTCCTAGAAAATATTATATGCTCACCGATGCAGGACAGCGCCAGCTCGCCCAATTGGATGAGGCATGGGAGGAGATGGTTGAGCAGATCAGAGTAATCCGCCACGGCAATCCCGAGACAGAGTAACCCACCTCTCTCAAACAACATTACAATTAACAACTATTACAATTGCAATTAAATCAACTATTATGAAAAACACATTTTTTATTATTTCAGCCCTCACACTGATTATTGGCACGGCGGGTTGCGTAGCCACAAAGGCTTCAAACACAGACAACTTACCACTCAATAACAAAAACAATATCGTCATCAAGAGTTCAAATGCACACAACGCAGCATCTCGCTTGGTAGGTAGCGGCAACATCATCTCAAAGAGTGAGAAAATCTCAAACAACTACACCACCATCAAAGCTAGTCGTGGCGTAAAAGTAGAGATGTCCGAAGCCGGCGGAGACACAGCAACAATCAAGGCTGATGACAACGTAATGCCCCATGTTATTTTTGAAGTGAGCGGTGGAGTTTTGAATGTCAGCATCAGCAACAAAGAGTACAGCTCCATTAGCAACTGCACCGTTATCGCCACAATTCCGGCCAACGACAACATAACAGCCATCAATGCATCGAGCGCCGCAGAGGTAACCATACGGCCGGCACTGACAAACAGCAAATTAGACATAAATACATCTTCTGCAGCCAAGGTTGTTATGACAGGCGTATTAAAAATCGGAGAAATGGATATTGATACATCGTCTTCCGCCTCTATCCAGATTGTCAAGGCTGAAGTAAAAGAGCTCGACGCATCAACATCCTCGGCAGGCAAGATTAGCGGCGCATTCAATGCCGACAACTGCGAGCTTGAGGCTTCGAGTGCGGCATCCATCAACATGGAGCTTTTGGCTGTTGAGTGCTCGGCAGATGCATCATCGGCAGGCAACATTACCCTCTCGGGCGAGTGTGCCACAATGGAGGCAGAGGCCTCTTCTGGCGCAAGTATCAATGGCAAGAAATTCTGCGCGCACAAGCACGCCGACGCCACAGCATCATCGGGTGGTGATGTGAAGATTAAAGTGGCGAAATCGCTGAAAGCTACCGCATCATCAGGCGGCGATGTAAGATATTTCCCTGTAAACGGGTCGATTAGTCTTGTAAGCCGTGGTGATGTAAAACAAGGTACATTTTAGTTACAACAATAAATAAATCATACACCATGAACGAGATAAAGAAATGCAGCGTTGCGGGAATCTCCTTCACCATGGAGAAGGACGCCTATCAGACCCTGACCGAATATTTGGATTCGCTGCGTAAGACATACAACGACACCGAGGAGGGCAATGAAATTATTGCCGACATCGAGGCTCGTATTGCCGAATTGATACTCTCGGCTATTCAGGTCGATGCAATTGTAACAAAGCCGCTGATAAGCAACATTATCAAGCAGTTGGGCTCGGCATCGGAGATTGACGAGGAGGCCGCCGAGCGGGCGGCACACGCACAGACAACCGACATAAATGGCAATCCTCGTATACCTCGCCGCCTATATCGTGACCTGCGCAACGGGAAATTGGGCGGAGTGTGCGCCGGCGTCGCCAACTATTTCGACACCGACCCCGTATGGATTCGACTTGCAGTATTTTCACCACTGCTTATAATGATATTGGGCAATCTGCCGTTTTTACACTGGATTGCACCATCGATGGGTCAACTATTTGGAGTAGTGATTCTCGGATACATCATCATGTGGTTTGTTGTACCTCCCGCCTCATCGGCACGCCAGCAACTCGAAATGAAGGGTGAACGCGTGACTGCTCAAAACATCAGCAATACCGTTCAACAGGGATTTGCCGAGCCAAACCGTTCATTACTTGCACAGATTTTGGGCTTAATCGGACGCATTTTACTGATTATACTGAAGATTATCGCGGTGTTTATTTTGATTGGTTTGGTGGTTGGGGCCGGCATATTATGCGTAACAGCCATGGCTTCACTACCGCTGTTCACACTAAACTTCATCACAGGATTGGCTGTGGCGGGATTCTTCCTTGTCATCATACTGCCGATACTTGTATTGATATATTTGGCGATAATGCTGATTCTATCATTGCGTCCTAATGGGAAAAGCCTGCTGATAATATTCATCATATGGTTGATTGCACTCGTTACGATGACCATAGCAGCCATAAAATCGGATGTTCACTTCGACCGCCAGATAGAGAATGTGTTCGAATCGGTATTCACAAAGAATGATAATATTCTTTACGAAGAGTTCAGCGACGAAGAGGTGGCCGCCTTCCGTCAGAAAATCGGTGCAGATGTAAATCTCGATGTCGATGGCAAAAAAGAGCGCAACTCTATGGAGAGCGTGGATAGCTACAACTCGCACTATAAAGTGGGTAGCAGAATGATAAGCATCAACTACGATAAAGAGCGACTTGTAATCTTCTATGGAAAGGAGAAGGATATCGAGCAGATAAAAAAGAGCCTGAGGTTTGAGACCGACAAAATCTTGCTCACATCCCTCAAAGGAGAAAATATTGCAATCAGCAACGACTGCAATATAACCGCCAACGGCAACCGCCAGATTTCACGCACAGAGGATGATGGCAACAAGAGCATCTATTTCAAATGTGATGATGTGCATGTCAGAGTAACTTGCGGCCCAAATATTGATGTTTACGATATAGCCGAGGAGGATGTTGATGAGATGTTCGGTATTTTCGGCCCAATTTTTGAAACAATATTGGAAGTACAGGATGAGACCGGAGAATTATTGAAAGAGGCCTCAAAGATTGTCGGACAGAACAATAGCGCCACTAGACAGCACAACAGAGCCTTAAAGCAACACAACAAAGCAGTAGAGCGACACAACAAAGCTGTCAAAAAGTCGCTAGAGCAGATAGAGATGCAACAATTAGCTCTTGAAACCATATATGACCAGTGCGACAATTTACTGACTCACGGGCCTAAACATGATGATTTTAGCAATGAATTCATTGCTAAAATACAAAATCAACTTAACTCATGGATTGAATCGTTGGTGCGCCAACAATTGATTCTTCAGTTCCAATAAGTATATTACAAATTCATTATCTTTGGTTTTTAGTTAGCAGTCCCTCGCCCAAAAGCGGGGGACTTTTGGTTTGCGGGCATATTTGTCGAAAATATACTGACAACATATCAAAAAAAACATTATTTTTGCATAAACGAAAACTAAATACGAGAAGATTATGGCAATCAAATGTATCGGTATTCTCACCTCAGGCGGCGATGCCCCTGGTATGAATGCTGCTATCCGCGCCGTCACACGTACGGCAATATTCAACGGCTACAAGGTTAAAGGAATTATGCGAGGTTACCACGGCCTGGTGACAAACGAAATTGTGGAGTTCAAGTCGCAGAGCGTAAGTAATATTATCCAGAAGGGAGGAACAATCCTTAAGACTGCCCGCAGCAAAGAGTTCCGCACCGAAGAGGGACGCAAGCAGGCATACGAGAATATGAAGGCTGCCGGCATTGATGCGCTGGTGGTCATTGGTGGCGATGGCTCACTCTCGGGAGCGCAGATTTTTGCCAACGAGTTTGATGTACCCATTGTGGGACTCCCTGGCACAATCGATAACGACCTTGACGGCACAGACGAGACTATCGGCTACGACACAGCCCTTAACACGATTGTTGATGCGGTGGATAAATTACGCGATACAGCTTCAAGTCACGAGCGATTGTTCTTTGTGGAGGTAATGGGTAACACAGCAGGGTATTTGGCACTGAACGGAGCAATAGCCTCTGGCGCAGAGGCCGCTATTATCCCCGAGCTTGAGACACAGGTAGACCAGCTTGCTGAACTTATCCACAACGGATTCCGCAAGAGCAAAAACTCTGCTATCGTACTCGTTGCCGAAAACAAAGCCACAGGAGGCGCGCTGGGCATGGCCGAGCGTATCAAGAAAGAGTTCCCGGAATTTGATGCTCGTGTGACCATTCTGGGCCACCTGCAGCGAGGTGGGTCACCCACCGCCAAAGA
The DNA here is from genome assembly GCA_017935185.1 of Alistipes sp. GTDB lineage: Bacteria > Bacteroidota > Bacteroidia > Bacteroidales > Rikenellaceae > Alistipes. The sequence goes on along the minus strand of JAGBIC010000023.1, from coordinate 18,771 downwards.
CCGCATCCTCGCATCAAAGATGGGTGCTACGGCTATCGAGGCGCTCTCGGAGGGACAGCGTAACGTGATGATTGGAATCAAGAATGGCGAGTTGGTATATGTACCATTCAAGAAAGCCATAGCACATTCGTCTCAGATGGATTTGAAAGATACCGAGATAGTTAAGATTTTGTCAATATAATAAACAGAAAATGAAGCGATTACTTCTGCTCATCTTTTCACTGGCTACTTTAAACGGACAGGCTGCCGACTATAACATTCTGAACTACGGTGCCAAAAACGACACCACTCGATTAAGCACCAGGGCCATACAGCGCGCCATTGACGAGTGTTCAAAGGCTGGCGGCGGCAGAGTTGTTGTACCGTCAGGCAATTATAAGATTGGTACAATCATACTCAAAAGTAATGTTCACCTGCATTTGGCGCAGGGAGCTACCCTATACGGCAGTACCAATCTCAAAGACTATATACCGCTAAAGACCGACTACGTTTCATTCCGCACCCAGACCCAGACTGTGCAGTTAATATATGGCGACAATGTTCAGAATGTGGCGATTGACGGTTATGGCACAATTGATGGCCAAGGCCGTTATTTCAAGAAACTCGCAGAAACAGACGAGGGCATAACACGTCCACACCTGCTGCGTTTTATCCAGAGTCAGGATATTACAGTAAGAGGTGTCACGCTTAAAAACTCAGGATGTTGGATGCAGCACTATTTGGCATGCGACCGCGTAACGATTGATGGCATTAAAGTATTCAACCGTAACAACTACAACAACGATGCGCTCGACCTAGACGGATGCCACGATGTGATTGTAACAAATATGTTTGCCGACTCTGATGACGATGCCATAACGCTGAAAAGTACATCTCCACGCCTCTGTGAAAACATCCGTATAGCGAATTGCGTGGTATCGAGCCACTGCAACGCCATCAAATTGGGCACAGAAACCAATGGCGGATTCCGCAATATAAACATCAGCGGCATAGTAATCAAGCCCAGCCAAGACCAAAGCACATTTTTCTTTGGCCGAGAGTTGGGATTGGCAGCCATCGCATTGGAGATTGTAGACGGCGGTGTTATGGAGAATATTATAGTAAACGACATTACGGTTATCGGTTCATCTTCGCCTATTTTCATACGCCTTGGCAACCGCGCCCGTGGTTACAAAGAGGGCGTTCCCGTAACACAAGTTGGCAAAATCGATGGAATTCGTATCAGTAATGTTCAGGTGCGCGATGCCGGCCCGATCGGTTGCTCAATTACGGGCATATCCGGCCATCCCGTTGAGAATGTTTGGATTGAGAATGTCTCTATCCATCATAAGGGCGGTGTAACAGCCGACCAGTTGGCAAAGATTGAAGAGAGAATCGCCGACGAAAAGGTGAAAAGCTATCCTGAATCAAACATGTGGGGCAACTTGCCTGCGAAAGGATTCTTCATTCGCCATGCCAACAATATTAACATCACGAATGTGACAATCACAACCGAGCTACCGGATGTTCGCCCTGAAATATTGAGGAGATAATGTTTATCTCTACTTTTTGATACAATAAAAGGCTGCCTAAAAGCAGCCTTTATTATTACTTGCTCCAGATGCCCCGACTGATATGATAGCGCATTTTAATGAGATATTTCGCCTTTGCCCACTGAAGGGTCACAAAATACCACATCGACAGCACAATGGTCGCCAACCACTTACCCATTTCAGCCATACGGGCACGTCCTACACGATGATAGAATTTGGCTCGCAAAAGCTGGCTTGCACCAACATTATAACTCAAACGCTCAAAATAATCATCGGTGAGTTTCTCGGGAATAATAATATGATGCATTACAGCATTAGGCACATAAAAATATCGGGCACCTGCAATTTGCAGTCGTTCAAAGAGATCACTCTCCTCGCCACCGATAAGTTTCGTACCTTTTCTGCCCAACGAAATATCGAATACGCCATAACGTCTTACGGCCGAACGGCGCAAAGCCATATTTCCTCCGCCTGGAATTTTACCCGCAGGGAACTCCCGCACCTTATCGCCCAGATATAGAGTATTTGCTATGGGTCGCTCGGTAAAACACGACATCCATCGTGGTGCACACGCAGGATACTCTGCCACGATAGGGCCTCCGGCTGCAACGGCTTCGGGAGTAGCATCAAAAAACGAGATGTACGAGGCTATGAACTCTTTCGAGATATGCTCATCGTCATCGATAAAGGCCATATACTCGCCCTCGCTCTCTCTAATTCCGCAGTTGCGGGCATACGATAAGCCCTGATTGGGCTCGAAGACCATGCGTAAGTTGAAATCGGGATTCTCCCGACAAAATTTATCGAAACGCTCCACCGTATCATCGGTAGAGTTGTTATTGACTACAATACACTCCCAATCCTCGGCCGGAGCGCTCTGCTGCGCAACAGATTGCAGAGTCTGCACCAAAAGTGCAGAACGATTGAAAGTGGGTATAATAAGCGAAAGACGCAACATAAAAAAACAACTATATATCTGCAAATATACAAAAATAACCGATTTTGCGTATATTTGTCGAAATATTTTGACTAAATGGCTATCAATAAACAACGAAAACCGTCGCTGGCAGTATCGCTCATACCCCTCGTGGCACTAGTGATTCTGCTTGCTCTATCTATAAAAATTTATGGTGGCGATGCCATCGCCGGCGGCAGCCAATTTGCACTTTTGGCAGCATCGGCCATCTGCGTAGCAATAGCTATAGCTATATATAAATGCACATGGGCAGAACTCGAGGATGCTATTGTTAACAATATCCGCAGCGCCACCCCTGCTCTGATTATATTGCTTTTGATTGGTGCAATCGCAGGTACATGGATGGCCAGCGGAGTTATTCCCACGCTCATATATTATGGTTTGAAGATACTCCATCCTTCAATTTTCCTGCCCGCCTCATGTATTATTTGCGCAATAATCTCGCTCATCACCGGCTCATCATGGACCACCATTGCAACTATCGGTGTGGCATTGATGGGTATTGGCCGCGCATTGGGATTTGATGACGGGTGGATTGCGGGTGCAATAATCTCGGGTGCATATTTCGGCGACAAGATCTCGATGATGAGCGACACCACAATTCTCGCTTCATCAACTACCGAAGTTCCACTTTTTACGCATATTAAATATATGCTGATTACAACTACCCCATCACTGGTGATTGCAATCATTGTATTTTTAACCGTGGGACTGTCGGCCTCTACAATGGCATCTACCGATACAGAGATAATCGAGCAAGCGCTATTAAATAGTTATAATATCAGTCCGTGGTTGTTAATAGTCCCCATAATCACAGGCATACTCATCTCGAAGCGTTTGCCGGCCATAATAACCCTATTCAGTTCGGTTGTTGCAGCTGCAATCGCCATGATTTTGTTACAGCCCGAAATTATCATGACTATCGCTCAGGCAGACTCGCCGTCTTTACTGGCGACAGCTAAAGCTATAATATCGGCTGCAACAACTGCAACAGCAGTAGAAACAGGCCACCCCCTACTCAACGACTTGGTTGCCACAAACGGCATGGGCGGAATGATGAACACCGTATGGCTTATCATTTGCGCCATGTGCTTTGGAGGAGTGATGTATGGAAGCGGAATGCTCAACGCCATATCTCAACTCTTCCTTCGAATGGCAAAACGTACAGTCAGCGTTGTCGGTTCTACGATATGCTCGGGTATTTTTTTCAACCTCACAACGGGTGATCAATATATATCTATCATACTCACAGGCAAACTATTCAGCCAGCTATACGACAACCGTAATCTCGAACGTCGCTTGTTGAGCCGCAGCGTCGAAGACTCGGCAACAGTAACATCGGTACTCATACCATGGAATTCGTGCGGTATGGCACAATCCACGGTATTGGGCGTGGCTACGCTCACATATCTCCCCTATTGTATATTCAACATCCTAAGTCCGATAATGTCTATTACCATAGCAACAATCGGATATAAAATATACAAACGCAACAATGATACAGAATCGACTGATAATATTTGATCTTGATGGCACATTGCTGAACACCATCGGTGATTTAGCAGCGGGTTGCGACCATATGCTCAAACTGCGCGGGTTACCCACGCATAGTTTCGATGAATATTGTTCATTTGTCGGCAATGGCATTATGCGATTGGTGGAGCGTGCCTTGCCTGAGGAGTTGCGCACCGAAGAGTATGTCAAGGAGGCCAGAAAAGATTTCGTTGCATATTACATCGACCATATAGACTTAAAAACCATCCCCTACCAAGGTATGGTCGAGCTTGTCTACCAGCTATATCACGATGGGGCAAAACTTGCCGTAGCCTCGAATAAGTTTCAGGCAGGCACAGAAAAACTCATAAAAAAATTCTTCCCTGAAGTCGAGTTTATTGAGGTGTGCGGCAACAGAGAGGGAGTGCCTCTGAAACCCGACCCTGCCCTCGTGGAGCTGATTCTCGAAAAAGCGGGAGTTGAGCCCGAGAATATATTCATGGTTGGGGATTCGGCAGTTGATATTCAGACAGCCCATAACGCAAAAATTCATTCAGTAGGTGTCAGTTGGGGATTTCGCTCACGAACAGAACTAGAACAGGCCGGAGCAGAACATATTGCCGACACAGCAGAGGAACTGAAGCAGATTTTATATTCAGAAGAGAAATAGTCGGGTATACCCGACTATTTTATTAACAATAAAGTTCCACATCCTTGAGGGTAACCCTCTCGCCGCTTAAAATCATCAACCGCTCAACCACATTGCGCAACTCGCGAATATTTCCGCTCCATGGCATGGCTTTCAATGCCGCCAACGCATCCTTGTCTACACGTTTCGTTGCCAGATTATGTTCGGCAGATATATGCTCGACAAAATAATTCACCAACTCCGATATATCTTCGGCTCGCTCGCGCAAAGGGGGTACTTTTATCAGTATCACGCTCAATCTATGATACAAATCTTCACGGAAATTACCGCGGGCAATTTCTGCTTTTATATCTTTATTTGTTGCTGCCACAACACGCACATCCACTACAACATCCTTATCGCTGCCCACACGGCTAATCTTATTCTCTTGCAATGCCCTCAACACTTTGGCCTGTGCCGATAGTGACATATCGCCAATTTCGTCCATAAAGAGTGTGCCTCCATTCGCCTGTTCGAACTTACCTTTGCGCTGTTTAACAGCCGATGTAAATGCTCCTCGCTCATGGCCGAAAAGTTCGCTCTCGATCAACTCCGAGGGTATGGCAGCACAATTCACCTCAACAAACGGGGCTCCCGCCCTTGCACTTTTTTCGTGAAGCCATCGAGCCACAAGCTCCTTACCTGTTCCATTCTCGCCCGTAATAAGTACTCTGGCATCGGATGGGGCAACCTTGTCGATAAGTTGACGCACATGTTCTATGGCTTCGGAAGAGCCTATTATCTGTTCAGCCTCATCACCACGCCGACGCTTGGGTCGTAATATGGGATTTTGAGCTTCATCCTCACGCTCTACGATACGCCGTAGAGAACCCAACAAACGATTCATATCTATAGGAGCGGTCAGATAATCCTCAGCACCACTCTTCAGAGCCTCCACGGCACCATCTATCGACCCTGTGGGCGTGACTATTATAAATGGGACTCCGAGCGACGCAACCCTACCATAATCGTCTCCGGCCAACACAGCATCATATCCCCTACGGGCACACATACCGGCCGACACATCCTCCTCGTCAACCACCGCAGTGGCAAACCCTTCGAATTCCAGACGTTCGCGCAACGTGTTTCGCATGCTTTTTGATTGTTCTATGATTAAAACCTTTGCCATATTTTGATTTTTAATATTTTTGCACTTACTTTGCAGTGTCAAAGATAGCCTCTTTATTCGGTGATTCCAATCTTGCAAAACCCGAGCCGCCGACGAGGGAAAGGCTGTTTTTAATTCCTAAAAAGCATATTTTTCACACCCGTAACCACCAATTTTTGCACCACATGCAATAGACGGGTTCGATGCAAAAGTCGAATATACATATGAAAAAGAATTACAATTACACACGTCAAAGACTATATCTGCCCGAATATGGCCGCCATATTCATCAGATGGTCAACCAGCTCATGACAATCGAAGACCGCGAAGAACGCAATCGTCAAGCCAAAGCCGTCATCGCCGTCATGGGCAATCTGCAACCTCTGTTGCGCGACACAGCCGACTTTACCCACAAGCTGTGGGATCATCTGTTTATCATGTCTGATTTTCAGCTAGATATAGACTCTCCATACCCTCGTCCCACTCGTCAGGATTTAGCGGTTGTTCCACGCAAAATGGGTTATTCTCAAGAGCGAATCACATATAAGCACTATGGCAAATATGTAGCTCACATGCTGAAAGCGCTATGCAAGGAGAGCGACAAGCAGAAGATCAATAATTCGATTGATTCGCTGGCCAGATATATGCGTTCAAAAAGTTTTGAATACAATCAGGAACACCCCAACAACGAGGTGATCATAAAAGATATAAAGATTATGTCTGAAGGTGGTATCGAACTTGATGAAGTTGCCTTGAATAATCTCCGAAGTGACTACAAACAGCACTTTTCAACTCGTCCACAAAAGAGCACAAACCGCAATGGACAAAAGAACAATCAAAAAAATGCTGTCCAAAAAAGCCATGCTATAAATAAAAATCGTGCGGCAAACACCCCCCGTAAAAAATAACATTTGAGTGTTGTACCACAATTAGATTCCATATTTTTGCGTTATTTCCAAAAATATGTTATTTTTGTATTCTATTTAAGAAATTGACAATCGGAATGAATAGATTTTTTATAGCAGCAACAGTTTTTTTAATGGCACTTTCATCGTGCCAGTCATCAAAGGTCAAGATTACAGGTCGCTTTGTGGGAACCGATGTCAAGACCGTATATCTCGAGCAGGTTACAAACCTCAAACAGGAGTTGGTCGATTCGGTAAGTTTGAACGAGGATGGAAATTTCATCCTTACGGCAGAGAAAGCCGAAGCCTCACCTTCACTCTATCACATTATTTACGACAACGAGCGTATTCCATTATTGTTGCAGGGTGGTGACAATATCACTATAAATGCTGCCGGCAATGCGCTGCGCAACTATACCGTAGAGGGCTCAAACGAGTCGGAACTGCTTATGCAGTTCAACAAGCCATATGTTGAGGGAATTATTAAAGTAAATGATATCATCTCAAAATATAGCGCCGAGGAGTTAAGCGATGAAGAGCGCAACAAGTTGGCCGTCGAGTATACGCAACTGCGTCAGGAAATTAAGCGTGCGCAGCTTCGTTTCATCATCGAGCACAAGGAGAATATTGCTGCAATATATGCTCTTTACCAGCGTTTGCCCAATGACCCCAACCTATTTAACGGCGACAGTGATGTAATATACTATCGTACCGTAGCCGAGGCTGTGGAGCAAAACTATCCCGAGAGCAGCTACCTTCCTGTTTTGCGTAGCCAGATTGCACGCATGGATGCTCAAATCAGCCTATTGTCACAAGTAAAAGAGACCAATTTCCCCGAAATCGAAATGCCCGACATGTATGGCAACAAGATTAAGCTCACATCACTCGAAGGCAAGGTGATTCTTTTACATTTCTGGTCGGCACAGGCCGGCAACGGCAACGCAGCAAATGCCGACTTGAAAGAGATTTACAACAAATATCATGACCTCGGTTTTGAGATATATCAGGTGGGTATTGACACTTCAAAGGCCGCTTGGATAAATGTTGTACAAGAGCAGAAACTGCCTTGGATCTCTGTTAGCGACTTGCATGGCCAGGGTTCACCCGTTTTGGGAGCATATAATGTCACAAAACTTCCTTCAAGTTACCTGATTGATCGCACAGGTAATATTGTAGGCAAGGATCTCGAGGGTGATGCTCTTGAAAAGGAGATTAAGAAACTTATCTAAAAATGTACTACTTCGCCTCGGACGTTCATCTTGGTGCGGGCGACGAGCAGTTTTCTCGTCGCACTGAGGAGCGTTTTGTGAAGTGGCTTGATACTGTAGCCGAAGATGCCGACACAATTTTTCTTGTGGGCGACATCTTCGACTTTTGGTTTGAATATGGGCATATTGTACCAAAAGGATTTGCCCGCACATTGGGCAAATTGGCCGAGCTCACCGACCGAGGTGTGAAAATTGTAATGCTCACAGGCAACCACGATATGTGGGCTCGTGACTATCTGACAAAAGAGTGCGGAGTAGAGTTGTATTTCACCCCTCAAACACTCAACATAGCAGGGAAAAATATATTTTTAGCCCACGGTGACAACATGAACATTGGCAATATGCCGATGTTGCGACTTATGAACACGGTGTTTCGGTCAAAGACTATGCGCTGGCTATTTTCTTGGCTGATACATCCCGATTTAGCCATGCGTTTTGGCAAGTGGTGGAGTGGAAAATCGCGTAAATCACATGCCAAAGATTATATTGATGAAAATTCTCTCAAATTCCTGATTGATTATGCAGAGGATTACAAGAGGATAAATCCCGATGTTGATTATGTTATTTTCGGTCACATGCATTACGCCCATAAACACAACGCCGACAATATGAGTGTTATATTCCTCGGCACATGGGAGGGCGATAAACCCGCAACATATGCAACAATAGATTCAAACGGCACCATCAGCCTAAAAAACTTTTAATAAAACATACCAACCATGAAGCAATACCAAGATTTACTCCGTCGAATTATGAACGAAGGTGTAGTCAAGAGTGATCGCACCGGCACGGGAACACGCAGCGTTTTTGGTCATCAGATGCGTTTCGACCTGCGTCAAGGATTTCCTTTGCTCACCACAAAGCGAGTATTTCTGAAGGGTATAATTCATGAGTTGTTATGGTTCTTGGCCGGCGATACCAATATTAAGTATTTGGTGGACAACGGAGTTCACATTTGGGATAACGATGCTTATCGTTATTATGGAGAGTTGTGCGTCAAAGCCGACATTCAGCCTATCCCAATGGAGGATTTCCTAAAGGCCTCGAGCGAGCAGACTCCCTCGCCCATTGATGGTTATTCGTATGGCGATTTGAATCATGTATATGGTTACCAATGGCGTAGCTGGCCCAAAGCCGATGGCTCGACCATAGATCAGATTCGACAAGTGATTGACACAATCAAACGTAACCCCGACTCCCGCCGCATGCTTGTTTCGGCATGGAATGTAGCCGAGGTCGAGGATATGGCTCTTCCTCCTTGTCATGTGCTGTTCCAATTTTATGTAGCCGATGGTCACCTATCTTGCCAGCTGTATCAGCGCAGTGCCGACACCTTCCTCGGTGTGCCTTTCAACATTGCCTCATACGCATTGTTAACGATGATGATAGCGCAAGAGTGCGGATTAAAGGCCGGAGAGTTTGTTCACACATTGGGAGATACACACCTGTACCTCAATCACATGGAGCAGGTTGAGGAGCAGTTGTCACGCACTCCGCGTGCATTGCCGCAAATGAAACTCAACCCCGAAATAAAATCGGTATTCGACTTCAAATACGAAGATTTCACACTAGAGGGCTACAATCCCTACCCCGCCATCAAAGCCCCCATGTCATTCTAAAGTCTGTATCGTATGGTAAGCATTATTGTAGCCGTTGCAAAAAATGGCGTTATTGGCGACAAGAACTCGCTGCTATGGCATATATCCGAGGATTTGCGATTTTTCAAGCAAACAACGTCGGGACACCCCGTAATAATGGGTCGCAAAACCTATGAGTCGCTTGGCCGTCCGTTACCCAATCGAACAAATGTAGTTATCAGCCGTACGGCCACAGCCATCGAAGGCTGCACCGTGGCTCACTCTCTGGAGGAGGCTGTGGCTATGTTTCCACACGATGAGGAGATTTTTATTATAGGTGGAGCACAAATTTATGCTTTGGCATTGGATATAGCCGACAGGATATACATCACCCGTGTAGAACATGAATATGAAGGCGACACATCATTCCCGACATGGGACGAGTCGCAATGGCATTTGGTTCATAGCGAGCGTCATGAGTGCGGCGAAAAATATCCCTACCCCTTCGCCTTTGAAGTTTACCAACGAGCTAAATAACTTAAACAACTAATACTACCACTCAAAATGAAGAGATTTATTTTTATCGTTGCAATTTCATCCTTGATAGGCTCTGCCACTGCGCTGGCGCAAACAACCGTTTTCCAGGAGGAGATGGAGCGTGTGTACAACGAGGTTAAAACGCCATACAAATATGGATTGGTGGTAACGGCTCCAACAGCCGACAAGATGACCGACAGCCCCAGCATATTCCGCAAAGGGGATGTGTGGTATATGTATTACATCATCTTCGACGGTCGTGGCTATGAAACGTGGATGGCCACAAGCCGCGATCTGCTCCATTGGAAGACCGAGGGTAAGGTGATGAGTTTCTCGGACCCGACAGATTGGGATAGCAACCAAAAGGCTGGCTACCTGGCCCTTATAGACACTAAATGGGGCGGAAGTTCCAAACTAAAGCCGTACGATGGTCGATATTGGATGAGCTACCTCGGTGGCAACAGCACAGGTTACGAGGAGGGTGTTTTATTGACAGGCCTCGCCTACTCTAACAATCCCACCACAGCCACAGAGTGGAAACGCCGGAAAGAGCCTATCCTTTCACCCAAAGACAAAGACGCGGGTAGCTGGGAGAGCGATAAGATTTATAAAAGCATCATTATCGAGGACACTAAAAAACTAACAGGCAGTCGATTCGTAATGTACTACAACGCCAAAGGCAAGGCCGAGAGCATCGGTATGGCCGTAAGCGACGACATGACAAACTGGAAACGACTGAAAAACACTCCTGTCCTCGACCACCATCGCGGTATTACGGGCGACGCCTATCTACAGCGTATGGGTAAGTTGTGGGTGATGTTCTATTTCGGCTTCAGCTGGAACGACCAGACCGCAAACAAGGCTTGGGACACATTTGCCTGTTCATACGACCTTGTTAATTGGACCGATTGGCAGGGAGAGCCTTTGATTGAGCCCTCCGAGAATTTCGACACACCCTACGCCCACAAACCTTGGGTTATTAAATATAAAGGTGTGGTTTATCACTTCTACTGCGCCGTTGACAACCAGGGCCGACGCGGCATTGCCGTTGCCACCTCGAAAGATATGGGTAAGAGCGAACTTGAGTTCCCTGCTCGTTAGTTGATAAAAAATCCCATATAGCAATAAATTTAACTACTTAATAGTTTAATACATACCTAAAGCCAGGCTAACAATTGTGTTAAGTAATTAACACAAAATTAAAAATTTGATAATATTTAAGTAACTCACATTTGAGCTATACGAAAAATAATCTAAAATAAAAAACTAACCCCAACATGAGAAACCTTATTATTGTTGCAGTATTGCTACTTTGCAATTTTGCATCACTTTCGGCGCAGCCACAGCCCGTTTTTAATCGCGCTCCGCTGGCAGATGTTCCCTATGCACAACTTCCCATTGGAGAGATACATCCCAAAGGTTGGCTGAACATCCAAATGCAGAGCATGTTGGATGGCATGACCGGTAATTTGGACGAAATTTATGCTTTTGTTGTTGGCGACAACAATGCATGGCTTGGGGGCGAGGGTGATGCATGGGAGCGTGGCCCTTATTGGATCGACGGAGCACTGCCTATGGCCTATATCATGGGTGACAAAAAACTGCTGAACAAAGTCAACAAATGGGTAGAGGCTATCCTCGCATCACAAAAGGATAACGGATACTTCGGCCCCGACACCGACCGCCCTCACATCGCAGGCATGCAGCGTGATAATGCGGCCGACTGGTGGCCCCGCATGGTTGTATTGAAGATTTTACAACAACATTACATAGCTACCGGAGACAAACGTGTAATCGATTTCATGACACGCTATTTCCACTACCAATTACAGGAGCTGCCCAAAACACCTCTTGGCAATTGGACATTCTGGGCAACAGAACGTGGTGGCGACAACCTGCTGGTTGTTCATTGGCTATACAACATCACCGGCGACAAGAAACTGCTTGAGTTAGGCGAGATTATCCATAAGCAATCTGCCGATTGGACTGCCCGTTTTACCACTGACAACCATCTATACCGCCAAAACAGTCTGCATTGTGTAAATCTGGCACAAGGATTCAAAGAGCCTGTAATATATTGGCAACAATCGAAGGAGGACAAACACCTGAACGCACCTCTTGAGGCCCTGAAGCGCATCCGCCACACAATAGGATTCCCAACAGGTCTGTGGGCCGGCGATGAGTTGCTCCACTTTGGCGATCCCACTCGCGGCTCGGAGCTATGCACAGCCACCGAAATGATGTATTCACTCGAAGAGATGTACCGCATCACGGGCGACAACACATATGCCGACCTTTTGGAGCGCGTGGCATTCAATGCCTTGCCGACACAAATTACCGATAATGCCGATGCACGCCAATACTATCAGCAGATAAATCAGGTGGAGGTCACTCGCAAACAGCGCAACTTCTCTACCCCGCATCAGGATACCGACATTCTTTTTGGCGTATTGACCGGATACCCCTGCTGCACATGCAACCTGCATCAGGCGTGGCCCAAGTTGGTGCAGAATCTTTGGTTCAAGAGTGCTGAAGGTGGTGTGGCAGCCATGATTTACGCCCCCTCAGAGCTATCAACCACTTTGGCATCTGGCGCAAAGGTGGTGATTGAGGAGCAAACCTGTTATCCCTTCGAGGAACAGATTCAATTCACAATCTCACTCCCCGACCGCAAGTACCAAACAGCAGATTTCCCCTTTGATTTGCGTATTCCCGAGTGGTGCGACAACTACACCCTTACAATCAACGGCCAAACAGTTAAGGCCACCGACATACGCAAGGGCACAATCCGCATAAACCGCACATGGAAGAACGGCGACCAGCTCAACATCTCATTCAACGCCCCCGTACGTTCATCTCGCTGGTATGACAATGCCGCAGTAATCGAGCGTGGCCCGCTGGTTTACGCACTGCGCATGGAGGAGAAGTGGGAGAAGAAAAATTTTGAGGATGAAGCCAAAAACGGATATGGAGACTTCTATTATGAAGTAACCTCAACAACCCCATGGAATGTTGCCATACGCAATGCCGACCTGAAGGCCGATAAGATTGAGCAAAGTTTCATCGTCGAAAAGAGCAAATGTAGCGACAAACCATGGTCGTTGGAGGGTGCGCCGATACGCATAAAGGCAAAAGCATATATTTTGCCCGAGTGGACCTTGAATCGTAACTCCGCTGGCGATTTCTGCTATTACACACAACAAGCCCCCAAGGGTGAAGTGGGCGAGATTGTAGATATAGAGCTCATCCCCTACGGCTGCACAACCTTACGTGTGACGGAGTTCCCTGTAAGATAGTATTAAAAATAGGTATTTATACCACCTGTCATATAATTTATATATAGTAACTTTGCTCACAAGCAAAGTTACTTTTTTTTATGGCAAAATACTTCGATATGCTGCTTGAGGATGTACGCCTTCGTGAGGGTCTTACGGCCTGCATGAATTGCGGCGTGTGTACTGCGGTATGCCCAGCAGCAGCATTTTACAACTACGACCCACGACAGATAGTCAGCATTGTGCAGACACGCGATGACGAAGCCATCGAAGAGCTGCTCAAGAGCGAGACAATATGGTACTGCGGCGAATGTATGTCATGCCGTCCCCGTTGCCCGAGAGGCAACACCCCTGGCTACGTCATTCAGGCTCTACGCACACTCTCACAGAAACTTGGATTCTTTGTCGAGAGCGAGAAAGGACGCCAGCAGTTGGCTCTAAAACGCGCTATCGGCGATAATATTCTGCGCACAGGCTACTGCCTGACACCTCGTAACATCCGCCCCGAGCTACACCCCGAGCAGGGCACTGTATGGAAGTGGATTATAGACAATGATGAGCAAATTTTTGGACAATTCACCCCTTGCTATGGAAAAGAGGGTGCAGGAGCCCTGAGGAAAGTGACCGACGAGACACTCGACGAGATTCATAAGATATTTGACGTAACAGGTGGAACAGAGATGTTTGAAGCCATAGAAAATCACTCTGACCGCAAAGCCCGCGAGCTTGGGTTCGACGGCGCAAACGAAGAGTATTTCATGGAGGTATACACCAAAAATTCTAACGAACACTATTAGTCTATGAAACGATCAAGCTGGACAGACTACCAGAAAGAGATAGCCGACGATAAATATTATTATGCCCGCTCGTGCATTCGTCAAAATTTCTTCCCCGGAAGTGAAAAGGTTTTCTTGAATATATTGAGTAAAGATTTGGGTCGCGACATTTTCGATGATCCACTCCATACATCATGCACAGGTATCGGTTATCACTCGGATGTGGTGCCGCTGGAGACAATAATGACTGTTGTTGCACGCCAATTCGCATTGATGAGCGAGGCCGGATACGAGAATTTCACATCGTCATGTATCACATCCTTCGGTATATACACCGAGCTGCTGGCAACGTGGGAGGAGTTCCCCGAGACAGAGGAGAAGACCCGCGAGAACCTCTATAAGGCTACGGGTCGTGAGTTTAAGAAACCAAAGAACTTGGCTCACACTTCCGATGTTATTTTCCACCACCGCGAAGCTATTGCCCAAAAGGCTAAGCGCAAATTGGTAAACGCTTTTACAGGCGAACCGCTGAAAGTCGTTGAACATATAGGCTGTCACTATGCCAAAATTTTCCCGAAGTCGGGTGTTGGTGGCTCGGAGTTTCCATATGTGTTGGCCGGCATGGTCGAGAGCTGGGGTGGTGAGCTGGTTGACTATCCCGAACGCCGCCACTGCTGCGGATTCGGATTCCGCAACTATCTGGTACAGGCTAACAGAGGTTATTCAATTGCCAACTCTCACAAAAAACTCGAAAGCATGGCTCCATATAAACCCGATTTCATAGTATGTAACTGCCCTGGATGTTCTATGTTCCTTGACAAGTGGCAGTACACCATAGCAGAGATGGAGGGCACTACATATGGTCAGAACGGGGGTGGCATACCCGTACTGACATACGAGGAGATGGCCGGTTTGGTTTTAGGGTATGACCCTTGGGAGTTGGGCATGCAAATGCACCAGGTAGATGTAGAACCTCTGCTCGACAAAATGGGAATCGAGTACGACCCATCGGCAAAATATTTAGGAAAGAACGGCCGCTACATGGGCCGACCCGAGCAGGCTCTGGTAAACAGTTGCTCGCGCGACACACTCTATAAAATTAAGCGATAATAACGAAATATAATATATGAAGCATGTTGTAGTTATTGGTGGTGGCGTCGCCGGAATGCAGTGCGCCAGCGAGTTGGCCCGTCAAGGTGTTGCAGCTACCATTCTTGAAAAAGAGAGCGACCTAGGTGGCAAGGTGCGTAATTGGCACAAGCTGTTTCCCACCTTCACCCCTGCAGAAGAGCTTTTGAGCGCTTTGCGTCTACGCATTGCCGAGCAACCGCATATTAAGGTTATGACAGGTTGTGAGGCAGAAAACATATCACCTCGCAAGGTTGTACTCAAATCCGGCGAGGAGATTGAGTGTGACGCTGTGGTTATCGCCACCGGCTATACCCTGTTTGATGCTCGCATCAAGGAGGAGTATGGCTATGGAATATACGATAATGTAATTACATCGGCCGACCTTGAACAGATGTTCAATAGAGGAGAGGTATTTCTCACACATGGCGGAAAACCTCGACGCATCGCCATACTGCACTGCGTGGGTTCGCGCGATGAGAAAGTTTGTCAGCGCCACTGCTCAAAGGTGTGCTGCGTGACCGGTGTTAAGCAGGCTATCGAACTCAAGCAGATGTTCCCCGATGCCGATGTATTCAACTTCTATATGGATATCCGCATGTTTGGCCCTGGCTATGAGGAGATGTATCGTGAAGCACAACAAAAATACAACGTTCACTTTGTTCGTGGCCGTATTTCGGAAGTGAGCCCCACTATCGACAATCGCCTGCAACTAAAGGCTGAAGATACTCTTACGGGTCGTCCATTGAAGATGGGTGTGGATATGCTGGTGCTACTGATAGGCATGAAAGCCAACGACATGAATGCCGAGCTTGAGAGCCAAAGCAACCTCCGTCTCCAACCCAGCGGTTTTATGCAGCCCCGCGACTCGTTCCTCGGCAATACCGAGAGTCAAATTGGCGGCATATTCTATGCCGGCACTGTAACATCGCCAAAAAATGCCCGCGAGTCACTGAACGAGGCTGTAGCCGCAGCCCGCTCCGCCGTAGCATGGCTTAACAACAAATAATCTATAAAGCGACTCACGATGATTAACTTTGGATTTTCAATAAGCAAACCACGCGCAATAGATATCGACCGCAACAATCTCAGGAAGAGCAACGAGATTATGCGCGAAATGCCCGAACTGCAAGCCTGCATAGGATGTGGCACATGTACGGCCACATGCACGGCAGGAAACCTCACCGAATTTAATTTTCGCAAGGTACATACGCTTGTACGTCGTGGAGAGTATCAAGGGGCATATGAGGAGATGAACAAATGTATGCTTTGCGGAAAGTGCCGCCTGCTCTGTCCCCGAGGGATAAATACTCGTGGCGTGGTTATGCTTATCAAACGTAAACTTGGAGATTTCTAATATGACATTTTACGCCGATTTTACCCTGCCGTTCATAATAGGTGCATTGGCGCTGTTTGCCATTATTGCCTTAAAATATATATCGTGGCTCAAAGAGCTGCCGAAACAAGACTTACTGCTCATAGCAAAGGGGTTATTCACATACCGCACAATTACCGCCACATGGGAGGTTGTGCGCGAATCGCTACTACACAAACGCATATTCAAAGTTAGCCCTATGCTGGGCTATATGCATATGAGCCTCGCCTTTGGCTGGTTCTTACTTATCGCTGTGGGATGGATTGAGACGGTGGCATATCTCGGCTTCGAGTGGGTACCGCTGCAAGGACACGTCTTCTTCAAATATTTTGTACCACTCAACGGCATCGAGGGTCATAAGCCTGTTTTCGATTTTGTAATGGACGCCTTACTGTTGTTTGTGCTTTCGGGAGTGGGGCTGGCATGGTTCAAGCGCATGCGCTCACGCGCATTGGGCATGAAGCGCACCACAAAACATATACTCTTTGACCGTATAGCTCTATCGGCCTTATGGTTTATATTCCCAGCCCGACTGGTTGCAGAGAGCATAACTTGCGCGATATATGGCGGCGGCAGCTTCCTTACCGGCGGCATTGGAACACTGCTTGCAAAGGGCACTAGCATAGAGACTTTACAGTTGCTTTATGAGCCCGTATGGTGGTTCTATTCATGCGCATTGGGCACTTTCTTCATCGCCATGCCTTTCTCGCGCTACATGCACATCTTCACTGAAATTCCTTTAATTTTTCTGCGCCACTACCATCTGCACCCCGAAGCAACAGAGAAATCATACGACAATTTTGAGGTGCAAGCATGTTCTCGATGCGGAATATGCATCGATCCTTGCCAGCTACAAGAACAACTCGGTATTCACGATGTGCAGTCGGTATATTTTCTGCGCGACCGCCGCTACAATATGCTCCAGCAGAAGATTGCCAACAACTGCCTGATGTGCGGACGCTGCGAACAGGTATGCCCCGTTGGAATCAACCTTAATACTCTGCGTCTGAACTCCAGAATATCGATGCGAAACATTCCCAATGAGGGCCGATATAACTACCTGCGCGGACTCGACCGTTCAAAAGGCAATGGCAAGGTTGGCTATTTCGCAGGTTGTATGACAATGCTTACCCCCAACACCCTAACAGCCATGCAACGCATATTTGATGCGGCACGCGAAGAGGTATGGTGGGCCGACAAGGATGGCGGCGTATGTTGTGGTCGTCCCTTGAAACTCTCGGGCGAGGCCGACTCGGCTCAAAAGATGATTGACTACAACAAGAGCCTCTTCCTGAAACACAATATTTCGACATTGGTCACTTCTTGCCCAATATGCCTTAAGGTCTTCCGCGGGGAATATAACCTCGAGGGAATAGAGGTTCTGCACCACTCCGAGTATATATTGCGCCTTATGAAGCAGGGTCGATTAAGAGTTAAATACTCGTCAGAAAAGCTGTTTACATACCATGACCCATGCGAGTTGGGGCGCGGAAGTAAAATATACGACCAACCCCGAGCCGTTATCGAGACAATAGGCACTCTGCTCGAACCGGCCCACAATAGGCAAAACGCATTATGCTGCGGCTCATCGGTGGCGAACACTGCAATTAACGACTCACAGCAACTGAAAATTGCAAAATCCGTCGCAGAGGAACTTGACGCAACAGGTGCAACAACAGTAGTCACTGCATGTCCCCTATGCAAACGTGCGATTGCGCGTGGCTCTGCAAAGCAGGTAATAGACCTATCGGAGGTTGTGGCAGGAAATTTGCGATAGCGTATTCATCTCGCACATAATGCATTAGGATACCTAACGGCATCCCAAGCAAATAAAAACCCGTAAATATTTTGCAGGGAAGATTTTTTTTACTACCTTTGCAACGCATTAGCAGAGGAATGTAGGGGATTTCCCACATAAAGATACATCGCGGGGTAGAGCAGTTGGCAGCTCGTCGGGCTCATAACCCGGAGGTCGGAGGTTCGAGTCCTCCCCCCGCTACTAAAGAGGACAAATCGAGAGGTTTGTCTTTTTTTTGTTGGGTAAATATTCTATCTCATCACAACATGTGCACCCATATCGGACCACTCATTATAGAACCGTTCTATATACTCTTTTTCTTCGGCGGTGCACC
>JAGBIC010000022.1 GCA_017935185.1 Alistipes sp. | reverse complement strand
GTGCTTTTTTGGGGGTCTTGCGCAAACACAACACGGCCCAAATCGAATACTATGTTTTTCATAATGGCAAAGATACTTATATTTTTTTACTTTATATCATTCCCTGCCATTTTCAGTACGCCAAAGCAAATCGCTTGTCGGGTCGCTGCCGATAAGTAACGTCGAAAATGGGTTTTGTATTGTGGAAAATTTTCCGTAATATTGCATATTAAAGCAATGATGAGATGAGAAGACCGAAGAACGTAGAGAAGTATCAGTACAACTACTCGGAGAGCAAACTCCTGCACAAACTCTCCTCGGCGGCTCGCTGGGCTGGTGCGAAGGTGGTCTATGCGGTGCTATTGCTCTACTATGTGCTGCGTAGCGACGAAGTGCCCCTGAAGGAGAAGAGCAAGATTCTGGGTACGCTCGGATATTTTATCCTGCCGACCGATATGGTACTCGATTTTATCCCGCTGCTCGGCTACTCGGACGATATGGCTGCCCTGTTGTGGGCACTGCACTCGGTGGCTACGAACATCACGCCGCAGATCAAACAACAGGCTAAAAAGCGCCTCGGCGAGCTGCTTGAGAGTTACGATGAGCGTAAAATAGATGAAGTGCTATAGTTCAAAGCCTCATAAAGCACATTTTATAGGCAAAAAAGTCGATGACGAAAATTTTTTTTGGATTATCGATGCAATATTTTGCCTATCTTTGCGTTTCAGAATAAAAATTAAAAAACACATAGATATGAAGAACCTACTTAAAATTGCAATGACCCTCTTGGCGGGCGTTATGCTCAGCACAAGTTGTGGTGTGAATGGTGAGGACTCAGATGTTTACACCACTATGGCGACTGTCGTGGAGTCTGTCTATTCGTCGTCGCCCTACTACATTGTTTTCGACGATGGCAAGACAGCTGCTGTCGAGAATCATAATAAGTGGAATCCTACTTTCCCCGAGAATGTTAGTGAGTTGCGCTATATTATCAGCTATGAGATTCTTGATACAAAGGTAACGGGCTTCGATAATTACATCCGAATTGTGTCGGCTACCCACGTTACCTCGCGCCTTCTGGAGTTTGTTACCGCCGATGATTTTACGGGCGACAAGGGTTTGCAGAACTACACAGCACCTGCTAAGATAGATGTGTTGATGCTCTCGGATGCGCTCAATTACATCACGCTTATGGTTTACTATCAGGGTGAGAACTCTTATACGGTGCCTAACCTTCGATTGGTTTGCAATCAGGCCGAGACGAGCCCCTATAAGGATCTGTATGTCGAGAATGACGGCTATCTCTACTTGGAGCTCTACTACGATAACACCAACAACAAGGGAACGATGGAGCTGGGAACTTTTGTAAGTTATAAGACTTCCAATGTGAAGGGCATTATCAACAACTACAAGGGTGTTAAAATCATCTCGATCAGCCCCAACAATAACCTGCCCGAGGTATTCACCCACACGTTCCACGCTGAGAATTAATTTCCAGAACCGAACATAACAAAGTTGCTGAATCTCTATTCGGCAGCTTTTTTTGTGTCGGTAGCAATATTTTATCTATATTTGCGTTGTGAAAATGAATTAATTAGATTGATATGAGAAAATTGTTTAAGATTGTATTGGCATTATTTGCCGTAATTACCGTTTCGACCGCTTGTAACGACAATAGCGAGAATCCTATTGTCTATACCACCATCGGCACCCTTGTTCAGGGCTCGGCCTCTGTTGGTACGCCCTACTATGCCGTGTTTGACGATGGCGTGAAGGGTTTTGTCGATAATACATCGTTGTGGACTCCTCCTTTCAAGGAGTATGAGGTTAATGAGCTTCGTTTTATGATTTCATACACCATCCTCGATAAGCCCGCTCCTGCCGGCTTCGATCGTACGATCAATATCTCGCAGGCGCGTATGATTACATCGGATAAGTTGAGCCGCGTTAGCGAGACCGATTTTCAGGGCGAGAAGGGCCTGAACACCTATCGTGGCGACGTGAAGGTGGATGAGGGTTACTACTCTCCCGC
>JAGBIC010000021.1 GCA_017935185.1 Alistipes sp. | reverse complement strand
TTCATCAATGCGGATTTTTTCCTCGCCTGCAACTATCTCTCGTCATGCCACCGAACGAAAGTGAGGATTGGCATCTCTAACGAAGATTACTCAATACATCACTTTCCCCCGAGAGATTCCAATCATTTTCTCGCTACGCTCAAAAATGTGGAATGACGTGGGGATAAACGTAGTCCAAAATAGAGTTGTATCAAAAATAAATTTTGAATTTTGAGCCGACGCTGCGGAGCGAGAGCAGAGGGAGCTTGCTCACTTTGCCGAGCCGCGAGGAGGAAACGACGATTTTATCGTCGTAATTTTGAATTTTGAATTCCTCTTGAGGATTGGCATCTCTAACGGAATATTCCCATTTTATTTTCCGCGAGATAAAACAACAAAAAAGCGAGGGCCACATCGGCCTTCGCCTGCTAACTATAAAATCAAAGTTGTTTTTCAGACACTCTTATTGTCCGTCGTTGGTGTTTACATAAATTGTAGTACCACCACCCGCACTTTGTACCACCGACATAGAGGAGATTTGCGAGGGGTCCAACATCTCAATCTGATATTCAGGCACCTCCATGCCACCAATCACAACGCTGACTTTCTCTTTATCCTTCTTGGCATTTTTTGTTGTAATATAGATAGTGCCATTTTCACCGTGGCTCTTTACCACATCAATATGGTCGATATCCTCAGGCTTTATCTTCTCCAGCCTTTTATAAGCCACCTTTCTACCATCTATTACTACCGCAGGCTGATTCTCTTTATCGACACCTTGTGCCTGCTCTATTACGAATTTCGGAGAGGTGTTTTTCACTTTTATTACTGTATCTGGCTTCTCGGGCTTTAGCTGCAAATAATTCACTTTTGTTACATTGTTTTGACGCAACACTTCTCGCAAATCGGCCACATCACCCATCTTCACATTAAAATCCGCACTTATTTGCACAGTTGTAGCTCCGGCAAGGAAATCCGAGATATGCTCCTTCAACTCGGCTAAAGTGACCTCTTTGCCATCGATGACGATTTTGTCGGATTTCAAATGAATAACCGATACAACATCCGATGTTTGCTCATTTGAAGAATTTTCTGTAACTTTGACTTGTACTTCACGAGGAAGATAAACGGTTGTGGCAAATGCGCCCAGCGCAATGGCCACCATGGGTAGTACAAGCAACGCCTTGGCTGCCGACCACCTCGATGAACTTTTTTTACACATCATAGTGATTCTGTTTTTAAGGTTACTGTGATTAAGGCAGTTGGCAACGGAGTGGAGTCTTGAGCCAACTGCTCTTTTTATTAACATCATTTGGTAGGTCTTTGCATCAACGCCTCTATTTAGCACAGCCTCGTCGGCCTGATACTCATGCAGGCTCTGCAACTCACGGCGCAAGAGCCATAGTGCCGGATTAAACCACCACACGCAAAGGGCCAAATCGATTATCATTATATCGCAAGAGTGACATAGGCGGACATGCGCCAACTCATGAGTCAGAATCATATCACGACACTCGGCCATATCGTCTTTTGCCACAACAATATGATTAAACCAACTAAAAGGCGTAGGCAGCGAATCAACAACGGTCAGGCTGACACCACCTGCCAACTCACTCTGCTCACAACTCGAAATTATACGCCACACCGAGATTATGCTCACGGCAAGTCGCACAAGCATAAAAATCACACCGAGCAAAAATACCACAGCCAGCACATAGTAGAGCATAGCCATATAGCCGAAACCCTGCGCCGCCACAGCCTCATCAGCGCCAGCCACCGCATCGGCAAGTGATTGTTGCGAGGCCACATCCACGACTTTTACAATCTTTATCCTACACAATGGCAGCAGAGCCGACAGGGGCAACATCGACAGAAGCACTACTCTATTGAAACGATGTAGCGTTTCGTTGCTCATCGCCACCTTATATATAAGATAGAGAGCCACCAGACACAATGACGACTGACCGAGATATATCAAGAAATCCGACATGGTAAGGACTATTATTGATTCTGCACTTTACGAATAAGCTCCTCCAGCTCTTCGACAGAGATTTTATCCTCGTCAATAAGAGCCGACACGACATGCTTATATGAGTTATCAAAATAGCGTGTTACCACATTACCCAGCACGCCCTTCGAAAACTCCTCCTGCGAAATAATAGGGAAATAACGATAGGTATTTCCAAAAACTTCATGGTCAAGGAAGCCCTTTGCCTCCAGCGTACGCACCATAGTGGAGATTGTGTTGAAATGCGGCTTGGGCTCATCATACAACGCCACAATATCTTTCACAAACATCGCTCCATGTTGCCAAAACAACTCGATTAGCTCCTCCTCCTTATTGGTTAATTTCTGCATTATTTCAGTGTTTTAATGTTTCACAACACAAAGGTAACTAAAAAATTTTCACGTGCAACTATTTTTTATAGTTTTTCAACTAAAATTTTTAGTTATGCCTAAAACAATAAAAAAAACGACATACCTTTTAGATATGTCGTTAACCTTAATGCTGTCGAGAATTACTCAGCAGGAGTCTCTGCGGGAGCCTCGGCAGGAACCTCAGACTGGGGCATTGCGTCAGCAGGAGCCTCAGTAGCAATCTTCTCCATCAAAGCCTCGGCATCCTTCTGCAATGCAGTGTTGCTTACAGATACCGCACCGCTATCCATTGAGATGGTAGCAATCAAACTCAATACAACGATAATACCTGCCAAAGTCCAAGTGGTCTTCTCAAGAATATTGGCTGACTCACGAACACCCATAACCTGATTTGCAGCGCCGAAATTGGCAGCCATACCACTCTTGGGATTCTGAACCAAAATGGCAAGAATAAGAATAATGCTCGCAACGAGAATCAATACAATGCTAATTGAATACAACATAGTTTTATACTGTTTTTTAATTATTACTTTCTATTTTCTCAATAAGTCCTGCAAAGTAAATACTTTTTTCGGGATTTAGCAAACTTAATTTGCGATAAGTTGCAATAGCCATATCATTTAGCCCCTGCGCGAGGTATACTTCAGCCAACTCTTCGCTCACCATATCATCGTCATCACCGAGCTCGGCTTCTATTACAATATCGCTAACTTCCTCACTATCAGATGCTACGATACGATGATTGTCGCTGCGCAAAAAACGATCGATTATATCCTCCGACGTAAGAGTGGTAAGGCGCTCAATATCAATCTTTTTTACATCAAGCAATGGCCTTGCAACCAACCCTGCAACATCTACCGACGAAGCCCCCTTTACATCAGAAGCTACACCCTCGGCAGCCGACAACTCCTGCCAACGTTCCGACTTGGTTACAAGCTCAATATCACCGGGAAATATATCAATTTTATCCTGCATGAAATATTACAAAAAATTACCAATTTGAGGCTGCCGCCTGATAAATATCCGTTACAAGCTGCTCAACAATCTCTTCATCAAGCGCCGATTGCACATCGGTAAGCAGCTGCTGCGAGTCATAATCCGTAAAGGCCTGAAAGGTCTGATTGAACGAATTCTTCGGCTCAACAACGTTGGTAAACTTCACCTTCACAGTAATCATCAAACGGTTCAACACCGCATAGTCATCACTCGACACCGAAGCGGTAGTAGAGCTATACCCCACTATTTCACCCTCAAAGGCAAAATCACCATTCTCCTCAACTAGTTGCAATTTTGTCTGACGCGAGAACTTATCCTTCAAAGCCTCAACCAGAGTGGTGCTGAGCGATGGCGACACCATAGGAGCATTATTAGGGAAATATGCCACACTAAATGTCTTTGCTGCCTCGGGAATACTTGCACCCGAAAGCGAATAGCCACCCTTCATAAATATGCATCCACTCATCAGGATACAACTCACAAAAAGTAACGCAACAGCTATTTTATTCAATATTTTTCCCACAGCCAAAATCTCTTAAATATCATCGTCGCCGATACCCAAATCCTTCATACGTCGATACAAAGTGCGTTCCGAGAGGAACAACTCCTTGGCAGCATCGCGACGACGACCATTATTATTTTTCAAAGCACGCAAAATCTGCTCACGTTGAACGTCTGCCTTGGTAAGCTCCTTATGAGGCAACTCAACAACCTCCTCGCTCTCGGCATAATCGGTAGCCGGCGCAGGCGAAATAATCGGAGAAGGCAACAAACCCACAACATCCGAAGATTGCTGGGGCATACGCCCTGCCGCCTGCATCAACTCACCGACCATACGTTTAAGGTCGTTGATATCACTGCGCATATCGAACAATATCTTATATAACAACTCTCTCTCGGTTGAGAAATCATCACCTCCCATTGTAGCAGCTGCGCGCATGGTCGGAGCCGATGATTCATGAGGTGACAAATATCCGGCCAACACATCCGCGGTGATGACACGACTCTTTTCGAGGGCAGAGATCTGCTCTGCAACATTCTTTAGCTGACGAATATTTCCACGCCAATAGTAGTTTTGCAACATGGCTCTGGCATTATCATCCAACTGAACAGCCGGCATATGATACTGCACTGCCACATCGGTAGCAAACTTACGGAACAACAACGGAATATCCTCACGACGTTCACGAAGTGGAGGAACAACAATCGGCACAGTATTCAGACGATAGTACAAATCTTCACGAAAACGGCCATTATCAATGGCGCGCAGCAAATCATTGTTTGTGGCTGCTACAACTCTGACGTTGGTTTTCTGCACTCGCGCCGAACCCACGCGAATAAACTCTCCCGACTGCAACACTCGCAACAGACGCACCTGCGTGGAGATTGGCAACTCACCCACCTCATCAAGAAAGATTGTACCACCGTCAGCCTCCTCGAAATAGCCTTTTCGAGCCTCGGTTGCACCTGTAAACGCACCTTTCTCATGACCAAACAGCTCGGAGTCAATAGTACCTTCGGGTATCGCACCGCAGTTCACTGCAATATATTTGGCATGCTTACGAGCCGAATAGGCATGTATAATCTGGGGAAAATACTCTTCACCGACACCACTCTCACCCGTAACCAACACAGAGAGGTCGGTGGGTGCAACGCTCAACGCCACGCCCAAAGCACGATTCATAGCCTCGGAATTTCCAATGATACCGAATCGCTGTTTTACTGACAATATATCAACCTCTGCCATCAATTACTATTTATTTTCGTAGGGCTGAATATAATCCAAATCGGGATTTCGTACCTCACGCTCGGCGCTCGCAGGCTCCTCATCATAAATTTCAGAATTATCGATTATAGGCTCATCGTACTGCGACGCGCGATAATCATTCCAAAAACCGTAAAGCAGAGCCAAGATAGCCAAAACCGCTGCGACAATGGCAAACATAATAAATCTGTCGCCTTTTACACTCTTGCGAGATGAGGTATACTCTCTGCCTGTAACCACCTTGCGACCTTTGCCATAACGAAGCCCCTTGACATAATCGGCCGGTTGCATCTTGCTCGACACAGTGGGTGGTTCATAATCCATAGAGACTCCTTTGCGCGGTCTCTCCTCGCGAGGCTCGACACGAGACACTACCTCCAACTCGGCATCCTCATCCGCCGCCGACTCAACAACAGGCTGACCCGATTGCTCAGGTTGCTCTACTTTCTCCTCTATCGGTTCGGGAGCTGTCGAGGCTTTAGCCTTTTTAGCACCCAACTCGCCAACCAAAGCTTCAGCGACAAGCGAGGGATCATACTTGAAACTGATTGTGCCATTTGCGCCACTTCGAAGTTCGCCAAAGCCATTCAAGACACATACACCACTATTTTCAAGGCGATAATTCACCTCAAAGACAAAACGTCCGATAGCTCCGGCAGCCTCTAACTCCGACACGCCGTCGGCCATAATCAAGCCACGCAAAACGCCATCATCACCCTTCATCAGGTTGGAGAAAAGGATACTCTCACCCGCCTTTTTGACAATAAACGCACCCAAATTGGGAACGACCAAACGCTTGTTGCTAATCAAATATTTCGATATAATCTCTACTATCATCGCTTATATATAAATTTGGTGTAAAGTTACACTTTTTTTTCGTAATAGAAAAATCAACAGTAACGATACTCACAAAAATAGATCATACAAAAAGAAAGTTCGCCCGATATCAATCAGGCGAACTTCTAATGCTCATAACTATGCAATATTACTCCTCCAAGCGGTAGGTATGCTCAACATAGATAGCGCGCTGCATCTGCTCACGCTTTGCGATTGAGGGCTTTGTGAAGTACTGACGACGACGCAACTCCTTCAAAACACCGGTACGCTCATACTTACGCTTAAACTTCTTGAGGGCCTTCTCGATATTCTCTCCCTCCTTAACGGGCATAATAATCATAATTGTAAATCTTTATTTTTGTTATTTTTAAATTCAATTTTCTTTGTGGCGACAATCACCTTTTCCTGTGGCACGCCTAACCTTGTTACGCATCAGCCATTAAACATCTACACTCTACTCGGTGGCACGGGGCCCAAATCGAAGATATGGAGCCAAACGTCTGGCTTCATCCTCTGACAGTATTTTATCATCAATCATCTCTTCGATTCTACTCCAACCTCCTTTCAATTGTCGTTGTTTAATAATTCGCCTCAAAGCGCGAGCCGACACATAAGGATGACGCTCTAACTCTTTCGGACCCGCAAAGTTAATATCAATTTTTGATATTTTGCAACTATCACAGTAAATTTGTTGCAAAATTTTCTCAAAATTACTCTCCGTAATCGATTTCAGCTCGGATAATTGCTCCAAATTGTGGAATCCGCCCAACAATTCACGATATTTCACTATCTCGTGCGCACTCTTTGCGCCTATTCCGTCAACAGCAACCAGCATAACAGAATCGGCACTATTCAGCTCAAGCAACGTTAATTCCGCCCCACTACTCTCCTCTGCTTCTACGCCATCGAGCCGAGCCACAATCTCTGATGGAACAAACACAACATACTTAAGCAGGCGCTCGGCCATAGCATCATCCACCACATAACAATCGCGCAACTGCTTTTCGCTACGAATGCCACCAATCGCATCACGATAACGCAACACCACCTCGGCCTGACGTTCTGAAAATCCCCAGCGGATCATATAACCCACAGAAACTGTATCGAAACAGAAAGGCTCGGCCAATGCAACCTCATGCACCGAGCTTTTATTCGTCACCACACGATTATTATATGAAGACGCTCTATTGCTTGTTGCCACCCTCGGTTTCGGCGCAAGGCTGTCGGCTATAACCACATAAGGTTTTATCGCTTTATACAGAGAATCGGTAGCACTTCGCACCATAATCAAATCTTCTACCGTACGATACACCTTACCATATTTACGCCAACGAATCATCTCATAGCTGAACGATGCCGACACGCCCATATCAAGCAACTCCTCCAGGAGGACGGTATTCGGATCAAACTGATGCAAAGGGTTCGTAGGTTGACTCAGCTCATGCAAGGCAAGTTTTGAACTCTCTCCCTTATACACAACATCAATAAAGACAGCGAAGGTTGACATCAGCGCAAGAATCGCCATCAGAAAAACCAGCCCATTCCGCTCATCTTTACTAAACCACTTCATATAAAAAGAGTGTTACAACTACCACTCGGCACGATCAGAGAGCCACAGTTTGCGATATCGGCGAGATGGTGACTCGACAAACTCACCCACGCCATATTCGGGCCATCTATCATCAACCTTATGAATCGTATCCACCGACGACATCACAACATTAGGGAATCGCGACGGGTTACCCTCAACGCCCGGACGCTTGCTTCGTGCATCAAGCAACAATGCGCCACACTCCAGATAGGTAACATCACGCCTCGGATCGCTGTTCGCCATAGCCAACCACAATAAATCGTTAGCCGACATTACTCCCGCTGCATTGTAATCGAACAAAGCGACATATTTCATACCCACAATATTGTTATGACGCAGATACTCCTCAACATCAACACTCCTTGGATGACCCTTATCGGCATAGAGAATCAGCAAGCCACACTCTTCGACAAAGCGGGTATCAAACAATGCCACACCACACTTCGGCTCGGCATTGCGAGGCAGAGCAATGGTCTCGACATCTGAAGTGATGTCAACACCAGTTAAATCAATAGCCAATTTTCCGCCAAAGCCGCATGTGGCTGTCGCATGATCGAGGACATCCAGAATGCCCTCGCCTCGGATTATACACTTCGACAAATCGGCTCTTCTCAACAATTTTGCAAGGGTGGCAAACGAGCGTATATCATACTCGGAAGAGGCAATGAGCATATATTTATTAAACATCATCTGCCCTGCACCCCATAACGATTGTGCAACTTTATGGGCCTGACCCATATATCGATTCCGAATAGATACTGCCGCCAAATTATGCGCCGTACCCTCTATGGGCATCCACAAATCCTCGACCTCCGGCTGCACTGCAAGGCGGATTGGTGCCAAAAATATCTTTTCGGTAGCTTCGGCAATATAGGCATCCTCCTGAGGCGGCACACCGACAACAGTTGCAGGATATATTGCATCTTTACGATGCGTAATGCAGGTAATATGGAATTTAGGATAGAGATCCTTCAGAGAATAGAATCCCGTATGGTCGCCAAAATCGCCCTCCACAACCTTCTCTTCCGCGGGATCGACATACCCCTCGATCACAAAATCGCAATCTTCGGGCACGCGTATATCGCAAGTGATAGCCTTGACCAGCTTTACAGGCTTTTGGCGCAGAAAACCAGCCAACAGATATTCATCCATATTATCGGGCATAGGAGCAGTAGCCGCATATGTATATGCAGGATCGCCACCCAAAGCCACCACTACGGGCATCTTGCGACCCAATCGTTTATATGCATCATAATGCCTTGCGCCCGTTTTGTGGATATGCCAATGCATGCCTGTGGTTTTACCATCAAAACGCTGCATGCGATACATTCCCACGTTGCGCACACCCGTTTCAGGATCAACGGTATTCACCATAGGCAGTGTCACAAACGCCCCACCGTCGCACTCCCACGAGTGCAGCAACGGCAGACGATTCATATCTACATCATCACCCTGCCATTCAACTTGCTGACATGCACCACGCCCCGACATATTCTGTGGAAACCATTTTGCCACATCAGCCAGCAAAGGAAGCATCTTCATCTTCTCCCACATCGAGCCTTTGGGCGACAAAGCGCCAGCCAACAGCGCATCAATACGCTCGGATATCGAATTTAAATCCTCCACACCCAAAGCCATGGCCATACGGCGTTCAGAGCCCATCATATTGGTTATAACAGGGAACTCGGTACCTGTATTTTCAAACAACAGAGCCTTGCCTCCGCCGGCACTTTTGGCCATGCGGTCTGTAATTTCGGCTATCTCGAAACGAGTGGAAACCGGCACGCTGATGCGCACCAGTTCCCCACAACTTTCAAGACGGCCTATGTATTCTTTGAGTGACGAGTACATAAGACATCAAAATTATTCCCCTAGCGACTTCCAAGCGGCACGTAGGGTACGCGGTATTTATCCTCAAGAGTCAAAATTGCATTCTCATGCATAGCCTTGTCGGCCAGCAATGCAAACTGAGTTGCATAATATGACTCCTCCAAAACCTTCTCGGGCTGCTTGCCTGTGATAACAGCATGAAGGAATGCATCTACAAGCTCCTTCGAGCCGTCAGCCTCTGCACCTACTGAACTTTCGCCCGTTACAACCTTAACATTAGGCATGATAGGCATACCTGGGGCTGTTGAGCCGGTCTCGGCTGCCCAGCTGGTGCCGGCAAACACCGAATTGCTCATCACACCACGCTCGATCTGCTCAACAAGCTGATGCATACCACTACCCTTGGGCATCGGCTCGTCGGTATAGTGCATACCGGTAACCAAATCGATAGTACCTTTCGAGCCCAAAATCTGCTCACCCATGCCGAAATGCTTGTTTGAGATAATTGACTCGAAGGTCATATTTACACCATTGGGATAGGTAAAGATGGCTGTAACACAGTCGTAAACATCACGCTTATCGACCTTGTTCCAATGAATAAGGCTACCTGAACCCATCACCTTCTCGGGCAACATTCCCATAGCCCATGAGCCATTCTGCAACTGGTGGCAAGCAAGCTCGGTCATAAGACCACGTGAGTACTCTCTATAGAGTCGCCAGTTGATATGACGCTCCAACTCGGGCGAAGGAACCTCACGACGCCAATCATTGTTGCGATACCAATAGTTACGCACGCCCACAACATCGCCAATAACACCTTCGTGAATCATGCTCATGGCCTTAACATACTTCGGGTCAAACAAACGCTGCTGACCGATAAAGAGAACACTTCCAAGCTCCTTACGGCGATTATAAACCTCCAGAGCCTCGTCCAAAGTAAATGCCATAGACTTTTCACAAAAAACGCTCTTACCGGCATTCATTGCGTCAATAGTCATGCGGCCATGCAGATATAGCGGGGTGGCAATAATCACACCCTGCACATTCTTATCATCCAAAAGCTGACGATAATCCTCATACAACTTTGCTTTGGGATAATACTGTGCAGCATCATCAAGATGGGGACGGTAATTGTCACACAAAGCGACTACCTCGGCCTGCTGCAACTGCAAGAGATTCTTGATATGGAAAACACCTCGTGAACCTGTACCTATAATACCGATACGAGCCTTCTCACCATGTACCTCCTGCTTCGCCTTTTCGGTACATGACTCCAACCATGGAAACAGCGACAGAGCCACTCCTGCCATACCCATTTTACCACAATCAGACAAAAATTCTTTTCTGTTCATATTATTATATGTTTTTTACTTATTGCAATCTATTGTGCGTATTTCGCAACTTCCACCTTCGCGACAATATAGTTCGGTGGCCGTGTATCCTTCGTACTGCTTCATTATTACACTGCGTTGCGCACGCGGAGCAGCGTACAAAGCGGTTGAAAGCACCTCGCAAACAAGTGCCGAACGGCCCTCAACGATAACCAGCTCATCACCTGCCACCAGACCACCGGTAATAGGGTTAACGATATGGTATACACCATCGGAATTTCGACCCGAGACAGACATTGCTCCATTATTCAATTTTATCTCGCGCGCCATAGTACCCTTGACTTTGGTATGCTCCACACCTACCGACCAACACTCTCCATACGGGTGATGGCCAATTGCAGCAACAGAGCTGTTACCGAAATTTATGAGTGCATTTTCAGCGCCGGCTTCACGAACTCTGCGACACACCTGCTCCAGAGCAAAGCCCTTGGCAAAGCCACCCAAATCAAGGCTTACACCTTGATGGGTAAACTTTACCGTATGCTTTTTAGGATCGAGCAGATAACTCACAGCATATCCCTCGTCGGTAGCGGCAGATGCTGTTGCCACATCGAAATAACCACCTGTACCACGACGGAACGCCTCACAAAGCTCTAATGCCATAAACAATTCGTCATCTACTGTTACAGCCTCGTTGGTGGCACGCATATTGACAACCGACATCGGGCTGGTATCATCAAAGCGATTAAAGCGATGCTCCATAGCTTTGACCTCTGCCTCAATGCTCTGCGCCAACTCACGCCCTTTCTCCTCGGTGAATCCCGTTGCCACGAGTTCAATACGTGTATGCATCGAGAAAAACGAAGCGTAGGTCACAGGGTGGTGCGGATTCTTGTCGCTAAATTGAAATTGCATCGGTATCAAATTTTATTTTTTGAACACTCGAGACAATAACCACCACGCCGCACGCAACATAAGCAATAAGCCATAGAAGACAAATGAGGTGATTGTCACATAGCCAATCTGCGAAAAAATCTCATACCACGGAGTGGCAAACTTGATTATAACAACCCAGTTTACAATATTGGCAGCCACAAAGCAACACAGCCAGATTATAATCTCGCGGCGCACTACTGCTGCTGGAATTACTATATCCTTCATAGTTCGGATTATTATTTTATATCAAAAAAACAGAATATTCGCTATTTAGACAAAGATACTACAACTCGCGAATCTTAATATTACGGTAATGAACCTCGTCGAAGTGATCCTGCAACAAGATATGGCCGCCATCACCGCCAGCGAAGTTCTTTGTCTTGGCAAACTTACTGTGAGATACGATGGTATTCCACATATCGTTACCCTTCTCATACTCGAGGAGCTTCTTACCATTCACCCAATGCTCTACATGGTTGCCCTTAACAACGATACGTGCGGTATTCCAACCATACTTGTTGACATACTGCCATCCGCCACCGGGGATAAGATCATACAAAGAACCAAGACGACGGTTATTATTGAAACCGGCCTTTGCATCGGGGTGCTTCTCATCGTCAAGAACCTGGAACTCGCAACCTACGCTACCATTCTCGCTGATGAAGTACTTGATACCACCGTTTGCACCAGGAGTGAGCTGGAAGTCGATAGAGAGCTCAAAGCTGTGATACTTCTTCTCGGTAATGATGTCGCCAGCACCTGACTTTGCTGTAAGAACCAATGCGCCATCAACAGCCTTCCAGCCCTTTGCCATGTTGCCACGAGGTGATAGGCTCTTCCAACCGGTCATATCCTTACCATTCCAAAGAAGTTTCCAGCCCTGTGCAGCCTCACGCTTTGAAATTGTATTGTGGATATTGTTCTTCTGTGCAATAGCATTGCTCTCGGGAGTAAGCTCTGACGCAATGTTATCGGTCTTGATACGGATATTCTTCCAGCTGATGGTCTTACCTGCCAACTCAGCATTATTACCAATACCATGTACCTGCAAAGCAATGTGGCCATCGGCATCTGCATCATCGATAAGGTCAGCAGTGGGGACACCATTCAGCCAAATACGCAATGAAGTACCTACAGCCTCGATGCGAACCTTATTCCAATCGTTGTGCTTGAAAGCCTTCTGTGCCTCGGGCTCATTCTTAAGGTCATAGAGCCAACCACGACGACCCTCATCGTAGATACCGCCACTCCATGCACGGTCAGAGGGGTCAATCTCGCACTGATAACCATGGAAACGGCCATCCTTATAGTCGGGCTTAGACTGGCTGCGGAACTGGATTCCCGAGTTCAAGCCATCCTCAACCTTATACTCAAGCTCAAGGATAAAATCGCCATAACGCTCCTTTGTTACAAGGAAAGTGTTGGGAGTGTTGAGAGTGCTGATACCAACGATAGCACCATCCTTAACCTTATACTCGGCCTTACCATTCATCTTGGTCCAGCCCTTTAGATTGCGGCCATTAAACAATGACACCCAACCATCGTTCTCCTTTGACTGTGCTGAACACACCATGCCAGCCATCAAAACAACAAGTAATAATTTCTTCATTTTTAACAAGTTTTAATATTATTTAGTTAATGTTTAGCCTATAATTTAATGTCGTATATCTGAATCACACCTTGCAACACACCATGATCGGCAACCAGCAATGAATTTACCTTGTGGCGGGTCATCATCTGCTCGGCCTCGATCAATTTTGCATGAGGTGATATAATCTTGGGTGAACGAGTAGCAATATCGATTGCCTTGATATTGAAAAACTCGGCCTGAAGGCTCTCCATTGCTCGACGCAAATCACCATCGGTTACAATGCCATCGATTTGATTATCTCTCATTATAACAATCAAGCCCAATCCGCCACGGCTCATTTTATGGATCATCTCGGCAGCGCCACAATCGGGAGATACTATTGGCAAATCATTACTGCGCATAGCATTACCGACTGTCATCAACAGACGACGGCCCAGACTTCCACCCGGATGCAGACGAGCAAAATCCATAGAAGTGAACTCTCGAGCCTTCATCAGAGCCACAGCAAGCGCATCGCCCAATGCAAGCTGGGCAGTAGTGGAAGATGTGGGAGCCAAATGCAGGATACATGCCTCCTCCTTGACGCCGGTATTGAGGTGAATATCAGAATTCTTTGCCAGAGTAGATTCGGGATTGGCTGTTATTGAGATAAGTATATTGCCATTTGAATGAACAAACGGCACTATCTTCAGCACCTCGTCGGTTTCACCCGAATGAGATAGTGCAACAACGACATCCTCGGGCGATATCATACCCAAATCACCATGAAAAGCCTCTCCGGGGTGGAGATAAAAACTCGGCGTTCCTGTACTTGCAAGTGTAGCCGCGATTTTACGCCCCACAAGACCCGATTTACCCATACCGGTAATGATAACCTTACCTTTGCATGCAAGAATCCTATCAACTGCGCCAATAAACTCATCACCCATAATATCGGCCATATGAGTCAAAGCCTCTGCCTCGAGCTGAAGCGTACGGCGAGCCAAATCAAGAATATTTTGCGAAGTTAATACACTCATTTATAATATTGTTATTTCAATCGTTCCACTTATTGGTTGCAGGCTAAACAAGCGACGCAACCACAGCCTCCAAATCATCCAATTGCAACATATTAGGCCCATCGCTCAACGCTTTATCGGGATCGGGATGCACCTCAAAGAAATATCCATTTGCACCAAAAGCCTTGGCGGCCTGGGCCATTGCGGGGACAAACTCCCTGTTGCCTCCCGTTTTCCCGCCGGCAGCACCCGGGCGCTGAACACTATGTGTGCAATCCATCACCACCGTAGGAGATATCTTCAGCATATCGGCTATATTACGGAAATCTACAACCAAATTATTATAGCCATACATATTTCCGCGCTCGGTAAGCCACACCTCGGCAGCACCTGAACAAACAGCCTTCTCATAGGGGTATTTCATATCCTCCCCCGAGAGAAACTGCGCCTTTTTGATGTTTACCACCCTACCCGTCTTGGCTGCAGCCACCAGCAAATCGGTCTGACGACACAGAAAAGCGGGAATTTGCAAAACATCAATCACCTCACCTGCAGGAGCAGCCTGCCATGACTCATGAATGTCGGTACACAATTTCAGTCCCCACTTCTGCTTCACATCCGAAAGCATCTGCAAGCCTTTATCCAAACCCACACCACGATATGATGACAGCGACGTGCGATTAGCCTTGTCGAACGATGCCTTGAAGATGATATCCACACCCAACTTGGCATTTATCTCCACCAAACGGGCTGCCACCTTATCAAGCAACTCGGCCGACTCAATCACACATGGTCCTGCTACGAATTTATTCATATACTATATATTATTTATTCTTCTCAATCAAAAATCTCTCGGCACGCTCCAAATCCTCGGGGGTATCTATTCCGACAGTCTCGATATTGGTTATGCCTACACCAATTTTATATCCATTCTCCAACCAACGCAACTGTTCAAGCGACTCGGCCAACTCCAGCGGCGATTGCGGCAATGCTGTAATCTGACGCAAAGCATCGCTGCGGAAGGCATACATACCTATATGTTTATAGAAGGTATGCTTTGAAAGCCACTCCGAACGCTCCACACCACGCAGATAAGGTATCACCGAACGTGAAAAATATATCGCCCTCGACTCTTTGTCAAGCACTACCTTCGGAGAGTTGGGATTCTCAAGCGCAGCAAGACCATCCTGCTCGGCAAAGGGCTTTACCAATGTGGCTATATCCACTTTCGGGTCATCAAAACACGACATTATCGAGCTTAGCTGCGAAGCAGCGATAAATGGCTCATCACCCTGAACATTGATAACCACATCATACTCCTCGCCAAGTTTGGTGTAGGCCTCATAACAACGATCTGTTCCACTCTTATGGTTGGGAGAGGTCATTATCGCTCGTCCGCCAAAACCCTCGACAGCAGAAGCAATACGCTCATCATCGGTTGCCACTGCAACAGTTGGTATAACCGACGCAACCTGCTCGTATACACGCTCGATTACAGGTTTACCACCCAACACAGCCAACGGCTTGCCCGGAAAACGGGTAGAGGCATAGCGCGCAGGAATCAAAGCAACAAATTTAAGCGTCTTATCCATAAAAACTATTTAAGAGCCAAGGCTAAAACCTCCTCAATGCGTTTCACATAATTGAACTTCAGGCCCTCAACATACTCGGCCTTAATCTCCTCAACATCCTTGCGATTATCCTCACACATAATGAGCTCAACGATGCCCGCACGCTTCGCAGCCAATATCTTCTCCTTGATACCGCCCACGGGCATAACCCTACCACGCAAGGTCATCTCGCCCGTCATGGCTATTCGCTCTTTCACTTCACGACCCGTGAAGGTTGAGACAATGGAGGTCACCATGGTAATACCCGCCGAAGGGCCATCCTTCGGAATCGCTCCCTCGGGGACATGGACATTGATATTGTTCTTCTCAAATTTTTCGGCATCGATACCCAATTCCGCATGGTGAGCCTGCACCCATTCATATGATATTGTGGCCGACTCCTTCATCACATCGCCCAAATTGCCCGTAAGGTTAAGAGCCCCCTTGCCTGGAGTAAGCACCGACTCGATATATAGGATATCGCCACCCACAGGGGTCCACGCAAGACCGGTTACAACACCTATCATTCCTGCAATCTCATACTCATCATTGCGGAACTTCGGCTTTCCGAGAATTTTTTCCATCTCTTCGGTGGTGAGCTCCGGCGCAAACGGCTCTTCAAATGCTATATTCTTCGCACGGGCACGAGCCAGCTTGGCGATATGCTTATCCAAAGAACGCACACCTGATTCACGGGTGTAATCGGCAATAATCTTCTCCAGAATAGATTTAGACAGAACCAAATCACCCTCTTTCAGACCGTGAGCCTCACACTGCTTCTTAAGCAGGTGGTCGGATGCGATACACACCTTATCCTCGAGAATATATCCCGGGATATTTATCATCTCCATACGATCACGCAATGCGGGATTGATAGCATTTATATCGTTAGCTGTTGCAATAAACAGCACCTTCGACAAATCATACTCGGTATCGAGATAATTATCGTGGAAAGTGGTATTCTGCTCGGGATCCAGCACCTCAAGCAATGCACTCGAAGGATCACCATGATTGCTTACGGTAATCTTATCGACCTCATCAAGTATAATCACAGGATTTGACGATCCACAACGCTTGATGGTCTGAATTATTCTGCCCGGCATAGCTCCGATATAGGTACGGCGATGACCGCGAATTTCGCTCTCGTCGTGCAAACCGCCCAACGAAATACGACCGAACTTGCGACCCAATGCAGTAGCAACAGAACGACCAAGAGAGGTTTTACCCACTCCCGGAGGGCCATACAAACAAAGTATAGGCGACTTCAAATCTCCTTTGAGCTTAATGACGGCAAGGTGCTCCAAAATACGGTCTTTAACCTCCTCCAAACCGAAGTGGTCGTCATCGAGCTGCTTTCTGGCACACTCCAAATCAAGATTATCGGTGGTAACATCATTCCACGGCAACTCCAACATCAATTGCAGATAGGTCATCTGAACAGAATACTCTGCCACAGCGGGATTTAGACGCTCAACCTTTTGCAACTCCTTCTCAAAAAGTTCGCCCACCTCATCGGTCCAATTTTTGCCCTTGGCCTTCTCGCGCATCTGATCTACCTCGGCATCGGAGTTATCGCCCAATTCATCCTGAATAGTGCGCATCTGCTGCTGAAGATAATAATCACGTTGCTGCTTGTCTATCTCGCGCTTAACCTTCTCCTGAATCTCATTTTTAAGCTCGGCAAGTTGCTGCTCACGAACCAAAATCTCCAACAATTTGCGGGCACGAGCCAACAATCCGGGGGCCTCCAGCAGAGCCTGACGATCCTCATCGGTGAAATCCATGTTCGAGCAGACGAAGTTTATCAGACCGCGCTGTGAATCGATATTTTTAAGGGCAAAAACCGCCTCTTTGGGCATGGAAGGTGAGATATTGATTATGCTCAAAGCCACCTCGCGCACCGAATCAACCAAAGCCATAAACTCCACATTACCCTCATCGGGTTGCGAGTCTCTGATGGTACGAACGGTAGCTTTCAAATAAGGCTCTGATTGCAGATATTCGCCCACCTCGATTTTTTCAAGACCGCTCAAAATTACCGTAAGGTTGCCATTGGGCATTTCAAGAATCTTAATGATGCGGGCAGCAGTTCCAACCTTATACATATTGTCGGGCTTGGGCACCTCGACCTCGCTATCGCGCTGCAAGACTGCACCCAAAAGGCCTCCCACGGCATTTACGTCACGCACCAGCTTTATGCTCTTTTCGCGTCCAACGGTGATAGGGGTAATAGCACCGGGGAAAAGCACCGAACTTCTCAATGAAAGGATAGGCAATGATTCGGGGACATTCACCTCCTCAACAATATCATCGCCACTCGTTATTATAGGCACAACTTGATGTCTGCCATCCAACAATTCCGGCATGGCATCCAACTCATTCAAATCTATATTTTTCTTTTTACTCATATTCACACTTTTTCACAATTGCAAAAATAATAAAAATTAACAATTCTACATATATCTTTTAATAGTTTATTAAAAAAACTTTTCATCCTCATAGCTATACAAACTGAATAACATTCAAAATATCAGTATTATTATCGAAAATAAAGCCAAGAACTATCGACCATAAAAAAGATTGGCAACAATAAAGAAAATAAAACCATCAAACCATTCCAAAAAATGAATAATTAAATTTTTTTTATTATCTTCGCGACAATCAAAATTACAACAATAGCTATGCAACAGATTGAATTATGGGCGCTTATACCATTCGCCCTAATGTTGTTAAGTATTGCTATCATGCCACTTATCGCCGAAAAGTGGTGGGAAAGCAATCTACACAAATTTTATGTAGCCATAGGTTTGGCAATCCCTGCGTCAATCTACCTAATCCTAAACGGCATGGGAAGCAACCTTCAGCACCAAATGCTTTTCGACTACGTTCCTTTCATTATTTTGCTCGGTGCATTATTTGTCGTAACAGGCGGTATTCGTATTCAAGGCGACATTCAAGCGCGACCGAGAAATAACCTGATAATAATGAGCATAGGCTACATACTCGCCTCGTTTATCGGCACCACCGGCGCTGCCATGCTTATGATTCGCCTACTCATCGAGGTTAACCAACAGCGCAAATACAAGATGCACACCATCCTGTTCTTCATAGCACTTGTTGCCAACTGCGGTGGTATTTTAACCCCACTGGGTGATCCCCCACTCTTTTTGCTCTATCTGCGCGGAGCAGAATTTACATGGTTTATGACACTTCTGCCGGAGTGGATTTTTGTAGGAGTGGTACTTCTTTCGATCTACTACATTGCCGATCGTTTTATATACTATCGCAAAGAGCCGACCGAAGCTATCATGGCCGATGTTCACGAAAAAAAGAAGATTGCGATCAGCGGCAAAATCAACGTCATCTACCTGCTCGGAATTATACTTGCGGTATCGTTCCTTAACCCGCAATATTTCCCTTCAATGGGC
This sequence comes from Alistipes sp., assembly GCA_017935185.1. Taxonomy (GTDB): domain Bacteria; phylum Bacteroidota; class Bacteroidia; order Bacteroidales; family Rikenellaceae; genus Alistipes. The sequence continues at coordinate 58,140 of JAGBIC010000021.1, read as the reverse complement.
GACCATCATGCACCGATTTACATGCGTTACCTACGTGAAGTGGCACTTCTTATAATCGTGGCAATGTCATTGATTACCACAAAGAATAACGTCCGCACAGAAAACAAGTTCTCATGGGAGCCTATCGTCGAAGTTGGCGTGGTGTTCATTGGAATTTTTGCCACCATGACTCCGGCACTCATTTACCTAAACAACAACGCTGCCAGCCTCGGTATTCAGGCTCCATGGCAATTCTATTATGGAGCAGGTTCATTGTCGGCATTCCTCGACAATTCACCCACGGCGGTAGCCTTCCACACCGTAGCTTTAGGCCTACCTTCAGTAGCGAGTAGCACTTTAATAGCAGGCATCCCCGAAATCCTCTTGAAGGCCATAGCCCTCGGCTCGGTATTCTTCGGTGCAATGACCTACATCGGCAATGGTCCCAACTTTATGGTCAAGGCCATTGCAGAGCAGAGCGGAATCAAAATGCCAAGTTTCTTTGGCTACATGACCAGATTCTCGCTCATTATCCTCTTGCCGGTATACATAATCACACAATTGATTTTCCTATAAGAGCAAGAAACAGCCACAAGACCTGTCTTTCGAGGCAGGTTTTTTTTTGTTTTATGCCAAACAATACAGCCGTAAAGGGATATAATTAACGTTTTCTTTGTATATTTGCAAAATCTATGCGCACACGTCGCGCGCATGGGCACATGCGAAAGCAGAATTAACAAACAAAATGATATTATGGTAGCAGACAAGTACACCCCACAAGAGATTGAATCGAAGTGGTATGAGTATTGGATTGACAACAAACTTTTTCACTCGGAGCCTGACGCTCGCGAGCCCTACACAATAGTTATTCCGCCCCCCAATGTAACAGGAATGTTGCACATGGGTCACATGCTAAACAACACCTTACAGGATGTTTTGATGCGTCGTGCCCGCCAGGAGGGCAAAAACGCCTGCTGGGTACCGGGTACAGACCACGCATCTATCGCCACCGAGGCCAAAGTTGTTGCAAAACTCAAAGCCGAGGGTATCGACAAGGCCAACCTCACCCGCGAGGAGTTCCTTGCCCACGCATGGGAATGGAAAGAGAAACACGGAGGTATCATCCTCAAGCAGCTGCGCAAATTGGGCGCATCATGCGATTGGGATCGCACCTGCTTCACCATGGATGAGCCTCGCACAGAGAGTGTAATCAAAGTATTCTGCGACCTCTACGAGAAGGGCAAGATTTACCGCGGTGTACGTATGGTAAACTGGGATCCATCAGCGAAAACAGCCCTTTCAGATGAGGAGGTAATCTACAAAGAGTCGCAGGGCAAGCTCTACTACCTGCGCTATATGGTGGAGGGTACAGACAAATATTTGGTTGTTGCGACCACCCGTCCCGAGACAATTCTTGGCGATACTGCCGTATGCCTAAACCCCAACGACGAGCGTTATAAGGATATCCCCGAGGGGGCTCGCGTGATTGTACCGCTTGTTGGCCGTTCAATCCCTATCATTCGCGACGAGTATGTTGACATAGAGTTTGGTACAGGTGCCTTGAAGGTAACCCCTGCCCACGACGTTAATGACTACATGTTGGGTGATAAGTATTCGCTCGAGACCATCGACATCTTCAACGATGACGGTACTATCAACGACAAGGTCGGCATGTATGTGGGCATGGACCGTTTCGAGTGCCGCAAGGTCATAGAGGGTGATTTGCAGGCCGCCGGTTTGATGGAGAAGGTAGAGGCCTACACCAACAACGTGGGCTACTCGGAGCGTACAGGTGTAGCCATCGAGCCCAAACTCTCGATGCAGTGGTTCCTCTCTATGAAGGAGATTGCCGAGCCCGCAACAAAAGCTGTAATGGAGGATACCATCAAATTCATCCCTGCAAAATATAAGAACACATATCGCCACTGGATGGAGAATATCAAGGATTGGTGTATCTCTCGCCAATTGTGGTGGGGTCAGCGTATTCCGGCATATTACCTCCCGCAGGGTGGCTATGTTATTGCCGAGACAGCCGAGCAGGCTCTTGAGAAAGCTCGGGCAAAGTCGGGCGATGCATCGTTGCAACTCAGCGACCTTAAGCAAGATGAGGATGTTCTCGACACATGGTTCAGCTCATGGCTGTGGCCCATCTCTGTTTTTGACGGCATCCGCAATCCCGACAACGAGCAGATAAACTACTACTACCCCACATGCGACCTTATCACAGGCCCCGATATCATCTTCTTCTGGGTGGCCCGTATGATTATGGCCGGCTACGAGTATCGTGGTCAGATGCCATTCCGCAACGTATATTTCACAGGTATCGTGCGCGACAAATTGGGTCGCAAGATGTCGAAGCAGCTCGGCAACTCGCCCGACCCGCTTGACCTGATTGCAAAATATGGTGCCGACGGCATGCGTGTAGCCATGATGTTATCGTCATCAGCCGGTAACGATGTTATGTTCGACGAGGCACTCTGTGAGCAGGGTCGAAACTTCGGCAACAAGATATGGAACGCCTACCGACTAATCTGCGGTTGGAGTGTTGATGAGAATCTCGAGCAGAGCGCAAGCTGCAAGATAGCTATCGACTGGTTTAACAACACCCTTTCAAGAGCCGTGGCCGAAATTGACGAGCTGTTTGCTTCGTACCGCATTTCTGAGGCCTTCATGCGCATATACAAACTCTTCTGGGATGAGTTCAGCGGCTGGTATCTCGAGATAGTAAAACCCGCCTACCAGCAGCCCGCCGACAAGGCGACAATCGAGGCCACCCGCCACTTCTTCGATTTATTGATGCGCTTGATTCACCCCTTCATGCCGTTTGTCACTGAGGAGATTTGGCAGGATCTCGCTCCTCGCAGCGTAGGAGAATCAATCATGTATGCTCACAAGCCCACAGCCGAGGCTGTCAACGAGGAGTTGCTTCGCCGCTTCGAGTTGGTTAAAGAGGCTATTACAGGCATACGAAACATCCGCAAGCAGAAGAACATTCCTCAAAAGCAGGCTCTTGAGCTCTGCTATATCGCCGACGAGAACTATCCCGCCGAGATGGCCGCTGTCATCGAGAAGATGTGTAATTTGAGCCAGATTAAGGCTATCACAGAGAAAGATCCCACCGCCGACGCATTTATCGTCAAGACCACACAATATTTTGTGCCGATGGGCGACAATATCGATATCGAGGCCGAAACTAAAAAGCTCACCGACGAACTCACCTACCTTGAGGGATTCTTGGCCAGCGTAATGAAAAAACTCTCTAACGAGCGATTTGTAAACTCTGCACCCGAGAAGGTTGTAGCCAACGAATACGCAAAGAAGGCGGATGCCGAGGCTAAAATCACTGCTATTAAGGAGCGCCTTGATGCATTAAAATAAGTAGTAAACACATCGTACCTAGCGGCGCATTATCATGCCGCTGGTACGGTGTATTTTTCTTTATAATGGCTAACGTAACCATATATACCGACGGAGCTGCACAAGGAAACCCCGGGCGTGGTGGCTATGGCGTTGTACTTATCTCGGGGCCACACCGCAAGGAGCTCTCGCAGGGATATAGGCTGACCACCAACAACCGCATGGAGCTTATGGCAGTATGTGTTGCTCTCGAAGCATTAAAATTCGATGGCACTGATGTCACGCTCTATTCCGACTCGAAATATGTTATTGATGCCATCAATCAGCATTGGGTGTTCGGCTGGGAGAAGAAAGGGTTTGCAAAGAAGAAGAACCCCGACCTTTGGATGCGCTTTTTGCGAGTATACCGCCGCCACCACGTGCATTTTGTATGGGTGAAAGGCCATGCCTCAACCGTCGAAAACAACCGCTGTGACGAATTGGCCGTAGCAGCGGCAAACAGCGGCAACCTGTTGGAAGACACCGGCTACGCACCCGAATAGCACAACTAATCCACACAGTCATGAAACTCACTTTCTTGGGCACAGGAACATCACAGGGGGTACCCGTAATCGGGTGCCGTTGCGAAGTGTGTCTATCCGCCGACAAGAGAGATAAGCGACTGCGCACCTCTGCAATGATAGAGGTTGGTGATACCCGCATCATAATCGACGCAGGGCCCGATTTCAGATATCAAATGTTGAGAACGGGCGTGAGGACGATATCCGCCATACTGCTCACCCATGAGCACAAAGACCATACAGGCGGAATAGACGACGTGAGAGCATTCAATTTTGTAGACTACCCCACAATCCGTCCCACCGACATCTACGCCACAAAACGCACAATAGAGTGCGTGCGCAGGGATTTCTGCTATGCCTTCGCCGAGAACAAATATCGTGGTGTGCCAGAAATCAGACTACACGAAATATACCACAGCAGCCCGTTCAAGATAAACGATATAGAGATTATCCCCATACGCGGTCATCACTCCGACCGTTTTGAGGTTACGGGTTATCGTATAGGAAAATTGGCCTATCTGACCGATTTCAAGAAAATAGAACAGAGCGAAATCGACAAACTTATGGGTGTAGACACCTTGGTTGTAAATGCATTGCGCTTCAAACCCCACGACTCACACTTCAGCGTTGCCGAGGCGGCCGAACTAATAGCGCATATCAAGCCTCGCAAGGCATACCTGACACACCTATCACACGAGATTGGACTACACGCCACATCCCCAGAGCGACTACCCAAAGGGATAGAGTTGGCTTACGACAAATTAGAGATAGAGATTAACGACTAACAAAAATAGAAATATGAGCAAAAACAAACTTAACGGCAAAGTAGTTGTCATCACAGGCGCATCATCGGGTATTGGCGAGGCCATGGCTCGCGAATATGCCGCCATGGGTGCAAAGGTTGTGCTCGGAGCACGTCAGGCCGACAAACTTGAGGCTCTATGCAATGAGATTAAGTCAAACGGGGGGCAGGCAGCATGGGCCGCCACCGATGTAACCAAGCAGGAGGATTGCAAACGACTGATCGACACCGCTATTGAGGCTTTCGGCGGTATTGATGTAATGATATGCAACGCAGGCATTTCGATGCGCGCACTCTTCGACGATTTGGATTTGAGCGTACTGCATCGTCTGATGGATGTCAATTTCTGGGGTACTGTATACTGCACAAAATATGCACTGCCCTACCTTCAGCAATCGAAGGGTTCTTTGGTGGGAATTTCGTCGGTAGCAGGTATTCACGGCTTGCCCGGGCGCACGGGATACTCGGCATCGAAATTTGCTATGACAGGATTCCTCGAAACAATTCGCGTGGAAAACCTCAAGAAGGGTCTGCATGTAATGGTTGCATGCCCCGGATTTACCGCCTCAAACGTACGTTTCTCGGCTCTTACCGCCGACGGCTCACAGCAGGGTTCAACTCCTCGTGAGGAGGGCAAGATGATGACCGCCACCGAAGTAGCACACATCGTTGCACGTGGCATTGCAAAGCGCAAGCGTCTTTGCCTGATGGAGATTGAGGGTCGTGCCACACACTTTGTAAAGAAGTTCGCCCCGGGATTGGTTGACAAACTCTTCTACTACGTTATGTCGAAAGAGCCCGATTCACCCTTCAAATAATAATCCACATATGAAACAACGACTTGAATCTCTCGACGCCCTGCGTGGTGCCGACCTCTTCTTTTTGGTGGCTCTAGGGCCTATTATTGGCTCAATAAACAGCGCAGCTGATTGCGAGTGGTTAAACAGTTGCATGTGGATATTCAGGCACGTTGCATGGGAGGGCTTTGCCCCTTGGGATATTATCATGCCCCTGTTTATGTTTATGTCGGGCATAACCATTCCCTTTGCCCTTGCTAAATATCGCACCACCGATGGTAGTTACAAGGCTGCACTATGGCGCATAGCTCGCCGAGTGGTTGTGCTTTGGATTTTTGGCATGATGTGTCAAGGTAATCTATTGGCCCTCAACCCCGACAAGATTTATCTCTATACCAACACTCTGCAAGCCATAGCCGTTGGTTATGCCGTTGCGGCACTTGCCTATCTGTTTAGCAACCTGCGCACTCAAATCGCATTGGCCATAGTATTGCTGCTTGCCTATTGGGCTTCGATGGAGTTTATCTCTATTGACGGTTTTGGAGGAGGCGACTACACCCCTCAACACAACCTTGCCGAGTGGATAGACCGCAGTGTATTAGGTCGTTTCCGCGACCATGCCACGGTTGAGAATGGCGTAGTGGTGTGGAGCGAGCACTACCACTACACATGGATTTTAAGTTCTCTAACATTTGGCTTTACGGGACTCGCCGGCATGTTTGCAGGATCAATAGCCAAGAGCGCAATGGAAGATCGGAAAAAATTATGGTGGATGTTCGGCACAGGCATAGCGATGATTGCCGCAGCGATGATTTGGAGTATTTGGATGCCTATAATAAAGATTATATGGACAAGTTCGATGGCTCTCTATGCCGCGGGCTTATCATTCATATTGTTGGGTGTATTCTACTATTTCATCGACTATAAGGGTTACCGCCGAGGTATAACATGGCTAAAGGTGTATGGCCTGAATGCTATTGCAGCCTATATGCTCACACAGATTGTTAATTTCAGAGGTGTTGCCAACTCGTTATTCTACGGTCTGGAACAATATTTAGGTGACTATTACAACGTATTGATAACGCTGTCACAAGTTGGTATCATCTATTTAATTCTGCTTGTGATGTATCGCAAAAAGATATTCTTAAAGGCTTAATCATATCCTCTCAATGAAACAGTAACGGCGACCCCAAAAGGTCGCCGTTACTCATATCATATTGCAAGTGCAATTACTTTGTTGCGCTCTCCAGACGTTTCATCATAACAAACATGAATAGAGCCGACAAGAGGCACAATGCGATAAATACCGACCATACAACTGTAAGGTTAAGACCGCCCCAGAGGAAGCCACCCACAGCCACAAGCATATTACCCAAAGCAGTTGCCACGAACCAGCAACCCATCATCATACCCTTATACTTGGGAGGAGCAACCTTCGATACGAATGAGATACCCATCGGCGAGAGCAACAACTCGGCAAAGGTAAGCACGAGGTAAGTTGAAATCAACCAGTTGGCCGATACAAATGTACCTGCATCACCAGCTGCTGCCTGTGCATCGGGAGTAAGCAAGCCCACAGAGCCGAATGCCATCACAGCGAAACCAGCAGCTGCAACCAACATACCGTAAGCAATCTTGCGGGGTGCTGAAGGCTCCTTACCACGCTTGGCAAGTGCGCCGAAGATAGCCATAGATACGGGAGTCAAAGCAACCACATAGAAGGGGTTAAACTGCTGGAAGATAGGTGCGCTAACAGCAACTGTACCACTGATATTTGTATACTGATATACCAAATATACGACAACCAATGCAACAACTACCGCAGACATAATCTTACCTTTGGCTGAATCGCTCTGGAAGATTGAGAAACCAGCATATACAGCAACGATAATAGCAACCAAGTTCCATACGTTGAATGCCATGCTCTGCAGACCCTCTGATGTCTTCTCGGTGAACTCGTCAGCAAAATACGTAAGAGTAAGACCATTCTGGTGGAACGCCATCCAGAAGAAAATTACAACGGCAAACACGAGGAACAAAGCGGTCATACGAGCCTTGGTCTCGGCAGGAGTGAGGTTATCCTCAACCTGTGCAACCTCGCCCTTCTTGCCCTTGCCACCTTCAACGTGACGGAATGTAGCACGGAAAATGTAGTAAATAGCGATTGATGCGATAAGCGATGCGCAAGCTACTGCAAACGAGAAATGGTAGGCATCGTTACCAGAGAAGCCGAGTGAAGTCTCGGCCCACTCCTTAATCTCTACGGCAGCAGTAGGAGCAAACAAAGCGCCAATATTGATAGCCATATAGAAGATTGAGAAGCCAGAGTCACGCTTGTCGGCATATTTGGGGTCATCGTAGAGGTTACCAACCATAACCTGCAAGTTACCCTTGAAAAGACCCGTACCCACACTAATAAAGAGCAAAGCGGCCAACATGGCAATCATAGCCACGGTATCGCCACCCAACGGGAACGAAAGCAAAAGATAACCAACAAACATAATGGTAATACCGATGGTCACCATCTTACCGAAACTGAACTTGTCGGCTGCAATACCTCCGAACAAAGGCATGAAATATACCAAACCGAGGAAGGTTGAGTAGATAGCTCCTGCCACGCCGGCATCAAGGCCGAAGTTGGCACGAAGGAAAAGGGCGAATACCGCCAACATGGTATAGTAGCCGAAACGCTCGCCTGTGTTGGCAAGAGCTAGGGCGTACAAACCTTTAGGGTGTCCTTTAAACATAGAAAAATAGATTTAAGTTAATTATATTTAATAGTTATAATATTACATTATTACTAAATTTGGACAAATATACGGAAATATTTTTTATATTTGTCTATAATTAGATTAAAAACGGTCAATCATGGAGCTTTCAATCAGAACTATGCCAATAGTAGAACGTGACGAGTGGCTGAAACCCGTTGCCGACAAGATTCTTGAGCGACACAATCGCTATCAACTCCGTATGGAGGCCATCAAACAACAGGCCGGCAGCATCGTTGATTACGCCAACGGCTATAAGTTCTATGGTTGGCAATGGGACGAGGCTCTCGACGGCTGGTGGTTCCGCGAATGGCTGCCCGAGGCGTATGATGTATTTATCTTCGGCGATTTCAATTCGTGGCAGCGCACCCAGCTCCGCCTTGATAAGGGTGCGGATGGCGTTTGGAGTATATTTTTGCCCGACGCCATGTATGGACATCTGCTAACACATGGCTCGCTATACAAGTTGCATATTCATGGCAAAAACGGCTGGCACGACCGTATACCCGCCTACGCCACGCGAGTGGTTCAGGACGAAAACACAAAAAACTACACTGCACAATTCTGGAATCCCCAGCAGCCGTATCAATGGAGCGACAGCAAATTCAAGGGCGTTCAGAAGCGCGATCTGCTTATTTATGAGGCCCATGTGGGCATGGCTCAAGAGCAGTCGAAGGTGGGCACATACAATGAGTTTACCGAGAACATTCTACCCCGCATAAAAAAGGCGGGCTACAACGCGGTGCAGCTGATGGCCATAGCCGAACACCCCTACTACGGTTCGTTTGGCTACCATGTTGCGAATTTCTTTGCTCCGTCATCTCGTTTTGGCACACCCGAGGAGTTGAAACACCTTATTGACACCGCTCACTCGATGGGTATAGCCGTTATAATGGACTTGGTGCATGCCCACTATGTGAAGAATTGGAACGAGGGTATACGTAATTTGGATGGTTCCGACTATCATTACTCAAAGCCGGGCGAAGCGGGCTATCAGAAATATTGGGATTCGATGGTATTCGACTACGGCAAGGGCGGCGTTGAACACTTTCTGCTATCAAATGTAAAATATTGGCTTGACGAGTATCACTTCGACGGCTTCCGTTTCGACGGAGTAACGTCAATGCTATATTACCACCGAGGTTATACCGATTTCGACTCTCGCGAGAAGTTTTTCGACGAGGGTGTCGACCTTGACGCTGTGACATACCTCACCTTGGCCAACCGTCTTGTTCACGACTTCCGTCCAAAGGCCATCACCATCGCCGAGGATGTCAGCGGCATGCCGGGAATGTGCAATGCGATAGATGACGGCGGAGTCGGGTTTGACTACCGTTTGGGGATGGCTATTCCCGATTTTTGGATTAAGATGCTGAAAGACATTCCCGATGAGGAGTGGAATATATGGGAGATGTGGAGCCTCCTGACAAACCGTCTGCCCGAGGTAAAGACGGTCGCCTATGCCGAGTCACACGATCAAGCTCTGGTGGGAGATAAGACCATAGCATTTAGATTGCTCGACAGCCTAATGTATACAGGCATGAACCGAGCATTTGAGTCACCCGTAATGGATCGCGGCATGGCTCTGCACAAGATGATTCGTCTGATAACAATCGCTGCCGGAGGTGATGCATACCTCAACTTTATGGGCAACGAGTTCGGCCATCCCGAGTGGATTGACTTCCCGCGCGAAGGCAACAATTGGTCGTATGACTACGCTCGCCGCCAATGGTCATTGCGCGACAACGGATTCCTGCGCTACTCTTATTTGGCCGACTTCGACAAGGCAATGGTGAAACTCATAAAGAAACATCATATTCTGTCGGCCGGTTATCCTTACAATTTGCAGATGGACGAGCAGAACAAGACAATGGTATTCTCACACGGAGACCTTATATTTATATTTAATTGGCATCCGACAGCCTCTATCGCCGACTATGAGTTACCCGTACACACCGCAGGAAAATACGAGGTAATACTATCAACAGACGAAAAACGATACGGAGGATTTGCTCGCCAAAAGGTCGGAGAACAACACTTTACCTTCAACGTCGAAAACGAGAACAGGCAGTTGCATCCTCGTTTGAAGGTATACAACACAGCTCGTACAGCCATCGTGTTGCAACGTGTCGATTAAAAAACAGTGACAAAACAAACGGCGGGCCTTTCGACCCGCCGTTATATTTATTACAATATCCAGAAGCCATACTACTTCATTTCATCAACCGAATTGCCCTGAATAGTTATCAGACGCACTTTGCCCGTAGCATCGTTTGAATAGATTTGTATCACCTTATTGAAGACTCCCGCCTCGACCTTATGAGGTTCATATTTAATCTTTATAACCGATGACTCACCCGGCAATACAGGCTTGCGGGAATAGGTTACCGACATACACGAGCACGACTTGGTAATCTTTTTAATCACCAACGGAGCGTCGCCCTTGTTCACAAATCGGAACTCTTTTATCAAATCTCCGCCCTTGCGTTTAACATCACCAAAATCGTGAGAAACACGGTCAAAAACCATAATGGGCCGAGCCTGCTGCGCACTCAAACAATTTATCGTAAGCAGCAACACCAAACAAGATATAAATCTCTTTAATGCCAGCATCATCAATTCAATTTGAAATTATAAGTTATCGTTCCACCCTGCACAAAGCTACGGCTCTCGGTAAAACGGGCTCGCTTTGCCGCTTCGATAGCCGCCGCAACCAAAGCTGCATCCGAAGATGTTGAGCCCTTGGGCTCATATGCCGCCGCGGTAACCCTGCCATGTTGGTCTACGGTAACACGAATGACTATTTTTCCACTCACATTTCCCGGATATGAGGGTTTGGGTAAATTACCCACCAGACCTCGACCACGCAATCCCTCATCAAGCTGGTCATTGCCTATCGGATTCAAGCCTCCGCCATCGCCACTGGCGAGGTTCTCGTCACCCTCGCGTGCATAGGGATTACCCAAATCTTCGGGCTCATCCACACCGCCCTTGTTGCTATGGAATATCGCACGTCGATTCACCGTCTGAGTCTTCTGGTCAGTTCCGGTCACCTGCTGCGAGTTTTGCGTTGTAGACGACAATCTTTCATGGCGAGGGGCTTGGGTAGTGACCACAGGACGTGGTTTCTCACGAGGCTCCTCGACAATCTCGATGACCATCATCTCGGGCGGCCTAACCACCGTAATAGGGATGTAGGTGAGCAGTAACAACGCCGCAATAGCGACGATATATGCCGCGACGGCTACGCCTCCATAGAGTTTGGGTCTGTCGTCTTTTTCGTCGTAATAGTTCATAATTTAATTGTTTGGATTATTGAAATCCTGCTATTTTTAGCTGTTAATCAGCCTCTTCGTCAAGTGCTTCTATAAGAAAACTGACAGGACGAAAACCATCATTGCACGATATCATCGCAGAATGAGGATTCTTCATCCATCCATCATAGAAATTACCGCCACCGTGTGCCAAAGCCATAACAAACGATGACATCGACTCCCATGCGCTTTGACACAAGCCTTCGGGGCGTCGCCAACCATTGGCAATAAATACCCGACCCTCGCACATATCGCAAGCGTGTTCAATAGGGTTCTCGTACTGCGCCATCAAATCCTCATACGAGGCTCGACGTATGACGGTTATTCTACATTTCTTCATACCATAGCACTTAAACAAAGCCTATAAAAGCCTCTTCGACGTATTAGGGTTGGGTAGCGGCTATAAGTTTATAGCCGTTATCCTTTGCGATGTTCATCACCTGCACAATCTCATCCCACTCGACACTCTTGTCGGCATGGAGTGATATGGTCGGCTCCTCCTGACCCTCAAGACGAGCTTTGAGAGCGCGCTCAATACCCTGACGTGAGCCGACATTCTCCAGCTCGACATAATAGCGGTAATTACCGCCCCCCGCATCCTGAATAGAGACAGTGGTTATAGCCTTATCCTTAAGCTGGTTGGCGCTCTTTGGGAGCATCAGTTTCACAGCATTGGGATTGATAAGAGTGGTGGCTATAATCATAAAAATCAAGAGCAGGAACATAAGGTCGGTCATCGAAGATGCCGAGAATGAACTATCAACCTTTGATCCTCTTTTAATTGCCATAACTGTTTATTTTACAGGTTGATTCAAAATATCCATAAACGCGATTGAGTTAGCCTCCATCTGGAATACCAGCTTCTCGATACGGGCTACGAGATAGTTATAACCAAAGAATGCAGGAATACCCACGATAAGACCTGCAACAGTTGTAACCATGGCCACATACATACCGCCAGAAAGCAACGACAAATCGATGGTTCCACCCGCAGCAGCCATATCCATAAATGTCTGCACCATACCGATTACAGTACCCAAGAATCCGATCATCGGCGCACCACCGGCGATGGTTGCAAGGAAAGGCAGACCATTCTCCAATTTTGACACCTCGAGGTTTGCAACATTCTCGATAGCGGTTTGAATATCGCTCATGGGGCGACCGATACGCTCGATACCCTTCTCGATCATGCGGGCAATGGGGGTATTGGTCTTACGGCACAAATCAACCGCAGCGCGAATCTTACCATCAGAGATGTAGTCACGGATACGATTCATAAAGTTCATGTCCAATCCCGAAGCCTTGCGAATTGCCATATAGCGCTCCACAAAAATAAACACAGTAATGCCGCCAAGGATAAGCAATGGCCACATCAGCCATCCACCCTTGGTAAACAACTCCCAAAGACCCATGCGGGTCACCTCTGTGGCTGCAGCTGCTGCAGCCTCTCCTGCTTGTGCTACCGGCTCGGCAGCTTGAAGAAATTCAATCATAATTTTGTTCTTTTTATTTAAGTTTTACATTATAATTAACGTTATTTTGCTGTCATCCCCAACGAATCGGCTTGGCTCGCCAATGAATCACGTTTTTCGGCCGGTTGCAATTCCTCGTCACCCTGACGCGACAGGCTATCTTGTGCAGAGGTAGCATCCTCGGATTCCTCCTCGTTTTCGACATCCGTACCCAAACGCTCGGCCTCAAGCTGGGCGCGACGACGGCGACTCATGAAACGATTCTTTACACGGCGTTTCAAATCGGACCAATTATTAAAGTCCTCTTTGTAATATATTCCGATACCTGTCTCCTGCAAACCTTGGTTCTCGTCAAAACGATCGATGGTCTGGGTGAAGCCCTTCAATTTAAGGTTACCATTGCGGTCTATGAGCCACGTGATATACGCCTCGCCCATAAAGTTAGACATATTACTGCTCTGAGCCATCTTATTATCTACCAGATAATTGCCCTCAAGCTCAACAAGCAGTCTATCGTTTACCAGACTCTTTGAGAAGCCGAAGTCAATCTCATCGCTCGTAAGTTCCGACTTGGGTCGATAACGCAGGATGATATTATAATCATCACTTGACAACCAATTGCTCAACTGGTTAGACAAAAGCTCAAAGCCTGTTGTTGCAGAGGCCGTAGCACCCATATTGGAAGTCGACGAATCGGAGTAGAACGAGCCGCTGACAAGCAGATACATGAATTGCGTAGCAATCGATTGCTGGTTATTGAGCAGATTCGATATGGCATTCTGTATCTCGCTATCGACATTCGGCACTTTAATATCAAACGTAACGGTAGGACTTGTCAGACGCTCCGTAAGATTGATTATACACTCCACAGGCACAGCCCGGGTGACATTATCCAGCGTTGTAGAGGCCAACAACGGCTGCAACGAGGCCTTCAATTTATAAACCGCATCAATATTCAGTCGTGCATCCATCGGATCGCCCGTCCATTGTATCGTCGAGCCGCTATTGATAATAAAGCGTTTGTTGATGATATTCTGCAACGTAAACAGATAGCTACCCTCGGTGATGGTGTAGTCGCCATACATATCGAATATATTTGCGTTGGGCACAACACGTATATTCAACGAGCCTTCACCTCGCGCCTTAATGATATCACCCACAGTGGGGTCAATAACCAATTGCACCTCGGCATTTGGCTGGGCGGTAAGGGCAATGTTTATGGTCATATTTCCACCGGCCGATGCAGGCACAATACGATTTCTACGCTCGAAGGCCATCTTCTTTCGTGACAAATAGTTTGTACTGTCGATCTGCACTCCGGGCTGCTCAAAGACAACAAAATCGGCATTCGACACATCACTCTTACCCGACAAAGGCATGAAGAATTGCGAATTACGCTCGGTTGTAGCAGTAATATCGAGATTTGCGCCCTTCTTGCTACCCTTGATTGTAGCCACACCCGAGGCATAAACCTTTCCGTAGAACAGGTCGTTATCATTCTGGGTAGTATTGAGCACAATCATAGAACGAGGCGTTACCCGCAAATCATAAGCGATATTCGAAAGATGCTCAAGGCTTAAATCCATATTCAGCAAACCGCTATTCTGCTCGGCATCATAGACCCTTACATTTGAAGCCTGAAGATGGTTATCCTTGACATCAATTGTGGCCTTGGGAATGGTATAACCCACACGGGTGAAGTCGATGGTCGTCGACATGTTGCTGACATCTATCTTACCGTTGAGTTTGGCCATACGACCCTCGCCCGAAAGCTCCAGCTTGGCAGATGCTACACCCTGGGTATTATCGACCACACTCGTAAGTATAGGGTCAATCATATCCAATGGCAGATTTTTCAGTTCACCTTCTGCATAATAACGATTTGACACAGGAGCGTAGTATCCACTGACCACTCTGCTGCCATCCCGACGGTTATCCATCTGCATTCTCGCCCTGCGTTGCTCGAAGTCCCACAACGAAACAACACGCAACGGAGCCACCGAGCGATGATTGACTTTCAAGCTATCGATATTTATATCGGCAGTAAGCTCTCCACCATGCAAGGCCGATTTTAGCGAAGCTACACCATCGCCATAACCACGCACATTATAACCCAAACGCTTCGCGAAGCCCATAAAGGGTTCTATTTCAAATTGACGAAGTTTAAGAGTAAGCGAATCGGAGTTGCTGCGCGATGCCACGCCATCGAGTGCAAGCAACTGATTTCCGCTGCTGACCCTAAAATCGTTCACCACAATACGGGTAGTATCTATACTAATCATATCAGAATTGATACGCCATATCTTATCTCGGGTGTTGATTGTTGCAGGATAGAGAGTAACATCCACTCGTGGCATATTTGACGGCTCGACACGAGTAAGCTGTGCCATAAGCGACACCATACCCGACACCGAATTGGCTTTATTGTCAAATCCCGCCGACAAACGCACACGATTATTTTTCGCACCACCCATGATTGCCAATTGCGGCAGATGAACCCCTCCGGCATACATATCGTCGGCGCTCACATACATAGCCAGCGAATCGCCTTGATTGGTAAGGTTCACATTCATATTGGTCACCAGCATCTTGTTTCGCTCCAGATAGTCCGACTCGGCACGCAGAGCGATATGGTTGGTGTTGGGGTTCATAGTAAAGTTAAGTTTCGAGCCGCTGGCCAATTGCAAACCATCAGATATTGCATCCAGCAACGGGTCGATATTCTTCACATTAACCGATAATGCCGAATAACCACCCTCACCCTTGCTGACATAGGCCATATTTTGATCTTGACTGATGCCGGGCAGATATTTTGCCATAGATGTCATCAGATAACGCACCACCTCGGCATAGCTCGTCGGGCCCGAGAAGGTAGCATCGGCAAAATCAGAGCTAAACTTCAATGAGCGCTGATTGCCCGCATTTCTAGCAGTAAGATTTATGGCATTGGTCTTTAATGTATCAGCATTATAGTGATAGGTGACATTATTTATCCCCAGCGAGCCATTCATCGAATCGAGATTCTTGCCGATAGCATATAACTCGGAATTAAACCCGACCACCGAAACAGAATCTCGTTTATTAAGTTGCATGGCATGCAAATCGGCGCTTGCCACATTCAGGCGAAGATCATACATCGGCTGCTCCTCATTCAAATTTGCGATTCCGTTAAGCGCAAACGCAAATGGCTGGCTATTACTGCTGATCCTGCCCGAGAAACTTTTATTTGAAACCAAACCGTTTATATTGATATTCTCATAGCGGCAGTTATAGAAATCGATATTATCGACATTACCCTGCAGGCGACCATTTATCCCAGCCTTTGAAGTTGTGCCATTAAACTCAAGCAGAGCCGACACATCACCCAAAATGGGCAACTGCAAAATACGTCCCAGCTCCATATGACGCAAATCGGCATGCGCCACCAACGTCGACAAGCGAGGCTCGTCCTTACCCTTTGAGGCTGCATCCTGCACCTCCATCGGGCGACGAGAGACCGAGAGCAATGCATTTCCCGTTTGGGTAGTAAGGGTTAGATCTGTATCAAATCTATCCAATCCTCCATCAAAACGACCGGCACATATTATCTCGCCCGCCGCACCTGTCATGCTAAGAACCTTGTCGGGCAGTGTTTTGCCCGTCATACCGAATAGCAGATGTGCGATATCGTTCTCACATGTTACCACACGCTCGAGATTGAGTTTCATGGTAGCCCTCTTAACGTTTGGCAACCCGCGCAACAACACATCGCCACGCAATGAACTGCTTTGGCCGAAATTGACATTACGGACATCAACCTTCATATTGGCCACGGGACCCGCCACTGTCAAATCAATATCTCGCGCCAAAACATCCCACGGCAACAATCTGGGTGCAAAATGAGCCACATCATTCGAAGATACAATACTCTTGTGAAGCTCACCCTCAATACGCACTTTATTGACAAAATCACGATAATCGCTCCAATCTTCGCCACGCAACACTAGTCGGCTTATTCGCAAATCCGACTGACGCAACATCACCTCAAAATCTCGCAAATCGATAATACCCTTATCTACCAGAAAACCTCCGGTAAAATTCTGCACCATCAATCCGCAATGCTCGATTACCGAGAAATTACGGACAAAACCGCTTACCGTACTACCATTGAGCGAGAAATCGTCAATAAATGCCGACATGTGATCAAGGTGCATATCGCCATAATCTATACCATATGTCGGCTCACGATGTTCTTTGCGTTCGATCACGAGCGAGAAGTCCTCGATACGGACATCGTTGATTCCAAGGGCAAAATCACCCTTTTTCTCTTTATCCTTGTTAGACAAACGGGCAACCACCTGCTTGATATTCATCACCCCATCGGGCGTTTCACGAATATTCAGCCGGCCATTGGCAATTGTACCATTACGCAGAATAAGACCACCGCCTTCTTTGATACGCGAGAGATAAATCTTCAATTTTCCGACATAGAGAAGTGTATCCTGCTGATAATCCTCGACATAAAATTCATCCATACGAAGGCTGCCGGCTGCCCCGATACGGATACGGCCTATTGAGACTTTTGTCTCTAATTTTTTAGATATATATTCGGTTGCATAATCAATCAGACGGTTCTGCACCGAGGGTAAATCGACAATCAAAGTGAGCAAAATAGGGCAAAATATCAGAAACAATATTGTGACTGATAGCGCCTTTAATAATATTTTCGTAACTTTGCGCACTGTAACTTTGGTTATAAAACTTACAAATGTAACAATTTTTCTATTAAAATAGAAAAAAACCTGCTAAAATATGGATATCACAATACTTGGCATAGAGTCCTCGTGCGACGACACCTCGGCAGCAGTGATTCGTAACACCACAATGCTTTCAAATGTCATAGCCTCACAAGCCGTGCATATCACCTACGGCGGAGTGATTCCCGAACTCGCCTCACGCGCTCACCAGCAAAATATAATCCCCGTGGTGGACACGGCTCTTAAGAATGCAGGCGTAACAGTTGACAAGATTGACGCAATTGCATTTACGCGCGGCCCCGGCCTATTAGGCTCGCTCCTCGTAGGCACATCTTTCACCAAAGGATTGGCTATTGCAAATAACATTCCGATGGTAGAGGTAAACCATTTGCAGGGTCACATTCTATCGCATTTTATCGATCTTCCCGATCGAGATATGCCACATCCGTCATTCCCGTTCCTATGCCTTTTGGTGAGTGGCGGACACACCCAAATTGTGAAGGTAAACTCTCCGCTTGAGATGGAGATTATCGGCTCTACGATTGATGATGCAGCAGGTGAAGCCTTCGACAAATGCGCCAAAGTCATGGGACTCCCCTACCCGGGCGGCCCTGTAATCGACCGCCTTGCAAAGGAGGGTGATGCGTCGGCATTCAAATTTGCAAAGCCTCATGTGAAAGGCGAATTTGATTACTCCTTTTCGGGATTAAAGACCTCATTCCTCTACACATTGCGCGACAAAGTGGCCGAGGATCCCGATTTTGTCGAGAAAAACAAGGCCAACCTGTGTGCTTCACTCCAAAAAACGATAATCGACATATTGCTCGACAAGTTAATTAAGGCTACAAAAGCATTGGGCATTAAGGATGTTGCCATCGCAGGTGGAGTATCGGCCAACTCGGGGTTGCGAGAGGCTGTAGCCGAGACAGGTCGCCGCAGGGGGTGGCGCACCTTCATACCCGAATTGAAATTCACAACCGACAATGCGGCCATGATTGCCATTGCCGGTTATTATCGCTATCAACAAGGAATATTGTCGGGGCTCGACGTCTCTCCCGTCGCCCGCTTGGAGGAGATCCTATAATTACTCATAACAAAAAAAACGAACATGGGCTGTTTCATCTTTTCATGACGAGACAGCCCATATTTTCTATTCGGCAAAAGCCTTTTAAGCACGTTTCAGCATTGCCACTTTGGCTTCAAACTCTGCTTTAAGTGTTTCTATCAACTCCTTAACACTTATTATCTTATCGGAACGCCATGCATTTGTTCCACAGAAGGCATAACCATTCTCCATATGCCCCTTAAAAGCGTTATAAAGAGCCAACATAATACAGTATGGCGAACGTGAAATATCGCACGTTTTTATACAATTGAATGGACATGATTTCGGTTGCTTCAAGCCCTGCTTCACCTTCTCAAGAAATGAGTTGCGAATAGCTCGCCCGGGCATCCCCACCGGACTTTGTATAATCTCGATATCGCTCTTCTCGGCGGCCAAATAGCTCTGCTTGAAGATATCGGAAGCGTCACACTCGGTGGTAGTAACAAAACGAGTACCCATCTGCACTGCATCTGCCCCTAATGAGAGTATATTATGAATATCTTCTCCAGTGTATACACCACCACCGGCAATCACAGGCACATGCTTACCCGTCTGCTGTTCGAGCTGACGAGTCGCCTCTACAACATCGGGAACAATTTTCTCCAACGAATAATCGGGATCGTTAATCTGTTCGTGCGAATATCCGAGATGACCTCCGGCCTTCGGGCCCTCAACAACCACAGCATCAGGGATATAATTATACTCACCCATCCAACGGCGGCAAATCACCTTCAGCGCACGGGCCGACGACACAATCGGAGCAAGTTTTGTAGCAGAATCGCTCTTAAGAAAAGATGGCAGATTCAACGGTAGTCCTGCGCCTGCAAAAATTATATCAGCTTTCTCCTCAATCGAGGTACGCACCATATCGGCAAAATTGGTAAGTGCAACCATAATATTGACACCGATTACACCCTTGGTGGCCTCACGAGCCTTTCTCAACTCTTGCTTAAGGCCATAAATACTCGCCTCATTAAAATTTTTAAACGCCTCTTTGTAAATAACACCCAGGCCGGCAGTAGATATAACGCCCACACCTCCGGCATTGGCAACGGCCGAGGCTAAACCTGACAAGGATATTCCCACACCCATTCCGCCTTGAACAATGGGAACTTCTGCGTGGAGATTTCCAATTTTCAACTCTTTCATAATATTATATTTATGACCGACAATAAGATTTCGGTCGGATATTTCCGACTTTGCACACAATGCAAGATGAGACAAAAGTATGTAAAAATATCCGAAAAGAGAAATTTTATATCGCTTTTTTCCACTAAAAGCTGCCAACCTACAAAAATCCCACTCTGCAAATTTTTCTGCGATTATGTTCAACAATCTCTTTTTCAACAATTCCGGTCAAGACATCAGCAGCATCATGCCAGCGATTGGATTTAAAATCTCGGCGATATGTAGACAGATGTGCATACAATTCGGGCCACCGCAAGTTCCAGCCGCGAGGAAATCTAACCGAATGGAGCACTGTTGCCGAATGAGATAAAATTCGAGCCTCCTTATTGTTGCTCTGATGAAACCACTCCACCTTCACACGTGGCGCAAGACGCTGAACAGCTCGGGCAAAACCCCTACCGCCATTATTACTCTCGATTAAAGCCGAGCGAATATTATTATGTTGCAACATCTGCGCAACAAGCTGTTCGGTAACCTCCATCGGCTCACGGGAATAGACCACATCCGTGATATAAATATTTTCATCGATATCGACAGCGTAACAAATCGAACAGAGATAATCGTCACCCATATCGGCAGTGTCGGTATAATTCGCATAGGTCACAATCTCATGCGGCAGGCTCGTCCACTCGGCGAAACCATCCCCATACAACAATCCCCCTTGTGACGACGGGCGACCTTGATACATACACTCAAATCGCACAGGATCGAGCCTGCGTTTATTCTCCAACAATTTGATATCCTGACGCTCCGGCCACAACACCTCACCCACTGCTCGAGGGTCGATCTGTGTCGGCTCACCGCTCTTTATGGCTTCAAGATTTATACATAGCCACTCATTGGCACCGACTCTGTCAACATCGGCCCACTCCTTAAGTTCGATACACTTTTCGTGACGGCGCAACACGCCTATCAAATCCTCGTCATGCCAACGAGTGAAGACCATCAACTCCTGAGAATCATTGTGCATGCGCGTCCTGACAACAGAAGTGTACCACTCCCAACAATTTTCACGTATCACAGGCGAATTAGCCTCCATCGCATCTTTATAGAGGTCATCAAGGATGAAACAATCTACACGGTTACCCGTCAACGAGCCTTCACGGCCAACCGATATCAAACAACCCTGATGTTCGATAATCTCAACCTCATCAGCAGTTCTCAACCATTGAGGCGGTTTCCCCCCGCATTTGATTCGGGTATCGGAGAACAAATCTCCATACTCACGCCCCTCAATGAGTCGCTGGACACGACGGTTGAATTTGTTGGCAAGCGTTGCCGAATACGATGCAATAGCAATTCTGCAATCGGGATTTACCCCCAACATATAGGCAGGTAAAAGAGTGCTTGCGCCCATACTTTTGCCATGCTGTGGCGGCATGGATACCATCAATTTTCTTATGCGCCCTTCAGCAAAATATTGTAACAATTTGTAATAAGTATCATGAAACGGCCTAACCTCAATAAATGGGTAAACGTAACGCGCGAAATCATTTAATGCAATTTTATCACTCATAATTTTTTGATTCATCTTATCTAAACAATATATTTAACTATATATTTTGCATATCCTTTATATATTCACGCAACTCATTAAATGAGAAATTATTTAAAAATTCCTGACCGTCTATGCAGGTGTGTAACTCCCACCACACAGGCACAATATCGGATATAAAAGTCACCTCCGTATCAGGCTGCCGAACCTGCGTGTAATATATAAACAGTGTGGCAACAAGACGGGCGGAATAATCTCCAACCTCGAACTCAAAAGAGCCGGAAAAGTAATTTTTTCCGGAAAGTTCATCCAAAAGTCGGGTGGCAAACAGTTGGTAAGCATCCGATGTAATGTCAATAATTGTAGTATTCATCTGTTTTTGATTGATTTTTTGATTATTATTTTTGCAAATTAAAATAAATTCCTTAACTTTGCAGTACAAAGATATATTCAATTATTGAATTTTATACCACTAAAGTACAAAAATTTGATATAAATATTTTTTATCACATAATTATGGTAAGCAGGGTAAAACTTATAAGAAAAGAGTTGAAATTGACTCAAGAGCAACTAGCTCAACGACTTGGAATCGGCAAAGCTGCGCTCTCGATGATCGAAACAGGCAAGAGTGGGTTATCTACTCGCAACAAAAATATATTAGTTCAAGATTTGAACGTCAATCCCGATTGGCTGGAGACGGGTGTAGGCAACATGTTTAATGCAGAACCCGACTTCACCTCTTTCAAACTGCGCTCGGATAACAACCTGCCTATGCAAAGCGTACCCCTCTACTCTATTGAGGGCACCGCAGGCCTTGTTCCGCTATTTACCGACCAAGCGTCCAACAAGCCTATAAACTATATACACATACCCAACCTGCCGAAGTGTGACGGAGCCATATATATTGTGGGAGACTCAATGTATCCGTTGCTTAAAAGTGGTGATATCGTTTTATATAAACAATTGCAGGATATCAACAATATCTTTTGGGGTGATATGTACCTCTTGTCGATCGACATTGACGGAGAGGAGTACATAACAGTGAAATATATACAGAAGTCTGAACGTCAAGGTTTTGTAAAGCTCGTAAGCCAGAATCCGCACCACGCCGACAAAGAGATTGAAGTCGAGAGGATTCGTGCAATAGCTTTAGTAAAGGCCAGCATTCGTATGAACTCCATTCGATAGGCCGATTTGTCACACAAATGAAATCGTCGAAATTATACCATCTGCTGGCCATCGTCACAGCGATAATATGGGGCACGACCTTTGTAAGCTCGCGCCTGCTACTTGATGCAGGGTTAACGCCTGCTGCCATCATGATGCTCCGCTTCGCCATAGCCTATTTATGCCTGTTGCCGTTTTATCACAAACGCTTTCTCTCCGATAACTGGCGTGATGAGATTTTGATGGCCGTTCTCGGCATAACGGGTGGCTCGATGTATTTTCTGCTCGAGAACACAGCCTTGTTATACACTCAAGCCTCAAACGTAGCCATCATCATTGCCGCCACACCCCTCCTAACCACTATAACAGTTCATCTGCTAAGCGGCAGCGAAAAGGCCGACAGACAATTATACGCATATTCGGCACTCTCGATGCTCGGTGTAGCCCTGGTGGTATTTAATGGCGAATTTATACTGCAGCTCAACCCGTTGGGAGATATTCTGACGTTGGGAGCGTCAATAATGTGGGTACTTTACAGCATTCTCATACTGCGCTTTAACGACAAATATCCACCGCTTATGATTACGCGCAAGATATTCTTTTACGGAATGTTGACCCTGCTACCCTATTTCTTCTTCGAGCCATGGAGCGCAACATGGCAAATATTGCTGCAACCTACTGTCATCTTCAATCTGCTGTTTTTAGGTATTGTAGCCTCATTATTGTGTTATTGGATGTGGAATGTCGTGATAGACAAATTGGGCGCGATAAAATCGACCAACTACCTATATTTGAATCCTATTGTCGCCATGATTACATCCTATATCGTATTAGATGAGCGCATAACATTTTTGGCAATCGTCGGAACTTCGCTGATTCTCACAGGAATGTATTTGGCACAACGCCGCAACAATTGAGTAAATTTATCATATTTGCCGACTCATTTTCCGGAAAATCCAAAAAAAATCTACCTTATAGGTAGAAGATGACAATTTTAGCAATATCTTTGTCACGAAATAGCCGATTTGCATACCACCCGCATTGCAAAATTGTTGTCGGCACACAAAAATTGACACTAACAAACATTAAATATCTACAATCATGGAGAACATGAATACGATGGAGTTGAGGGATATCGTAATCCGCTTCTCGGGCGATTCGGGCGACGGAATGCAGCTCACAGGAACCCTCTTCTCAAACACATCGGCTCTGGAAGGAAACGGAATCTCAACCTTCCCCGACTACCCCGCCGAGATACGCGCACCACAAGGCACTGTCGCAGGTGTATCGGGTTTTCAGGTGCATATCGGCGCCGGCAAAGTCACCAACCCGGGCGACTACTGCGATGCGCTTGTTGCAATGAACCCTGCGGCACTCAAGGCTAATCGCAAATGGCTCAAGCCTGATGCTACCGTAATCATCGACGGTGATACCATCACCGAAGAGAACTTAAAGAAAGCCGGCTTTGCCACACTCGACCCCATTGCCGAGTTAAACCTCGATGGTTACAATGTTGTTATTCCCGACATCACATCAATGACAAAGGCGGCTTTGGCAGACACAGGGCTTGACAACAAATCAATGCTCAAATGCAAAAACATGTTTGCTTTGGGCATCTGTTTCTATATCTTCAATCAACCCGAGGATTACGCCAAGCGCTATATCGACTCGAAATTTGCGAAGAAGAATCCAGCCGTTGCTGAGGCCAACAAGACAGCCATTGATGCCGGCTACAACTATGCAGCCAACACACATCAGTTTGCCAACACATACAGGGTTGCTTCAGCACCGCTTGAGAAGGGCACATATCGCTCAATAAACGGCAATGTCGCCACTGCATGGGGACTCATTGCCGCCAGCGAGAAGTCGGGTCTGCCACTCTTCTGCGGTTCTTACCCCATCACTCCTGCTACAGTCATCCTCGAGGAGCTTGCAAAGCACAAAAATCTGGGTGTCAAGACTGTTCAGGCCGAAGATGAGATTGCAGGTATCTGCACCTCAATCGGAGCAGCTTATGCAGGAAACTTTGCCGTTACAACCACATCAGGCCCCGGCCTATCACTCAAGAGTGAAGCTATGGGCTTGGCAGTTATGGCAGAGCTTCCACTGGTTATTGTAGATGTGCAACGTGGTGGCCCTTCAACAGGTCTGCCCACAAAAACCGAGCAGAGTGACCTGATGCAGGCACTCTACGGCCGCAACGGCGAGTGTCCTGTTGTGGTTATTGCCGCATCATCACCCAGCGACTGTTTCCACTACGCATTTATGGCCTCAAAGATTGCCATGGAGCATATGACCCCCGTAATTCTGCTCACCGACGGATTTATTGCCAACGGTTCGGAACCTTGGCGCATCCCGTCGATGGCCGAGTATCCGCAGATTTGCCCTCCCATCGTTGAGCAATGCGAAGGCGACTTCATGCCCTATGCACGCAACGAGAACTTTGCACGCGGCTGGGCATTCCCAGGCAAAGAGGGCTTGCAGCACCGTATCGGAGGTCTTGAGAAAGACCATTTGAAAGGTTCTATCTCTTACGACCCCGCCAATCATCAGGAGATGACAAAAACCCGCGCCGCAAAGGTTGCAAAGGTTGCCGACGTGATTCCCACGCCCGAGGTTCTGGGCGAGACCGACGCTGATCTGCTTGTTAGAGGTTGGGGTGGCACGAAGGGCCATCTGGAGGCTGTTGTCCGCGATCTTCAGGAGGAGGGTAAGAGTATTGCACACCTTCACTTCAACTACATCAACCCATTACCCCACGGTGTGGAGGATTTATTGAAAGGACATAAGCGTATTCTGGTATGCGAGCTCAACGAAGGTCAGTTTGCCTCATATCTGCGACAGAGCTTCCAGCAGATCACATTCGAGCAATACAACAAGACCGAAGGCCAGCCCTTCACATTGGTTGAGTTGAAAGATAAATTTAATTCACTTCTATAAGTCACCAAAGCTATGGCAGAATATAAATATACCCCGGCTGATTTCAAAAGCGATCAACTTGTTAAGTGGTGCCCGGGATGTGGCGACCACGCAATTCTGAACGCCGTGCAACGTGCCATGCCCGAGGTGGCAGATGCACTCGACATCCCTCACCACAAATTCACCTTTGTTTCGGGTATCGGATGTTCATCACGATTTATCTACTACATGAAGACCTTTGGTTTCCACACCATCCACGGTCGTGCCAACGCTGTGGCCACAGGTATCAAGGTTGCCAATCCCGACCTCTCGGTTTGGGTATGCTCGGGCGACGGCGACTCACTGGCTATCGGAGGAAACCACTTCATACATGCTATTCGACGCAATATTGACCTGAATATGATTCTCTTCAACAACGAGATTTATGGTCTTACCAAAGGTCAATATTCTCCCACCACCAAACTGGGCAAAATCACAAAGACCTCGCCCTACGGCACTGTCGAAAAGCCTTTCAACCCCGGCGAATTGGTTATTGGCGCAAAGGGCACATTCTTTGCCCGTACAATCGATGCCGAGGTTATGCTTACAAAGGATTGCCTTGTAGCTGCGGCAAAACACAAGGGCATGGCAGTGGTGGAGGCTCTTGTAAACTGCGTTATCTTCAACGACAAGACCCACGCATCCTTTGCGGGCGACAAAGCCACCCGCGCAGAGAACACCATCACTTTGCGCCATGGCGAGAAGATGCTTTTTGGTAAGGATAATCAGAAAGGTCTGGTATTTGAGGATATGCGTCTTAAGGTTGTTACCATCGGCGAAGATGGTTACACCACAGATGACATTCTAACCCACGACGCCCACACCGAGGACACAACAATGCATGCTATGTTGGCTGCAATGAAATGGCCCGAATACCCCGTTGCAGTAGGTATCATCCGTGATGTTGCAGACAGCAACATATACGACGTAAAGGTAGAGGAGCAGGTTGCCCAAGTAAAGGCAAATGCAAAGATTCACTCAATGGATGAACTTCTCCACTCCGGCGAGACTTGGGAGATAAAATAAACCCAATTACACCGATAAAAAAACCTGCCTCAAACGGCAGGTTTTTTTATTTCGCTATCTCAACTGCATGACATTCTTAATTCCTAATGCCTCATACATCTGTTGCAATTCGGCATCACTTCTGTCCGACACAACCAGCAGGCGGTCTCCCACCGCAAGTTCTGTATTTCCTCGAGGCACAAAATAGTTGCCGTCACGCGATATCATAACCACCAGAGTTTTGTCGGGGATATCTATATCACGCAACATACAACCACTATCAAGCATAGAATCTGTAACCTCCAGCTCCGAAAAATTACTTTTTATCGAATCGGGAATTCCCACCTTAAACAGAGGCTCTTTCTCTTCGTATGCCAATCCCAGCCAATTGGCCATAGCACTTACAGTTGTACCCTGCACCAAAAGCGAAATAAGGGTACTCATAAAGACTACATTAAAGATGAGTGTTCCATCGCCCACACCGCTAACAATAGGATATGTCGCAAATATTATCGGCACAGCTCCACGAAGACCCACCCACGATACATACAGGCGGGCTTTGGTTGTGAATTGTCTAAAGGGTGCCAAAGTCAAAAACACCGATACGGGACGTGCCACCAAAATCATAAATGCGGCCACAGCGCCACCCAGCAGCAGTACTTCCGGCTGCAAGAGCTCTCGGCTGTTGACCAACAATCCGATAACAAGGAACATCACAATCTGTGCAAGCCAAGTAAAACCATCGAAAAAGGCCACCAAGTTACCCTTATGCGCGAGTTTATTGTTTCCAACAACCAGACCTGTAATATAAACAGCAAGATAACCGTTACCCCAAATCAGCGAGGTAAACGAAAACGAAAAGAAAACAAACGCAAGCAACAGCACAGAATAAAGTGACAGATTGTTCTTGATGTTGATACGATTTATCGTAAACACCGCCAAACGACCAATACCATAACCCATAATCGAGCCGACCAGCATCTGCACTACAAACTTCATTATAGCTCCGCCAATGCCTACCTCATCACCGCCTGTCGAGAGAGCCAACGACACCATCGATATAGTAAGCATATAGGCCATAGGGTCATTACTACCACTCTCCAGCTCCAGAAGGGGGCGAAGATTTTGTGACAGGCCCTGCTTTTTTGTTCGCAGGATTGAGAAGACCGATGCCGAATCGGTTGATGACATCGTAGAAGCCAACAATAACGCCACAGGGAATGTAAGAGCCAGCCCTACCCATTTCGAGAAGAGATGAATAAAAATTCCACATAACAATGCGGTAAGAGCCACTCCCACGGTTGATAAGACAACTCCCGGAGCCAATATCGGTTTTATCTCGGCAAACTTAGTATCCATACCGCCTGAAAACAGTATGATACACAACGCCAGCATACCTATAAATTGGGTGAGCTCAAATGACTGGAAATCTATAAAATTCAGGCCAAACACCATACCCACTCCCAAAAAAAGGAGCAACGCAGGCGCACCAAATCTATAAGCGACTTTTCCGGCCACCACTGCCACAAACAACAGCAAAGCCCATACAAGCAATATATTCTCCATATAAACTATAAAAATGCAATAAAAACCAAAGCCCAACTACACGATGTGGCATCACTCACCCAATATTACACAATCTCTACCGAGGTGATTTAATATCTAACCTTTACCTCACACATGGGGTGCAACTCAAATTCGAAATAATCAAATGCCTGAGCTGCGCAAAACTCACTTTTGGGTGACGAATAAACCACCACCGTAATTGCCGACACATCGTCTTTGGGAAGATTCATCAATGTTTCAAAATCCCCCTTATTGATCAACTCTGTAATCTGGGTATTCTTATGTTTGTCAAACTTCAGCACATGTTCCTTCAAGAAACAACAATCTTTAGTATGATACGGGGCAACGCCGCCCTCTCCCATACGCAAAACAATCAAAGCCAATCCAACCAAAGCCAGCACAGCGCCAAACAACACTATGGCTGATTTTAGATTTATGTATTCGGTTGCCCCGGGAATAAATGTATTGACAACGAAAAACAACACTCCAACGAGCATAATCATCACGGGTTTCAAAAAACTCTTTCGGCGCGGCACAACCACCTCGCCAGGCAAGGCATACAGAGCCTTGCAGATATCTGTTTTAGACATATTTCAAATTTAACCTATTTAACATGGAAACCGAAGGGCAGACCCGACAGGACTCGCACGAATAGTATCACAGTCTGCCCCTCTGTTTCAAATTACTTACCAAAATTTACACAGCATCTTCCCAACAATCCTTGACTGCGGGCGATGCAATAAATTATGGTTATAGGCTAAATTCGCAGTCGGCACAACGTATGCAGATAATAGGCATTGCGTAGTGACGACTTGACCTTATCAAATTCAAAAATATGAGTTATACGACCCTGTCGCGACAACTTCCCGTCACACAATATTATTCGATTGTGGCCATCACCTCCACGATGACGAACAAGATTTTGCGATGACAGAGATTGACGCTGCAACAAAACAGGCGCACGTAAATCGTTATTATACTCCAGGCATACCGCCAACTGCTGACTATTCTGTTGCTCAATGATATTATACTCAGTAACAGGTGAAGCAGGACGCACAACCACCTCATCGCACTGCGAAGGCGATAGCATCGCAGCGAACAACATGAGGAAATATGTGTATAGCGATATGAGCATATTGACTATTGGGGTATAAAGGTATAGGTTATTGTTCCTTTGTGGCGGGCAGGTGCCGACATGTCGATATTGAACAACGACTCACGGGCAGCCTTCAGAGCCTCTTCGCGCATCATATCATCGCCTCCCGAAATAACTCGTGCGGCAATCACGTTACCACCCTGATCGAGTGTAGCCTCCACGACCACCTGACCACCGGCCTCACACTTATATGCAGGGATTACCAATTCTCGCTTTGTTCTGACGGGATCCTTGAACGAGAAACGGACAGTCACACCACCTGTGTATTTTGCATCCTGGCTTTTACGGTCGGAGTTATCGGTGGGACGCTCGGCATCAAGAATCTGCTGGGCGGCAGCCACACCAGCCTCATAGGCAGCACGATTGGCCGACATGCCCTCGGCAATACTCTTTGCCGATTCGTTAAGTTCAGAGGTATTTGTACCGCGATCATCCTTCAGGTTCTCATTCAGCAGGGCATCGTTTGACAAGCGGTTTCTCACGGCAGACCAATCGATATCCGACTGTTTCATCTCCAACTCACGCTCCAGACGCTCCTTTTCGGCCTCAAGCTCAGCAAGAGTCTGCAAATCGACATAAATACCCTGCATGTGGGGCTTTGAGCCAATCACTATTTTCGAGCTTACAAAAACAATACCCAGCACCAGATAGGCAATGATCATAACACTCAAACCCAAACGATGGTCGTATGCCCATTCTCCTGCATCCTGCTTGCGATTGTCGAAAGGCAGATGCAGGCGAGCCCGCCGCGGCTGCTGCGGTCGTGATGCGTTGACCCTTTTAGGTGTAGTATTTTGCTCACTATTTGTCGCCATAACAGGTACGATTCTTGAAAACTCACGCAAAAATAAGGTTTTTTTATTAAATATTAGTATCTTTGTGCAATATTATCGGTCGCGGATAATGGTAAATTTGTAACAAACAGGCTAAAAATAATAAGTCATGCAGAATAAACAGCAGACCCTTGCAGGTCAGATTTCATTCTCGGGCAAGGGTTTACACACAGGAGTAATGGTAAATATGACCGTCAATCCTGCACCGGAAAACCACGGAATAATTTTTCGCCGTATTGATTTGGAGGAGACCCCATCAGTACCTGCGCTATGCGAATATGTTACCGACACATCTCGAGGAACAACCATCGAAAGTGGCAATGCAAAGGTAAGCACTATCGAGCATATTCTCTCGGCTCTGTGGACTATGGGTGTTGACAATGCCCTAATTGATATTGATGGCCCCGAGACCCCCATCATGGATGGCTCGGCTCGCGAATATGTTGCCAAAATCGCCGAAGTGGGCTTGGTGGAGCAGAAGGCCAAACGCCGTTTTTATGAGGTTACCGAACGACAAGTATATACAATTCCCGATAAAGGTGTTGCCATAATCATCTACCCCGATGACGATTTCACCGTTTCGGTACATGTAGATTACAACTCAAAAGTTATCGGCAACCAATACGCCACACTCGACATGTTCAATGAATATGCCGAAAATATTGCTCCCTGCCGCACATTTGTATTCCTGCACGAACTGGAGCCACTGCTCAACATGAACCTAATCAAGGGTGGTGATTTGGACAATGCGATTGTGGTTGTCGAAAATCCGGTATCGGACGAGCAACTCGACCACCTGAAGAAGATTTTCAACAAAGACGACATACGAGTAACAGGCGGATATTTGAACAACCTTCAGTTGCGTGCAAGCAACGAGTTGGCACGCCACAAGCTTCTCGACCTGCTGGGCGATTTCGCTCTGCTCGGCATGCGTATCAAAGGTCGCGTATGGGCTTCACGCCCCGGCCACTATGCCAACACCGAGTTTATGAAACAGCTCATCTCGCAAATTCGCCGAGATGGCGAAAAGCCAGCCTTCAAATATCGAGCAGACAAGAGCCCTTTGCTGGACATTAACGACGTGCGCAGGCTCTTGCCACACCGCTATCCATTCCTATTGATTGACAAGGTATTCCATCTCGATGACAAATCAATCGGAGCAATCAAGAATGTCACAGCAAACGAGCCGCAGTTCACCGGTCACTTCCCCGAAGAACCTATCATGCCTGGCGTGTTACTCGTTGAGGCCATGGCTCAAGCCGGTGGAATCATTGTACTAAATGGTGTTGAGCATCCCGAGGAGTATTCAACCTACTTCCTGCGCATTGACGGTGTGCGTTTCAAGCGCAAGGTTGTTCCGGGCGACACTCTGCAAATCGAGGCTCACATCATCGACCCCATACGCCGAGGTATCGCCTCTATCAATGGTAAGGTCTTCGTAGGCGGTCAGCTAGCATGCGAAGCTATCCTGATGGCACAAATCGTAAAGAACAAAAAAACAGAATAAAACCATATTATGATCAGCAATTTGGCATATATTCATCCCGATGCAAAAATCGGTGAAAATGTAACAGTCGAACCCTTTGCATATATCGCCGGCGACGTAGTCATAGGCGATGGCACATGGGTTGGGCCTTCGGCTGTCATCCATGATGGCGCACGAATCGGCAAAAACTGCAAAATTCACTCATTCGCCTCAATCGCTTGCACTCCACAGGATTTGAAGTTCCGCGGAGAGGTTACTACCGCCGTCATCGGCGACAATTGCGACATTCGCGAGAGTGTGACCATCAGCCGAGGTACAGCCTCGACAGGTACAACCATTATCGGCTCGAACAACCTTATCATGGCATACGCTCACGTTGGTCACGACTGCGTTATTGGCAGCAACTGTGTAATTGTGAACAGCGTTTCACTTGCCGGAGAGGTACATGTGGGTGATTGGGTTGTAATCGGAGGTCACTCTGCCGTACACCAGTGGATTCACATCGGCGACCACGCCATGATTCAGGGCATGTCGGGTGTAACAAAAGATATTCCGCCATATATCACAGCATCTAACGATGACCACTACGCCGGCATAAACAAAGTCGGCTTGTCACGCCGTGGCTTTACACACGAGCAGATTATGGCAATTCATGATGTATGCCGCATTTTATTCCAAAGCGATTTGAACTACCTTAACGCTTGCGACAAGGCTGAAGCCGAGCTTCCCCAATCACCCGAACGTGATTATCTGCTCAACTTCGTTCGCTCATCGCAGCGAGGCTGCATAAAGCCTTACGTTAAAAAAAGTGCAAAATAGACCTTAAACGATAAGGGAGGGGAATTTAAATCTTCTCCTTTTTTTTAACCTAAAAACCTCATTAACCATGAAAAGAATCATCTTAGCAACCGTGGCTATTCTGTTAGCTACATCGGGAGTATGGGCGCAGCAAAATCGTCCTCAAAATGCAAATGCACAACAATTCGCCCGCATGATGCGCAATGTCAGCCGAGTTGAGACCAAGACAATCCACAGCAAAATTCTCAACGCCGACCGCGAGTATTGCATCTACCTCCCCGCAGGCTACGACAACAACCCCGACCGCAGCTACCCCATCCTTTATTTGTTGCACGGCATGGACGGCACAAACACATCGTGGTTTGAACTCGGACATCTTAAGGATATTATGGATCAGCTTCGTTCTGCCGGTGAGGTGTGCGACATGATAGTTGTATCGCCCAACGCAGGCGGCAAGATTCAGGAGGGCTATTGGAACGGTTATTTTGACATGGAGGGCTGGGCTTATGAGCGCTTCTTCTATGAGGAGTTCCTGCCCACTATCGAAAAAGAGTATCGTGTTAAGGCCGACAAAGCCCATCGCGCCGTTGCAGGATTATCTATGGGCGGCGGAGGCTGCACTGCCTATGCACAGCGCCACTCCGACATGTATTGCGCATGCTACGCTATGAGTGCGCTCATGCACCTGCCCGCACCGCAAGCCAACCCGAAAGAGAAGACCAAGATGTGGTATCTGACAGAGGCAGCCAACCGTTATAGTTGTGTTGAGTTCGTGCAGAATGCCGACGATGCAACAAAGCAGGCTCTTCTCACTGTGGCATGGTATGTAGATTGCGGTGATGAC
The DNA here is from genome assembly GCA_017935185.1 of Alistipes sp. Taxonomy (GTDB): domain Bacteria; phylum Bacteroidota; class Bacteroidia; order Bacteroidales; family Rikenellaceae; genus Alistipes. The sequence continues at coordinate 24,754 of JAGBIC010000021.1, read as the reverse complement.
GACTTCCTGTTCGACTGCAACATCGACTTTATCAAAGCTATGCGCAAGGCTAATATTCCATACCAATTGCGTATTCGCGATGGAGTTCACAATTGGGAGTATTGGCGCACAGCACTCTACTCAGCCCTACCATTTGTATCACGCAATTTTGGCAAATAGCAACTGAGATTCAACAAAAAAGCCTTGTTCGCTCGAACAAGGCTTTTTTGTTATTATAAATTCTGGCGAATTTTCTCGATATACTCTGCATACTGCTCATCGGTGAGATATGTCTGTTTGGGGTTCATGGCAAATACACCACCCCACTCGAACTCTCCCTCATATTTGGGAACGATGTGCCAATGTGCATGGCGAAGTGTATCGGAATATGCACCCCAATTCACCTTTGCAGGAGAGAAGGCCTTCTTTATTGCGATTGCAGTACGACGGACATCGGCCATGAAACGTACAAACTCCTCCTCAGGAATATCAAACTGCTCATTCACGTGCTCTTTGTAGGCAACCACACAACGGCCTGGATGACTCTGCTCGCGGAACAAGTAGAGTGTTGACACATCCAAATCTGCAATTTTAATCATCAACTCATCAAGCAATTGCTTATTGCCGCAATAGAGGCATTTCATCTGTTCTTCTGTCATAATAATATTGTTTTAAGGTTTGTTGTCAAAAAATATAGCACGGTTATCTTGGGTAAAAGTAACAAAAAATTATACAAAATTCAAGCATGGCAAAAAAATATCATGTATTAGAAAAGAAGAAAAAGAAATTTTGGCTATCTTTGTGAAGATTCAAGTTGATTGAATATATAGATTTACATAATAAGGGTAAACAACTCTATATACCTTAAAGCAAACATAGGGAGCTTCGTAAGAAGTGTTTGACACGGTATAAAAGTTGTCAGTCCATGTTATGTCCTGCCCTATTATGTGGCAGGACTGACTTGGGCGTAGAGCAACTCCGTGTCAAGGGCATCCTATGGCCTGCTTTAAGGAGTATGTTCTACGCTTTTTTTGTATCATAGAGAACAATACTCGTTTTTCGAGTCTCTTTCACCAGGCCCTGATGTCGCGCCGGCCATCTTTATTATTAGGATTTTTGAAACATCGGGCCACCGAGGCGTCACAAAACACTCGTGACGCCTTTTTTTTCTAAACATAAAAAGTTAATACCTATATTTTATATAAAATAATTTGCATTGTTGTTTTTTTTCACTATTTTTGCAGCGTAAAACAAAGAGTAAGGGGACATTGAGTCCCCTTATTTCGTAGATATAATCGACCCTAATATGATAGATTGCGCAAAAATCTTGGAGATTGCCGAGCGTGAATTGGCCGGCACAGATCTTTTTACAGTCAGTTGCAAATGCTCACCGATGAATGAGGTTGAGTTGCTTATCGATAGCGACAGCCATGTCACTATTGAGCGTTGTGCAGAGTTAAGTCGCACAATAGAAGCCGAGTTCAATCGTGATGAGGAGGACTTTTCACTCACAGTAGCATCTGCCGGCATCGGTTCAGAGCTGAAGAACATTCGTCAATACCGTAAGCTTATCGGTTCATCTGTTGAGGTGCTTCTGCTCACAGGTGTCAAGATTTTGGCAAAACTCGACGATGTAAACGACGAGGGAATCACCATATCGTACGAAGAGAAACAGGCCGTCGAGGGTAAAAAACGCAAGGTAGTGGTAAATGTCGTTCGCAACTACCGCTTTGACGAGATAAAGTATACCAAAGAGTGGCTCGACTTCAAATAGCAACAAAATAAAATCAGATAAAACACGCAAAACAATGGAAAACTTAAATTTGATCAGCAACTTTGCCGAGTTCAAAGAGCTGAAGAACATCGACAAATCTACAATGATCGGAGTCTTGGAGGATGTCTTTCGTCACGCATTGCAGAAGCAGTTTGATAGCGACGAGAACTTCGACGTCATAATCAACCCCGAGAAGGGCGACCTTGAGATTTGGCGTAACCGTGAGGTAGTTGAGGATGATGCAGTAGAAAACCCCAACATGCAGATTGCCGTTTCAGAGGCAAAGGCTATCGACTCTACTTACGAAGTTGGCGACGAGTATGCCGACCAGATTCAGATGAATCAGTTTGGCCGCCGTGCGGTGCTTTCACTCCGCCAGAATCTTGCATCACGCCTGCTCGACCTCGAAAAGGCAAGTATTTATGAGAAATACTCTGCGAAGGTTGGCGAGATCATCACCGGCGAGGTTTATCAGGTGTGGAAGCGCGAGGTGCTTTTGCTTGATGACGAGGAGAACGAGTTGATACTCCCCAAGTCGGAGCAGATTCCCAACGACTTCTACCGCAAGGGCGACACCATCAAGGCTATCGTAAAGAGCGTTGAGATGAACAACAACCGCCCCCGAATCATTCTTTCTCGTACTGCCAACCAGTTCCTCGAGCGCCTGTTCGAGCAGGAGGTTCCCGAGATTTTCGACGGTCTTATCACCATCAAGAACATTGTTCGCATCCCGGGCGAGCGTGCGAAGGTTGCAGTTGAGTCATACGATGACCGCATCGACCCCATCGGTGCATGTGTGGGAATGAAGGGTTCTCGCATCTACACAATCGTCAAGGAGTTGCGCAACGAGAATATCGATGTGTTGAACTACACTTCAAACATTCAATTGATGATTCAGCGTTCATTGAATCCCGCAAAGATTTCAAGCATCACTATCGACGAGGAGCGAAAGACCGCTTCGGTATATCTGAAGCCCGATCAGGTATCGCTTGCCATTGGTAAGGGTGGTTTGAACATCCGCCTCTCAAAAATGCTTACAGGCTACGATATTGACGTATATCGTGAGATCGAAGAGGAGGATGTTGCACTCACCGAGTTTGCAGACGAAATCGAGCCTTGGATTATCGAGGCCCTTAAGGCTGCCGGCTGCGATACTGCAAAGAGTGTTCTTGAGCTTCCTGTTGAGGAGATTGCAAACCGTGCTGATCTTGAGATTGAACAGGCCGAGAAGGTTATCGAGGTATTGAAAGCCGAGTTCGATGAATAATAAGTTTAACCATTAACCACACAAGCATGACCAATAACAAAAAGATAAGACTCATTCAGGTAGCAAAAGAGTTCAAGGTAGGTATCAACTCTATCATGGACTATTTGCTCAAGAAGGGTGTTACTATCGATGGGCCCAATTCGCCCGTCACACCCGATGTGTATGCCATACTTGAGAAGGAATTCGGTGCAAATCGCAGCATAACAGGCAACGAGCGCGACAACATACGCGAGCGTATCTCGTTCAACAAGCAGGCCACCGTAACCATCGAGCAGAGCAAGAAAGAGGAAAAGGAGGAGCAGGAGGTTATCATCAAAAGCAACGTCATCAACGTAAAAGATGAAGTCCCCCAGCCCAAAATATTGGGTAAAATAGATTTAGGCGAGAAGAAGGTCGAGAAACTTCAGCCCGCCCCCGCACCTGCACCTGTACCTGTCCCAGAGCCCGTAAAAGTCGAGCAGCCAGCAAAGGCAGAGGAGCCTGCAACAAAAGAGAAGATTGCAGAGCCAGCCGCAGCCGTTGCACAGCCTCAGGCAGCCCCCGAGACTCCAAAGGAGAAAGATGAGGACAAGGGAGTATTCCGCCCCAATCACACACAGTTGGCCGGCCCGCAGATTCTCGGCACAATGGATGTATCGGGCATGGTACCGGGTGGCAAGCACAAGCGCAAGCGTCTTGACAAAGAGAAGGTTGATGTAAACAAGCAGGGCAACAAGCAAGGCAAGGAGCAAAAGCAGGAGGGCAAGAAGAACAAGCCCCAGCAGAATCAGCCCAATCACAACAACCAGAATCAAAATCAAAACCAGCCTAAGGCCGGCGAGGGTCGTCGCAACAAAAAGAAGGATAAACACCAGCCAAAACCTGTTGTACGTCCCGAGGTAAGCGACGAGGAGGTTTCAAAGCAGATTAAAGACACCCTGGCTCGTCTGACAGCCAAAGGTGCAAAGAATAAGGGTGCCAAATATCGTAAGGAGAAGCGCGAGGAGATTCGTGAAAAGATGAACGAGGAGATGGAGCGCGAGGAGATGGAGCGCTCAGTTCTCAAGGTTACCGAGTTCGTTACCGTTAGCGAGTTGGCTACCATGATGAACGTATCTCCGATGGAGGTTATCTCGGCCTGCATGAACTTGGGATTGATGGTATCTATCAACCAGCGTCTTGATGCCGAGGCTTTGGTTGTTGTTGCCGAGGAGTTCGGCTTTAAGACCGAGTTTGTTACCGTTGATGTTGCCGAGGCCATCGAGGAGGAGAGCGATAGCGAGGAGGATTTGGTATCACGTCCGCCCATCGTAACCGTAATGGGTCACGTAGACCACGGTAAGACCTCATTGCTTGATAACATCCGTAAAACCAACGTAATCGAAGGCGAGGCAGGAGGTATCACCCAGCACATCGGTGCATACTCTGTAAACTACAATGGTCAGAAGGTTACATTCCTTGATACTCCGGGTCACGAGGCCTTTACCGCCATGCGTGCCCGTGGTGCGAAGATTACCGACGTTGCCATCATCATCGTATCGGCTGACGACAGCGTGATGCCCCAGACCGTTGAGGCTATCAACCACGCACAGGCTGCTGGCGTTCCTATGGTATTCGCCATAAACAAGATTGATAAACCCGCAGCCAACCCCGAGCATATCAAGGAGCAGTTGGCCCAGATGAACTACCTCGTTGAGGAGTGGGGCGGAAAATATCAGAGTCAGGATATTTCGGCAAAGAAGGGCATGAATCTCGACAAACTTTTGGAGAAGGTGCTTCTTGAGGCCGAGATGCTCGACCTTAAAGCCAACCCCAACAAGAAGGCACAGGGTAGCGTAATCGAGTCTACATTGGACAAAGGTCGTGGCTACGTTGCAACAATCATGGTTCAGAGCGGCACATTGCATATCGGCGACGTATTGCTCTCGGGAACATACACAGGCCGTGTAAAGGCCATGTTCGACGAGAATGGTAAAAAGGTAACCGAGGCAGGCCCCTCTACACCCGTTCAGGTGCTTGGTCTAAACGGTGCGCCCCAGGCTGGTGACAGCTTCAATGTAATGGAGGATGACCGTTCGGCTCGCGAGATTGCCAACAAGCGCGAGCAGTTGCAGCGCATGCAGGGCATCATGACCCAGAAGCATATCACCCTCGACGAGATTGGTCGTCGTATCGCTATCGGCTCGTTCAAGGAGCTTAACATCATCGTTAAGGGTGACGTGGACGGCTCGGTTGAGGCTATGTCGGGATCACTAATCAAGCTCTCGAAGGAGACTGTTCAGGTGAACGTTATCCACGCCGCCGTGGGTCAGATTTCAGAGTCGGACGTTCTGCTCGCTACCGCTTCAAACGCCATCATCGTCGGATTCCAAGTTCGCCCCTCGGCCGCTGCGCGCAAGACAGCCGAGAAGGAGGAGATCGAGATTCGCCTCTACTCTATCATCTACGATGCTGTGAACGACATCAAGGATGCTATCGAGGGTATGCTGGAGCCTGTGATGAAGGAGGTTATCACCTGCTCAATCGAGGTTATGGAGACTTTCAAAATCTCGAAAGTGGGTACCGTGGCAGGCTGTATCGTGCGCGAGGGCAAGCTTCAGCGCAACACCCCCATCCGTGTAATCCGCGACGGTATCGTAATCTACACAGGTAAGCTCGGCTCACTTCGCCGCTTCAAGGATGACGTGAAGGAGGTAACCGTAGGACAGGATTGCGGTCTAAACATCGAGTCGTACAACGACATCAGGGTTGGCGACATCATCGAGGGTTACGAGCAGGTAGAGGTTAAACGCAAATAGTTGAAGACTACAAATTACAAACTTATAAATTTAAAAATCGAAAAATGACACAGATTAAATTCACAACAGCTGAGGAGGCTGTTAAGGTAATCAAATCGGGTGACCACGTGCACTTGAGCTCTGTTGCATCGGCTCCCCAGTGCTTGATCAAGGCCATGTGTGAGCGTGGTCGTGCCGGAGAGTTGAAGGATGTTCATATCCACCACCTCCACACCGAGGGCCCTGCGCCTTATTCAGAGGCCGAGTTCGAGGGCATATTCCAGCTCGATTCATTCTTCGTGGGTGGCAACGTCCGCAAGACAACACAGGCAGGATACGCCGATTATATCCCCGTATTCTTGAGCGAGACCCAGAAGCTCTATCGTTCAGGCGCTGTTCCCTGTAATGTTGCAATGATTCAGGTATCTCGTCCCGATAAGCACGGTTATGTATCACTCGGAACATCAGTTGATGCTACTTTGGCAGCTGTAGAGTGTGCCGACACCGTTATTGCTGTGGTAAACAAATATGTTCCCCGCGCATTTGGTGATGCTATGATTCCCGCCTCAAAGATCGACCTCTTCGTTGAGGACGACCAGCCCCTTGAGGAGGCTCACTTCACCGAGCCCAACGAGGTTGAGGTTAAGATTGGTAAGTACTGTGCAGAGCTCATCGAGGATGGTGCTACACTCCAGATGGGTATCGGTGCTATTCCCAACGCCGTTTTGGCACAGTTGGGCGGCCACAAGAACTTGGGTATCCATACCGAGATGTTTGCCGACGGCGTTTTGCCTCTGGTACGCGCAGGTGTTATCAATGGCGAGGCAAAGAATATCGACAAGGGTAAGATGGTTTCAACCTTCCTTATGGGTTCACAGGATGTTTACAACTTCATCGATGACAACCCCGCAGTATTGATGATGGACGTGGGCTACACCAACGATCCTTATGTAATCGCGAAGAATGACAAGGTTACAGCCATCAACTCGGCTTTGCAGGTAGACCTCACAGGTCAGGTTTGCGCCGATTCATTGGGCCGCAAGTTCTACTCTGGCGTAGGTGGTCAGGTTGACTTCATCTATGGTGCATCACTCTCAAAGGGTGGTAAGGCTATCATCGCTATGCCCTCAATCACCAACAAGGGCGTATCGAAGATTTGCGACGCACTTATGCCCGGTGCCGGTGTAGTAACTACCCGTAGCCATATGCACTGGTTTGTTACCGAGAATGGTGCAGTAGATCTCTATGGCAAGAGCCTTCAGGAGCGCGCACGTTTGCTTATCTCTGTTGCACACCCCTCTGCACAGGAGGAGTTGGATCGTGCAGCATTTGAGCGCTACGGTTCTCACCACCACTACATCAAGTCTTACATGGGCAAATAAAGCAAATTTGCATAAGCAAATAATGGGTGCCACGACGATGTGACACCCATTATTTATAATAAGGCCACCCTACTACCTAATCAGTTCAAACTCTGCACCAGAAGCGAAGTCCTGACCATTTTGCGAACTCAGTGCCGTAAAACGCACATAACGAGCCTTGACAGGTTTCGGGAAAAGTACGGTCTGCTGTTTGCGATTATTCTCAAACTCACCTTGCACGACAGCCTCGCCCCAATTCTTACCATCATCACTTACCTGCAACTTGTAAGCTTTAATATTACCATTCGTGCCACTATCTTGACGAGGCAGATACTTAAAGCCTTTTATCCCCACCACTTCATTTGCATCAAAATCGATGTAGTGAGGGTATATTGCCACCGTAACGGAATATGCCGAGTGCCATATAGTAGAGGGATCACCATCAATAAATTTATTTGCATCCCCTCCGGATGACTCCTGACTTGAGCAGAAAGCAATGGAGATGGGGATAGACAACACTTCGGGATACGAATATGTGGCCGCAAGTTCAGGCGACTCCTTCTCCCATACAATAATATCGCCACCCTTGTTCATATTGACAGGCTCGGTGTAGAGTTGAGGTTTACCCTGCTCTCCAAGCTGGTAGTATATCTGGGCATCTCTCTTTGAACACTTCATCGACAACCATCCACGAATATCACGTGAAAGCAGCACCGGCGCAGCGCCCGATGGCAACACATCGGCCTTTGAGGTGTAGCTATCGCCCTTACGCAGGGGTCGCAAAATAAAGCCCACTGAGTTTTCACCTGCCTTGACAATATCCTCTGCAAGCGGGCTCGGGCCGCAACTGTTACCGCCAAGACCTCCCATCTTCTTATCGATATTGAGCCATGTAGACGATGATTCAGGCAACTGATACGGGTGGGCAGCCTCGGTAAGTTCAACAGCATTCCACTCCAGCGCAGATGTAGACATACCTTCGGTAGAGACTACCAAAACGCCATTTCCACTATCGTTGGTGAGCGCCGCCCAGCGAACCTCCTCGCGGTTTGCCATATCCTGCGGCTTTGGCCACGCTACAAACTGATCCTTAACCGTGCTTTCATACTGCTCGATAAATGAACCCGTGCAACGATCATTATAGTTATTCCACGGACCACGACCGTAATAGGTGTAGTTCTTCATCTCCTTCGAGAGCTGCAACTCATATCCGATACGAGCCAAATTAACCGAGGCCGTACTACCTGTCACAACGCTGTTGAGCTCGATACTGCCATCGGGATAAATAGTCCAAATACGGTTAGATATAAAGTGGAAATCATCCTCGCCCATCTCTTCACCATCGCTCAACAGCGAGAAATTGTTGTCTGCATGCTTAACACGACGTCCCGCATTTTTAGCCTGTGTACGCACAACATACTGCAAAACAACCGAGCCATCCTCCTTCTCTATAATCTTATGCGACAACACCTTATCTTCTGTTGCAAACAGACCCAAAGAGAACCATCTGTTTATCGCCCAGTTATCGTTATCGACAGGAGCGCGATAGGTGTAGAGCCTTACGGAATTACCCTTCGGAATGATTGTATTGTTGCCGTATACCAAATGACAGGGAACACCCTTATCGTTATCCATAGCGATATGGAATGAACTACCAGCCGAAATTGTTGTAACCTCGCCCTCGGTCTTTACCTCGGGTTTAACATCAGCTGTGGCAACATCAGCGATATAGGCACTCTTGGCAGCCGACTTCACGGCGAGTTGCTCCTCCATCTGGACATAACCCTTATCGGCCCACGGCATCTGTTTGTTTAGTTTGAGTTGTACCTTAATAAAATACTCCTTCTCGGGGGCAAGATTCGAAAGGTCGAACTGCGGCTTGAAACTCTTTGCCGTACGCGGCGCAACACCCGGATTCGGCTGGGTGTATGAAGCTATCTGTTTTCCATCCTCCCACAATGACACAACGATATCAAAATCGTCAAGCGGCTCGAAATAGCGCTTGTTGAAGATTGAGATCTGGCCATCGGGTTGCATTGTAATACCGACATTCTGATAGACCTTTTTAACCTCATAATATTGTGGCTTGGGGGTGTGATTCGGGAATACAATACCATTCATGCAGAAGGTATGACCATTGGGGCGATCACCGAAATCACCACCATAACCCATATAACGCTGACGTGTCACAGGATCAACATTCCAAAAGGCTTGGTCGGCCCAATCCCATATAGCACCGCCGATAAAGAAATTGGTACTCTCGATAGCATCCCAATAATCCTGCAAGTTGCCCGCGGCATTACCCATCGAGTGGGCATACTCCGAGATATGGAACGGATATTTGATTGGAGCTTTACCCGTAACGGCATATTGAGTCCAGCCAATAGAGGGATATTGATTAGATCCTATATCGACAATCTTGTTGTTACGCTCATATTGCACAGGGCGCGTTGCATCGAAGGCCTTCAGCGTATTATAGGCCACAACGAAATTCTGACCCGGGCCAGCCTCATTTCCAAGCGACCATATAACCACCGAAGGGTGATTCACCGTAGCATGGGCCATCTCCATAACTCGAGCCACATGAGCATCCAGGAACTCGGCAACGTGAGAGAGTGACGCATCACCATAATAATACTGATGGCTTTCAAGATTGGCCTCATCTTCAAGCATGATACCATATTTATCGCACAGATAATACCAATATGGCGCATCGGGATAGTGCGAACAACGCACATGGTTAATATTACCTCGCAACATCAACATCACCTCTTTTTGCATCTGCTCACGTGTGATTGCATGACCTCGCTCAAGGTTGTTTTCATGACGATTTACACCCTTCATCTTGATAGGTTGGCCATTGAGGTAGTAATAACGTCCTGCAATACCGAACTCATCATCTTCAGCCTTGGTGTCGATAATCTCCACTTCGCGGAAACCCATATGCGTAGAGGCTATATCGACCACACGACCCTTTTTATCCTTAAGGCTTACAACAAGGGTATAGCGGTAAGGCTTCTCGGCACTCCACTTTTTAGGATTCTCCATCGCTATCTCCATCGAGGCTGTTGATGTGGCCATACCCCCTATTTCGGCTACTGCCGCATGACTCACAGCACCATCCACAGGCGTATTCTCATCGCTATAAAGTTCGTTGCAGAAGAGTTTTGCCTGCAAGGTATAACCCTTCGCCGCTTTCGATGTGAGGTTGCGTACATCTATATTGATTTTCGCAACGCCATCTTTATACTCGGCATCGAGGTCGGTAGTAACACGCAAATCTCGCAACTCAACAGGATTGGTTGCCGTCAGAGATACTGTTCGGAAGATTCCGGGCAAGCGGAACATATCTTGAGCCTCAAGGAACGAGGCATCCGAGTTACGATACACCTCAACGGCTACAATATTCTCACCTTTAACCAGATATTTGGTTATATTGAATGCAGCCAAGTTGCGTGAATTTTTCGAAAAACCGACATAACGGCCATTTACCCACAAATAGAAGAACGAATCCACTCCATCAAAATTCAGATATATCTGGCGGCCATCCCACTCTTTGGGCAGGGTGAAGCTACGACGATATGAACCCACCTCATTACGATGCTTGTAGGTGGTATGAGTTGGGTCGGGCTCACGCATAACACCGCCCTTCCAATCACCAACGGCAACCGTATGCTTAAAAATCACAGGCTGATTAACATATATAGGTGTGCCGTATTTTTGCGTTCCGTCAGCTTGCAAGCCATAAACATTCCAGTTCATCGGCACCTGCACATCGTCCCACTGTGAAACATCAAACGAAGGCTGATAAAACTCCTTGGGGCGCTGCTCGGGATGTGGTACCCAATTAAATTTCCATGTACCATCCAACGAGAGATAATACTCGCTACACTCGGGCAACACCTTGCGGGCGCTCTCCTCTGAAGCAAAATGAAAGAACCACGCCTTCGGTTGCTCTTTATTGAGCGCCACCTCCTGGGGTGACTCCCACTCGGCATTCTTCGACTCATAGCCACGCGGAGCCTCCTGCTCACCATAGGCAAAGCCTTTGAGATTTTGCGCCATTGCCGACACCGAGAACATCAGCATCGCAACCAACGCTAACAGATTAGTTTTTCTCATAACTATAGTTTTTAGTTATTATTTCTTGCAGCATAAACTCGCTCCGACAATCAAAATGCGAGCTATTCATCCTACAAAGTTATTAAAAAAAAGTATTTTTCTTAATTCTGATATAGAGAATTTGCGCCAGAACAAAAGGTGACCCTCATTGGGATCACCTCTCGCTTTCGATTGATATTATATTTGGTTATGGTTGGGTTTTTATTCTTGCATCAATTCTCGGATATTAGCCAACAATTCATCGGCCTCACGCAATATGGCATAGTGCCTTTTTAGGCCAATAATCGCCCCTATAATTCCTCCGACAAGGCCAGCCCAAAGAAATGCCTCGGGATACTCCAGCACCTGCTTGGCATCGTAATAGAGGAAATAACACCATATCAGCAATGCCGGAATAGAATAGAAGTGCCAATTGGCATAAATCTTACGGAATCGCAATAGCTTTTGCGTAATCTCAATAAGATTGCCATGCGCAACATCTACCGAGTGGAGATTCCAATGGGCATATATCGTAACAATAGTACACACCGCCAGCAATAATGCTGTACCAACAACAAACTCATCGCTAAATCCAATTTGATGGAATACGGCACTACACCAAACCACAGCAAAGAGGCCAAAAATACCCCATATCACACCTGCACGGTTCAATTTTCCAACACGCTTTTGAGCTGCTTCAGCAATCATTCTTTCGGAAATAATCTGCTGACGCTGCAACTTGTCTTTCAGCAGCGACACCTGCTCACGCAACTCCTCCAACTGCATATGTTCCCTCTGTTCCATCCTATTTCATAGCTTTAAGTTGTTCCTTGATTCTAAATAAACGCACCGAGACATTCTTCTCTGAAATTCCCACAATAGCACCAATCTCTTCATAAGACATATTTTCAAGCCACAACAGAATTATTGCTCTGTCGAATGGCCCGAGACGATTGATGCGATCATGTAGCATCTTAATCTGCTTTGTATCGCAATCAGAATCGTTATAGAGATCGATATCCATATCAAGGGGCATCTTATCACGGCGACGTTTTTTGCGGTCAATAGAGATACATGTATTAAGACTCACACGCCATATCCATGTTTTAAGGCTGCTTCGGCCCTCAAACTTGGAATAACTGCGCCATAAATTTATCAGAATTTCTTGATACAAATCCTCCACCTCGGCATTATCCTTAGAGAACATATAACACACCATATAAATGGTATCCTTATGTTCACCAACGATTCTCGTAAACTCTTTTTCGGAATTCTCCATTTTATTTCTTTGTTTAAGCCTTTGCCTTTACACTATTAGTCGTAAAAAGTCACATAAAACTACAACTTTTTTTCGAAAAAATTTATCTTTGCATCATGTTGCACTATTTTCATAACGACATAAGCCATATAGAGCCGCCAAAACAATTCACTTGGCCATTTCATTATTCGCCACATGCGCTCTGCCAAGAAGCTGCTAGGGAGGTGATGGAGCACGTCGCAACACGCCATGATTGGCATGACGAACTGCGTCAAGGCAAGATGTTCGGAGTTCTTGTAGTTCGCGACAAAGAGCATAGGCTCGGATTTTTGGCTGCATTTTCGGGAAATATTGCCGGAAAAAATACCCATCCATATTTCACTCCTCCTGTCTACGACATGTTACAGCCCGACGACTTCTTTCGCCGAGAGGAGGCCGAGATAAGTGATATAAATCGCAAAATAATAGAGTTGGAGTGTGCCGACGAACTTATTGCAGCACATGCCGAACTAAAGCGTTGCGAAGAAGAAGCCTCGCAGGAGCTATTACATCTAAAAAATTATTTCGCGCAGCGCAAAGCCGAACGCGACATCCTGCGCCGCAACAACATGGCCAACAATGCCGACCTGATACGTCAAAGTCAGCATGACAATGCCGAATTTCATCGTCTGAAGATTGAATTGAAACGCCATATCGAGCAGGCTCGCAACACGGTAGAGGGGTTACAAAACGAGATTAACCGTTTAAAGAGCGAGCGCCACCAGCGTTCGGCAAAACTCCAGCAACAAATATTTGGCAAATTCCGTTTGCTCAATGCTCTCGGTCAGGAGCGCGACTTATGCGATATTTTCGCCTCAACGCCACAGCACACCCCACCGGCAGGTGCCGGCGAATGTGCCGCCCCAAAACTTCTGCAATACGCCTATCTGAACTCATTACACCCAATTGCCATGGCCGAGTTTTGGTGGGGTAATTCGCCGCGTGGCGAAATCAGGCGTCATGGGGAGTTTTATCCGTCGTGCAACAGCAAATGCAAGCCCATCTTAATGCACATGATGCAGGGGCTGGACGTTGAGGAGAACCCGCTCCTACACATAGCACCGCCCGAGCCTGAAATTATTTGGGAAGATGACCATATCGTTGCAATAAACAAACCTTCGGGCATGTTATCGGTCGTTGGCAAATCGGGTGTGCGTTCAGCCGAGGAGTGGACAAGGGAGCACTACCCCACAGCTTCAGGGCCTATGATAGTTCATCGGCTTGACCAATCGACATCGGGGGTGTTAATCATTGCCAAAGACAAAGTCACACACGAGTTATTGCAACAACAATTTATTCACCGCAATATAAAGAAAAGCTATGTTGCTCTACTCGATGGTATAGTCAAGCCCGACAAAGGGCAAATCGACCTGCCTATAAAACTCGACTACGAAAATCGCCCGCGTCAAATGGTTGCCCCCGACGGCAAGCGCGCGATAACAGATTTTCAGGTTATAAGTCGCAAAGATGGCTATACACGCATAAGATTTATCCCCATAACAGGTCGCACGCATCAGTTGCGTGTGCATGCCGCCCATCCCAACGGGCTCGGCACGCCGATTGTTGGTGATGACATCTATGGCAGAGGGTTATCGGACAAGGCTCATCATCGATTGCATCTACACGCCGAAAGTATCGAGTTCACACATCCGCACAATGGCAAGCTGATCAGAATTGAGTGTAAAGCCGATTTCTGACAAAAGTCGCCGCCGAGGGGTGATATTGTTCAAAAATATGATTGGCATAACTATTTTTTTGTTATCTTTGGGTTGATGAATGAGGTATTACATAGAATCGCAATCTTCGCAGAGTTGGGCTTACGCCTGCGTCATTTTGGGCACGACAACGCCTCGCAACAATGCATAGCACAAGCCATCGCCGAAAACGAATGGTTCTCGGCAAACGATATCATGCTTGCTATTGATGCCATATGCAGCGAATTCCTCGACCAAAACAAATTGGAGGAGTGGGTAAAATCATACCCCAAAGTAGCGGCAACCGACCCTAAAAAGATTGCAATAATCATGGCCGGAAACATACCGCTCGTAGGATTTTTCGATTTGATGTGCACACTCATCTGTGGTCACGATGCAGCCATCAAACCATCGAGCAAAGATAAAGCGCTCATGCTATATATCTGTCGTCTTTTACATGAAATTGAGCCGGATATTCACATATCACAATACAATCCCTCGGCAAATTACGACAAAATAATAGCAACCGGCAGCGATGACACTGCCCGACTATTCTCACAGCGCTACATCTCAACCCCGTCACTCATACGAGGTTCTCGCCACTCGGCTGCACTTCTTGACGGCCACGAAAGCAACGAGGAGCTGCAAGGGCTCAGTAATGATATATTCTCATACAACGGCATGGGTTGCCGCAATATATCGCTTCTGCTACTGCCTGAAGGATATACGCCCAAAATTACCGCCCCCGCAATGAACAACATGTTTCATGGAAACTATCTTCACAACCGTGCGATGCTCACAATGCAAGGGGTGGAATTTACCGACTTAGGAGGTGCTTTAATGATAGAAAGAGAGGGATTTTCCGACACATTGAGCATTATAAACATAATGCGCTACCGCTCACTCGACAAAGCAGAGCAGTGGCTAACCGAAAACGACAACAAGTTGCAATGTGTGGTATCTCATTGCAGCAAACACCCCCGATGCGTGGCTTTTGGCAAGGCGCAATACCCCACCCTACGAGACTATGCCGATGGTGTGGATGTAATAGATTTTTTAACCGATTAAACCCGATTTACATATATGGATAAACATTACGATTTTGATAAACCCGTTGACCGACGTGGTTCACACGCCATCAAAGTCGAGGCTCTGAAAGAGTACTTTGGCCGAGAGGATCTCATTCCGCTGTGGGTCGCCGATATGGATTTTGAGACCCCCGATTTTATTGTTGAGGCGCTGAGCAAACGCCTCGGTCACCCCGTATTCGGCTACACAAAGAGCTATGATGGTTATTGGCAAAGCATCGAGCAATGGTTATTGGCCCGACACGGCTGGGAGGTAAAACGTGAATGGATGCGATATATCCCGGGAATAGTCAAAGGTATCGCCATGGTTTTGCAGGCTTTCACGCAGCCGGGCGACAAGGTAATCATCCAACCTCCCGTATATCACCCCTTCCGACTCGTACCCGAGAACAATGGCCGTGAAGTCGTATACAATCCGCTCCAAAGATGCGACAATGGCTACTGCATGGATTTTGAAAATCTCGAGAGTGTTATCGACGACAAGTGCAAAGTACTTATTCTGTCAAACCCACACAATCCGGCAGGGATAGTTTGGGACAAAGCTACCCTGCAACATTTGGCGGAGATAGCAGTTAAACACAATCTTATAGTCATCTCCGACGAAATTCACTGCGACATGGCACTATTCGGGCACAAGCACACGCCCTTCGCCACAGTATCGGAGCAGGCGGCACGTTGCAGCATTACTTTCGGAGCGCCCTCAAAGACATTCAACATTGCAGGCATTGTGAGTTCTTTCACGATTGTCCCCAATGCAGAGTTGCGTACCAAATTCTTCTCGTGGCTCGAAGCAAACGAGATGGATATGGCCACGATTTTCGCCATGACAGCCACCGAAGCGGCCTTTGACTATGGCAACAGCTGGCGAGAGCAGATGTTGCGCTATGTAGAAGGGAATATTCTTTATGTCGAGGATTTCCTCGCCAAAGAGTTACCTCAAATCAAAATTCTACGACCCCAAGCCTCATTCCTTGTATGGCTCGACTTCTCGGCGCTAGGACTCAGCCACAGCGAACTGGTAGATTTGGTGGTCAACAAAGCCCACCTTGCCCTAAACGACGGCGCAATGTTCGGCCAAGGCGGAGAGTTCCACGCCCGCATGAATGTCGGTACGCAACGTGCTGTATTGGCACAAGCCATGCAGCAACTTAAGGAGGCTATCAATAATTTGTAACATAAAACTTTAATGATATGATTTTCAGATTCAGAATGCTCACCGACGAAAACGACCATTTCGTTCGTGATTTCGAGGCCGACGCCACAACAACACTGCTCGACCTCCACGAGTTCATAATCGAGATGCTGGAATATGACCAATGCATGGCCTCGTTCTTTACCGCCGATGACAGGTGGGAGAAACTGCAGGAGTATACATATATGGATATGGGCATGGGTATGGGTGATGCCGGACATGGCGCGCCCAAAGCTATGGAGAATGCTGTTTTAGGCGATATTCTCACCCATCTGCATGACCGTCTGATATATGTATTCGACCCCTTCAATGAGCGCGCATACTACATTGAATTGATTGAAGCCAAAGAGCCCACAAAAGGCCACACCTATCCTCGTCTGCAATTTGAACATTCGCCTGCACCCGACCAGTACGACCCCGAAGCAAGTGAGCAGAGCGGCTCTATATTTGAGGAGATGATGGGCGAATACAGCGATTTCGATGGTGATGATTCATACGACGACGAATATTGATGAGCAACAACAGCAGAAACCTCATTGTAATTGTAGGCCCGACAGGCTCGGGTAAAACCGACTTATCGCTCGATATGGCGGAGTATTTTCATGCGCCGATTATATCCACCGACTCCCGACAATTCTATCGAGGTATTCCCATTGGCACGGCACAGCCCACCGAAGAAGAACTGCAACGGGTAGAGCATCATTTCATTGCCTCGCATGAATTGACCGATGAATTTAACTGCGGCGCATATGAGGAGGCTGCCATCAAACGTCTTGACGAGCTATTCCAGACACACTCCTGCGTGGTAGCTGTGGGAGGTTCGGGGCTATACATAAAAGCCCTATGCGAAGGCATGGATGAGATGCCCAACGCCGACACCGAATTACGCACACGGCTGGCCGAAAGATTACAGACAGAGGGATTGGATATCCTCGCAGCAGAGTTGCAACAACTCGATCCTCTATATTATGATGTTGTGGATCGCAGGAATCCTGCTCGTGTGATGCGAGCTTTAGAGGTGTGTTTAACAACAGGCAAGCCATATTCTTCGTTGCGAGTGGGGGAAAAACATCAACGGCCATTCAACATCATAAAAATTGGTGTAGATATGGAGCGTGAGATTTTATACAAACGCATAGATGATAGAGTCGATAAGATGATAGATATGGGGCTTGAGCAGGAGGCTCGCAAGGTATATCCCCTACGCCATCTCAACTCATTACAGACAGTCGGGTATCGGGAATTTTTCGATTATTTCGATGCAAAGATAACGCGTGATGAGGCCATCGAACTAATAAAACGCAATTCGCGCCGTTATGCCAAACGACAAATGACATGGTTCCGTCGCGATGAGCAAATAGCATGGTTTAACCCCAATGACCGAAAGAGCATAATAGAATATATCGAGTCGAAGATTTGTACTTTGAAATAATTTTATTACTTTTGTCACGCCCTTGTAAAGGCAAACGGCTGCTCGAATGGTGGAATAGGTAGACACGCCGGACTTAAAATCCTGTGGCCAGCAATGGCCGTGCCGGTTCGATTCCGGCTTCGAGTACGTAAAACATCCTGATTAACATATTGTTAATCAGGATGTTTTTTTTATTATTCTGCATTTATCGTTTTTGTCAATCTATATATTTTACCTGCTTGGTCAATGCCTTCGATGATGATATCTTCAGGGGCAGTACTGTCGGGCGTATAATACTCAATAACAGCATCCCCATTTTCATCAAATTCCAATGCCGGATTCCAATAGATTGTACTCCTCAAATCGGCTTGAGCGGAATCTCTCTTCTGCGAAGTATCATATTTGGGGTGATAAAATTCCACCGAATTACTATATCCGAGGGGAGAATATGTCGTAATGCCCCAAATTGGAGTGCCTGTGAGATGAACGCCCCCTTTTGTGGTTATTACAATAGCACCGCCATCGCCACGAGAACCAAAAATAGCAGCGTCTGCACCACGTACCAAACTCATGCTCGATATATCATCAACAAACAGACCGGAGAGGAGGTCATGCGCATCCTCCTCATATATCACATCATCGATGATAATCAGAGGCGGTGCTGAACTATTACGCACAGTAATCTTTGTGCCGGTTACAAAGACGCCGGGGAGCGCCATAGTCATATCAAAAGCGGTACGGCTAGCAAACATGGTGAGCTTGTCTGACTCGACAGTGTAAGTATCCAGCCCTCCCGTATATATACTTTGTTCGCTGGCCTTCGGTTTCTCCGCCGTGACAACGACCTCTCTGATTTTATATACTTTCTCTCCGCCCTCCATAAAATACTGCTCACGGGTATTCTGCAAATAGTCGTTCATCAAATCAACTTTTGCGTTTATGAATGGCGACTTATTAAAGGGTGGCTGGAACACCTGTTCATCAACATAAATATTTACCTCGGCAAATCCCCTGCTCGTGCGAGCCTGAATGGCAAATCTTGTGCTGTCGGGGAAAGATGTATTTAATATGAATTTTCCCTCTTTATCAGTATTGGTAATCTCATAAATATTCTCTTTTGGTGCGATAACGGATATGGGACCCTGCTTGATATTACCACCAAAGAAACCTTGGACATATCCGCTTATCGTCTGCCCCTGCTCGATATAATGTTTGACATCGAGCGAGGGCGGCTGCAATACATTCTTTAGTCTGTATCTGCGCCAACCATGCGTGAGCATCAAAATATCAAGCGCCCGAAGAGTCTGTATATCCTGATTGATAAAGTAATACCCGGGGTCTTCGACATAGCCTTGCAGATCAGATGTCAACAGCAAATTAGACTTGATATTGTCGGCAAGCGAATCGGGGCGAATCTTCCTTCGATCGGTGATGCTGGCAGAGAAGCTACCCTTCACAGGATTACCATTTGCATCTCTTATGCTGATATTCAAGGTCACCTTTTCCCTCTCTCCATATTTAGGTTTATCCGATTGAATATGCCATTGCGGCTCTTCCCGGTCGGGAATAAAGATAAGCCTTTCGCTCAAAACATTTCCGCCTTTATCTATCAGCATGAAATGTGAAATACCGGCCATAAAAAGGCTATCCGCAATCCTTCCATACACTTTTTTAGGATTAACCTCCAGCATTAGGGTAATACTTCCACGCGTGTGCCCAAGCAAAAACATCTTTTCGGGCCATTCCGTCATTTCGGGTTTAAGAACCTCATAATTCAGCATATTATTATGATGATTCATACGAATGGCAAAACCGTTACTTTCAGCTTTGGGCAAATCAAAACGTTTTGTAACGCCATCGTTTGATGTGGCAACCACATGGAGAGGGTTGTCCGATTTGGCATTGCTTACAGCAAAAACGCCCATTCCCTTATGTTCAGAGCGAAAATTACTCAACGTATCTCCCTTGGAATCAATGAGAACACACTGAACATCTCTTGATAAGCCATCAGATCCCAACGCCTTGAAGGCAATATTCTGACGCGGAACGGTCAACAGCGCTCCACCCTCGGGAAAGAATGTTAGATCGAAATCTTTATTAAAATTAGGGAGATGGAATGTATTTTTATAAATATACATTCTGTCATCAAACTCCACCACCAGCGATCTCGTAGCTGTAGACGACAAATCTTGCAGCGGGATGGAAATCAAACCCTCATCATCACTCCTTATGCGACCCTTATTCCGAATCTCCCCATCAACGACAAATTGATATATCACCGGAATGTCAGCATACGGCTCTTGGTGCTCATTTGTGAACCGCACCTTTGCTATATAATATTTTTCGCCCTCCTGCTGATATTTTATTTCCGAAACGATTGTATTATCTATCGAGTTACCGATTTTCAGCGTACGCGAATAATGGTACTCGGGTGATATATTCTGCATCCAGTTGGTATATGCCCGCAGATAATATTCACCCGCGGGAAGATCGGCAGGCAGGTCGAAAGCATTGTGAAACACCCCCAGCGAATCCCTGCGAATCTTTTTACGGCGCACGAGCGAGTCTGAACGATTGAACAACTCTGTAATTATAAAGTTACTCCTGCTGTCATCCTTATGGCTGACCGCATTAACCAGATACTCCTTGAACCAGATCTTCTCACCTGCCCCATAATATGGTTTGTCAAGATGGAGGTATACCTTCTCTTGAGGCAGCATCTCGAACACGCCGAAATTGGCAACTACGGTATCCTGCATCTCCTGCGCGACAATGACTGAAGATGGCAACAATGTGCCTATGATAGTGGCGACGATGGGCAATATCAATTTTAATGATAAAGACGTTCTCATATATAGATAGATTATATATACAAATATATGTATACATATCTGTTTTTGCAAGAGACATATTCAGATTTCGCCACTACAAGTAATTTATTTATAGCTCATTCAACTGTCCTTATCGCAAAAAACCGTTTTCAGAATAGACAAAATTGCACTCACAATTATTTTGTCAATATCAACAAAAAAATTATCGGCCTGGATAGTTTTTGACACAAAAAGGGTGTGCCCAGCAGAATTTCGGACACACCCTTTATTGAAACATTTATTAAACGATGATATTACTTGCTCTTAATATATTCGTCTATCGCCTTCGCGGCCTTGCGACCAGCTCCCATAGCAAGGATAACCGTTGCAGCACCTGTTACGGCATCACCGCCGGCAAATATTCCCTCGCGAGAGGTAGCACCCTCCTCGTTAGTTACAATACAACCACGACGATTAGTCTCCAGACCTTGCGTTGTTCGCTTCAGCAACGGATTGGGCGATGTTCCCAACGCCATGATTACCACATCACAATCAACAACGAAATCAGAGCCCGGCTTCTCGACAGGCGAACGGCGACCACTCTCATCAGGCTCACCAAGCTCCATCTCGACGCAGCTCACGCCGACAACCCATCCTTTATCGTTGCCCAACACTCGGGTAGGATTGGTAAGCATACGGAACTCTATACCCTCTTCTTTTGCATGGTGTACCTCCTCGCGACGTGCTGGAAGCTCTGCCTCGCTACGACGATATACAATGATAGACTCGGCACCCAGACACTTTGCGGTACGCACAGCATCCATAGCCACATTTCCACCACCTACTACAACCACCTTCTTACCCACATAAACAGGCGTATCGTACTCATCATCATATGCATGCATCAGATTAGCTCGTGTGAGGAACTCGTTGGCCGAAACAACGCCATTCAGATTTTCGCCCTCGATACCCATAAATCGTGGCAGACCCGCTCCCGAACCAATAAACACAGCCTCGAAACCCTCGTCATCCATCAAGGCATCGATAGTAATGGTACGACCCACAATAACATCAGTCTCAAACTTTACACCCAATTTCTTCAGTGTATCTATCTCACGAGCAACAATCTTCTCTTTTGGCAGGCGGAATTCAGGAATACCATATACCAACACTCCGCCCAACTTATGTAATGCCTCAAAGACAGTTACATCGTAACCCATCTTGGCCAAATCGCTGGCACATGCCAAACCCGACGGGCCACTACCGATAACAGCAACTTTATGGCCATTTGCCGGAGCCTTCGAGCAACTCTTACACTCATTCTCCAGACTCCAATCGCCCACAAAACGCTCCAATTTACCAATTGCCACAGGCTCACCCTTGATACCCAAGATACATGAGCCCTCACATTGGGTCTCTTGAGGACATACACGGCCACAAATACTAGGCAAAGAGCTATCTTCAGCAATAACAGCCGACGCAGCTGCAAAATCGCCCTCATGCACCTTCTGGATAAAGGCCGGGATATTGATATTTACGGGACACGCTGCAACGCAACGCGGATTCTTACAATTCAAACAACGTGAGGCCTCCAACTGTGCCTCCTCGGCATTATAACCATAGCACACCTCCTCAAAATTGGTGGCACGAACGTGAGGCTCCTGCTCACGTACACTAACACGGGGTATCTTATTTGCCATAGCAGTTACAATTATGATTATGGTGTTCGTTTGCATTAGTTTCTTGAGCACGATACATCGACTGGCGACGCATTGCTTCGTCAAAATCTACCTGATGGCCATCGAACTCGGGGCCATCTACACATGTGAAGAGAGTTTTTCCACCAACGCTCACACGACAAGCTCCACACATGCCAGTACCATCGACCATCAGAGCATTGAGCGAAACCGTTGTTGCCAGATTATACTCTTTAGTAGTCATGGTAACGAATTTCATCATTATCATGGGGCCTATGGCAACACACTCGTCATATTGCTTACCTTCGTTATCAATCAAATCTTTGATTTTTGCCGTCACCAAACCTTTGAAGCCATAGCTACCGTCATCAGTAGCCACATAGAGGTTTGCCACCTTCGCCATCTCTTCTGTAAAGATAAGCATAGAGGCTGTTTTTGCACCTATTATTACATCAGCCTTAACACCATGCTCGTAGAGCCACTTCACCTGCGGATATACAGGGGCAGTACCAACGCCACCTGCAACAAACAGATAGCGGCGCGACTTCAACTCCTCGGCAGGCATATTCACAAACTCTGACGGATTGCCCAACGGGCCTGCAAAGTCGGCAATACAATCACCCTCGTTCAATACACACAACTTACGGGTCGAAACGCCGATGGTCTGAATAACGATAGTCACCGTACCTTCGGTGATATCATAATCTGCAATAGTAAGGGGTACTCTCTCGCCATGCTCATCTACACGAACAATGACAAATTGACCCGGCAGTGCGCTTTGCGCTACGCGAGGCGCATAGATTCGCAGCAGATATATATTCTCTGCCAACAATCTCTTTTCAACAATCTTAAACATAACAATGGGCTCACTTGAGCCAAATATTTGATTCCTAACTAACTGTCAATATAGTACTAAAAACCTCTACTCGGTAATTATGGCCGTCAAACGGATGCTCTGCATCGGATGGTGCGTATCATTGGTTATGATTCGTACTCTATCCACCCACAAGTCATAGTCACATTGCGAACTATCAAGCGTGAAATTCAAAGCAACACGCTCGCCTGCTTTCAATTTATAACCAGCCTTTAGCGAGCACTCCAATGCCTTAGTCTGGCACTCCACTGCCCTGATAATCAAATCATTCACCCCATCATTCATGAGGATAATTGAGTTATCAGAGATCTTTTTGCCATGTTTTACGTCGCCAAATTTAATAATTTTTTTTGATAATTCGACTATAGGGCCTGATATATCATCTGATGAACCATCATATTTATCAACCGCAATAACCTGCGCGCTTAATAAATGCTGCGCCTCGCGACCCGACACATACATGGCCAAAAGATCGTTAAGAGTACCGTATCGACCACTATTTTCGGGAATATGATACCCAAGAACCATCTCACCTCGCGCACCGGCCTTCATCACACTGGGAGCTTCAAAGTGCAACATGCCGCTATGCTCCTTTGCAATGGTCTTGAATGTCACATCTCTTGTTGAGGTGTTCACCCAACCGATACGCTGTTCCACCTTCTCGCCTCGCCCCACATAAACAAAAGTGTGAAAATTGGATGTAATACGCACCCCCTGCCCTAAATCGAACGGGTACTCCTCCTCGAGAGTCTTTTTGCGAGGAATGACATTCCCCTCCAAAGTGAGGCTGATTCCATTCGTCGAGGCAGAGGTATATATCATTGCACCCTTGGTAAAACGACCCGGGCGAGTCATCGGATCAAAAACAATCACTATATCTCCTTGCTCTCCGCTCATCACCGGCTTGCGAGAGTAACTCGCCGTGGTACATCCACAGCCCGTAGTCACATCAAGTATCACAACGGGCTTGTCGGATAAGTTGGTAAATGTAAATTTATGCTCCACAACACCGCCATCCTCTGCAATATCGCCGAAATTCCATGTATAAGAGTCGAACTTTATCTTATCAAGAGCCTTGTCGGGCTGCATAATCATCACATTATCACCTTTTAAGCCGGCATACGCATCGTACGCGGCAACAAGCTGACAGCATATAAGCGCCAGCCAAACAAACATATCTTTATAATGTAGCAATCCTTTCATATGGCACAAAGTTACATTTTTTTTAATATTTTTTCTCGTTTTTCTTGCACAATAAAAAAAAGTGCTTTATATTTGCACTCGCAAAAACGAAATAAACGTTCTTCAAAAATGCCTGAATAGCTCAGTTGGTTAGAGCACATGACTGTTAATCATGGGGTCCTAGGTTCAAGTCCTTGTTCAGGCGCATCGGGAGTTTAGCTCAGCTGGTTCAGAGCATCTGCCTTACAAGCAGAGGGTCGGCGGTTCGAAT
>JAGBIC010000020.1 GCA_017935185.1 Alistipes sp. | reverse complement strand
GCCTTTGAGTAACCAATCCAAAGCTCGGTCGAACTTCAGATCAATTGTAGCAGGATTGGTGTTGGGATTGTAAACACCCAAC
Organism: Alistipes sp.; assembly: GCA_017935185.1. Classification (GTDB taxonomy): domain Bacteria; phylum Bacteroidota; class Bacteroidia; order Bacteroidales; family Rikenellaceae; genus Alistipes. Next base: position 43,174 of record JAGBIC010000020.1, on the reverse strand, counting down.
TTCTCGATAAATCTACCATCTCGTGGCGCTCTGCTATCTGCGGCAACAATGTGGTAAACGGGAGCACCCTTCTTACCATGACGTGCCAAACGAATTTTAACAGCCATTTGCTATAAAATTTTGTTAGTTAATATTAAAACGCAACCCTACACTTTTGGGGTTATCGGGCGCAAAGGTAAGAAAAAATAATTCAAAATTCAAAATTTCGACAATTTATTTGTCGTTTCCTCATCGCGGCTCGGCAAAGTGGGCAAGCTCCCTCTGCTCTCGCTCCGTAGCGTCGGTTCAAAATTCAAAATTTGTTGATTTTTGAGCAGAAAAGTCGCTTTTATGGGTTGGTGAATAAAAAACTCCGCCCCATTGGAGCGGAGAATATTGATTAGCCTGTGGCAATTCTTTATCGCAAAGCAACGTCTGCTGTGCCGATAAGGCGACCGTCGGTATAGAGTTCAACGTGGTATGTTCCGGCAGTAAAGCCGCTGCCATCGAAGAAGATGCTCACGCCAATATCCTTGGTGTTGTCGTAGTCGATATCGCGCTTCTCAGAGTAGATCTTCGGCTCGCCTTCGAAGGTGAACGATGCCGCATCGGGGCTTGAAAGCACCTAACCCTCGGGCGATGTGATGCAAGCATAGATGGTCTTGTTGCCCGGATCGGCCAGTTCGTTGGCGCCGAGCACAAAGTCGATACGCAGGCGGGCGGCATTCTTCACGCGAGTAACCTCCTTGCTCTTGGCGTTAAGCGGCAGGATGCCTATGCTGCGGGCACGGATAACTGAACCCACGCGAACCTTGTTGTTAAGCTCCTCGGCACGCTCCTCGGCCATCTCGGCACGAAGCTGGGCGGTAGAGATCTCCTTCTTGTAAGAGATATTCTCTTTGGTGAGCTTTTGGTTGATATTGTTCAGCGAGTCGATCTGGCGAATGTAGCCCTGCATTACGGTACGCAGAGTGCCGACCTCCTTCTCGTAGGCACGAATCTTGGCATAGTTCAAGCGACGCTCGTTCTTGAGTTGCTCCATAAGTTTGTTGGCCTCCTCAAGGTTGGCGGCGATAGAGTCGTTCTGAATCTTAAGGTCATCGAACGAAACGATAAGGCTATCCAAATCGCCCTGAATCTTGGTGCGGTCCTCCTCCAAAAGCTGATACTCGGCCTGCTGCTGGCGGTGCATATTGAAATATACCACCGACAGAGCCACCAAAATGACCGCCAGAATGATAATTACTATACGATAGCCTCGAACAGCTTTATTATCGACATGCTCCTGACCATAGTCATCATACTCATCATCGTAACGAGCATCGTCGTAATCGTTATATTCTTCTCTCATAACTTCAAAGTTTTGGTTTGGTTTTCGGTTATATCCTCGGGCAAAGATAACAAAAAAATGTGATTGTCAATATAAAAAGGGTGGTTTTGGTATCTTTAGCGATAAAAATATGACATATTAAAAAGTTATTTTTTCAACATAACGAAAAAAATATGCACGATTGATGTGTTATGTAACAAAAAAATTCATTATCTTCACACAGGAAGTTTTTATTTACTAACAACAATAACGGTTATGAAAAGAACAATCGCATTAGTTGTGCTGGTAGTTGCAGCCATATTGGGCGTTGTTTACAGCTACCTGAATCGGCCTCCTGCTGCCGATTTGAGCCTGAATGATCAGGTGCTTGAGATTTTGAGCGATGGAGGTTGCCTGAGTTGCCATTCGGCCGATCCGAAGTTGCCCTTCTACATGAATCTGCCTGTGGCGGGCGATATCATTCGCAAGGATGTCTACGAGGGTTATCGTGCCTATGACATCACACCTCTGATTTCTGCGTTGGAGCAGGGTTTGTCACCCATGCCTGTTGATGTGGCCAAAATCAAAAAAGTGGCTGCCGACAGGCGTATGCCTATGGCCAAATATTATTTGGTGCATTGGGGCAGCCAGATGACTCGTGCCAAGAGTGATATTATCACCAAGTGGGCCGTAGATTTCCGCAAGACGCATTACAACGATGGCCTTAAGGGTGAACGTGTCGGCGAGCCTATTCGTCCCATTGCCAAATCATTGCCCGTGGATGCACGCAAGGTGGCATTGGGTGAGCAGTTGTATCACGATACACGTCTGTCGGTGGATAATACAGTTTCATGTGCATCGTGTCACGATTTGTCTACTGCCGGAGTGGATAACAAACAATATTCCGAAGGTGTTGAGGGCCAAAAGGGTGGAGTAAATGCGCCAACGGTATTCAATGCTGTATATAATTTTGTGCAGTTCTGGGATGGCCGTGCCGCAACACTCGCCGAGCAGGCTGCGGGCCCACCGTTGAATCCCGTTGAGATGGCGTCAACTTCGTTTGATGAGATTATTGCCAAGCTGGAGAAGGAGAAGTCATATGTGGAGGCTTTCAAGGAGATATATCCCGATGGTATCACCCAAGCGAATATCACCGATGCAATCGAGGCCTTTGAGATGACGCTTATCACTCCCAATTCACGTTTTGACAAGTATCTGTTGGGTGATGATTCTGCCATCACAGCCGAGGAGGCAGAGGGTTATGCCTTCTTCAAGAAGAATAATTGTGCAATTTGTCATGTAGGCCCCAATCTGGGTGGCGAGTCTTACGAGTTGATGGGTTTGCGCCACCACTATTTCGAGGATCGCGGCTTGGAACTTACAGTTGAGGATGATGGCCGCTTCAAGCAGACCCAGCAGGAGCGCGACCGTCATCGTTTCAAGGTCCCCGGATTGCGTAATATAGAACTTACATGGCCCTACTATCATGATGGAACACGCGCCACATTGGAGGAGGCTGTGCGAGATATGGCAAAATATCAGTCGGATGCGGAACTTACCGATGAGGAGGTCGCCAAGATAGTATCATTCCTCAAAACTTTGACAGGAGAGTACAAAGGTGTGCCGCTGACAAATAAGAATAAGCAGTAAGTTTTATTCTATAATAGAAAGACCCCGCCGAGCATATTCCGGCGGGGGCTTTTCTGTTATTATGCGCGTTTATTACATGATTGCCAAGACATAAGCAACATAGGCTGCGATATATACTACACCTTCAAAACGTGTAATACGCTTTTTGCCAATAACAAGTGCTGAAATAAGCAGCAGAATGGCAGATCCTGCTACAACAGAAATGTCGAATGTGGTGATGTCACCCATGGTTAAGGGCATGATTGAGCCGCTCAAACCTAAAATGAGAAGGATGTTGGCCACATTTGAGCCGATGATATTACCCAATGCCAATGAAGGCTTTTTGCTGATTATGGCCGACAAACTTGAAGCCAGCTCTGGAAGCGATGTTCCCGCGGCAACAATTGTGATGGCGATAATCGATTCGCTCACACCCCAAGCGCGAGCAATGGCTGTGGCCGATTCAAGGCACATGTTGCCGCCATAGATAAGACCACCCAAACCTGCAATGATGAAGAAAATAACTTTGCCCCATCCCATTTCGGGGGTTGAATTATCTTCCGGTGCGGCATTGCCATCGGGCATATCGCGGCGGGCGGAATGAATAGAATAGATTATAACTGCGATATAAAGTAGGAGTAGAATAATGCCCTCGATGCGATTGATGGTGTCTACTTCGGAAATACCGAAGAAACGGTCTGCGGTAGCTATCCATAAAAGTAATGATGCACCAATACATATAGGTATATCTCGGCGAATATTTTCAGAACTGAAGGCCATGGGTTTAATCATGGCACATATTCCAAGGATAATCAGTGTATTAAAAAGATTTGAGCCTGTTACATTTCCTACGGCCATATCGCTACTACCCTTGAGGGCAGACATGGCACTTACTGTAAGCTCCGGCATAGATGTGCCGACAGCCATAACGGTAAGGCCGATGATAAATTCGGGAACGCGGAAGCGGGCGGCCATTCCTACGCAACCACGTGTAAGCATATCGGCACAAAAAGTAAGCAGTGCCAATCCTATTATCAATAATATGTAATCCATGAAAACAACTTGTCTTTAATGTAAATCTATTGTGTTTTATGCACGTTTCGTAATAAATCCCCCAAAATCGAGATGTCTTTGGCAATCAGGTCTGGCTGTCGGGGAGCCTCATCGGCAATCTCAAGAGTAGTTTCTCCGGAAAGTACCAGCACACCGAAAGCTCCGGCATTGTGTGCCATCTCAATGTCGGTATATATGCGGTCGCCGACCATGGCAACCTCCTCCGGCTTGACCCCAAAGCGGGTTTGAACTCCCGAGAGCATGTTGGGGTCGGGTTTGCCCAAAACAATATCGGGGCAACGATTGGTGGCGTGTTCTATGCATTTGCATATCGAGCCGCAATCGACCAGAACTGTGGGCTGGTCGGTGGGACAAACCTTGTCGGGGTTGGTGGCAATGTAGGGCACTCCTTGCGAAGCCCACCACGCTGCGCGGCACAATCGAGAGTAATCAAGGGTTTTGTCAAACGCCACAACCATAGCATCAGGCCTATCGTCGGCGGAGTTCTCTGTGGGAATAAATCCCGCCTTGACAAACTCCTCGGTCATGCTCGGAGTGCCGAGTATGAATAGACGTTTTGCTTGAGGCAGATGGCTCTTGATATAATCAATGGTAGCCAATGCGGTAGTGTACATCTCATCTTTTGTGGCCTCAATGCCCATGCCAGAGAGTTTGTTGAGGTAGTCGCTGATAGAGGTTGAGGGGTTGTTAGTCAAAAAAGAGTAGGTTATACCCAACTCTTTAAGTGTGGCTAAAAAGGGCTTTGTGAAGTCAAATAATGACATGCCCATGTAAATCGTGCCATCCATATCGAGTGCGACATGACGAATTTTTTTCAGTCGCTCCACTAGCTCGGTATCGATATGTATTGAACGATAAGAATCAAGTGACATTTTGTATGTAAATTTTGGTAGTAATCTGTGAGTGAATAAGGTGTTGGGGGGGCTATTCTTTTTCTTCGGTTTGACTATCTCCCTCTTTTTCGGGTCGCTTCAAGAACTCCTCGATGTCCATCTCGCGGTTTTGGGTGATGGCCTTTGGGAAAACAGAACGGAATCGCATCATTTCGATAATAGCCTCCTCTTTGGTTAAATAGCTGCCTGCAGTGACGTAAAACGAAGGACTCTCGTAGTACATTTTTATCTCTGTCTCGGGAAAATTCTCCTCGAAAGTCTCTTTTGCTTTGTTGGCATTCTCGCGGGCGGTGTGAGAGTTGTCCGATAGAATTAGTATGGTGTAACCATTAACCTTGTTGCGCTTTGGACGCTGTTCGATGGTGCGTATCGATTGTTGAACATCGCTCTGCTCGATAATTCTTACGGGATTTTGTCCTACGGCCAAAGAGCCTCTCTTGGCGGCAATATTTTGTGCCGAGATATCGGTTGCCAATAATGCGAGTAGCACTGTAATGGTTGCAATTGTAATTTTATTCATATCGTAATCTATTGTTTTTCAATTTTATCTATGGCCTGCCATAGCTCGTTGAGCTGCTCTGGCGTTAGTAGCTCCCTAAGTGGGGTGGAAGCTACGGAAATATCTCCGCGTAAAGCGTGGGAACGTGCTTTGATACTCCAATCGACCTCAATACCTTCAATATTATGGTGCTTGAGGGTGTTTATGAGTGATAGCGCTTGCGAGTTGCGGGCAACTGTCACCTTAAATGCCATGGTAATGCCTACCCGCGTACGTGCAGGGATTTTAACCCTCTCCTCGGACGTTAAAACCATCACCCGACTGCCTTTATACGAAATTCTTATGCGTCCTTCGAGAATTTTTATCGCCGCAGACGGATTGTCTATCCGGGCTTGAATGAAAATCCTTTCGGGAATCTTCTTGTCTGCATCATCGGCCGACCACTCAATTTCAGCGACTGATAGATCGAGCAATTGCGGTTGCCCTTTCGAACATCCTGCAAGCAGAATGGTGACGAGGGCGATAAGCAGATTTTGTGTAAAACGTATCATCGTTATGGCTTTTCACCAATGTATATTTGTGCTATGCCGAAGCTCTGACTGCGACGGTGGCACTCCTTGAATCCGGCTCGGCGCATCATGCCCAAAAACTCTTCGGGCTCAGGGAACTCCACAATGCTGTCGGGCAAATAATCGTATGCCTTTCTATCCTTCGACACAAGTCCGCCAACAGGTTTTAGGACATGGTTTGAGTAGAATGAGTATAGCTTGCGCACCAAAAAATTGCGAGGGGTAGAGAACTCCAGAATAACAACATGACCGCCCGAACGCAGCGAACGCATAATTTCCGAAAGACCCTTCTCGATGTCGGCAAAGTTACGAATGCCGAAGGCTACGGTAACAACATCTACAACACCGTCTGTGAGATGCAGTTCCTCGGCGTCACCATGATATAGCGCAATATGATCATCAAGACCCTGTCGACGTACTTTTTCCGCCGCAATGGCAAGCATGTTTTCCGATAAATCGACACCCATGATTTTGGCTTGGGGTATACGTTTGGCCATTTTTATGGCCAAATCGCCTGTGCCTGTTGCCAGGTCGAGGATGCGCTCCGGCTTCATGCGACGTACCTTGCGAACTACGTTCTGACGCCATATCTTATCGATCGAGAACGAGAAAAGGTGATTCAGCCTATCGTATGTAGAGGCGATGTTGTCAAACATCAACTGCACCTGCTCTTTTTTGCTCTGTTGGGAGTTATATGGTTTCATGTCTGATTTTTTACTGTTTATATTTGAGCGACTGCTCGGGCTTAACTCGTGCAACAACCGCCGAGGGCAGAATCATAACCAACAATGTTACGGCAAGTACGCCCGCATTAAGCAGCAACCACCAGCCTAATCCGATGTGTGCGGGGAGTTCCGAGAGCATGTAACCTGCAGGGTTGAGTTTTATGGGGTGCCAAATCGCTTGAATGGCAACCAGTCCGAGTCCGATGGCATTTCCCCACAAAGCGCCCTTTGCAAAGAGTATTGCGGCGCGATAGAGAAATATGCGACGAATAGCGGCATTGTTCATGCCCTGTGTCTTGAGCGTGCCAATCATTCCGATGCGGTCGAATACCATAATAAGCATCGCGGCAGCCATATTGAAGAGCAACACAATCATCATTATGATAATTACAGCTTGTGCAATGACATTATGAGCTTTAAGCCAATCGAAAACCACAGGGTAACGTTCCGATAATGATAGCGCATAGCCCCATGAGGGGATATTCTTTCCATGGCTATCGCTGTGATCGAAAATGGCAGTTATATCCTTTTGTACGTACTCTATTGATTTCGGATCGTCGAGCATCAAATCGTAGCCTGAAACTTGATTGTCAGCCCATCCTGCCACATGTTGAATATCTCGCATATCAGCCAGTGCAATCATGTTGTCCATCTCTTGTAGGCCGGTTTCGAAGATGCCCGAAATCTTGAAATTGTCACGACGGGGAGAAGAACTCTCTCCCATGTGTAGTATCTCAATCTTGTCACCTACTTTGGCATTCAATATTTGGGCTGTGGCTTTAGAGATGACAATATGCTTGCTACGCTCCGGTGAGGCGAAATTGGGCAACTCACCTTCGATGATATGTTCCTGCCACCACTCGGTGTGATATGAGGAGTCAATACCCTTTATTTGCAGACCGTGGGTGTTGTCGCCGTTCTTAACCATGCTGTTGATGATGATATATGGCGCTGCCCACTCGGTGTTGGCACATTCATGCAAAACGGCATTGAAGTCGGACGAGGCAATTATCGGAGAGGGTTCGCCGTTGGTGTTACTCATAACGTCATACACCTGTATATCTGCAACTAACCCTCTTAAATCAGAATATATCTGGCGGCGGAATCCTGTGAATACGGCAAGGGTGATAATCATGACTGCCAGGCCCAGAGCCACTGTTATGGCTGCAATGCGCATCATTACCGATGCACGCGAATTTTTGTCGTAAGCCGTTGTGCGAGCCGCAATGTCAAATTCCAAGTTTCCCATATTTTATTCAATTGTTTCTATATGCCATAAAGTAATACGCCCTTTCATGGCTATTAGTGTTATTTTAGTTAAAAATCTCTACAAAGTTACGCAAAATTTTCGTACTTTTGCACTAATAATGCAAAGAGCCTCTTATTTGAGGCTTTTTATTTCGCTTAAATGTTGTTTGAAGTTCCCTTCGGGAATGTCAAACTACGGAATAGCGAGGATTTTGTTTAATAAAAATTATTGAGATGTTAGATTTATTACAACTTGCAGACCCCTATTATGGCTACAGCAGTGGCATAGCCACAGGTATATCATCAACGGGCTCAATTATATTGATGGCCGTTATTGCTATTGTGGGATATATTGTTCAGGCCCGATTGCAGTCGGTATTTGCAAAATATTCACAGGTTCCGTTTCCTGGGGGGATGACAGGCGCTGAGGTGGCTGCAAAGATGTTGCGCGACAACAACGTCCATAATGTGAAGATTACCCATGTTTCGGGTCAGCTTACCGATCACTTCAACCCTGCTAATATGACTGTTAATTTGAGTGATAGTGTATACTCGTCACGCAGCATTGCGGCGGCGGCTGTGGCGTGTCATGAGTGTGGTCATGCTATTCAGCATGCGAGAGGGTATGCTCCGCTGGTGATGCGTTCGGCATTGGTTCCGGTGGTAAATTTCTCATCAAAGATTGCCACCTGGGTGATTATTGGCGGTATAGCGTTGATGGCTACCGGTGGCGGTACTACGATATGCTGGATAGGTATCGGTCTTATTGCCATGTCGGCGCTCTTCTCTATTGTCACTCTGCCTGTCGAGTATAATGCGTCGGAGCGTGCTTTGGAGTGGCTGGAGTCGAGCCGAACACTCCAGGGTGTACAGCTGTCGTATGCGCGCGAATCGTTGCGATGGGCTGCCCGCACATATTTGGTTGCAGCATTGAGTGCCATTGCAACAGTGCTATATTATGTTTCGTTGATATCTCGCCGAAATGACTAACCCCAATGAAGATTACACGCTACGGGGGTTGCTGGTAACTCTGGCTACTCTCATTGTGCTTGTTGTTGTCAGCTTCATCCCGCCTCTTGAGGCTGGAGGGGTGTCGTTGCGTCGTGCCAGTGTTGTCTCAGAACTGATTTCACATTCCGATAATGATGCTGCACCCGAAAACGAGGCGCAGCCCGAGATTGATGTGTCCGAGTTTGAGATAGACCTCGAAGAGGTGGCCGATAAAGTTGCTCAAACCACAGCTGTGGCCTCTCCTACGGCGGCAGCCACCTCTGCATCGTGGGAGGGAATCTTTGAGGAGCAGCCGACAGGTGAAAGTGTAAATACTCTTGATGTCGAAGATTTTGATGTGGCATTGTCCGATTCAGTTGCCTTTGCCGACTATTCTGATATCCTTCCTACTGCCGAGCAGATTACTCCAATAGAGTCGTTTGGCGGTGATGATTTTTCTGCTCCGCTGAATCGCTTGTATGAGAAGCTGATTGCAGGCAAGCAGAGTGTTCGTGTGGCTTTTATGGGTGACTCTTTTGTCGAGGGTGATATTCTGACGGCCGATTTACGAGAGCTCATGCAGGATACTTTCGGTGGCGGAGGAGTGGGTTTCGCCCCTATGGCATCGCCTTTTACCGGTTTCCGTCAGACAGTTAAGACAACCTCAAAGGGGTGGACTCCCTATAATATCATGCAACGCAAAAGTACCCCCGAGCCCTATGTGAACGACTATTTTGTTTCGGGTTGGGTTGCAAAGGCCTCGTCAGGGGCATCGGTGCGTTGGGATATGGTCGACAAGCGCCGCCATTTGCAGGAGTGTCGCAGAGCCCGCCTGATGTTTGTTTGCCGTACCGATGCCGATTTGCGTATCAGGCTTAACGAGGGCGAGGAGCGCATATTTAATTTTGAAGGTGGTGACGCGGTGCGCCAGATTGTTGTTGAGGATGACAGAATCTCATCTTTGGAGCTGCTGGTGGTCAGTGGAGCTGAGGGCTTTACTGCGTTGGGTGCCGATTTTGACTCGGTGGATGGTGTTTCGGTAGACAACCTTTCTATTCGTAGTAATAATGGTCAGGCGATGTTCTGGAGCAATCCAGCTATAAATGCCCAGATAAATACCATGAGAGCCTATGATTTGGTAATACTCCAATATGGTCTGAATATCATGCAGGCCGATCGCCATGACTACTCTCTCTATGCCCAGCAGGTCGAGAAGATGATACGTTTTGTCGAGAGCTGTTTCCCCGGGGCTGCGGTGCTTGTGATGGGAGTGAGCGACCGCTCGCAGAAGAATGAGCAGGGCATTGTCCCCGTGGAGTCGGCCAAAGATTTGTCGAAGTGGCAAAGAGACGCTGCCGAGCAGTGTGGTGCGGCCTTCTGGAATACGTATGATGCGATGCAGAAATTGGGTGGCATGTCAAAGTTTGTCGATAACGGATGGGCCGGCAAAGACTACACCCACATCAACTATGCCGGCGGTAAGCAGGTGGCTCGTGCGCTATATCATGCACTGTTGCAGGGGGTTCAGCAGTATGGAGAGCAGCTGCGTGAGCGTATGGAACGTAGTAAACCCGTGATAACAACCCCTGTCGAGATTGCTCCGTTGGAGAATGGGGTGGAGATAAAGCCTCTTGCGATAGATTTGGCGCAGTCGACAGATGATAAAATTATAGAAACCGAGTAATGGAGGTGCAGTTGGAAGAATTTTTCAGTCGGGTGCGTGAACTGCTGACCTACGACGCCTCGGCACCGCTTATATTCAATAGTGGCCTGTTCCTGTTTCTCTTTGCAGGCTTTTTGGCCGGGTATGTTGCATTAAGACGTACCGCAACCCTGCGTATACTATATGTTATAGCATTCTCAATATATTTCTATTATAAATCAAGCGGAATATATTTCCTGCTGCTTGTCTTTGTCTCTGTATGCGATTACATTATAGCGCATGCCATAGCTCGTACAGCCGACAAGCGAGGTCGTAAACAGTTGGTGGCTCTGAGTGTTGTCATCAATCTCGGGATGTTGGCGTATTTCAAATATACCGACTTCTTTATCGAGATAATCAATGATATGGCGGGTAGCGGATTTTTGGAGTTCCAGAATATATTTCTGCCTGTCGGTATATCGTTCTTTGTTTTCCAGTCGATGAGCTACACGATTGATGTATATCGTGGTCAAATCAAGCCGCTGGACAGATGGATAGATTACCTCTTCTATCTCTCATTTTTTCCGCAGCTGGTGGCAGGCCCTATTGTCAGGGCCCGAGATTTTATTCCTCAAATCCGACAACCCTTGTTCGTCAGCCGTGAAATGTTTGGCAAGGCGATAGCTCTTATAGCCGTTGGTCTAATCAAGAAGGCGGTTATTTCAGACTATATATCACTAAATTTTGTCGATAGAATTTTCGATGAACCGGCTCTGTATTCCGGCTTTGAGTGTCTGATGGGTGTGTATGGTTACGCCTTGCAGATATATTGCGATTTCTCGGGTTATTCCGATATGGCTATCGGTATTGCTTTGCTTTTGGGCTTCCGTTTCCCGAAAAACTTCGATGCACCCTATAAGTCGGCAACCATTACCGAGTTTTGGCGCAGATGGCATATCTCGTTGTCGAGTTGGTTGCGTGATTATCTATATATTTCGCTCGGAGGAAATCGTAAAGGTAAGTTGCGTACCTATATAAATCTATTGCTCACTATGGTGTTGGGCGGTTTATGGCATGGCGCAGCTGTCCGTTTTGTGCTGTGGGGTGCTTTGCATGGTGTGGCTTTGGCTCTGCATAAGATGTGGCTGTCGATTGTGCCGTGGGCAAAGGCTCGGGGCGAGGAGATGAATCCCGTGTCACGCCTGTTGGGTATTATCCTTACCTTCCATATTGTATGTTTGGGCTGGCTGCTCTTCCGAGCCGAGGATATGCAGACCGTGCATCTTATGCTGTATCAGATAGCCAACAGCTTCAATGCTTCGATAATTCCGCAATTCATAGAGGGCTATAAAGGTGTGATGGCACTTATCGTGCTTGGTTATGGCATGCATTTTATGCCTTCGATTATCTGCCGCGATATGGAACATAAGGTCGCCGGAGCTTCATTTTGGTGGCAGGTGGCATTGATTGTTGTTGCTGCGTGGTGTGTTATGCAGGTCAAATCGAGTGATATACAACCATTTATATATTTCCAATTCTAAATCCGTTTTTGGCATTTGTTTTGCAGTAGTTGCGGCGTCGTAGAACGGCGCAACGACAAAAAAAGGTTACATTTATTTGGTTGTTACAAAAAAAGTATTTATCTTGCACCCAAGAAATAAAATAATTAACTCATAAAACCCTGTTGCCTATTGAAAAAATTCTACTCTTTGAATAACACATTTTAGAAAGGATAAGAGTATGAACACACAAGTGTTGAGCGACCGTGTATTGCTTAATCGCTATCTGTCAGGTGACCAGAGGGCTATTTCCCAGCTCATAGAGAGACACACTCCACGTGTGCGTGACTACATTCGTATGATGGTCAAGGATCGTGATGTCGCAGATGACATCATGCAGGAGACCTTTATCAAGGTGGTCCGTGTAATCGACGACGGCCGTTATGCCGATAACGGCAAGTTTCTGTCGTGGGTTTTGCGTATTGCCCACAATCAGGTGATAGATTATTTCAGAGCAAATAAAAACTCGAAGGCCGTCAATGAGTCGGATGCGGGATATAATATGCTGGGCACATTGCGTTTCGCCGAGAGTACGGTTGAGGATCGCATGATTTCACAGCAAATCGAGACTGATGTCCGTCGTTTGGTGGATATGTTACCCGATGAGCAGCGTGAGGTGGTTATGATGCGCTACTATTCAGGTATGAGCTTTCAGGAGATTGCCGACCAGACCGAGGTGAGCATAAACACCGCTTTAGGCCGTATGCGCTATGCCTTGATAAATCTTCGCAGAATGATTAAGGAGAATAATGTGATTTTGAGCTAAAGACTTTTAGGAAAAGAATTGCGGTGCTGTAAATATTTGCAGCACCGTTTTTTGTTCGTGGCTGATTTATAGCGTGTTATTAACTTGATTGTTCAAAAAAGGACAAAAACTTTGTAAAATTCTGGAAATTGTGCAATAAAATCGATTCCTGCTGCGTTATAAAGTCAAAACAAGGTGCCTATGGAGAATGTCGACAATGATGTTAAGATTGAAATTATTGCAGATGAGGAGAGGCTGTTTATGAGCCAGGTGATATGCGAGGAGGTCGATTTGTTTTATATCGATTGTTATCTTCGAGAGATGTTCAACAAAGAGTCACTGGAATCCCAAATGTGAAAAAGCAGAGTCCGCCAAAGAGAGATGGCGGACTCTTTTTCTTTCCGGCAGATAGATCGGGTTCACTAAATATGTCGCCCCTTATTGCGCAGGTATTCCAATAACTCGCGAGGGCGGTCAGTCATAATCTGTGAGGCGCCCTGCTCAAGAATCCATCCCCAATTATCATCGGGGGCTTCGACTGCCGCATCGTCGTCATGACCGCCGCAGGCTGATGGCCACATGCTGCCGATGCAGATTTTTACTCCCGCTTTGCGGATATGTTCCAACTGCTCGAGTACTGCATCTGTCACCTTCGGAATAACACACTCAATAGCAACTGCGCCGAGTGCGATATGGCCATCGATATGCTCTATTGTCTTGCTGCCGCCCAAATTTATAACGGGAACATAGGGTATCTGTTTGATCAAATCGCCGTAATCACTCTTTACGCGTTCGGGGTTGTTGGAGGTCTTGAACATAATCTGCTCGACCATATCATGTTTTTTCGCCAACTCGTAGACTTCGCGGAAAAGCTCGTAGCCTTTGTCCAGGTGTATCACGGCTCTGTCTTTGCATAGCAGCAACACTTGCTCGAATGTCGGTACAAACGAGTTTTCCACCACTCTTCGGCAACCGTTACGCAGTCGCAGTGATGTGATGTGCTCGGCTGTGAGAGCCGCCACCTCGCCACTACCCTCGGTGGTGCGGTCGAGGGTTGCATCGTGCATGACAACCAACCCTCCATCGGCAGAGCGGCGAACATCCACCTCTACAATATCGCACCCCATCTTTATGGCATTCTCGAAAGCCTGCACAGAGTTTTCCGGCGCACCACGCCAATCTCCTCTGTGGGCAATTACAAGCACCTCGGTTGAGTTGGGGTCGCTCTGCTCGGCCAGAACACGCTCGGCGGAGGGTGCTGTCGGTTTGCAGGAGTGCAGGGTAATTAGGAGTATTGGCAGTATAAATGTAAAAAATTGTTTCATGATGATATCTTTTTCACAAAAATACAAAAAATAAATAAAAAAGCCATGCTGTCGGGCATGGCTTGCGGATGGATGCTATGTGATTAAAAATCGAAACTCAATGTTGCTCCAATGCGGCATGGTTTGCCGTGGTTGTAGAAGTTGTTGTTCATCGACTTGAAATAGAATGTGTAGAAGTCGGTGTCGGTCAGGTTGCGGCCCCAAAGTTCAAGAGTGAAGTGCTGGCACTTCAAGGCTACCGAGGCGTTGAGTTGTGAGTAGAAATCCTGCTTGAGTGTGTTGGCCTCGTTCCAATAAATCTCGCCGGCACCCTGCCATGATGCATTCAGGTCGATATAGTGGAGGAATCCTCCGCCCACAAAGAATCGGTAAGAGGCGCCCAACGATACAGTATGGGCCGGCGCGTAGGGCAGATGGTTGCCTGCATAGTCGTTTACGCCATCGCTGAAATCAACAAATTTGGCATTTGTAAAGCCGTAGTTGGCTGTGAGTGACAGCCCGCGCATCGGGAGGCGGCGACGCCACTCAAGCGATAGCTCTGCGCCTCGGCTGCGAGATTTTCCGGCATTAGACATCATGCGGCCCGTGGTAAGACCCTCGGGGAATACTGTAAGCTGCTGGTCATTGCACTCAATCCAAAAGGCTGCGACATCCATCAAAAGTCGATTGTCGGCAAAGTTCAGGTGGGCACCAATCTCGTAGTTCCAACTGTATTCGGGGTCGTATGTTGTTACCGAAGCGGCATCATATGGCGACTCCTCGGGCGAGGTTGCAGGGCGACCCATTGCCGACATGGCATCGTTCATGAGCGCCGACTTCATTTTGTTCTGAAGAATATCAGAGAAAATCTGAGTATTAAAACCTCCCGCTTTGTAACCTCGTGTGGCTGTTGCATAGATGTCGCCGGCTCCGGTGGTGAAGTTTACTGCAAATTTTGGAAGTAACTCGATGTAGTCGAGTTTCTCCTCCCCTGTGAATGGCACACTCACGGTGCGGAAGTTGGGAATCATATCGGGCATACCCGGGCGCATAGCCCCCATCTTGTAACCAATCTCCGAGAGATTGTTGTAACGCATCTTCGCAGCCTCGTAGTCGAGTCGCAGACCTGCGGTGAAGTTCCAGCGCTCGCCGGCTCGCAGTGTGGATTCGTGATATATGGCAAAACCGTAGGTCGGCAGCTCAAAATTGCTGGCAACCTCCAACGACTCGCGGTCGAATTGCAACAGATTCTTTATTGCAGCGGGCATATTGCCTAGAATGAGGTTGTTGATGCCATCTTTCAGGATGTTCACAGGCGCGCTCATGTCGATGTTCTTGTAGAATCCGTAAGCTCCTGTAATCCACTGCCAGCGGCGTGAGTTGTCGTTGGTGCGCAGAATAATATCCTCGGTAAAGGCGTGCTCGTGCTGCTCCTGCTCAAGGGTGAAGATTGATGCAGGGGTGAGGTCGTTATCCATGCGCATGCGGTCGTGCATGAATTGATAGCTTGTGGTAGAGGTGAAGAGATATTTTTCGCCTTCATGCGAGAGGGTAAGACCATCGCTGAAGCTGTAACGCATATAGCGGCTGGGGTCGTTGTAGTTTACATTGTTTACAACATCTTTCTCGGCGTCATATAGCGAATAGGCATATCCTCCCTCATAGTTGTATCCGAACATGGCGTTGTTGTCGATTTCCCAGCCACGCCCCAAATCGCCTATAAGGCGCAGGCGGCCACCGCTGCTCTCGGCCCAATCTACGTTGCTGCCATCGAAATCGTTTTCGAAGAATCCGTCTGTACGGTTATAGAATCCGCCTACGGAGAAGCCTAACTTACCGCTGTCGCTACGGCCATAATATGAGGCTTTGGCACGAAAAGTATTCCCCGAACCATATTCCAACGAACCTCTTGTGCCTTGATAATTCATGGGTGAGAGTGTGTAGATGTTCATCTGTCCACCCATGGTGTTGCGGCCATACAAAGTGCCTTGCGGGCCACGCAGCAACTCTATTCGGGCAACGTCGAGCATATCGAAATCATAGTTGTTCTTATTAAGGTATGGAACTCCATCAACACTCATTCCGATGATGGGCTGGTCGATGCGTGCGCCAAAACCTCTGACATAAATCGAAGATGTCATCTTTGAACCGTAGTCGGGCTGGTAGAAGTTGGGCATAAGTACCGATAAATTTTTTACCGAATGTACGCGCTCCTGTGCTAGCAACGACATGCCCGCCACGCTTGATGATATGGGCTGTTGCTTAAGGCCGAAATGTTGTTTCGGGGCTTTTATCTTAACATCGAGCTCTTCGATTGACAGCTCATGGGCATAGAGAGTGTCCTGCTGTGATTGGGCAAAAGCTTGTGAACAGAAAAATAGAGATACTAAGAGAGGTATAAATTTCAACTTCATCGTAATTGGGGTTAAAGCATGGTTTGTAAATGCGTCGGCAAAGGTATGGCTAATATGAAGATATAACAACTATCATTATTGATAGTTTTGTATTTTGAGCAAAAGTGTTATCTTTGTCACATGAATCATAAACCTCAAATAGTTGTCATTCATCCCAATTCGCTGTGTGGGTTGGCTATGCGTACCATACTAACGGATATTGCTCCGTTTGTAGGTATGTTCCGTGATGTGGAGATTCTGACATTTAACTCCATGCAGGAGTATGAGGAGAGTGTGCAGGGTATGGTGATTCACTATTTCGTGGCGAAGGATGTGCTTTTGGAGAATTTGCCGTTTTTTGCTCCGCAGAGCCGTCGTTGTATTGTGCTTGTTGAAGATGATACACAAAATTTGCCGCAGGAGTTTCGTTCTATCGATATACGTCGTCCCGAGAGAGATTTGCTTAAGTCATTCTTGATGATGCACGGCTCGGCACACTCAATGCATGGTATGCCCACTGCCAAAGAGAAAGAGGGGGAACTCTCGCAACGCGAAAAAGATGTGCTGGCACTGATTGTCAAAGGGTATATCAATAAAGAGATTGCCGACAAATTAAATATCTCAACCGCAACGGTTATTTTCCATCGTCGTAATATCAGCGAAAAAATCGGCTCAAAATCGGTGGGCCGCCAGACTATCTATGCCGTTATGAACGGCATTGTCGACTTCAGGGAGTTGTAATTCAAAAATCATATTGTTATGAAAAATCTGTTTATCGCCATGGCTATAGGCCTTATATCAATGGGGTGCTGCAATAACCAGCCCGCATCGCAGCAGAAGTGTTGTGACGATAATTGCAATCAGGTGATTGAAACCATTATGGCTCGCCGCAGCGTGCGTGCCTACAAAGATACTCCTATCGAAAAAGAGCTGCTTGATAAAGTGGTCGAGTGTGGTATATATGCTGCCAATGCCCTAAATGCCCAGCAGTGGGAGGTGCGTGTGGTTATGTCGCAGGAGTGGATAAATATGGCTACCGAGGCGGCTAAAGCGGCTGCCAAGGGGACGCCTGCCGAGGCGCAGTATAACGACCCTTCGTTCAAGAATATTTTCCGTAATGCACCTGCCGTAATATTTATAGGTCACAAGCCAAGTGCATATACCCCTGTGGATTGCGGACTTATGGCCGGCAATATGATGCTTGCGGCCAAATCGCTGGGTTTGGGTACAGTCTGCATGGCAAGCCCCGTGAGAACATTCCTTCAGCAGCCCGTGGGCGCATCCTTCCTCGAATCGTTGGAGTTCAGCGAAGGCTTTGAGCCTCTGCTCTGTATAGGAATCGGTTATCCCGATGAGGAGCCTGCCGCTAAACCTCGAAATAAAGAGGTGATAAAATATGTAGAGTAGTTCGATAAGGGTTGATTTGGCTTTCATGAACAAGCATTGTCATGAGATTTTGTAGCCCTTAATACCCCCCCCCTAATTGTATGCACTCGGAAGAAGAGAAGAGCATCAATATGCCTTTCGGGCAAGTGATGTATGTTATGGCCAAGCCGACAGGCTCGGCATGCAACCTCTCTTGCGAGTATTGTTACTATCTGGAAAAGAGTAAACTGCACAACTCTTCATCGCAACTGATGAGCGACGAAATGCTGGAGTTGTTCATCCGTGAGTATATCCAATCGCAGACCACGCTGGATGTGTTGTTTGTCTGGCATGGTGGTGAGCCGTTGTTGCGTCCGATATCCTTTTATGAGAGGGTGTTGGAACTTCAAAAACGTTATGCGGGTAAACGTAAAATCGCAAATTCAATTCAAACCAACGGAACACTGCTCACCGACGAGTGGTGTGAATTTCTGCGGGCAAACAATTTTTTGGTAGGAATCTCGATAGATGGCCCGGAACATCTTCACGACGCATTACGTCGCACGACAAAGGGCGAGGGGTGTTTCAGGAGTGTGATGCGGGGACTTCGATTGCTTGCCAAGCATGGGGTAGAGTGGAATGCTATGGCCACAGTAAATTCGGTGAATGTTGGTCATCCGATGGAGTTTTACCGTTTTTTTAGAGATGATTTGGAGTGTAAGTTCCTGCAATTTGCACCTATAGTGGAGCGTACTGCCCTTCATGCTAATGGCACTCTGCTTGCTCACATCGGTGAGCAGACGGGGGTAGTTACTCCTCAGTCGGTAAAAGCAGAGGAGTGGGGCGAATTTTTATGCACAATATTCGATGAGTGGGTGTGCAATGATGTGGGAAAAATGTTTGTTCAACTTTTTGATTCCACATTGGCCAATTGGGTCGGACATCCTCCGGGGGTATGCACAATGTCGAAATATTGTGGACATGCGGCAGTTGTTGAGCATAATGGCGATGTATATTCGTGTGACCACTTTGTTTTTCCTGAATATCGTTTGGGAAATTTGTGCGAAAAATCGTTGTCAGCCATGATGTATGGCCGACAGCAGAGTCGTTTCGGGGCGGCTAAATACACAACCCTGCCTCGTCAGTGCCTCGATTGTGAATATGAATTTGCATGTCACGGAGAGTGCCCGCGCAACCGTTTTGCCGCTACGGCCGATGGCGAGCCGCGACTGAACTATCTTTGCAAAGGTTATTATCGTTTTTTCGACCATGCTGCACCCTATATGGATTATATGCGAAAGATGTTGCAGCTTAAGCAGGCGCCGGCACGAGTTATGGAGTGGGCAAAACGCGGCCATAATTAAAAAAACAGATAAATATTGGGCTCAATATTTTGATATATGCTCTTTTTAAAATATATTTGCATCATAAAACAAGAGTGATTATGAACACAAATTTCTTCTTTTATAAGCGATTTTACTATTACCGTTTGAGCGGTCAGGATGTCGTGTGCTAAAATGAAGATTTTTTTCATGAATAAGTTACATCAATCCTGACTGTGCATGGCATGGTCAGGATTTTTTATAAAGCATAAAGAGATGCAAAAAATAGCGATACAGGGTTACGAGGGATGTTTCCACCATATTGCTGCGATACAATATTTTGGAAAGGATATTGAGATTGTTCCATGTGATACGTTTCGAGCTGTGGCTACGGCGGTAAAGCAGGGTCGGGCTGATATGGGGCTGATGGCTATCGAGAACTCTATTGCGGGTTCTATTATCCCGAATTACAGTATTTTGCAGGATGAAAATTTGCAGGTGGCAGGTGAGGTATATTTGCCTATTAAGCAGAATCTGATGGTCTTGCCTGATGTCGAGTTGGAGGATATCGAGGAGGTGGAATCACATTCTATGGCTCTTTTGCAGTGTGTGGATTACCTTGATGAGCATAATTGGAAACTCATCGAGAGCGAAGATACCGCTGCCAGTGCCCGCCATATTGCCGAGCAGGGGTTGCGCCACACGGCAGCAATCGCCAGTGAGCTGGCTGCCGAGATGTATGGTCTTAAGATTATCGCTCCCGAGATAAATACCATAAAGAGTAACTATACCCGTTTTATGGTGCTTAAGCGTTATGATCACGATATCGAGCCGGATGCCAACAAGGCGTCACTCTATTTTAAGACCGATCATTGCGAGGGTTCGCTTTTGAAGGCTTTGAGCCGATTGGAGGATATAAATCTGTCGAAGTTGCAGTCGTATCCCATTCCGAGTGAGCCGTGGCACTATCTGTTCCATATTGATTTGGAGTTTAAGTGCCTTGACGATTACATTCGCAACCTTAATAATTTGCAGGAGGCAACAAAAGAGATACATGTGTATGGCGTGTATCGTAGTGGGAAATAATTTGAATGATACAGATAAAAAATATTAACATTAAAGCAAGAATTATGGCAAAGGTAGAGATTGCTCCTTCTCATCGTATGGATAGCATTAAGGAGTATTACTTTTCAAAGAAGAATCGTGAAATTGCGGAGTTGCGTAAGGCAGGCCGTGATATTATCAGTCTTGGTATAGGTAGTCCCGATATGCCGCCCGCACAAAAGGTTATCGACCGTTTGGGTGAGGAGGCCAAGCGCCCCGATGTGCATGCATATCAGCCCTACAATGGTAGCGAATTGTTGCGTAAGGCCTATGCAGATTGGTATCAGAAGTGGTACAATGTAACTCTCGACCCCAAGAGCGAAGTGTTGCCTCTGTTGGGATCGAAGGAGGGTATTATGCATATCTGCATGGCGTTCCTCGATGCCGGAGATAAAGTGTTGGTTCCCAACCCGGGTTACCCCACCTACCGCGCAGCTGTAACTTTGGCCGGTGGTGAGGTTGTTGAGTACCGCCTGAATGCTGCAAATGGCTTCTATCCCGATTTTGAGGAGATAGAGAAAGAGGACTTGAGCAAGGTGAAGCTTATGTTTGTGAATTATCCCAATATGCCCACAGGAACCCACCCCACAGTGGAGCTGTTCGAGAAGTTGGTGGCATTTGCAGGTAAGCACAATATTCTGCTTGTGCACGATAATCCATATAGCTTTGTGCGTAATAATCTTCAGTTGAGCATTCTCTCTATTGCAGGCGCAAAGGATGTTGCTATCGAGATGAACTCAACAAGTAAGGGTCACAGCATGGCCGGCTGGCGTGTCGGTGTTGTGGCTGGTCGTGCCGATATTATCAGCGATATTTTGCGCTTCAAGAGCAATATGGATTCAGGTATGTTCTATCCCGTGCAGGCTGCTGCTGCCGAGGCTTTGGCTCTGGGTAATGAGTGGTTTGACGAGTTGAACGCCACCTATTACGAGCGTGAGGCCCATGGTTATGCCTTGCTCGATGCACTTGGATGTAACTATGTTAAGGGTCAGGCAGGCCTGTTTGTTTGGGCCGCTATGCCTGAGGATTTCGATGGTGATTGCTTTGCCTTCTCTGATAAGGTCCTCAATGAGTGTGATGTATTTGTGACCCCCGGTGGAATATTCGGTTCGGAGGGTACAAAATATATCCGCATCTCGCTCTGTATGCCTGCCTCACGTCTGGCCGAGGCTGCCGAGCGTGTGAAGAGTCGTTTTGTTAAGTAAGAATTATACTGAATGAAGACAACCATCATAGGATTGGGACTTATCGGAGGCTCGTTTGCATTGAGCCTTAAGGATAATGGCTTGTCAGATTGCATTATGGGTGTCGAGCACTCGGAGAAGAGTGCTCGACGGGCCCTTGAATTGGGTTTGGTCGACAAAATTGTGGATATTGACGAGGCGTTGGCTGAGAGCGATTTGATAGTTCTTGCAACACCCGTAGATACCTTGCCTGTTATGGCTACCAAAATTCTGAATCGCATATCTCCCAATCAGATATTGATGGATATGGGCTCAACCAAGCAGGAACTGTGTGAGGTCACAATGATGCACCCCAACCGCGGCCGTCTTGTTGCAACCCATCCTATGTGGGGTACCGAGAATAGCGGTCCCGATGCGGCTGTGCATGATGCGTTCCGAGGTCGCTCGGTGGTTATTTGTGACAAGGAGCTCTCGGATGCCGATGCATTGGAGCAGGTTGAGAAGATATACTCTGTGTTGGGTATGCCCATCCGTTATATGTCGGCCGAGGAGCAGGATACTCACTGTGCTTATGTGTCGCATATCTCTCATATCACATCGTTTGCTTTGGCTTTGACTGTGTTGGAGAAGGAGCGTGAGGAGGAGCATATTTTCGACCTTGCTGGTGGAGGTTTCGAGAGTACTGTGCGTCTTGCCAAGAGTTTGCCGCAGACATGGGCTCCGATATTTTTGGGTAATAAGTATAATGTGCTTGATGTATTGCGGGAGCATATCCATCAGTTGCAGATTTTGCGCCGCATGATTGAACGTGACGACCGTGATGGACTTATCGAGGCAATGCAGAGAGCCAATAAGATTAGGGAAATTCTGAAATAGTAGCCTTGCCATTCTGGCAAAATGTGGCAAGACTCAAAGTTTAGGTATATGGGAAAATTTGTTTTAGGGGCAAAGCGACCCCTTATAATCGCGGGCCCGTGTAGTGCTGAAACACGCGAGCAAACCATAGATTCCACCATGCAGTTGGCGCGCTCGGGTAAGGTGGATGTTATTCGTGCAGGAGTGTGGAAACCTCGCACCAATCCCGGGACTTTCGAGGGTATTGGCGAGCCGGCGTTGGCATGGCTTAACGAGGTGAAGGCTGCTACGGGACTACCGCTAGCGGTAGAGGTGGCAAATCGCTCTCATGTGGAGTGTGCCTTGAAGCACGGTGTTGATATTCTGTGGATTGGAGCGCGCACCACCGTTTCGCCTTTTGCTGTGCAGGAGATTGCCGAGACGTTGCATGACAATAAAGATGTTACAGTGCTTATCAAGAATCCTATGACCCCCGACATCGGGCTGTGGGCAGGAGCTGTGTATCGTCTTATTAACGAGGGAGTTCCGCAACAGAATATAGGCCTTATTCATCGTGGTTTTTCATATTTCGGTCATAGTCAGTATCGTAATCCGCCCATGTGGCACATGATTTTCGATATGCGCAGTCGTTTCCCCGAGATGATGATGATTTGTGACCCGTCACACATCTGCGGTTGCCGTCCTTTGCTCTATGGTATTTCGCAGCAGGCGGCCGACTTGTGTTTTGATGGTCTGATGATCGAGAGCCACTGCAGCCCCGATAAGGCGTGGAGTGATGCATCGCAGCAGGTAACACCGCAGGATTGCCTTACCTTGATTGAAAATGTGATGTGGCGTGCCAAAACCGCCAACGATCCCGAATTTACCGACGAGCTGAATGTATGCCGTCAGCAGATTGACCAAATCGATTCCGAGTTGTTTGATTTGTTGAGCCAGCGCATGAAGACTGCCGATAAGATTGGTCGAATCAAGAAGGCCAACAATGTGGCAATCCTTCAGAGTAATCGTTGGGAGGATATCTGCCGCCGCATGCTTACGATGACTCGCGGCATGGGCTTGAGTGAAGATTTTGTCCGCACAATTCTCGAGGCAATTCATATGGAGAGTATCAGTCGCCAGAATGAAATTATGAATCATCAATAAATCCGAAAACAAGCATGGCAAGAGGGGGTTACCTATAATAATTAGGTAACCTCTTTTTCTATTTCATGAGATAATTATCGCAAATGCCAAAAAAAGAGTTAAATTTGTATCTTGAATTGCTATGGATAAATTTTTCACATACAATGGCGTAAAACTGCACTACACCGATTGCGGTGAGGGGCATCCGCTTTTGTTGCTTCATGGTTGGGGTTGCAATACCGCGACGTTTTCCACCATTCGACCCTTTTTGGAGGAGCGGATGAGGGTGATTACTGTCGATTTTGCCGGTTTCGGTAAGAGCGAAGAGCCCCACGCAGTGTGGGGTGTCGAGGAGTATACCCGTTCGATTGAGGCGTTGGCTGAGCATGAAGGAATTGAGCATCCTGTGCTTGTGGGACACTCATTTGGCGGTAGGGTGTCGATTGTGTATGCCTCGCGCAACAAAACTTGCAAGGTTATTTTGGTCGATGCGGCGGGTGTGAAGCCAAAGCGGTCACTAAGCTACTATCGCAAGGTGTATAGCTTCAAGTTGATGAAGAGCCTTACCCGTCTTGTGTTGGGAAAAGAGCGAGCTGCTGCCATAATCGAGCGTCGCCGAGCAAAGGCTGGCTCGTCGGATTATAACAATGCCACGCCGATGATGCGTGCCATATTGTCGAAGTGTGTGAACGAGGATTTATGCCATTTAATGCCGTTGATAAAGGCTCCGACCCTGCTCTTCTGGGGCGAGAATGACACCGCCACACCTCTTGCCGATGCAAAAAAGATGGAGCAACTGATTCCCGATGCGGGGCTGGTTACGGTGGCAGGTGCAGGGCACTTCTCATTTTTGGAGAATACGCCGCTTTTTCAGCGTGTGGTGGAGAGCTTTTTGGGTAAAGAGATGAAAAAGTAGAGTATGTTGATTGAGAATATTATATTTTGGCCTCTCTATGTTGCATTGTGGTGTGCTGTGGTGCGCTACGATATACATATGTTCCAGCACAACTCATACCGCGTGGCACGTTATGCCCGTTGGTATCGCTCGGGGCATAAATTTTTGCGTACGGGGCTGATTGCAGCTTTGGTGGTCGTAGGAGTGTTGTCAAATCCTGTGTTTTGGGGTTTCTCGGCAGTCTTTATGGCGGTTATGGCGTGGCGTGAGTTTCGCGCGGAGTATCGTAAGCCATTGGTTTATACCATGCGTGTGTGGCGACTGATTGCCACCTCGGCTTTATTGTCGTTGTTGGCCATCGGGGCAGCGGTGTATTTCATTCCGAAGTATGCCCCTGTTGCGGCTTTGGCTTTGTTGATTCTGCCCGTTATCATGCTTGTTGCCAATGTCGTGAACAAACCTTTGGAGGCGGCTATTTCGCGTTGGTACTACAACGATGCCAAGCGTATTTTGCGCTCGATGCCCGACCTGAAAATCATCGGCGTTACGGGTAGTTTCGGCAAGACCTCTACAAAACACTATCTATATCGTATCCTCTCTGAAAAATACAATGTGCTGATGACTCCGGGTAATTTCAATACCACACTCGGCGTTGTGCGTACCGTGCGTGAGCATCTCAAGCCGCATCATCAGGTATTTATCGTTGAGATGGGTGCCAAGCAGGTTGGCGATATAAAGGAGATATGCGATTTGGTGCAACCCTCGATGGGTGTAGTAACCGCCGTAGGCGAGATGCATCTCGAGACATTCGGCTCGTTGGAGAGTGTTTGTAAGACGAAATTTGAGCTGATAGATGCGCTTCCAAAAGGTGGCGTAGGCATAATAAACCTTGATTCAGAGCCTGTGGCTGCCGCCGATAAGGCATTTGATTGCAAGTTGATTGATTATGCCATAAATAATAGCCGTGCGGCGTATCGAGCTGAAAATATCGACTACACGCCCAGTCAAACATCATTTTCGGTGGTGACGCCCGAGGGTGTTCGTGATGGATATACAACCCATTTGGTGGGTAGCGGTAATATATTGAATCTGTTGGCGGCCATAGCTGTGGCGGATACTTTGGGTGTGAGCGAGGCGGCTCAGAGACGAGCTATTCGCCAAATAGAGCAGGTGGAGCATCGTTTGAGCGTGAGGCGTAGCGCGGGCGGTGTGACCGTGATTGACGATGCATACAACTCTAATCCGTCGGGCGCAAAGATGGCTTTGGAGGTGTTGCGCAATTTTGCTTTGGCGGAGGGTGCGCAACGTATTGTAGTAACGCCCGGATTTGTCGAGATGGGCGATAGCCAGTTCCGTAACAATAGGGAGTTGGGGCAGAATATAGCTCAAGCGGCCGATTTGGTTGTTGTTGTAAATCGCATAAATCGACAAGCGATAGTGCAGGGTCTGTGCGATAACTCTTTCAGTGAAGATAATATTCTTCAGACCGACTCATTTGCCGAGGCCTCGGCCTATCTGGCAGGGGTGTTGCGCGCGGGCGATGTGGTGCTCTACGAGAACGACCTGCCCGACTCATTCAAGTAAAATAATCGTAAACCAAGCAATAAGATGAAGAGCAAAATCAACGTAGGAGTAATTTTTGGTGGTCGTTCGGTCGAGAACGAGATCTCGGTGCTGACAGCAATCCAGACCATGGAGGCTATCGATGCCCAGAAATACGATATAACCCCGATCTATATATCGAAGGAGGGTAAATGGTATACAGGTGCGCCATTACGTGATAGCAAGAACTACAAGAATATGGAGTCGCTCTATGCTTCGTGTCAGCAGGTTTACCTGCGCCCGATATATGGTGATAATAATCTATACCGCGTGCGTAAGCCGTTGTTTGGTAGTGATGTGGTCGCTACACTTGATGTGGTCATTCCCGCCTTGCATGGAACCAACTGTGAAGATGGTTCGTTTCAGGGGACAATCGAAATGACAGGTATTCCTTACGCCGGTTGTAATGTGCTGGCCTCGGCAAATGGTATGGATAAGATTACCATGAAGATGATTCTTGCCCAAAGCGGTATCCCCGTAATCGATTATGCATGGTTCTCTGATAAAGAGTGGTTTGACGCTCGTGAGCAGGTGGTGGCAAAGGTTGAGAAGGCGTTGGCCTATCCCATGATTGTCAAGCCGGCTGATTCGGGTTCGAGTGTCGGAATCAGTGCGGTACATAACCGTGAGGAGTTGGAGGAGGCTATTGAAAATGCTGTCGGCTACTCGAAACGTATCATTGTCGAGAAATTGGTTGAGCAACTCAAAGAGATTAACTGTTCGGTGCTGGGCAACTATTACGAGTGTGAGGCCTCGGTATGTGAAGCACCGATACGCAGTGGCGAGATTTTGAGTTATGCCGATAAATATCTTGGTGGCGGTGCAAAAGGTGGTGCAAAAGGCGGCTCAAAGTGTGGCGTAAAGGAGTCGCGCGGTATGCACTCCACCGTCAGAGAGATACCCGCACAGCTGCCGCAGGAGCAGACCGACTTTATCAGAGCAACAGCCGTAGAGACCTTCAAGGCGTTGAACTGCGATGGTGTTTCGCGCATCGATTTTATGATTGACGAGGCCGATGGCAAGATTTATGTCAACGAGATAAATACTATTCCGGGCTCTTTATCGTTCTATTTATGGGAGGCTACAGGAGTGTCGTTCGAGCAACTCACCGAGCGCTTGATCGAGATAGCGTTCCAGCGCAAGCGTGATACATCTTTCAAGACCACAAGCTATAAGGAGAATATCTTCAACTACACCATCTCGGGAGCAAAGGGTGCGAAGGGTGCAAAGCGCTAGTCGTTGCAGGCAGAGCATAAGAGTTATTAGTATTAACCTAAAACCGAGTAGATATGAAGCGTTATGTTTTAGCTGTCGTGATGGCATTGATGCTATCTTCGTGCGGTGTGGGCTACTATCATCACACCAGCACAATAGATGTTGCGGGCAGGGTAAATATATCTCTGCAGCCGTCGTGGGGTCCATTGGGATATGACTATGCAATGTTTTATTATTTTCCCGATTTTGACTTCTACTACGATGTCGAGCGAGCCCTATTCTACTATAAGAACTATGGCCGTTGGGTATCTGCCAAGCGCCTGCCGCGAGGACGTAAGTATCCCGTTGATTTGCACCGCTTCTACAAGGTGGTTATAAATCAGCATAATCCATGGGTGTATAATCGCCAGCACCGTTCGTTATACAAGCGTTATAAGGGTGTTCACACACAACCTTCTTTGCGTGATATCAGGGAGTTCAGAATGCCGGAACGTTGTCCCGAGGTAAGTCCGAGGCAGGGCGCGCAGCGGGAGAGAATCCGTAATTCGCGAAACACAAATCCTCAAAATCCGCAGTATAGGCGTGGTAATAGCCAGAGAAACGACAATATCACGCATGGTAACCCACCGAGTCGCAGTGGCAGCTCAAACAACAAGGGGCGTGCTGCAAACAATCGCTCGCAGGGCTCGCGTGGCAGATAAATATATGTAACCCATAATGAATAAAGTTATGAAGAGATTGTTGGTTGTAGTCGTTGCCCTTTTGGTGGTGACGCAGGCTTCGGCAGGATTGCTGCCCAAGTTCCGTTTTGGTATCAAGGCGGGTATGGATTACCAGAGTAACAGTTTTAAGAGTTCTATCACGGAGCTCGATATCGAGTCGAACAGTGGTTGGTTTGCCGGTGTGCATGGCGAATTGTCGTGGGGCGCTTTCGGACTTCGCCCCGAGGTGGTATATTCTCACAATAAGTTTGGCATAAAGGGTGCCGAGGGTGAGTTGATACTTAATAAATTGGATGTGCCTGTGTTGTTGCAGGTGCGTTTCCTTAAGGTTTTGGCAATCCATGCAGGCCCCACATTCAGTGTTATGACCGACACCAATGGAACAACGGGCGGTGCCGAGTGGAATTTTAAACGTCCGACGGTAGGTTATGCCGTTGGTGCAGAGGCTAGAATATGGAAGATTGCCGTATCGGCACGTTATAACGGAACATTCAAAAAGAGTACTATTTTGGGATACTCTACGGGCGAGAATAAAATCTCTACATTCCAAATCGGTTTAGGCTACTACTTCTAAAACAGATAAGGCTCTCGAATTGTCGGGAGCCTTATTTTTTTATAATCCTTTGCGGGCTATCAGCCATGCCATGTGGTTGTAGAGTGCCAAAATTGATGGACGCCATGCCGCCGGCAGGGCGTTGAGCAGGCGAACCTTGCGTGCGATGCGATGTGAAAGTTTGTTATATGCGAAAAACTTCAATGCCCGTTTCGCTGCACCTGTTCCGCCTTTGGCCGATTCGATTAGGGCTTTGCCAAGTGCTACGCGAGCAACATATTCGTTGCTTATATCGCTTTGCGCAGGGTCGTATAAATCCTCCAATGAAAAATTGCTCTTTTCTGGCGTGTAAGATGCGGCCGAACGGTTTGTCGCTGCGCGTGAGTAGATGACTTTGGGCTGTGAGTGAAATGCAATGGGTGCTTTGCGGGCGATTTTTGTCCACAAGTATTGGTCTTCGCCCATGCGCATGCCTTCAGGGAAGCCACCCAGTTCAAGCACAACATCACGATTTATGGTAGTTGCCGATGCTATGAGTACATATCCTTTCATTGATTCGGCGAAGAAATCAACAATACCATCTGTGGCGGGGGCTGATGAAGCTGTCTGATTTCTGCCATCATCGATGAGTACCCTCACTCCGTAGGCTCCGCAGTCGGGCCATCGGGCAATCATATCGGCGACTGTTTTTAGGTAGTCCTCCATCCACACGTCATCGCCATCCAATAGGGCCACCCATCGACCTTTTGCTGTGGCGATGGCTCGGTTGCGCGCTGCGCTTACGCCTCGGTTCTCTTGGCGGATTAGGGTCACCCTGTTGTCGCCTATGCGCTCCACAATCTCGGCACTGCCATCTGTAGAGCCGTCGTCAACCACGATAATCTCTCGTGGTGGCAGGCTCTGCGATAACACCGAGCGCAATGTGCGCTCAATTTCGGCGGCTTTGTTGTAGAGAGGAATGACTACCGATATGTCACAATTATCTGATACATTTGCCATAGTATTGCAAATGTAACTATATTTTCCTATTTTTGCAATAGAACAATAGTGCCATGCAAATCACTCAAAAGATAATATCTGCTCTGCGAAACACCTTCGACACCATGCTCTTTTTCGCAATCATGGCGGTGAAGGAGGATTTTTGTAACCATGTGGCGCGTGCTGGCGCAAACAATATGGTTGCATCGAAACGTATGGCCATACTTGGCAACGGCCCTTCGCTTGCAGCACAACTGCCTCTGCTTATGGCACGCAAGGAGTGGGAGAGGAGCGATATTATGGCGGTAAATTTTTTTGCCTTGAGTGATGAATTTGCGGTTGTCAAACCGAAATACTATGTCATCTCCGACCCTATGTTTTTCCGAAAGGCGGGTCGCTCTACAAAGGTGGAGCAGTTGTATGCTGCCCTGGCTGCGAAGGTCGATTGGCCGATGACATTGTATGTGCAATATTATAATCCCGAAAAATTTGATTATCAGACAGCGGTTGGCGGTAATCCGAATATCAAAATTGTGCGCTTCCATTCCGAGGTGTTTCATGGCTTTCGCAGCGTGGAGTTTTGGTGTTATCGCCGCGGCTTAGGCTCGGGAAATTTTGGAACGGTAGTTCAGAATGGTGAGTTTATCGCAATGATTCTTGGCTATAAGAGCATAGAGTTGTATGGTGTGGATCACACCCTTCTCGATGGCTTGCAGGTTGATGACGAAAATCGCTTATGTCGCATAAAAAGCCATTATTACGATGCAGAGCAGGCTGTGGCCGAACCTATATATTATAATGCTACAAATCCTCCGCGACCCTATACCATGCATCAGTATCTGGCCGAGACTGCCGAGCTGTTCCGAGGTCATGAGGTGTTGCAGGATTTTGCTCGGGAGCAAGGTGTCAGCATAGTAAATTGTACGAGGAACTCTATGATTGATGCCTATGAGCGTAAGCCTTTGCCATAGGGAAGGCTGTATGGCTGAAAAAATAACGACCCCGCCATTGATTTTGGCGGGGTCGTTTGTGCTCTCTCTTATGTGATTACTCTGCAGAGATAGCCTCGCTGGGGCATACGCCTGCGCAAGTACCGCAGTCAATACACTTGTCAGGATCAATAACATAGATGTCACCAGCTGAAATAGCCTCTACGGGGCACTCGCTGATACATGTGCCACATGCTACGCATGCATCTGAAATTTTGTAAGCCATAATTTTGTTTGTTTTATGATTAAGTGTTAAAAGTTCTAATGCAAATATAATATTTTATTTGATAATATCAAAACCTGTGTAGGGAACAAGTGCTTCGGGGATACGAATACCCTCTACAGTCTGATTGTTCTCAAGCAATGCAGCTACGATACGGGGCAATGCCAGTGAAGAACCATTCAAGGTATGTGCCAATTGGGTCTTTTTGTTGGCATCGCGGTAGCGAAGTTTCAGACGATTTGCCTGGAAAGACTCGAAATTCGATACTGAAGAGACCTCCAGCCAGCGCTTTTGCGCCTCTGAATAGACCTCGAAATCATATGTAAGGGCTGATGTGAACGACATGTCGCCACCACAGAGTCGCAAAATACGATATGGAAGACCGAGCGATGCCACAATCTTCTCAACATGGGCAACCATGCCATCAAGCGCCTGATAAGAGTTCTCGGGCAGAGCCAATTGTACGATCTCGACCTTGTCGAACTGGTGCAGACGATTCAAGCCGCGTACATCCTTACCGTAAGAGCCGGCCTCACGACGGAAACAGGGGGTGTAGGCAGTCATCTTTACGGGGAAATCCTTCTCATCAAGAATTACGTCGCGGAAGATATTGGTTACGGGAACTTCAGCTGTGGGAACAAGGTAGAAGTTGTCGGCTGTGGCATGATACATCTGACCCTCCTTGTCGGGCAGCTGGCCTGTGCCGAAACCAGAAGCCTCGTTTACCATTACGGGGGGCTCTACCTCCTGATATCCTGCTGCGGTGTTGCAGTCGAGGAAGTAGTTAATCAAGGCACGCTGAAGACGAGCTCCCTGACCCTTGTATACGGGGAATCCTGCGCCGGTAAGTTTAACTCCGAGGTCGAAGTCGATGATGTCGTACTTGCGGGCCAACTCCCAGTGGGGTAGCGGATTCTCCGGCAACTCGGTGTAGTTCTCAACGAGCTTTACAACAACATTGTCTTCTGCTGTTTTACCCTCGGGAACAATCTCGGCAGGGAAGTTGGGGAGCAGAACTATTTGTGACTGAAGCTCGCCGCTCACTGCCTGATGTTCGGCTGAAAGCTCTGTAGAACGGGCCTTCAGAGAAGCCACAAAACGCTTCATCTCCTCGGCCTCCTCTTTTTTGCCCTGACCCATCAGTGCGCCAATCTGCTTTGCGGCCTTGTTTTGCTCGGCAAGGCAGTTATCCAAATCGGCCTGAATTGACTTGCGACGATCGTCGAGTTCCTCTATTTTTGCGATGATGGGAGCTGCATCAACGCCCTTTTTTGCGAGGCGGGCTATGGCAAGTTCTTTATCATCTCGAAGTTGCTTGAGTGTCAGCATAATCTTTTTATTTATAGTTTTTACGTTTACAA
This sequence comes from Alistipes sp., assembly GCA_017935185.1. Lineage (GTDB taxonomy): Bacteria > Bacteroidota > Bacteroidia > Bacteroidales > Rikenellaceae > Alistipes. The sequence continues at coordinate 11,126 of JAGBIC010000020.1, read as the reverse complement.
ACGACAAAGTTACAAAAAATCTCCGTTTGTTAATCCATGTCACAAGCTTTTTTCGATAATAAATACCATGTGGATGATAAAATATTGTCTTCTAGGCTGTAAATTGCACATTCTTTACTAATTTTGCACAATACAACTTATTGGTATGCGCAAAATAGAACTCCTCTCTCCTGCAAAGGATTTTGATGCTGCACGCGCCGCTGTGGACCACGGTGCCGATGCTGTTTATATGGGTGGGGCTCGTTTTGGCGCTCGACGTGCTGCCGCAAACTCCATTGATGAGATAATGCGTGCCGTCGAATATGCACATCAATATGGCGTTCGCCTTCATGCCACATTGAATACCACACTTTTCGATGATGAACTCCCTGAAGCCGAAAGTGTCGCCCGCGAATTGATAGCGGCCGGAGCAGATGCGCTTATTGTGCAGGATATGGCATTGCGGAGGATGAATTTGCCCGTCGAGTTGCATGCATCCACGCAGGTGGGAAACACAACTCCCGAGGGGGTGCTGTTTCTTGAGCAGTGCGGATTCTCGCGCGTTATTCTGGAGAGGGCTTTGTCGCTGGATGAGATACGTCTAATACGTCAAGCCACAAATGTCGAGCTGGAGTGCTTTGTGCATGGCGCAATATGTGTGGGCCATAGTGGCCGCTGTTTCCTGTCGCGCACTACTTCGGCGCGCAGTGGCAATAGGGGTGAATGTTCACAACCGTGCCGTTTGCCGTATGATTTGGTGGATGGCGGTGGAAGAAAAATATTGTCGGGCAAGCATCTGCTCTCGGTACGGGATCTGGATCTGTCAGAGGATTTGGAGCAGTTGATAGATGCGGGAATATCATCCTTCAAAATCGAGGGCCGATTGAAAGATGTGCGTTATATCAAAAATATTGTAGCCTACTATCGTAAGTGTATCGACCGAATTATTGCTCGCCGTGATGATGTGGTGCGTACGTCAGTAGGGGAGTCGGTGGTGGAATTTGAGCCTAACCCTGCAAAGAGTTTTACCCGAGGAGCTTCGCAATATATGTTGCATGGCAGAGCATCGGGTGTGGCTTCGTTCAATACTCCAAAGGCTGTGGGCGAATATGTGGGGAAGATTAGCCGTATTACCCGCAAAGGTTTCTATCTTGATTCCAATCACTCTTTGTCGGCAGGCGATGGTGTGTGTGTTATGGGTGGTGGCGAACTGCTTGGCAGCAATGTCAATGGGGTTGAGTCAGGTATGGTGCAGCTCAATCGCATGGATGGTGTTGCCGTTGGTGACAAGGTTTACCGTAATTATGATCATCAATTCACCCTGCAACTCGACCGCAGTCGTACACAGCGCAAAATTGATGTGCGGGCGCAGGTTGTACTCTCGCAGGACGGGTGCGCGATAACTTTGCGTGATATAGAGGATGTGGAGATGAGCATATCCCGTTCTATGGTATTGCAGCCGGCAGAGGATAGTGTGAAGATGGCTGAGACAATAAATCGCCAGATGCGTAAAAGTGGCGGCACAATATTTTCGGTAAAAGAGGTTGAGATTGTCGGTAGCGACTATTTTATTCCCGTTTCGATTTTGAATGAGTTGCGCCGCGAGGCTCTCGATGGGTTGCGTATGGCGCGTCTGAATAAAAAACTGCCACAAAATATTCGTCCCGACGACGGTACGGCACGTTATCCCTTTGCCATGGTGAGCCGCTACGAGAATGTGACCAATCACCTCGCCGAGGAGTTTTATCGACTGCATGGTGTGAGCAATATCGAGCAGCCGTTGGAGGCATTGTCAACCCATGGCCAGCGAGTGATGATATCGAGCTATTGTATCAGGCGCGAGATTGGTCAATGCCTTAAAGAGAATCCTTCGCTGCAAGGAGATCTCTATATCGAGCACGGTGCAGCACGCTATAAATTGTGCTTTGACTGTGGCAGGTGTCTGATGATGCTGGAGGATAACTCTATAAAAAATGTAAAAGAGAAGAGATAAGATATGACACAGTTATTAACCCCCACATTCCCCGATTATGAGTTGATTGATTCGGGTGAGTTTGAAAAATTGGAGCGTTTCGGAGCCTATGTGACCCGTCGCCCCGAGCCACAGGCTATATGGCAAAAATCTCTTGATGAAAAGCAGTGGCAGGAGCTTGCCGATGCATCGTTTTTGCGTAGCTCTTCGTCGAAAAATGACGAGAGGGGGGAGTGGCATATCCGAGCGAAAATGCCGGATAGGTGGAGTATTGAGTATGATTACAAACAGATGCATCTGAAGATGCGTTTGGCGCTCACATCATTTAAGCATGTGGGAATCTTTCCCGAACAGGCGGCTAATTGGAATTTTATCTATGACCGAACAATAGAGCTAATTTCGCAGGGAGTTAAACCGAAAATCCTGAATCTCTTTGCGTATACAGGCGGTGCAACTCTTGCTGCAAAGTCGGCGGGAGGCGATGTGACGCATGTGGATTCGGTGAAGCAGGTGGTTACATGGTCGCGTGAGAATATGGAGCATAGCGGCATGGAGGGTGTGCGCTGGATTGTTGAGGATGCCATGAAATTTGTGCGTCGTGAAGTAAGGCGAGGCAACCGTTATGACGGAATTATACTTGATCCTCCCGCCTATGGCCGCGGAGCTAATGGCGAGAAGTGGGTGTTGGAGGAGAATATCGGTGAGATGCTGGAGTGTTGTGCGGCTTTGCTCGATGGTAATCACGGCTTCTTGGTGCTTAATTTGTATTCTATGGGCCTATCGGCCTTGTTGGCGCGCACGGCGTTGAGGCAGGCGTTTGGTGCTACGGGGCACGAGGAGTTTGGAGAACTCTATTTCAGCGACCGCTTTGGTAAAGAGCTACCGTTGGGAACTTTCTGCCGCTTTTCACGCAATGTAAAATAAATAGAGAGCCGGTATGGTCGGATTGGGTAAATATTTTGAACTCTTTATCTCGTTCTTCAAGATTGGTATCTTCACCTTTGGTGGTGGGTATGCCATGATATCCATAATTCAGAATGAGGTTGTGAGAGAAAAAGGTTGGGTCGCCGAGAAGGATTTTCTCGACCTGCTCACCCTGGCCCAGTCGGCCCCGGGCCCTATTTCGCTTAATACGGCGGTTTTTGTCGGATATAAGATGTATGGATATGCAGGCGCTCTGACTTCGCTTTTTGGTGTGGTAATACCTTCATTTACGATACTTCTGGTGATAGCTATGTTTTTTGCCCAGATTCGCCATAATCCCATCGTAGATGCCGCCTTTCGTGGTATGCAGCCAATTGTAGTTGCTATAATGCTTGCTCCTGTGATGGGGTTTGTCAAAGGATTGCATTGGAGTCTTGCTGCTGTGGCTGCGGCCTTGGCGTTGGTGATATGGTATTTTGGTGTATCGCCTATCTATCCCCTTGTTGTGGGGGCTGTTGTGGGTGTTGCGTGGGCAGCATACCGAGGAAAGGAGGTGAGCAGATGATATACCTGAAACTCTTTATAAGCTATCTTAAAATTGGTTTTTTCGGTTTTGGTGGCGGATATGCAATGCTCTCTTTGATACAAAACGAGGTCGTTGTGCAGAACGGTTGGCTGACCAACGCCGAATTTGCCGACATTGTCGCCATATCACAGATGACCCCCGGCCCGATTGCAATCAACTCGGCAACCTATGTGGGCTATACTGTGGCGGGCTTTTGGGGTTCGGTGGTGGCCACCGCGTCGGTATGTCTGCCGGCTCTGACGTTGATGATTCTTATTACCCGATTTTTCTTGCGACTCCACAATAATATTTATGTCAAGGGGGCAATTGCAGGGATGAAACCCGTTGTTATAGGTATGATTGGCGCGGCGGTGTTGCTGTTGCTCTTTCCCTCCGATGGCGGCGGTTTTGGCGATATATGGAGCTGGCTGCTTTTTGCTGTGGCGCTGTATGCATCGTATAAAAAGGCTAATCCGATAAAACTGATAATCCTGTCGGCCATAGCCGGTATTGCAATCTATTACCTGCCTACGATGATGTAATTATTCTACTCTTCGTAGAGCAGGTATTTTCGGCGCAGAAGTTTGAATTTTTCGACATCCGCCTGCCAGCGGGCGCGTATCTCGTCGGCCGTGTGACCCTCGATAATCATCTCTTTTATATAATCTACACCCGTGAGCAATAGGAACATTCGTGTGAAAAAATTTTCGCCCATATTCAGATTTTGGTAGGCGTCGATAATATATTCGAGGTTGAATCCTTCGGCAATAATCTGCTCATCGTCAATATCGCATAAATTCACACCATAACACTTTTGGTCTTTCAATGGCGGATTCTTTGCTCCTGCGACACTGCGTGGGGTGAAACTGAACTCACTCCCCTTATATGATGGATGCCCATAAACCTGAAATGGGGTGTCGGTGCCTCGACCCAACGAGCATACGCTGCCCTCAAATAGGCAGGTGGATGGGTAGAGATAGATGGAGTGCTGGTTAGGCAGGTTGGGAGATGGGGCAATAGGCAATGTGTAGCGGGTCTGGTGTGTGTAACATTCGCAGCGCACTACCTGCAATTCGCAGGCTTTGCACCACCCTTCGCCGATGGCCATCTTGGCGATTTCACCCATCGTAAGACCATGCACAACGGGGATAGGCAAAGCCCCCACGCCCGATTTGTATTTCATGTCGAGAATAGGCCCGTCAACATACATTCCATTAGGATTGGGGCGGTCAAGAACAATAACCTTGCAGCCGAAATCGGCACAAGCCTCCATCATGCGTAACATCGAGATGTAGTAGGTGTAGAAACGAAGGCCGACATCCTGCATGTCTACCAGCAGAACATCGAAGGCTCGCATCTTCTCATCTGACGGGCGGGTGCTTTTGCCGTCATATAGTGACCAGATGGGCACCCCCGTTTTTTTATCCACCGAGTTGGCAACATGTTCGCCTGCGTCGGCACCGCCTCGGAATCCATGTTCGGGAGAGAATATGCCTACCAGCTTAATGCCTTTTGCTATAAGCATATCTACAAGGTGCTGGTCGCCGACCATTGCGGTGTGGTTGGCCAATACGGCCACACGCCTACCCTCCAATTGGGGTAGGTATTGTGAAGTCGATTCTGCGCCGACCTTTATCTCTGCTGCCTTTGTGCATGCAATAGGCAGTAGTAACATGCATAATAAAAGTATCCGTTTCATTTTTTTGAGATATTGATGCATAAAGATAGAACTTTGCTGCAAGAAAAGCAACTCGGAATTAAAATTTGTCGGGAATATCGGTCGCCTGTGGCGGGGCTGGCGGGTAGTTATCTGTGTCTCAATGGCTGTCAAAAATGCAAAAAGTTGTATTTATGGCTAAAATTGCGTATTTTCGTCGGCAGAAACAAACAAAAATAAAATATACCGATGAAAGTTATCTTTTATGCAGCTATGTTGGCTGCTGCAACACTTATGACAACACAACCTGTTTCGGCGCAGGCCGACCGCAAACTCCTCTCGATGGAGGATATTGTATTGAATCGTGAACTTACCCCCAAGAGCTATCCCGTACAGTGGGTGGGCGCAAGCGACAGCTATTCGGCTATTGATGGGGCTGAACTTGTGGCTTTCGATGCCCGCACCGGCAAGCGCAGAAGCCTTATTACAATCGATAAGTTGAACTCGTTGCTCTCAACAAATTTCAAAACGTTTCCTGCTTATGGGTTCAATGATGAGGGGATGCTTATTGTCGCAGCACATGGCATGCGTAATATTATCGACCTTAAAATAGGAAAAATTGTAGCTTCACATAAGGTGCCTGTCGGGGCAAACCTCACTCGTCAAAGTGGTGATGGCGGTGTGTATGCCTACACTCGTGAGAATAATCTCTATTGTTTCGATGGTACGCGTGAGCGAGCCATAACCTCGTTTGAGGATAAAAATATCGTGTGCGGCCAGAGCGTCAGCCGTAATGAGTTCGGTATTTCGGGCGGTATCTTCTTTTCTCCCGATGCCTCGAAAATTGCGTTTTATCAGAAGGATGAGTCGAATGTTACGGAATTCCCGCTTTTCGATATCACAACACGTACGGGCTCGACAAATAATGTGAAATATCCGATGAACGGCATGGCTTCCGAGCATGTGTCGCTGGGTGTTTACGATATGGCCACCGAGAAGACCATATATTTGAAGGTTACTGACTTTGATGATGAGCGTTACCTTACAAATATCAGCTGGTCGCCCGATTCAAAGCGAATCTACATTCAGGTGTTGGATCGTGCGCAGCATAATGTTCATCTCAACTCTTATGACGCCAATACGGGCGAAATGCTCAAGCAGATTTTGACCGAGCATAACGAAAAGTGGGTTGAGCCGCAGCATCCGCTGGTATTCTTGAAGAGCGATCCCTCAAAATTTATCTATTCGACCGACAATCGTGACGGATATTGGAATCTCTATCTGTGTGATGATAATGGTGTAATCAAGCGTTTGACCGCTACCGATGCCAGCGTGCAGTATTTAGCGCAGGATGATAAAAATGTATATTACACTTCAGCCGAGGTTTCGCCCGTTGAAACCCATCTTTTCAAAGTTGATATCGCATCGGGCCGTATGACTCGTCTGACAAAGGCCGAAGGTGTGCATAGCGTGAGCGTGAGCAAGAGCGGCCGCTATTTCCTCGACAGCTACTCATCATTGGATGTCCCCCGCGTGGTGGAACTGGGTCGTTGTGATGGCAAGCCTGCGCGTGAACTGTTCCGTGCCGAAAATCCCACAACAGCATATAACTATGCAAAAATCGAGATGGGTACAGTCAAAAGTGCCTGTGGTAAATTTGATAATTACTATCGCCTTATCAAGCCACTTGATTTCGACCCGTCTAAGAAGTACCCTGTGATTCTGTATGTGTATGGAGGCCCTCACTCACAGATGGTTACCAACTCGTTCCTCGGTCAGTTGCGTCGCTGGGAGATGTATATGGCACAGCGCGGATATGTGGTATTTGTGATGGATAACCGTGGTACTTCGAATCGCGGAGCCGAGTTCGAGAAGGCTATCAACCGTCAGTGCGGTCAGGCCGAGATGGCCGACCAGATGGAGGGTATGAAGTGGCTTATGTCGCATGAGTGGGTTGATCGTGACCGAATCGGGGTGCATGGCTGGAGCTATGGTGGTTTTATGACAATTTCGCTCATAACGAACTACCCCGATGTCTTTAAGGTTGGTGTTGCCGGCGGCCCTGTGATTGATTGGAAGTGGTATGAGGTGATGTATGGCGAGCGTTATATGGACAATACCCAGAATAACCCCGAGGGATTTGCCAAGACCAGCCTTATTAACAAAGCCAAGGATTTGAAGGGTAAACTGCTCATTTGTCAGGGTGTGCTTGACGATGTTGTGGTATGGGAGCACTCGTTGAGTTTTGTCAGAGAGTGTATCAAAAATAATGTTCAGGTAGATTTCTTCCCTTATCCTCGTGCGCCACACAATGTTCAGGGCAAGGATGCTGTTCATCTCTACACCAAGATAACCAACTATTTTGAGGATTATCTCTAAAAAGTGTTGAGTATAACGTATTGCGGAGCGTTTGTAATAATTTACATTACGCTCCGTTTTTTATTGCAGGAGAAGAGTTATCCTTGAAAAAGAGCTTTTATGGATAGCTGATAAAACTCCTTTTATGCTAAAAAATACAAGTTATAAGTTGTATAAACCGAATATTGTTTGTATCTTTCGGGTTGAAAATATGTAAATTTAATTATTTAAGAATTTTAAAAATAAAAAGTTATGAATTTATTGTTAATTGGTGGTATCGGAGCACAGGAGCTCATACTCATCGCCCTTGTTTTGTTGTTGCTTTTCGGTGGTAAAAAGCTGCCCGAGCTTATGCGTGGTGCAGGTCGTGGTATCCGTGAGTTCAAGGATGCTGTAAATACCGCATCAAAGGATATCGACGACGAGAAGAAGCCTGCTGCAAAGGAGGAGAAGACCGAGTAATTTTTATTCCGATAACAGACGGTTTTTTAACAGATGAGTAACCAGACCACACACGACGAAGCAGAAATGACCTTCGGGGAACATCTTGATGAGCTCCGAAAGATTTTGGTCCGAGTAGTCCTTGTTTTTATGCTGCTCTTCATTGTGCTTTTTGCTATGAAGGGTATTGTGCTTGATATTGTATTTGCGCCCATCCGCGAGACGTTCCCCACCAATCGTTTCTTCAATTGGTTGGCAACGCTCATGAATTCGGAGGTTTTGCGCATACGTCCCGACAACGTCGAGTTGTTCAACAATAAAATGGCTGGACAGTTCATGTTGCATATCAAGAGTTCGTTCGTAGGTGCGTTTATTGTAGCTTTCCCCTATTTGATTTGGGAGTTGTGGCTCTTTGTTAAGCCTGCTCTGCCGCCACGTCAGCGTCGTCAGAGTATCCGCTATGCAATCGAGACCCCCATTTGGTTTATTATGGGATTGCTCTTTGGTTACTACATCATCGCTCCGCTTGCCATCAACTTTTTGGGTAACTATCAGGTAAGCGACCAGATCAGCAACATTATCGACGTTAGCTCGTTCATGACTACCGTTATCAGTGTGTCGTTTGCGGCCGCGGTTGCATTCCAGTTGCCGTTGCTCATTCGATTATTGGCCACTATGGGTATTGTCAGTTCGGAGGGTATGCGTCAGTATCGCAAAATTGCGGTAGCTGCGTTGCTTATCTTTGCTGCTATTATTACACCTCCCGATGTGGTGAGTCAGGTGTTGATTTTCATCCCTTGTTATGCGCTTTATGAATATGGTATACGCATAGCGGAACGTATTGAGGCTCGCCGAGCCAAGGAGGAGGCTGCATATCAGGCAAGATTGGCGGCCGAGAGAGCCGAGGCAGAGAAGAGTGCTGCCGAGCAGGGTTCAGATGAAGAGAAGCAAGGCGGAAATAACAACAACGACAACTCGTTGACCGATGATTCGGAGTCGCAGGATGAGGCTGGCACAGAGGAGTCGGTTGATAATGTAGACGAGCCCAAGCCCGCGGCGCACTCTTATGATAGCGATATGGCTTCACCGGATGAGCTTCCCACTGAAGTGGAGGGTCGTAAGGTAGAGTATGAGATTATTGCCGTGGAGTGTGATGATGCAACGGGCGAGCCGATTCAGAAGGATTAGTGCCCTGAATTTGCCCAATACCGAGTAACCTTTGCTTATGGATAGGCTTGCATTTTTCAAACACGGATTATCGTCGGTTGTCGATGCTGCTTCGTCGTTGGTGGGACTTAAAAAAGCGGTAGAATCGTTCACAGATGTTGTGGATGAGGCGTTGAGCGAGGTTTCGGCCGGCATTGGACTCTCTACTTCGTCGTTTGATTCTGCTATATATGAGGGGGCTGATTTTGCCTTTTCGCAGTTTGCAGCCATGGGCTACACCGCTTTAGAGTGTGGACGTTACACAACGGGGCGTGTCCACGATATAGAGTGTGGGGAGTTTTGTGAGTTGGCATCGAAACATGGTTTGAACATTATTGGTGGCCATCTTAATAGGGCTTACGAGCCCACCCTTAAGCCGGAGTCTAAAGATGGCGTCGGGCCTGTTGCCGATAAAATTGCAGATGAGCGGGGAGAGGTCGCCTATGGCGAGACTGTTAACGCTACTGAATCTCCGAGTGATATCTGGTGGAAAAGAGCGCTGGACGACCATAAGGCTATGCGATGCAAATATGTGGTGATGAGCGAATTCCCGCAGGATATTGCTGAAGAAGATATTGTTGCGTGGGCTGAATATTTTAACCATGTGGGCTCTTTGGCGTTGGAGCGCGAACTTAAGTTTTGCTTTCATCCTAATGACGGGATGTTGAAAACGCGAGTTCAAGGTGGTGAAAAATCACTTTTCGATATATTGGTCGAGAAGTGTGACCCCGAAAAGGTGTGGTTTGCAATCGACACCTACGAGTGTGCCAAGGCCGAAGTTGATACTTGCACACTGTTGAATGCATTGGGTCAGAGGGTATATCTGTTGCATTTGCATGACTACGGTATTGCCTGTGAGAGTGGAAACATCGATTTTGAAGCTATCGCAACCGTGGCCGGCAAACAAAAGATTGAGAATATGATTGTGGAGGTCCACACATTTTCTCTCCCACCAATGAATTGTGCCGAGAGGAGTTTGTTTAACCTTGAAACTATTCCGAGTATAAGATATTAAAAAATAAATAATTTTATAATTATTTGTCTATTAACCTATTAAAAAATTACAACATGTCAAAAAAAATCTCTCGAGCTGACTTTTTGAAGGCCTCAGGTGCAGGTCTGGCAGCAATGACAGTTGTCCCCAACAATGTAATGGGTGCAGCTTTTGGACACAAAGCTCCGTCTGACAAATTGAACATTGCAGCGGTTGGTATTGGTGGTATGGGTAACTCTAACATCAATGCAGTTAAGAAGACCGAGAACATCGTTGCTTTGTGTGATACCGACTGGAACTATGCAAAGAACGTATTTAACGCCTTCCCCAAGGCAAAGCGTTTCTGGGATTGGCGTGAGATGTATGATAAGGCATCAAACGAGATCGATGCTGTTATCTGTGCAACTCCCGACCACACTCACGCGTTGGTATCTGCATACGCTATGGAGCTCGGTAAGCACATCTATTGCCAGAAGCCCCTTACTCACTCAGTTTATGAGTCACGTTTGTTGACCAAGCTTGCTGCGAAGACCGGTGTTGCTACCCAGATGGGTAATCAGGGTTCATCTGGTGAGGGTGTAGAGCAGGTATGTAACTGGATTTGGAACGGTGAGATTGGTGAGATCACTCGCGTAGACGCTTTCACCGATCGTCCTATCTGGCCTCAGGGCTTGATGGTTCCCAAGGAGGTTCACGCTATTCCTTCTACTTTGAACTGGGATCTCTTCCTCGGTCCGGCTAAGTATCGTCCTTACAATAACATCTACCAGCCTTGGAACTGGCGTGGTTGGTGGGACTTCGGTACAGGTGCATTGGGTGATATGGCTTGCCACATCCTCCACCCCGTATTCAAGGCTCTTCAGCTCGGCTATCCTACAAAGGTTCAGGGTTCTTCAACCGCTCTGTTGACCGACTGCGCTCCTCAGGCACAGATGGTACAGATGGTATTCCCTGCACGCGGTAAGAAGGATAAGGTTAAGTTGCCCGAGGTTACCGTTACATGGTATGACGGTGGTTTGACTCCTCCTCG
>JAGBIC010000019.1 GCA_017935185.1 Alistipes sp. | reverse complement strand
GACAACCGAAAGACAGGTAACCGACTTAAAGAAGTACATATACATAAACGAGATGGAGTTAGTGTCGGTGTTCGAAGAAAAGATGAGCGGAGCAAGGGAGAACCGCCCCGTTTTGACGGAGTGTATCGAGTACTGCATCACCAACAAGGTGCATACCCTCTGTGTCTCGGAAATCAGTCGTCTGGGTCGTTCTACCAAGATAGTAGTGAACACTCTTGATGAACTGACAAAAGCGGGAGTGAACGTCTATATACAGAACCTACCTCTCTGCACCCTCAACGAGGACGGACAACCGAACCCGATTGCCAAGATGATTACTGCAGTACTATCGTCCTTCGCAGAAATCGAGCGAGACAACATCAAGTACCGCCTCAACAGCGGTAGAGAACTCGCTAAGGCAAAGGGTGTCAAAATGGGTAGAAAAGTCGGTTCTATTAAGTCCAAGGAGCAGAAGTCAGAGGAGTATGCCAACGTCATCAGACACCTTAAAAAGGGGCAGTCTATACGCAATACAGCAACGCTCTGCGGAGTGTCGGTAAGTTCAGTTCAGAGGATTAAGAAGGAGTTCAATCTGTAACTCCTTCTCCTCTATCTTCACCCTCAGCCAATACCTTATCTAAGAACGCAGCAAGACGTTCCGCCCGCTTAGACTCCCACTCAGCCCAAGCAGCAGCACGCTCCTCACGGGTTCTCTCACGCCTTGCCTCTCTACCCTCCTTATACGCTTCCGTTGAGGTTACATACAGATGCTGATTAGCATCTATCACACTATCTCTATCGAAGTCTTTCAGATACGTCTCTATCTCAGCAGGGTTTCTACCCATATTCTGTGCAATCAACCCCATAGGCACGTTAGCGTGATACAATGCCGAAGCATAGGTATGTCTCGCAGAGTAGAATGTTAAAGGTTTCATACCCAAACGCTCCGCAATACGTTTGAGATTAACATTAACAAGGTAGTTAGCATACGTCATACGTCCGAACCTCTTTTCAGGGGTGTCATCCTGTTCGGAGTATATAGGGAACACATACATATCATCTACCTCATCATCAGGAACATTCTTTATAGCCTCGGTGAACGGGAGCAAGAACGGCAGTAACGTCATCTCCTCAACGAGAATACGTACGGGCTTATTAGTCTTTGAACGAGCAACGTTAATCTCATAATAATCCTTAACTTCCTTATGCTCGTTGGCATAGTCAATGCCGAACTCACCGCTATCCCTCGCATACTTCTCCTTGTCAAGCACCTCAATGTCACGAATGTCACCCCACTTCAAATTTGCCAAGTCCACAAGGGCTAAGCCTTGAAACATATACGAACAGATGAACAGAGCCAATGACAACTGCTCCGCATCAATAGGAGTTAGTTTCGTATGGGCACGCCTACGGAACTTCGCATTCCAATAGCGAACCTTAGTCTTTTCGAGATTAGGTTTAGGCTTATTACCGAACCCGTACGTCTTCATATAGTAACGCATCAATGTCATCATCTCATCAACACTCAATGCTCGTTTAGGTGTCTTCGTATCAAGAGGACGTATCAGTCTATAATCATCGAATGGAGATGCCTTGATATACCCCAACTCGACAGCACGATTCATAACTGCCTTAAAGCAGTCAAAGAACTTCTTAATACTCGTATCCTTGTAATTATCACGAAGATACACCTCAAAACTACGTATCCATTCAGTATCAACCTCGAATAATTCATAGTCGGTATCTTCGGTGTAACGCTTTATCGTATTAAGCAGGGTGCGATACCCTGTTGCGGTATTGTGAGAGTGAGTACTCTTGAAATAGGAGATACGTTCCTCGAACATATCGAACAGAGATGTAGTCGTCGGAGCAGACTTAGACAAGTCCTTCACAAGAGTAGTAACGGAATAATCAGCCTTGTCACGTTCGAGTTCCATTATCTTCTTATTCGCCTTATCCACCTCAGCACGAATAAGAGTATTCATACTCATAGCATAGGGATGAGTAGAGCGGACTTCCTCCTTCTTCTCATTCCACATCTTCTCTGAGCAGGACAAACCGAAACTCTTATACTTCCTCTGTCCGTTATAACATAGCCTCAGCATAATGGGATGTTCACCATTAGCCAACGTCTTGGACTTATACAGGATGACGGATACCGTCGGTAAGGAACGCTTCATTCTCGTAATCAGTTTACACTACGGTTTACATTTTATACCATAAAACCGCACTTTGGTTTACAAGAACAAAGATAATAAAAATTTTTTAATTTATTGAATATAAATGGAATAATAGAAAAATAAACAAATACTATTTGTTTCCCAGACAGACAAAAAGTATCTTGTGTTTCGCACTCTCTTTCATATGCTGTTCTATTGAAAAAAGTTTTGACAAAGATACATCAATAATCACAAGCAACAAAATTTGGCGGATGTATCGCTATGGAATATTTTTTGAAACGGGTGTTGTATTGAAGCAGGATGGTTATGAAACAGAACGATTATAAATTTCGGCAGATGGCATCGCGACAGCGGCGCTGTGCGTGGGCGCTACTCTTTTTGCGGCTCTTTGTGGGTGGTGTGATTCTGCTCCACATCATCGGGATATTGCAGACCTACGACAATGTGGTGCTCTCCTACCGCCAAATATTGGGCATGAGTGCGGCCACCTCGCTCGCGATAACGATAATTATTGAGGGGTTGTCGGCGGCAATGATTATGACGGGCTTTGGCACGCGGGTGGCGGCTACTGTCATGGCTTTGGTGTCGGCCATCTCGCTTGTCGAGCTGGCTGTCGGCGGCGAGATAGGCTCCGACATGGCCAAAGTTGAGTTCCTCTATATGGGCATATATATCACCCTGCTGCTCTCGGGCGGCGGCGAGTTTGCCTTCAATGTGCCCGAGAGGGGTGATGAAAATGGTGCAAAATAGTGTTCAAATGTGATAATAATTCGGTCAAAATACGAAATAATGCTATATGGCGTGAAATTTTTTCTATTTTTGCACAGTCAAACAATATATATTAAATAAATATATGAAAAAGAGAATTGTTGCCATGTTGGCATTGTGCCTTTTGGGTGGCGGAGCCTATGCCCAGAAGGATGATGTTATTCCCGAGTTGCCCGTCCCCCATAAAATCTCTGCTATCGAGTTGCAGGATTTGAACGAGCAGGTTGCAAAGTTGCCCGGATATGGCGAGAAGAATCTGTTGATATTCTATATCGACCCCGATAAGCATAAGCAGAACGAGGATTTTACCTTTGAAATCGAGGAGAATGGTAAGGCTTCGGGCCCCAATATCATGGGATATGGCATAATCAACCTCAAGGATACCCGTTTCCCAAAGGGTATTGTGCGCTCGATGGCTCGCAAGCGTACCGCCAAGAATGGCGCTACGGTGCTTGTTGACCCCGACCGTCGTCTGGCAAATAAATGGTCGCTCGGCGACTGCAACAATATGTTTGTGTTGCTGGTTGTCAGCAAGCAGGGTGAGTTGGTCTTCTGCAAGAAGGGTGAACTCTCGGCAGCCGATAAGGCCGAATTCTACGAGATGATCAAGAACTATCGCTAACCGTTTTGAGGTATATCTTCTGGGCTGTTACGATTTTGATTGTTGCAATACAAAATGTTGCAGCACAGGAATCTGTGACCTCGGCGCAGACGGATATAGCCAAGCAAAAGCAGGCCGCTGTGCAAGATCCGACAAATTATGAGTCGGTGAGATATTACCTCGATAGGGCTTCGCAACCAACTTTTCTGCAACGCATTACAAATTCTCTTGTGAGGCCTGTGTCGAAGCGCAGAGTGCCTTCGGGGGTGGATGTGAACGCCAATTTCGGATTGGCCTATACCCAGCAGACAAATGTGGCGGTGGCGGCAGCATTATATGCAACCTATCGGGTTGGAAAGGATGATACTCCTACCCCATTGTCGCATCTCTCGTTGGGCGGATTGGTCTCGGTGAACGGATTTTTTCGCTTGCAGCTCTCGGGTGAAAATATCTTTGCCGGAGCGAACGATCTGCTTGCCTATTCGGTGGCGGGTGGTGTTATGCCCACCTACTTTTGGGGGTTGGGTTATACTGCGGCCGATGTGAATTCGCGTTCGAACTACACCCGAGATGATGTTGTGGGGAGTGTTCTTTACAAACGTCGTGTCGTGGGCGGTTTGTGGGCAGGTGCTGTGGTGGATATGCGCTACGCCAATGCTCATTCGCTCGATGATTTGGCAATGCTCTATCTCGGCTCGGCGGGTGGTAATAAGCGTTCGGCATTCTCGGCGGGCGTGGGCGTTGTGGTTGAGTACGATAGCCGTAACATACACCACAATCCTACCCGCGGTCTGTATGTGAGCCTGCAGGGTGATGTGCGTCCGAAGGCGTTGGGCGATATGTCGGCAACGCTGTGGCATGTGAAGGGCAATTTGAATTTGTATCAGGCTCTGTGGCGTGGTGCTGTGATGGCTGTGGATATGTATGCCGACCTCTACTCTTCGGCTACACCGTGGCTCTTTTGGCCTGTGGCGGGTGGCGAGAACCGTCTGCGAGGATACTACTACGGGCGTTACACCGACAGCAAGATGGCATCGGCACAGGTGGAGTTACGTCAGACGATATATGGCCCGTTCGGAATATGTGTCTGGGGTGGTGCTGCAACATTTTTTTCGTCTATAAAGGCGTTGGATAATATAAAACTACTGCCCGATTATGGCATTGGTCTGCGTTTGGCCGCGGGTGGCCGCACGGTGTTGCGTCTGGACTGCGGATTTGGTCGCCATAGTCACGGCTTTATAGTAAATGTAAACGAAGCATTCTAATGAATCAGAAGAAAAGATATAATGCAAATTGGCTGATGGCGGGATTCCTCTTCTCGCTGATGTTGCCGATAGCAATATTAACCTATACCGAGAAAAACCCCCTTTGGGTGGCTGTGGCGGGAGTGCTGCTGCCACTGGGTTTCTATAATGCTTTTGCATCGCTGTCACGCCGTTCGGGTGTGATGGTATGGTGGGGTTTTCTTTTTATCTTTTTCAGCGCATTTCAGATTGTTCTGTCGTATCTGTTCGGCAACTCGGTAGTGGCTACCGATATGTTTCTGAACCTCACAACCACCAACCCTTCGGAGGCGGGTGAGCTGCTGGGAAATATCTACCCTTCAGTTATAGCTGTGTGTGTTATATATCTGCCTTTGCTGTGGTTTGCCTCGGAGCAGATAAAACGCAAGGTCGTTGTGCCCGATACCACCCGAAAGGTGTTGCTGTGCAGTGGCCTGTTGTTCTTTGCTGCGGGTCTTGTGGCTCTGTTTGTCGGCTGCCGTGGCGAGGTGAAGCGGGTGTTGCGTGATGAGGTTTTTCCCGTAAACGTGTCGTATAATATGTGTCTGGCAATCTCGGAATCACGCCATGTGTCGAATTTTGAGGCCACCTCGGAGGGTTTCTCGTATCAGGCCGAGCGAGTTGCGCAGAGCGACAAGCGCGAGGTCTACGTGTTGGTTATCGGCGAGGCATCGCGTGCTGCGAGCTGGCAGCTTTACGGCTATGAGCGTCATACAAACCCTCTGCTGTCGAAGCGTCAGGATATAACTCTGTTCCGAAACGTGATAACCCAGAGCAACACCACCCATAAGAGCGTGCCCATGATATTGTCGTCGGTGGCAACCGATGAGCATGCCGAGCTCTATTGCCGTTCGGGTCTGCCTGCGCTCTTTAACGAGGCGGGATTTACAACCTATTTTATTTCGAATCAGGCTCCGCAGGGTGCTATGATTGATAATCTGGCACACGATGCCCAGCATGTGATATATCTCGAGCCTCGCGGTTACGATGGCGAGCTGCTGGAGGAGATGAAAAAGGCTTTGGCACAGGATAACTCGCAGCGCATGTTGTTTATCCTGCACCACTACGGCTCGCACTTCAGCTATTACCATCGCTACCCTCGCGAATATGCCGTTTTTCAGCCCGATGACGATGTGGCCATCAGTGCCAAGAATATGGAGCTGATTCGCAACTCTTACGACAATTCGGTGCTTTACACCGATAAGGTGCTAAATGATGTGATTGACTACCTCGCTACGCGCAAGGATTGCTGCTCGGCAATGTATTACTGTGCCGACCACGGCGAGGATCTCTTCGATAAGCGGGATAAGCGTTTCCTGCATGCTTCGCCCACAGTCACCTACTATCAGTTGCATGTGGCTTCGTTGGCGTGGTTCTCGGAGGAGTATAGGCAACTCTTCCCCGAGAAGGTTCAGGCTGCCCGTAATAACTATATGGCACCCGCAACTACCCACTCGGTGTTTCACACCATGGCCGACATGGCCTCAATTGTTTCGCCCTATTTCAGGCCGCAGGTGTCGCTTTTGAGCAGCGAGTTCGACTTCGGTGCCGAGCGCTATTATCTGAACGACCACAACAGGGCTGTTGGTATTGACGAAGAGATAGGCATTGATGCCATGCAGCAGGATCTGTTTGCACGTGCAGGTGTGCCGTTAAGATAGTTTGATGAAGGCGAGTCGATAAAAAACAAAAAACCGTTCCGGAAGATGGAACGGTTTTTTATTGTTGGAGCTAAATTATTTCTTAGCCTCCTCAACAGATACCTTGCGGAACTCCTTCAAGAGCTTTGTAAGCTCCAATGCTGCCTTGCGAGCGCGAGTACCGGCGGCCTTGTTGTTCTTCTCTACCTGAGCTGCTGCGTTAACAGAGAACAACTCAATCTGTGCATTGATCTGATCTACCAAATTTTTCATATTCGTGTGTTTTTAGGTTTTTACCATTACAAAGATATAAAAAAATCCAATCCACCAAATAATTTAATCGAAAAATGTTGTGATAAAGTGCATTATAAGCTTTAAATGATTAAAATACACCTGCAGATGGCATATTTTTTGACTTTTGACTGATAAATCAAACAGATGTCGTTATGAGAAAAGAGTTATGTCTATGTATGTTGGTGATTCTCTGCTGTATGGCTTGCCATAAAAAGGCAAAAAAGCAAGAAGAGCCTGTGTTGCAGATAGAGGTGGCGCAGGTGCGGGTCGATTCGGTGGTTATGAAGTATGAGTTTGTGAGCCACCTGAAAAGCAACTACGATGCGGTCATACAACCTCGTGTGAATGGCTATCTGTTGCGGAAAAACTTCTCGGCGGGAATGCCTGTGCGGCGTGGCCAGCTGCTCTTTGTAATTGATGCCAATCTGCTCAACACCTCGGTGCGGGCTGCCGAGGCTTCGCTGGCTTCGGCCGAGGCGCAGGCTGTCGAGGCACGCAGCAATTATGAGCGTGCTGTGCCGTTGGCCGAGATAAATGCCATCAGCCGTTCGCAGCTCGACCAATATACGGCACAATACCGTTCGGCCGAGTCGGCGGTGCGCTCGGCACGCCAATCGTTGGAGAGCGCCCGTCTTCAGGCGGGTTACACACGCATCTACTCACCCATCGATGGCATTGTGGCCTATGCCGATGTGCATGAGGGCGATTATGTCGGCCCGGGAACGCAGTTCTCGACACTCACCACAATATCGAATCTCGATACCCTCTCGGCGCAGCTGGCTATTCCAACGTCGCTATATATGGATTATGCGCATCAGGCGACAAATATCTACGATAATGGCAACCTGCTCTCTGATATCGAACTCTATCTGGCCGATGGCAGCCGATACGAGTATGGCGGCGTGTATGATTACACCCAGCAGAATATCTCGCCCACAAGCGGCACGATTACCATCGTGGTGAAGTTCCCAAATCCCGAATCGCGCCTTAAGGCGGGTGAGTATGCCCGAGTGCTTACGGGGCTTGGGGCAAGGAAAAGCCGTCTGCTGATTCCTCAGCAGAGCGTCAGCCGTATTCAGGGCGTTGAGTCGGTGTGGGTCGTGAAGGCCGACTCGACTGTCGAGTATCGTGCTATAAAGACTCTTGGAAGTCATGGCCGAATGTGGGTTGTCGGGAGTGGTTTGCAACCCGATGAGCATGTGGCGCTTACGGGTTTGCAGAAGCTGCATGGCGGGATGAAGGTTATACCCAAAAAAGCAGAATGATATGAGTGAGTTTTTTATACGTAGACCGATTTTTGCCATAGCCCTCTCTGTTGCGATGGTTATCATGGGTTTTGTGGCGCTGTCGAATCTCTCGACCGAGCAGTTTCCCGATATTACGCCACCCGTGGTGGAGGTTACGGCCACCTACCCGGGAGCAGATGCCCGCACGGTAAATAATTCGGTTGCCACACCGTTGGCGCAGGAGGTTATGGGCGTGAGTGATATGCTCTATATGCAGACCACGAGTGCAGGCGACGGCAGTATGACCATGCAGGTGACCTTTGGTGTGGGCTCCTCGCCCGATATGGATGCGATATTTACCCAGAACGACGTGGCGGCGGCTACGGCGCAGCTACCCGAGGCCACCCAGCAGCAGGGCGTGGTCACCCGCAAGAGCGATACGGGATTTCTGATGGTCTATGCGCTAACGAGCGATGGCCGCTACGATGATGAGTTTTTGTCGAACTATGCCCTGATAAATATGCAGAGCCGCCTCGAGAAGATTGACGGTGTGGGCAAGGTGGAGATTATGGGTGCCGGCGAGTATGCCATGAGGGTGTGGATAAAACCCGAAAAGCTTCATTATTACGGGCTTTCGCTCGAGGATGTGATGTCAGCCCTGCGCACGCAGAGTGGGATATATCCTGCGGGAAAATTCGGTGCAGAGCCTGCGGCCGAGGATGTGGTCTTTACCTATACCGTCACCCTGCCTCCGCAAATATCGTCGGCCGAGGAGTTTGAGCAGATAATAATCAGTATAGATAACGAGGGCCGCGAGCTGCACTTGGGCGATGTGGCCGATGTCGCGCTCGGCAGCCAGAGCTACAATGTCACCTCCCGCATGGGCGACAACCCCTCGGCGTTGATTGTGGTATATCAGGCCCCGGGGAGCAATGCTGTCGAAGTTGGTGAGGGTGTAAAGGGCGAGATTTCCCGTCTGGAGCAGAGTCTGCCCGATGGTGTGAATGTGTATACCATTGTCGATGCCACGCGCAACATCAAGGCAGGTGTGGAGGATATATTCTCGACACTGATAATTGCTTTGGTGCTTGTGATTCTGATTATATACCTCTTCTTGCAGGATTGGCGTGCCACGCTGATTCCGCTGGTGGCCATACCTGTGTCGCTGCTGGGTGCTTTTATGCTCTTTCCGCTGCTGGGCTTCTCGCTCAATATCATATCGTTGCTGGGCATGGTGCTGGCCATAGGGTTGGTTGTCGATGACGCTATTGTGGTGGTCGAGGCTGTGCAGGTGAATATCGAGCAGGGCATGCCGCCGCGCGAGGCTACGATAGATGCCATGCGTAAGGTCGCCTCGCCTATCGTGGCCACTACGGTGGTGCTGCTGGCGGTGTTTGTCCCCGTGTCGTTTATGGGCGGAATTACGGGGCTGCTGTTTCAGCAGTTCGCAATTACGATAGCCGCCTCAATAACATTCTCGGCAATAAATGCCCTGACCCTCTCGCCTGCCATGTGCTCGCTGCTGTTGCGCCCCCGCAGTAGACAAAAACGGGGATTCTTTGCGTGGTTTGACGGCAAGGTCGATGAATATATCACACGCTATGGCCGTTTGGCAGGTGTGGTCGTTCCCCATGTGGCGAGAACGGGCGTATTTGTTGCTGTGACTGTCGGTGTGGTGGCTCTCTGCTGGAAGTTCCTGCCCTCGGGATTTCTGCCCGAGGAGGATGAGGGTTATCTGATGGTGGCGGTATCAACACCCGAAGCCTCGGCGTTGCGGACTACCGTTGGTGCGATGCAGCATGTCGAACAGATTGTGGCGGCTCGCAGCGATGTGGAGTATGTGGCTATGGTGGCGGGATTCAATATGATGGCGGGCGTGAGTTCGTCAAACAGCGGAATATTGTTCGTGGTGCTTACCGACTACTCGAAACGCAAACTCACCGCGGGCGAGATAGCCTCGCAGCTCACCGAGCAGCTATATGTCGCTGTGCCCGAGGCGGAGGCCTATGCCTTTATCCCGCCGTCGATTCCCGGGCTCGGCATAACGTCAGGTATTACCGTCGAGGTGCAGGATTTGCAGGGGCGAGGAACGGCCTACCTGCTTGAGCAGAGCGAGCGTCTGATGGATTCGTTACGCCATCACCCCGAGTTTACATCGGTCACAAAACAGATGAACGCCGATGTGCCGCAGCGCCGCATCGAGGTCGACAAGCGTCAGGCGATGAGCGAGGGCGTGGCTCTGTCGGAGGTCTATAATGCTATTGCCACCTATTTGGGCAGCAGCTATGTGGGTCGCTTCAACCTCTATGGCAAGCTCTATCAGATTTATGTGCAGGCTACGCCCGAGAGTCGCTCCGATGCCCGTTCGCTGGATAACTACTTCGTTAAGAACGGTCGGGGCGAGAGTGTGCCGCTGGCGGCGTTTGTTACGGTGAGGGATACTGTTGGCGTGGAGTATGTCAAGCAGTTTAATCTCTATGAGTCGGTCGAGCTGACCATCACCCCTGCGGCAAAAACTTCTACGGGCGACGCCATGAAACTCATCGAAAAGGTCGCCTCGGCCACCCTGCCCGAGGATGTGGGCTATGCGTGGAGCGGAGTGTCGTATCAGCAGGCCGAGGCCTCCAAAGGGGGTTATATGGCCTATCTGCTGGCTCTGGTGTTTGTCTTTCTGGCTCTGGCGGCGCTCTATAACAGCTGGGGGTTGCCGCTGGCTATCCTGATGAGTGTTCCTGTGGCGGTTGCGGGTGCTTTGGTGGCTACGCTTGCGGCGCATCTTGCGAGTGCCCATTTCGTGAACGATATATATATGCAGATATCGCTCGTTATGCTTATCGGTCTGGCGGCCAAAAATGCCATTTTGGTTGTGGAGTATGCCGATACGATATTCTTCTCGTCGCGCGAGATTTCGCTCTTCGAGGCTTCGCTGGCGGCTGCCAAAGAGCGTGTGCGCCCGATTATAATGACCGCCATGGCCTTTATTTTGGGTGTCATGCCGCTGATTTTTGCCTCGGGGCTCTACTCCACCGCCCGAAATATTATGGGTGTGGCTTTGGTGGGCGGAATGTTGCTGGCGACTGTGGTGGGAATATTCCTCTACCCCGCTGCCTACTATCTGGTGGCAAAGGTTGGTGGTTTCGAGAAGTTGAAGGCTAAAGGTATAAAATTGCAGTGATATGAGATGTTTTTTAAGGTTGTTTGTCGGTCTGGCGGTGGCGGTGTGTGTGGCGGGTTGTGCTGCGCAGCTGCCCATGCCGAATGTGGATTTCCCCTCGCAATATATCTATGAGGATGGTGCGGTGGCGAGATTCGATACCCTGCCTGATGGTAAAGGCTGGTGGCAGATCTATAACGACCCCATGCTCGACTCGCTTGAGCGTGTGGCGTTGGAGAATAACCGCGATATAGCTGTCGCGGCGTCACGCATAGAGTCGGCCCGCTATGCTTTGGCGGCGGCACGTGCCGAATTTTTGCCGTCGCTTGAGGCAGAGCTTTCGGCCGAGAGCAGCTACAAGACTCCGCTGGGTAAGAGCTACGAGATTGTGTTGCAACCTTCGGTGTCGTGGAATGTCTCACTCTTCGGGGCGTTGCGCCACACCACACGTGAGATGCGTGCCGAGATACTCTCGTCGGAGTGGGCGCACCGAGGGGTGTTGCTCTCGCTGACAAAAGAGGTGGCGCAGGCCTATTTCACCATGCGTGAGTGTAATCAGAGCCTTAATATCGCACGCCGCAGCTATGAGTTGCGACAGACCTCGGCGGCGTTGATTGATTCGATGGTCTATTACGGTGTTTCCACTGCGCTCGACAGCGAGCAGGCCAACAGTCTGGTGTATGGTGCTGCGGCCGATATCGAGCAGTATGACAGGGCGCTGAAGCAGGCTTCGCTGTCGTTGGCGGTGTTGTTGGGGCAGACGCCGCAACCGCTGTCGGATAGCGCTTTGGCCGATTTGACTCTCGCAGCCCTGCCGGCACAGGTGCCATCGGGAGTGCCATCGGAGCTGTTTGGTCGTAGGCCCGACATCATGGAGTCGTATTATGAGTTGCAGGCTGCGGCGGCAAAGGTCGGCGTGGCGAGGTCGAACCGATTTCCGTCGGTGGCGCTGACGGGGAGTGGCGGATTGCTCGGGAGCAATGTCAAGGAGTTGTTCAAGGATGGCTATTGGAGTTGGGACGCTACGGCAGGTATGGTGCAGCCACTCTTTGCCTTCGGTCGTCTGCGCCGTGCCGAGCAGATAGCGAGGGCGAACTATGATGAGGCGGTGCTGGAGTATGAGCAGACGGTGTTGCAGGCGCTTGAAGAGGTCGAGTCGGCGCTGGTGGCGGTGGCGACATATCGCGGTCAGATAGCTGCCTATGTCGATTATGTCGAGGCAAACAGGCGTATAGCCGATATGACCGAGGCGCTATATCGTTTGGGGCAGAACAACTATCTCGATGTGATTACCACACGTCAGACGTGGTATGAGTCGCAACTACAGCTGGTGCAACTCATCTCGCAGCAGTATATAAATTATGCCGAGCTGGTGATGGCTCTGGGAGATATCTGGGAGGAGTAAGGGGAATTCAAAATTCAAAATTACGACGATAAAATCGTCGTTTCCTCCTCGCGGCTCGGCAAAGTGAGCAATCTCCCTCTGCTCTCGCTCCACAGCGTCGGCTCAAAATTGATTTCTCAGTACGTCATTCCACATTATGAACTTTAGCGAGTTCCCCCACGTCATGCCCCGCTGCACAGCAGCGATGGGCATCCTCGGGGAAGTGAGCAAGATGTGCTGTTTAGTGGAGGATTCCCTTCGCCACCTGCGGTGTCGGGGAATGACGGGATATAGTTGCAGGCGAGGAAAAAATCCGCATTGATGAATTTTCGGAGAAAGGGCAGGCGGATAAATTTCCGTTAAAAAACGGAGACCTTTTCACGTAGTAAAAGTGCGCACGCATCCGTTTTAGGAAATTTGTTCGTTTGACCCCGAAAATTCGTCGTTGCGCCGCTTTTTGCTCCACTTTTTACGGCTAAAAAGTGG